>NZ_JAQLFP010000028.1 GCF_028207065.1 Collinsella aerofaciens
CCGGCCCCGCGCGTGAACGCGCGGGTGGGCCGCCGCGCGACCCGTCCAGCCCGAAAATGACCCGCCTGCCACGAAATGGGCCCATCTACTACGTTTAAGCCGCTACCCTCAACCATGGCGAAAAACGCAAAAGCAAAACTGCAGGTAGAACGCCTGCGGTTTTCCGGAAAACGGGGGTATGGTCGGGGGTATCGAGTCAAACGTAGTAGATGGGCAGGTTTCGTGGCGAGCGGTTCCAGCTGATCCCTTGGGAACGGAGGAAAACGGATCATTTTGGTCTCGCGAGGCTTGCGGAGGCGCTCGTGCAGGGCCGCCCGAACAAAAATATGCCGGTTTACTACGATGAACTCGACATTCCCGACCATGACTGCATTTTTCTAAATATCGCAAGCGTTCTACCTGCGGTTTTGGAAGCGCGCAATTTGCCGTGGTCGAAGGTGGGCGATTCATCGTAGTAAACCGACATAGTTTTGAAATGGCATTAAATCGATAGCAGCCATTTTGCTATGCCGGGGTGGTCGGTTGTTGGGTAATTACCCTCGCAGGGAGGCGATGGCGATCTGCGTGCGGTTGCGTAGGCCCATTTTGGCAAGGATCGAGCTGATGTGGTTGCGCACCGTGCCTTCGCCCATGTAAGCGGCGGCGGCAATCTCCTTGTTATCGAGGCCGCGGGCGATGAGCTCGGCGACTTCGAACTCACGGTCGGTCAGGCTGGCAAAGGCGGCGGGTCGGCGAGGCGTGCTGGCATCGGCGCCTGTCCCGTCAAAATCGATGTCCTCGATCGCCTTGCCCTCGAGCACGCGTTTGCCGTCCATGACCTGCGCCAACGCCGGTGGAATAGCGGCGACATCGGTTTTGATCAGGTAGCCGCGGGCGCCCAGCTTGAGCGCCGACACAATGTACTCGTCATCCGAGAATGTTGTCAGAAACACCACGCGCGCCGCAGGGTCGCGCTCGAGGATCTCGCGCGCCGCCGATAGGCCGTCGCGTCCCGGCATCTGAATGTCGAGCAGTGCAATATCGGGTGCGTGTTCGGCATAGAGCGAAACCGCGTCGTTGCCGTTGGCGCCGGTGCCCACTACCTCGATCTGCGGCTGGGCGCCCAGGATAATCTTGAGCGAATCGACCACTAGGCGGTCGTCGTCGACAACAATGAGCCTCATCGGGCCTCATCTCCTTGCTGTTTGGGGACGGTGGCAAACACGCGCCAGCCGCCGACGCCGGCGCGCGGGCCGGCGGTGAAGGTGCCGCCAAGCGCCTCGACGCGCTCGCGCATGGAGCCGAGCCCCATGCCCTCGGCGGCGCCGCGACCGCCCGTCTGGGTCCCGCCCATGCCATCGTCGGTAACGATGAGCTGGTAAAACGATGGATGCTCCATGCATCGCACAGCAACGTTTTGCGCGCGGGCGTGGCGCATGGTGTTGGATAGCGCCTCGCGCAGGACCGCCGCAAAGCAGTTGGCGACGTTTGCGGGCGCATGTTCGGTCATAACTTCAAGCTCAATCTGCGGGCCGCCGTCCGAGCGTGCGCCTTCAACAATGCGTTCGAGCTGCACGGAAAGATCGACGGCGTTGTCGTTGAGCGCGTGGACGCTGGTGCGCACAAGCTGGAGCGCCTCGTCAACGGTGTGCTTGACGTCGGCGAAATCGGCGGCGACGCCGGGTTCATCGGCGTGGACTATGCACAGGGCCTCGGTCTGCAGCGAGGTACGCGTGAGCTGGTGCCCGACGTTATCGTGGATCTCGCGCGCGATGCGGGCGCGTTCGGCGAGCGTCGCGAGCTCGACTTCGTAGTCCTGGCGATCGGCAAGATCGCGGTTGCGCGCTTCGAGCGCGAGGGCTCGTTCCTGCAGCTCGTCGCGGGTGCGGCGCATGCGCTGCTGCTCGCGTTCCAACTGGGCGGTGCGCAGCGATAGCAAGGTAGCGGCAACCGAAAGGATGGCAGTCAGCAGGAGCGTTCGGGCGGTGAGCGCGTCGGTGCGAAGGTCCGCGACAAGCGCAAAGACAAAGGTGGCGCCAATGCCCAGCGCGGCCCAGGCGTGCTCACGGCGCACCCGCCGCGCGATGTCATAGAGGGCGAGAGGCGCAAACGGCACAAACGGCGGCACGAAGACAGCCGCGATGATGTAAGCGCAGCTCGCGGTCTCGCTCGCGCGCCGGGCGCTTTTCCCCTGCGCGAGCTCAGCCAGCGAGGTGGCAATAACGCCAAGGCAAAACGCCGCGACCAGGCGAGCGTCCACAGCAAGGCCCAGAGCGGCTGCGATACAGCACGCCAGCACAATCGATTTGTCGAAAAGCCTGTTCATACGGGTATTGTACGCGAAGCCGCGCGTGGTGGAGGGGCCGCCCGGGGCAACCGTGACATTCCTCCCGCGCGGCAAATCGGCGTCGATCGCTCGCGCGAGCGGGGGTTTCGCCTCCGCCCCCCCTCACTCGTGACAAAGCTCACTGGTGCGCGCCGCCCGCTCCTGCGATGATGAAATCGTACCGGGCCACGACCAACAGAAGGGCCGCCTCATGACAGACATCGTCCATGTCGAAAACCTCGTCAAGCGCTATGACGATCTTATTGCGCTCGACCACTTTAACCTGAGCATCGCCCCCGGCGAGATCTTTGGCCTGCTGGGCCCCAACGGCTCGGGCAAGACCACGTCCATCAACTGTATCCTGCAGCTGCTCGCCTACGACAAAGGCACCATCGAGCTGTTCGGCGAGCCCATGACGCCCGCCCGCTACGACCTCAAGCGCCGCATCGGCGTGGTGCCGCAGCAGGTGGCGGTGTTTGACGAGCTCACGGTGCGCGAGAACATCGACTATTTCTGCAGCCTCTACGTTAACGACCGCAAGCGCCGCCGCGCGCTGGTGGACGAGGCGATCGACTTTGTCGGGCTGGGCGACTTTACCAAGTTTCGTCCCGGCAAGCTTTCGGGCGGACTGGCGCGCCGCCTCAACATTGCCTGCGGCATCGCACACAAGCCCGAGCTCATCTTCTTTGACGAGCCCACGGTGGCGGTCGACCCCCAGAGCCGCAACGCCATCCTGGAGGGCATCTGCCGCCTGCGCGACGAGGGCGCTACGGTGGTGTATACCAGCCATTACATGGAGGAGGTCGAGCAGATCTGCAGCCGCATCATGATCATGGACGGCGGCCGCGTGCTGGCGCAGGGCACCAACGACGAGCTTAAGCGCATGATCCAGATGGGCGAGCGCGTGACTGTTGAGGTCGGTGCCGTCGAGGCCGCCACGGTCGAGCGACTGCGCGCCCTCGAGCACGTGCTTTCGGTCGAGCTGTCCGGCGGCGAGCTCGTCTGCACCTGCGAGGCGAGCCCGCACAATCTGGTCGACATCCTCGACACGCTGCGTGCTGCCGACGTGGCGCTCGGCCGCGTGTGGAGCGAGCCGCCGACTCTCAACGACGTGTTCCTCGAGATCACCGGCCGCGAGCTGCGCGACTAGGGGGCGGCCATGTTCAACACCATCATCACCACGGTCAAGACGCTGCTGCGCCGGCCGAGCACGTGGGTCTGGGGCGCTCTCTTTCCTATCGCGCTTTCCACGATGTTCATGTTTATGTTTGCGAACCTCAGCTCCGACGGCACGGTCGACCCGGTGCCGGTTGCCGTCGTGGCGGACGAGGCCTGGGATGCCTCGACCTTTAAGGATGTGGCAGCTTCGCTTGCCAAGGCAGGCGACGATCAGCTGCTCGATGTGAGCGAGTACGAAGACTTGGCTGTCGCGCGCAAAGCGCTCAAGGCCGGCGAGGTCGCGGGCATCTATACGGTTGATGCCGCGGGCACGCCCAGGCTCACGCTGCTGTCGAGTTACGACAGCTCGCGCGCCTCGTCGGTGCTCACCGACCGCAGCATCCTTGAAACGGTGGCAAGCTCGTATACGCAAAATGTCGAGCTCATGCGCCAGATTGCCCAGGACAACCCGGCGGCGCTCGCCGATCCGGCGGCGGTTGCGCACGCCCTGTCGCTCGAGGGCGGAACCCGCCGCATGAGCCTGACTCGTGCCACGCCCGATGGCACGGTCATCTACTACTACGCGCTCTTTGGTCTGGTCGCGATGATGTCTGCCGAGTTTGCCGCTTTGAGCGTCGTCGATTTGCAGCCCAATCTGTCGGGCCTTGGTGCGCGCCGCTGCGTGGGCGGCCTTTCCAAGACGGCGTCGCTGGCCGGCATCTTTGTCGGCTCGTGGCTGGTCTCATTTGCCTCGATGACAATCGCGATTGGCTACGTGCGTCTAGTCGTTGGCGTCGACTTTGGTGGGCGCGAGGGGCTGTGTCTGCTGGGCGGTGCTGCATCCGCGCTTGCCGCCACGGGCCTGGGGCTCTTTGCGGGCACGCTTCCCGTTAAGGGCGGCAAGGCGTCCAAGTACGGTATCCTCACGGGCTTCGCTACCACGTGCGCCCTGTTCGCCGGACTCTACGGCGAGCCGGCGATGGCGCTTGCCGACGATGTCGCCCGCGCCTGCCCGGCCGAGTGCTGGCTCAACCCCGTCAAGCTCATCTGCGACATGTTCAACCGCCTGTATTTCTTTGAGGATCTGGGGCCCTTCGCCGTCCGCGCCGGCGCGCTCGTCCTGATGACCCTGGTGTTTGTCGTCGCCGCTACGCTGATCTTTGGAAGGAGCCGCTATGAGCACCTTTAAGACCGCGCTTCGCATGGCGCTGGCGCACCCGTTCTACCTGCTCATCTATACGGTGTTCATCTCGCTCATGGGCGTATTCATCGCGGCCTCGGTGAGCTGGAACTCGTCGCAGCTTACCGAGTACAAGCCCTACGACACCAACGTGATCGTGGTCGACCGCGACAATAGCGACCTTTCGCGGGCGCTTACCAAGCACCTGGGCTCACGCTTTGACCTGGTCACGGGCATCGGCGACGACGCGTACGACCTTGCCGATGCGCTCTCCAAGAGCAACAGCGCCAAGGGCAGTGCCGATTGCGTGTTCTTTATCCCGGAGGGGTTTGAGGACGATCTTGTTGCAGCCGCCCGTGCGGGGGAGGCCCTGCCCAAGCTCGACGTGACCTACGGTTCCGGCACCATGGCGGCGGCGCTCTCGTCTGCCGAGGCCTCGCGCTGGATCTCGCTCGCGGGCGCCGCGGCGGCGCTTGAACCCGCTGCCTCCAACGGCGACGTCGCAAGGGCCGCCGAGCACGCGGCCGCAAAGCGCGCGGAGGTCCAGATCGAGCAGGTCAAGGTCGACTCGACTGCTGCTACCACGCTCGAGTCGTACTTCAACTTTGGCGCGTACGCGATCATCTCGTCGGTCATCGTGTCGGTGGGACTGGTGTTCTCGGGCATGAACGAGCCCGAGCGCGTGCGCCGCATGCATGCCAGCCCGGTCTCTGAGCGCCAGCGTTCGCTCGCTGTGTTCGCGGCCGCCGCCGTGCTCACCGTCTGCATCTGGCTCGTGTCGAGCATGATGGGCGTCGTGGGCTTTGCCAGCGCGGTTGCCGAGGTCGGCGTGGGTCGCGTGTGCCTGGCGCTGGCGGCAACGTTTGCCCTGGCGTGCACGCCGCTGGCCGTTGGCTTTACGCTGTCGAGCCTGGGCGCGCGCGAGGAGCTGCTCAACGGTGTGGGCAACCTGCTCGGCATGCTCATGACGTTTTTGGGCGGCGCCTGGATGCCGCTGTCGCTCATGGGCTCGGCCGTGCAGACGGTGGCGCACTTTGTGCCGACGTATTGGGTGAACGACGCGACCGGCAAGGCGCTCGCCGCGGACCTGACGTCTGCCGTGCTGGGCGACATCGCCTGCGACCTAGGCGTCACGGTGCTCTTCGCCGCCGCCATCGCCGCCGTAGGCCTAGCCCTCGCACGCGCCAAATCCCACGCCTAGCCGCCTAGTCATTGGGGACAGTCTTTGCCGATTCGCCGGCAGGGCTGGCAGGGATTGTCCCAATATGTCGGCACTTGGGGACCACTCATTGGGGACAGACTTAAATGAGCGATTTCACTCATTTAAGTCTGTCCCCAATGAATAGGTTGGAAAATAGTTCGCGCACGTCGCTTAAAAATAGTTCGCCGGGGTTTACTATTAGCCTAGAAAAGTAGCAGAAGGCTAACAACGGGGGATAGCATGGCGACAAAGCAAGCCTATGTCCAGGTCAAAGGGCTCAAGAAACACTATGGCGACGGTGATGCACGCCTGACGGTGCTCGACGGCATCGACACGTCCATCAACCGCGGCGAGATCTGCGTCATGCTGGGGCCCTCGGGCTCGGGTAAGTCGACCTTTCTCAACCTGATCGGCGGCCTAGAGGATGCCGACGGCGGCTCCATCATGGTGGACGGCTGCGACCTCACCGTGCTCAAGCCTGCCGATCTGGGCGAGTACCGCCGCCGCGAGCTGGGTTTTGTCTTTCAGTTCTACAACCTGGTGCCCGACCTTACCATCAAGGAAAACATCGAGGTCACGGCGCACCTGTCCAAAAACCCGCTCAACATTGACGACCTGCTGCGCTCGCTGGGCCTCTACGAGCACCGTAACAAGTTTCCGCGTCAGGTTTCGGGCGGCCAGCAGCAGCGCTGCGCCATCGGCCGCGCGCTCGTCAAAAATCCGGGCCTCTTGCTGTGCGACGAGCCCACGGGCGCGCTCGACTACAAGACATCCAAGGAAATCCTGCAGCTCATGGAGGACGTCAACCGCGCCTACGGCTGCACCATCATCATCGTCACCCACAACGCCGCCATCGCCCGCATGGCCAACCGCGTGCTGCGCCTGCGCGACGGTCGCATTGTCGAGGACGAGCTCAACGCCGATCCCGTGCCCGCCGCCGAGCTCGATTGGTAGGCGGCGCCATGACACCTCTCGCAAAACGTCTCCCGCGCGAGCTGCGCCGCAATGTCGGTAAGTACTTGGGCATCTTTTTGCTTATGTGCGGAAGTATCGCCCTTACCTCGGGCTTTTTGCTCGCGGCGCATTCCATCGGTTGCCTTATCGACGACATGCGCGATGCGTACACGATCGAGGACGGCCGCGTGACCACCTCCTTCGAGGCCACCAAAGACCAGCTCAAGGCAGCCGAGGATGCAGCCGACGACGTCGGCGGCGTCACGCTCTACAAGAATTTCTCCATCGACGCCATCATCAAAAAGGCGGCTGGCGACGACGGCACCAAGCGCACCCTGCGCACCTATGCGCACCGCACCAAGGTCGATATCGCGTCCTACTGTGAGGGCAGGCAGCCCAAGGTGGACGACGAGGTGGCCATCGACCGCGTTTTTGCCACCAACAACGACCTCGCCGTGGGCGATAGGGTCGAGCTCGAGGGTCGCACCTACACCATCTGCGGCATTATGACCCAGCCCGATAGCCAGGCGCTGTTCCTCAACAATTCGGACTTCACGGTGAACACCATCACGTACGGCGTGGCCGAGGTCACCGACGCCGGCTTTACCGCGCTCGAGGATGCCGGCGGCGCGCCTGCCTACACCTACTCCTTTACCTTTACCGACCGCGATCTCCCCACCGCGGATCGCATCGATGCGGAGCAGGATATGGTCGAGGCGCTGACCGATGCCGATGCGCGCGTGGACGATCTGATCGATGCCGATTCCAATCAGGGCATTGGCTATGCGCGCGACGACGTGGACGGCGACTCCATGATGTGGATGACGTTGCTCGACATCATCATCGTGATCATGGCGTTCGTCTTTGTGGTCCTTACCGACGCCACCATCGAGGAGGAGAGCGCCATCATCGGCACGCTGCTCGCCAGCGGCTATCGCCGTCGCGAGATCGTGCTGCACTACCTGGCACTTCCCGCCATCGTGGGCGTGCTCGCGGCACTTTTGGGCACCGCGCTCGGCGTTGCGTTCTTTACCGAGCCCATGCGCGGTCTCTACTACGGCTCGTACAGCCTGCCACCCTTCCAGGTGTACTGGAGCTGGGAGATCTTTGTGAAGTGCGCTGTGGTCCCCGCCGCCGCGCTCGTCCTCATCACGCTGGTGGGTCTGCTCCGCAAAATGGGCAAGACGCCGCTGCAGTTCCTTCGTCACGAGGCGAGTGGCAAGTCGGGTACCAAGCGCGGTCTGCAGCTGCCGGAACGCATGGGCTTTGTCTCCCGCTTCCGCCTGCGCGTCTTCCTGCGCAACCTGGGCAACTTCGCCACGCTCTTCGTGGGCATCGCGTTTGGGTCGCTGCTTTTGCTCTTTGGCCTGGCGATTCTGCCCACGATGACGCACTACGCGGACAACCTCGAGACGAGCCTGGTCGCCGAGCATCAGTACACACTCAAGGCGCCGCTGGAGCTCGAGGGCACTGCCGAGGAGCGCGAGCAGTGGTCGGCACTCGAGCGCTTGCAGTCGGTTGACGGCGCGCTGCTTTCTGCCGCCCAGGATGCCGATGACGAGCTTGACGGCGCGGCCGATGCGGCGCAGACGGCAGCCGATGCCGCGACCGCATCTCCGTCTGCCGAGAGCCTGACCGCAGCGCAGGATGCGCTTGCCAAGGTCCAGGACAAGAAGGATGCGCTCTACGCGCGCCTTGACGATCTTGCCGATGCCCTCGGCTGCAACCGCGATGAGGCTATCGACCTGATCGACAAGGCCTCTAAGATCGACACTGACAACGACGATATCCACCCGGTCAATACGACCGACAACGGCGCGGGCGCAATCGCGCAGGCCGAGAAATATGCCGTTTACCAGCTGCAGTACGACCGTGGCGACGGTAATGGCGAGGAGACGATTTCTGTCTACGGCATCTCGTCCGATTCGCGCTACTGGAAGGGCCTCGACGTCGGCGATGGGCGCGTTGTCTTTGGCGGCGGCCTGCTCGACAAGTTTGGCTGGAGCGAGGGCCAGAAGGTCACGCTCAGCGACAAGTACGAGGGCGAGCATTATTCCCTTGAGTACGCGGGCAAGGACTGTGCCTGGGGCTCCAAGTCGGACATGAATATCTATATGAGTATCGACGACTTTAACGAGCTGTTCGACAACGACGCCGCCTACTTTAACGGCTATGTGAGCGACGAGAAGCTCGACCTCGATGCTCGTTACTTTGCCGGCGACACCACGCCCGACGACATGCGCGCCGTGGGTGACCAGTTCATCGGCATGATGAGCAAAATGATCGGAATGATGATCGGGCTCGCGGTGTTTATCTTCCTGCTGTTTATGTACCTGCTGACCAAAGCGGTGATCGACCACAGCGCCCGTTCGATCAGCTACATGAAAGTCTTTGGCTATCGCGATAGTGAGATCTCGCATCTGTACATCCGCTCGATCACGCTGTGCGTGGCGGCGTCGCTCGTGCTGAGCCTGCCGGTCATTATTGGCTCGCTCACGGCCATCTTCCGCTCGATGCTGCTCGCCTACAACGGCAATATCGAGATCTACGTGCCCGCTTGGTCCATGGCTGCATGCGTCGGCATTGGCTTTGCGACCTACCTGGTCGTGGCGCTGCTACACACGCGCTCTATCAAGCGCGTCGGCCTGGCCGAAGCCCTCAAGGTGCAAGAGTAGCAATTGGGGACGTTCTTAAATGACTAGTCGTTGGGGACAGTCTTTGCCGATCCGCCGGCTCGCCGGCCGGACTGGCAAGGACTGTCCCTGGCGGCACTCATTTAAGTCTGTCCCCAATGAGTGGCCGTGCTTGACTTCAACCCCACTTCAACGGGTACCATCCTCTATGTCTGTAACGCCATATAGACCGAGGGGATAGATCTATGACCGCAACCGCACCCGCAGCACCGGCAAAGGTGTACTTCACCAACCTGCGCACGCATGCTCGCGAGAGCCAGCTCGACAAGCTCAAGCGCCTCATCCGCCGCGCTGGTATCGAGCGGATCGACTTTGAGAACAAGTTTGTCGCCATCAAGATTCACTTTGGTGAGCTGGGCAACCTGAGCTTTTTGCGCCCCAACTACGCCCGAGCCGTCGCGGACGTCGTGAAGGAGCTGGGCGGCAAGCCCTTCCTTACCGACTGCAACACGCTCTATGTGGGTAGCCGCAAAAATGCGCTCGAGCACATCGACACCGCCTACCAGAACGGCTTTACCCCGTACGCCACGGGCTGCCAGATCATCATCGCCGACGGCCTCAAAGGTACCGACGAGGCGCTCGTCCCGGTCGAGGGTGGCGAGTACGTGCGCGAGGCCAAGATCGGTCAGGCGCTCATGGATGCCGACATCGTGATCAGCCTCACCCACTTTAAGGGCCATGAGCAGGCTGGCTTTGGCGGTGCCATGAAGAACCTGGGTATGGGCGGTGGTAGCCGTGCCGGCAAGATGGAGCAGCACGCCGCTGGCAAGCCGAGCGTCGATACCACCAACTGCGTAGGTTGCCGTGCCTGCGAGAAGATATGCGCGCACAGCGCCATCACGTTTGACGGTACGCGTGAGCGCGAGCTTGCCAACGGCAAAACCCGTACGGTTCACGTTGCCGCTATCGACCACGATCGCTGCGTGGGCTGCGGCCGTTGCATCGCGGCGTGCAACCAGGACTGCATCAAGCCCGACTATGATGCCGCGGCCGACGTGCTCAACTACAAGATCGCTGAGTACACGAAGGCCATTGTTCAGGATCGCCCCAGCTTCCACATCTCGCTTGCCATGGACATCAGCCCCAACTGCGACTGCCACCCCGAAAACGACACGCCCATCGTCAACGACATCGGCATGTTCGCGAGCTTCGACCCGGTCGCCATCGACCAGGCCTGCGCCGACGCCGTCCTGGCGTCCGAGCCGCTGCCTAACACCGAGCTTACCGACAGCGCGGCCAAGATGGAGCATAATCACGAGCATCTGGAGGGCGAGCAGGCCAAGGATCCCTTCTGCATCACGCATCCCGACACCGACTGGCGCGCGTGCATCGCGCATGCCGAGAAGATCGGCCTGGGCACGAGCAAGTACGAGCTCATCGAGGTCAAATAGCATCTAGTTATTGGACATATCAAGCGCATTCGTGGCTTAATTCAAGCAAAATCCGCCCGCGAGCACAGCGCTCGCGGGCGGATTTTCGGAAGTGCTAGGGGTCAGATAGACCAGTAAACCGTACTATTTGCCTAAAAATTCTCGTCGAGGAAGTCGTCGACCGTATTCCAGTAGAGCTCGGGGTCGACTTGCGCGCTCTTGGCATGGGTGGCGCCGTGGATAGTGAGCTTTTGCTTGACCTTGCTGGCGCACGCCTCGTAGTTTTGGTCGAGCATGCTGTATGGTACAAAGGTGTCTTGGTCACCGTGGATAAAAAGCATGGGAACCGTCGCGCGCTTGAGCTGTTCCACGCTGCTCGCCTTATGAAAGTCGTAGCCTGCGCGCACGTTGCATACCAGGTTGGCCACATCGAGCAAGGGAAAACTGGGCAGGCCAAATACATCCTTGAGCTGCAGAGAAAACTCGTCCCAAACGCTTGTATAGCCGCAGTCCTCGATAATGCATTTCACATTTGCGGGCAGAGATTCCCCCGCTACGTTCATGGCAGTCGCCGCGCCCATCGACTCGCCAAAGACCAGGATGCGCGCCTTGGGATCGGCCGCAACAATCCGCCCGATCCACGCGACGACATCGAGTCGCTCGGGCCAGCCCATGCCGATGTAGTCACCGCCGGAACGCTCGTGGGCGCGGGCGGCGGGTGCGAGTACGTTCATGCCGCGGTCGTGGAATCGCTTGACGTATCGGGCCATACCGATGGGCTCGTTGGTATATCCATGCAGGCAGACGGCGTAGTCGTGCGTGCTCTCCGACGCAGCAAAATACCAGGCGGCAAGCTCGGTCCCGTCGTCCGCGGTGAGGCTGCTGCTCTCGCGGTTTTCCTTAAACCACGCCCGTGCCTCGCCCTCCTCGGCGTCAATCTGCTCGCCCTTTTCGGCGTCCTTGCCGTCCTGCATCATCTTCATGGTGTAGGGCGCTTGGGGATTCAGGGCAAAGTCGAACAAGAAGTTGCCGGCAAACCCCAGCAGCGCGACAACGAGCACCAGTGCAACGATGCCGGCTATCTTGAGCTTTCGATGGGAATGTGCGTTTTGAGCCATGCGGTATTCTCCTATAAGATGTTAATGCATCAACATTTAATGCAAGCGCATTATGGACGTTCGCCGTTGATGCGTCAACAGGCAAAGAATGGGTAAACAAAGGGTCACGTATGGTGCAAATTTCGCACGCACCCAGACGCTTTGATATAGTGTTGAGAACTCTTTACGTTGGAGGATGTAACCGGCATGTCCGATTCGAGCGACAGTTCCAAGCCGCGACCCAAGGCCGCGGCCGTTCCGCACTACACGGTGGGCGAGGAGATCATGAACTCCGTCACCCATGGTGTCGGCTGCTTGCTGGGTATCGCGGGTCTGGTGCTCCTGATCGTATTCGCTGCACTGCGCGGCGGTGGCCCGGCCCACATGGCCGCGGCAATCGTCTACGGCGCCAGTATTATTCTCGAATACCTAGCCTCCACGCTCTACCATGCGATTCAACCCGCGCGCGCCAAGCGCGTGTTCCGCATCATCGACCACAGCTGCATCTACCTGCTCATAGCCGGCAGCTATACGCCGTTTTGCCTCATCACGCTCGCAAACGACGGCGGCGCCGTGCTGTTCTTTGCCGTATGGGCCATCGCCATTATCGGCATCGCCCTCGAGTGCTTTATGCGCGAGCGTCAACCGCACTGGGCAAGCGGCCTGGTCTACCTGCTGATGGGCTGGCTCGTTGTCTTTAAGCTGCCCGAACTTGTGGCGCTGCTCAACCCCGTGGCACTTGCCCTGCTCGCCGTCGGCGGCGTGTGCTACACCGCGGGCGTGCCGTTCTATATCGCCAAAAACGTGCGCTATCTGCACAGTGTTTTCCACTTGTGGGTGCTCGCCGGCAGCATCTTCCAGTTCATGGCGGTGATCCTCTTCGTAATCTAGCGACCGCGCCCACGGCCCCGCTCGCACGGGCGACCGGCGCAATTGCCCTATCCGTCACCTACGCTTACTACCCAACGTCCCGAATCTTGGAGGTTCGAGAAACTCCCGATGGACATAACCATCTCCCTTATCACCACCCTCGTTTTGACCCTCATCAACGGCTACTTCTCTATGTCCGAGATGGCTCTCACCACGGCTAAGTGCGCCGTGCTGGAGCACGATGCCGAGGAGGGCGATAAGCGCGCCGAGCGCGCCGTCCAGCTCGCCGCCGACTCCGATCAGCTGTTGGCTACCATCCAGGTCGCCATCACGCTCGTGGGCTTCGCCTCGTCCGCCGTCGCCTCGACGAGCCTGTCCGATCCGCTCGCCACGTGGCTCATGAGCTTTGGCATCGCGCCGCTTTCCGCCATCGCAAGCGGCCTGGCGCCGGTCATCATCACCGTCGCCGTCGCCTTTGTGTCCATCGTGATCGGCGAGCTCGTCCCCAAGCGCATCGGCCTGGCCAATGCCGAGGGCGTGTCCAAGCAGGTCGTGGGACCGTTGTCGTTTTTCCAAAAGATCGCCCGCCCGCTCGTGTGGCTGACCGGTGCCTGCTCCGACGGCCTAGCCCGCATCCTGCGCATCAAGAGCGCCGACGACCGTCAGAACGTCTCGGAAGAAGAGATCAAGTACATGGTCTCGGAGCAGGACGACCTGCTCGACGAGGAAAAGCGCATGATCCACGAGATCTTCGATCTGGGCGACACCGTGGCTCGCGAGGTCATGGTGCCGCGCGTGGACACCACCATGTGCGAGGACGACGAGACGGTCGCCGACGTGCTGTCCACCATGCGCCAGACCGGCTTCAGCCGCATCCCCGTCTATCACGAGGACCCCGACAACGTCGCGGGCATCGCGCACATCAAGGACCTGATCCAGCCCGCGCTCGACGGCAAGGGCGACCAGCCCATCGCCGATTACCTGCGCGATGCCACCTTTGTGCCCGACACCAAGGACATCCTGCCGCTGCTGTCAGAGATGCAGACCTCGCACGACCAGATCGTGGTCGTCGTGGACGAGTACGGCGGCACGGCCGGCATCATCACCATCGAAGACATCGTCGAGGAGATCGTCGGCGAGATCGAGGACGAGTTCGACCCCGACAACAAGTATCTCACGCGCCTTTCGCGCCGCGAGTGGCTCGTCGATGGGCGTTTTTCGTGCGATGACGCGATTGAGCTTGGTTGGCCGCTCGAGGAAAGCGATGATTATGAGACCATCGCCGGCTGGATCTTGGAGCTTTGTGACTCGGTGCCCGACATCGGAGAGGTGTTTGAGGTCGCGGGGTACAAGTTTAAAGTGCAGTCGATGCGTGGCCAGCGCATCTCGCTCATTCGCGTGATCGCTCCGGCCGAAACCGATAAGAAGGATTCCGAGTCTTCGGTAGACGAGCCGACGACGTCGGGTGCGGGTTCCGCGAATCCGCACGACGGCGACGAGTAGGACAAGGAAGAGTAGGGGAGAGTTATGGCAGGCCTGTTCAACATCCTTAAGGTCACCGTCAGCGAGGACAAGATTTGCGCGCATGTGCTGGTGAACCCCGGCATGCCGCTCATGACCTCGGAGGACATCGAGGCCACGGCGCGCGTGTACTACCTGGTACCGGCGATTGCCAAGCACCTGTGCCTGGGCGATTCCGGCCGCGAGTTCCAGGACTGCATGGGTCAGACCGAGCTCTGCCACCTGCTGGAGCATGTGACGGTTGAGCTCATGAACGAGACCGGTCTTGCCGGTAGCATCTCGTGCGGCCGCACGCGCGTAAGCGAGCATGACGAGCGTGTCTTTGAGGTCGAGCTTTCGTGCCCCGATGACGCACTGGCCATCGGTGCGCTGTCGTCGGCCACCTTTATGATGGACTGGGCGTACCTGCACGCCGACCAGCCTGCCCCCGACGTGGAAGGCACGGTCGCGGGCCTACGCAACCTGGTGCTGGGCATGCGCGCCGAGGCCGAGGGCAAGGATCCTCACGAGGCCGTCGCCGCTGCGAACGGCGAAGATACTGCCGAGGACGAGGGCGCTGACGAGGGCGATGTGCCGGTTGACGCCGAGCCCGTTGCCGATGCGACCGCCGAGCCCGTTTCCACCGAGCCCCAGGGCGTCCCCAACTTTGACGACGAGCCCCAGGTGGCGATTGATACCGAGGGCGCGGTTGCCGAGAACCACGAGGCCTCCGCTGCCGTCTTTGGCGGTGCGGCGACGGTTCCGGCGGGACCTGCGCATGAGGGCGGCCTGCCGCTCGTGGACGGCGCCGGCGAGGACCCGGGTGCCACGGTGGCCATGCCGGCTATGCCTCAGGAGTAGGCCTACGCGTTTATCACCATCACGTACCTGCGCCTTTGCCGTACGCAGATGAGCGGAACGGCAAGTGATGCGCTGCGGGTATAATGGACAGCATTCAAACGGTGGGCACCGACGTGCCCGCAGGAGAGGAATGATCATGGGTAAGACTTTCAGCTTTGTCTCCGGCGCACTTTTTGGTGCCGCTGCCGGCGCTATTATCGGTGTTGCTCTGGCCCCGCGCTCGGGTGCCGAGACCCGCGCCATGGCCGCCGATATCGCCAACGACGCCTGGGACAATATGCGCGACACCTACGAGCACGGCGCCGAGGAGGCCCGTGCTGCGGTGAATGACTTTGGCCCGATGGTCGACGCCAAGACCGACGACCTGCGCGCCAAGGTCGACCTGGCCCGCGAGCGCATGGACCAGCTGCGCGAGCAGCTCAACGACGCCATTTCGGGTGGCAACGTGACGCCTGCCGCCGACGTCGTGGTCGAGAACGCCGTCGAGGCTGATGCCGGGGCTGCGGAACCCTCGACCGAGGCATAATGCGCGCTGGGGATTTTGTCGGCGCCAAGATCTATCGCAAGCCTACCGAGGACAAGCGCACCAAAAAGGACGGCACGCCGCGCAGCCCCAAAAAGCTCGGAAAGATTCACTTTCCGGTCTTTACCCCGGGCGGTACGCGCGTGGTCGGCTTTATGGTCCGCCAGTCCGATATCGCGGGCATGATCGAGCGTCCCGACCGATTCGTAGCGCTCGACGCCATTGGTGTCTACGAGGGCGCCATTGCGGTCGATGACGTCAAGGACACGTACGATGCCGCCGCCGCCAAGCGCCTCGACATCAACCTGGACGATTGCATCATCTGGGTCGGTATGGACGTGCGCACGGAATCGGGCGACGTCGTGGGCTATTGCTCGGACGTTGAGTTCAAGCCGCGCTCGGGCATCGTGCAGGCATTCTATGTGACCGCCGGTGCTGCTTCGAGTGTTTTGGTTGGTGACACGCAGGTGCCGCCGACGATGCTGCGCGGCTACGAGAACGGCGCGATGGTCGTCTCGGACGAGGTCAAGTCGCTCGGGTATTCGGGCGGTGCGGCTGCCAAGGCCGCCGAGGCCAGCGTCGTGGTGGGCGACAAGGTCAAAAAGGGCGCCAAGGTGCTCGACGACAAGGGATCGGTCGCCGTGGACAAAGGCAGTCGCGCACTGGGCAAGCAGCTCGGCAAGACGCGCGGCATGTTCAAGGCCTTTAAGGACGAATACCAAAAGGCGAGCGGAGGCTCGTCAAAAGCTACAAAATAGCGACGTACCAAATGATGGGAGGCAAGCCGGAGACCTGTTGCTCCGGCTTGCTGTGTTTATGGGGGAGGGCACATGCGCCAAAACGGATCCAACTTAAACGGGCGTTCGGGTGCGCGTCCGACGGCGCGCCGCGACCTGGGGCAGCTGCCCAGCGGTCAGCGCCGTCGCCGCCGTAAGCCCGGCGCGATGTACCTCAACCATAGCCGCGGGTTTAGCGACCGCAGCGCGCGCATCGGCAACGGGCGCTCGCCGCGCCGACCGTCCCGTCTGCCCTATGCGCTCATTGCCGTGGGCTGTGCGCTCGTGCTGTTTATCGCTGCCGTCGTGGGCTACGTCAACCGCAGCGTGGACGTGGAACTCAACGGGCAAAAGACCGCGGTGCGCGTGGGCTCTACGCTGCAGAATCTCATCGACGACCAGGAGTTGACCGATACCTACGACGCAGGCGACCTGCTGGCCGTCGATGACAGCGTGCTCAAGCGCCATGGCGGCGAAAAGCTGTCGGTTAAGGTGGACGGCAAGCGCATAAAACAGGGCAAATGGGATAGCCGCGAACTTGAGGGCGGCGAGAAGGTGACGGTCAAGGATGGCCGTAACACCTACGAGAAGCACGAGGTTCAGGCTACGGTTATCGAGCCCAAGCTCAAGGTCGAGGGCACGGGCGCTATCGAGTATGTGCAGACATGGGGTGTCCAGGGCCGCTCCGAGGTGTGGGTTGGTGAGCAGTCGGAAAAGACGCAGGACCGCGGCGAGGTTGTGCCCGCCACCGATTGCGTCGTTGCGTGCGCCAGCGTGGCGCCCAAGGGCAACAAAAAGTACGTGGCGCTGACGTTTGACGAGGGTCCGAGCGGCGCCACCAAACAGATCTTGCAGGTGCTCAAGGAAAAGGGCGTTACCGCGACGTTCTTCCTTTCGGGCGATGCGGCCGAGGCCTCGCCTGCCACGGCCAAGGCGATTGTCGATGCCGGGTGCGAGATCGGATCCAACAGCTACAGCGACGATTCGCTCAAGGGTCAGGACCGTGAGACGGTACGCGAACAGATCACGAAAGGCACCGATGCGATTAAGTCGGCGACCGGCGTGAAGACGATGCTGCTGCGTGCTCCCTACGCTGCCTTTGACGAGCAAAACTGGATTGATGCGATGGACCTGGTCTCCGCCGTGGTCTCGTGGAATATTGACTCGGGCGACTGGCTGCTCAACGGTGCCGACGAGCAGGTCTCAACGGTGCTCGATTCGGTGACGCCGGGCAATATCGTGCTGCTCACCGATAGGGACGAATGCGCCGAGCAGACGCTCGAGGCGCTGCCGCAGATCATCGACGGCCTTGTCGCCGACGGCTACAAGATCGTGACGCTCAGCGACCTGGTCAAGACGGACACGTCGCTGAGCAAAAAGCTCACCTCGCTGACGAAGGTCACCATGCCCAAGGACGCCGTGTTCCCCCAACTTGCCGAGGACGATGACACCACAGAGTAGTCATTGGGTAGTCGTTTAAGAACGTCCCCAATGGCTATGTCACGGATGCGTCAGCGTTTGGTATGCCTGCAATGTGCAGCGCATAAATTCGATGCCGCAGGGCGATGCTGATGCTATAGTTACTGCGGTTAATGAGGGTCAAGAGAAAGGTTACAGGTGAAATCCAAACCTCGACCATACAGTCGATGACCCCATGCAGGTGCTTTTTGCGCATGCACGGGGTGTAAGCGTCGAGCGGCGTGCCGCCCGCGCATGCGTATACATATCCAGAAGCCCCCGGACGCCGCACGCGCGGCCGCGTCCGGAGGAATAATGATGGGGAGCACCATTGAATTATCTGAGTGAGATGCTCAAATTGCCAGTCTTGGACGTCGACGGCGAAAAGCTCGGCGTGGTCAACGATTTTGGCATTGCAACCGGCGAAGTTTTTCCGCACGTGACGTCGCTCGCGTTCCGCGGTCCCGGCAAGACGCCGTTCATGATCAGCTGGCGCAAATGGGTCGACCGCATCGACGAGACGGGCGTGTATCTCAATACGTCTGCCACCAATATTCGCTTCTCGTACCTGCAGCCGACCGAGCTCCTGCTGGCGCGCGACGTTCTCAATAAGCAGATCGTCGACACGCAGGGCATGAAGGTCGTGCGCGTCAACGACATCAAGTTTTCCATGTCGGGCGAAAATCAGCTGCGCCTGCTGGGTGCCGAGGTCGGCGCCCGCGGTCTGCTGCGTGCAATCAGCCCCGCGCTCGAGCACGTCGTCGAGGGCTTTATGAAGCACCTGGGCAAGCCGCTCAGCGAGGACATTATCGCCTGGTCCTACATGGACCTGCTCGACCGCTCGACCAAGAACATTCAACTCTCGGTGTCGCACAAGACGCTCGGCGAGCTGCACCCTGCCGACATCGCCGACATTATCGAGCAGCTCGACCCGCGCTTGCGTGCGCAGGTGTTTGCGCAGCTCGATACTGCCCAGGCCGCCGAGGCCATCTCGGAGTTCGATGACGACGAGCTTATGACCGAGATGCTCGAGGGCCTGTCCGACACCGACGCATCGTCGATGCTGGCCATGATGGACCCGGACGACGCTGCCGACCTGATCGACGAGCTTGATTACGAGAAGGCCGAGAAGCTCCTGCGCCTGATGGGCGTCAAGGAGGAGAAGGCGATTCGTAACCTGCTGGGGTATGAGGACAACACCGCCGGCCGCATCATGACCTCGGAGTTTGTCTCCCTGCCCGCCACGGCAACGGTCGGTGACGCCATCGAGGCGATTCGCGAGCTCGACGAGGACTTCGAGAGCGTCTACTACGTCTATACCGAGGATCCGAGCGGCATGCTGACCGGTGTGCTTTCGCTGCGCACGCTGATCGTAGCCGACCGCGACGCCACGCTGGGTCAGCTGGCCTATCGCGACCTGGTCTACGTGTCGCCCGACGAGGACCAGGAAGACGTAACGGACGAGATGACCAAGTATGACCTGGTCGCTATCCCCGTCTGCGACGAGAACCGTCATATCCTGGGTATCGTAACCTTCGACGACGCCATGGACGTTATCGCCGAGGAGCATCAGGAGGACCTGCAGATCGCCGGTGTCGGCTCGGGCGACAGCGCGTCGGACGACTCGACGAACGTGCTCAGCTGGTTCGTGCATCGCCAGTACTGGGTTGTTGTATGGGGCATCGCGTCGTGCATCATGGCGACCGTGCTGGGAACGGCGCTCGGCTCCGCGCATCTGGTGGTGTTCCCCATGTGCGCCATGCCGCTCGTGCTGCTGGCGGCCTCGCGCATGGTGTCGTTCGTCAAGAACTACTTCCTGGAGTATGACGGTCACGACGACGAGCCCAAGCCGTATCTGGGATTCTTCTTCCAGAGCACGGGCATGGGCCTGATTCTGTCACTCGTGACCTACCTGTGCGCCCAGCTGGTGCGCACCGCTGCATTCCCCGATGCCTCTATGTTTGAGGAGCAGCTCTTTACCGGCTGCTTTAACATTGCCGCCATCATTTGCCTGGTTGGCAACATGAGTGCTGTGATTTACCTGATGGTGCTGTTCTGGCGTGACGAGCATGACCTCAACACGTCGGGCACCGCCATGAACGTTATTGCCGTCATGATCTCGTGTGTGGCGTATTGCATCGCCGCGGTGCTGCTCGCCATGTCAGTCATGGGCTAGGTGGTCGCGTGCAAAATACCAAGCAAAAGTCGGGCACCAAGCAAAAGCTGACCATCGCGGCCATCTTTGGCGCTATGGGTCCCGGTCTGCTGGCGGCGCTTTCGGGCAATGACGCCGGCGGCATTGCAACGTATTCCAGTGCGGGTGCCAGCTATGGCTACAAGATGCTCTGGATGCTTCCCGTCATGACTGTGCTGCTCATCGTGACGCAGGAGACCGCGGCGCGTTGCGGCTGCGTGACGGGCAAGGGCCTGGCATCGCTCATTCGCGAGCGCTTTGGCGTGCGCAAGAGTGTACTTGCTATGGCGGCGCTGTTGATCGCCAACACGGCTGTGACCATTTCGGAGTTTGCGGGTATTGCGAGCGGCCTTGCCCTCTTTGGCGTGCCGGCGAGCATCTCGGTGCCGTTGGTGGCGCTGCTGGTGTGGATGCTTACCATGTCGGGGAGTTTCCAGCGCATCGAGAAGATTCTGCTGCTGGTGAGCTGCGTGTTCGTGACCTATATTGTCGCCGCGTTTATGGCTGGCCCCAACTGGGGTGAGGTCGCGGTCGACCTGGTCGTGCCCAACATTCAAAATGACCCCAGCTACGTGTCGCTCGTGGTCGCAACGATCGGTACCACCATCGCGCCGTGGATGATTTTCTTGGCGCAGAACAACGTGGTCGATAAGAACGCGGGCGAGGACGATATCGTGCTGCAGCGCATCGATACCGTGAGCGGCTCGCTTGCTGCCGATATCATTGCCGGCTTTATTATCATCACGACCGGCACGGTGTTGTTCCCGGCGGGTATTCAGATTAGCGATGCTGCCGATGCTGCCCGCGCGCTGGAGCCTATTGCGGGTCAGTGGTCTACGGTACTGTTTGCCTCGGGCCTGGTCGCGGCGAGCTTCTTGGCTGCCTGCGTGCTGCCGGGCGTTACGTCGAGCGCTATCTGCGAGGCATTTGGCTGGGAGCGCGGTGCCGACCGCAGCTGGGACGAGGCCCCGGTCTATCGCGGCATCATTACTGCCATCATTGGCATCTCTGCCGTGCTGGTGCTCATGCCCGGCGTCGATCTGTTCCAGATCATGATGACCTCGCAGGTCATCAATGGCGTGCTACTGCCCGTGGTTCTGGTGTTCCAGGTGGTTATCGCTGCCGACCGTCACATTATGGGCGCCAACCGCAATGGCCGCGTGTGGAATGTGCTCACTTGGGCGACTATCGGTGTGATTACGGTGCTGACGGTCGTCATGTTTGTTCTGCAGGCGATGGGTTACAGCGCTTAGCGCCTCTTTTGGACTCCAAACAGGCCGCAGCGATGGACTGCGGCCTGTTTTTTGCCCGCTATAGGGCGTTAGTTATATGGCAGTGGACAAAAAATGCCAAATATGAGTACTGTTGCCTTGCCGATAGCATTTACGACCAAGAAAATAATGAACATAGTTAAGAATCTGTTTATTAAAAGCGGGTCTCCAAGTCCTAAGCCGGCCATTCTGGTCAACTGGAAGGGTCGTGCGCTACCGCATGAGCGCCATTTTGGGTGGTTTTGCCTGCTACTAAAATGGTAACAGTACTCATATTTGCCACTTTTTGTCCACGACCTCTTGGAGTCGGCTCGAAAAGAGTGATTTTGGGTTGTTTGCTGCGGGTGTGGGCTTGGAAACAACGTCCGGGGTGGCGAGGCGCCCAGAATTCGGTCGCAAGGAGGGCGTTCCTCGGCTGTGTCAGGAGTGTCCCTGGGTGCCGGCATATAAGGAACGTCCCTAACTGCCGGAGGGGGTGCCTGCCGTGGCAGGCACCCCCTCCGGATGTGGGAAGTTTGCGCTGCAGGTTACTTGTCGGTGCCCAGCTTGTGCGGCTTGAGAGCGAGCGCATTGACGAGCGCGTCGGTGGCAGACTTGACGGCTGCCGGCTGCGGATCGTTGACGTGATCCTCGGGATGCACGGGCAGGTCCTTCTTGACTGCATCGTGGATCAAGTTGAGGTACTCAGTCACGCCAGTGGTCGACAGGTGCGTGCCATCGCCATCGAACAGGTCGTTGCGATTGGCACTGTATCCGTACCAGTCGATAACGCGCACGTTCTTGTAGCGCGTAGCAGCGTTGGCGATGGCCTGGTTGGTAGAGCCAACCCACGGCTGCGGGCTGCGCGTGTTCACAAACACCACAATACGCTTATCTCCTGCATCGGTCATGATGGCGTCGATCTGGTCGTCGGTTACCAAGCCGTTGGTGCCCAGTGCAAAGACCACGATCTTGCCGGCAAGGTTCTGTTGGAGATAGCCCTCAAATGTCGCGCGGCCCGCATCAAACTGGCGGCCCTTTTCGGCATCGATGTGACTGTGGGGGAACACGCCGTCAAAGGAATCAACGGCGCGCAGCGACACGGAGTCACCGATCATCAGCAGGTCGTAGGATCCGTCGGGGAAGCCGTCGTTGTCCTTGTCGGTGCCGTCGGCCGCCTGCTGGTCGGTGGGCGCGGTGTTTTTGGCTTCCTTGTTGAGGACTTCGGCGCCCTCACCGCTCAGTGCGGAGGTCTCCGGCACAAAAATCAGGCCGCCCAGCGCGATAACAAGCACAATCCCGCAAGTGGCGCACACGGGAATATGCGCGCGCACCCAGTTGGCGGGCGTGGTGGTGCCGTCGCGGAATTCGGATACGGTGCGCCCAAAGGCACCCTTTCTAAACGGCGTCTCGATAAAGCGATATGAGCATTCGGCTACGGCGACCACCAACAACACCTGCAAAATGTACTGCCACCACGGCGTATCGTTGATGTTGGCGACCGGGTTCATGAGCAACAGTAGCGGATAGTGCCACAGGTAGATGCTGTACGAGCGCTTGCCAACCCACACGAGCGGCTCGGCGGACAGCGCGCGGGCAACCATTCCCTGGGGCTGCACGCAGGCCGCGATGACCATGAGCGTGAGGATGGAGCATAACAGCGTGCCGCCGCGATACTGGAACGCGGTGTAGCCGTTGGTGAGCGCGACCATGGCGGCAAGGCCAACCAGACCCACGACGCCCAACACATCGATGGATGCGGGCGAGGACCAAAAGCGCACGAGGGCGCTCGGCTGTGCCGGGACGGTCTCGGCTGCGCCGTCGGTCGTAGCGTCATGCTTGCTTTCGGCGTTCTTGCCGTGCTTGGCGGCGCCAGCCAGGCGATTGAGCCCCAAACGATGAGCGAGACACACCGGCGCCAGGTCGCGATCGGGGATAAAGGCCATCCAGGCGCCCAGCAGCAGCGAGAAGACGCGGGTGTCGGTGCCGTAGTACACGCGGCTGGGGTCGGCGGCGGGGTTATAGAGCACCATCATGGCGATGGCGGAGACAGCAGCCAGTCCCAGAACCATGCGGCGCGTGTTGGGTTTGCTCATGTGCATGGATACCATAGCGAGCAGCAGCGGGGGCCAAACCAGGTAGAACTGTTCCTCGATGGCGAGCGACCAAAAGTGCGTAAGCGGCGAGGGATCGCCCAGGGCATTGAAGTACGAGACGTTTTGGGCAATCTGCCACCAGTTGTTGAAGAACAGCAGCGACGGCAGGATGTCAGGGCGCATCTTGGTGAGCATCACGTGGTTAAAGATGGTGCACAGCGCGCAGGTCACGAACACTACCGTTACCACGGCGGGGACCAGGCGACGGATGCGGCGAATCCAGAAGCTCTTAAGGTCGATACGGCCGGTCTTAGCGACTTCGTTGAGCAGCAAGCGCGTGATCAGATAGCCCGAAAGCACAAAGAAGATCGTGACGCCAAGCAGGCCGCCCTGAGCCCACGTGAGGTTGAGGTGATAGAGCACCACCGCGACGACGGCAAGCGTGCGCAGACCGTCGAGCGCAGGGATGTAGCGGGACTTGGGGCGAGCAGGCGTCTGCTCCGCGGCGGGAGTGTTGGCGCGGCCCGCGTTGTTGGCAGAAGCGTGATGGGGGCTCGCGGTGCGTCGCGGCTCGTTGGCACGGCGCTCGCCCTTCACGCGTTCGTGCGGCGCCGGCTCGTTGCCCGTGCGGCGTCGACCGCGCGAGCCCGATTGCGAGAATTGTTCCATAAAACATCATCCAATGACGAGAATAATCAGCACGTATTCATTGTAGCTGCCTGCCCCTGTGAATGCTTGCTGCTGGCGCAAGCTCAAGCGCGCGTCCACATCAAAGTGGACTAAAGTTATAGGGGGTGCGAGAGTGCACAATCGTTGGTCGACGGTGGGCGCAAAGCCTGAAGACGAGGAGGTTTCCATGGCGGATCACAGCATCGTTGCGGTGTTCGGCAGCATGAACATGGACCTTTCGGTGGCGTGCGAGCGCATGCCGCGCGCGGGCGAGACCGTCGGTGGCAGCGGTTTTATCACCAACGCCGGCGGTAAGGGAGCCAATCAGGCCGTTGCCGCTGCGCGCATGGGTGCGCGCACGTGCATGATTGGCGCTGTTGGGCGCGATACCTTTGGCGATGCGCTTGTGGCAGGGCTCCAGGATGCCGGCGTGGGCGTTGAGTTTGTGGCGCGTCGCGATGACGTGGAGACCGGTACCGCGACTATCATTCGCTGTGAGAGCGACAACCGCATCGTGCTGTCGCCGGGCGCCAACCATGCGCTTGCGGGCGAGGACGTTGCCCGCGCACTGAGGCGCTTGGTGGCCGACGAGCTCGACGGCGATGCCAGCGAGATTGCCCCGGCTGCCGGAAGCGTCTTTATTGCCCAGGGCGAATGTGACCTTGCAGCAACGGCCGCGGCGCTTTCTTGCGCTCACGAGCTGGGGTTCTATACGATCTTTAACCCGGCGCCCGCCTGCGACCTGCCGGCAGGAGCGTGGCCTGCGGTCGACCTGGTCTGCCCCAACGAGACCGAGTGCCAGGTGCTGACGGGCATTCTGCCCACAGATGATGCGAGCTGCGTCGCCGCGCTCAATGCGTTGCTCGATAAGGGCGCCGGGGCTGCGGTCATCACGCTGGGCGGCGCCGGCTCGGTTACGCTCGGCGATGGCGGTGAGCCGCTGCGCATGCCGGCGCTTTCGAGCGTGGTGGTCGATACGACGGCCGCGGGCGATACATTTATTGGCGCGCTTGCTGCAGCTCGTCTGGAGGGCCTGCCGCTCTTTGAGTGCATGGCGGCGGGCGCTCGCGCCTCGGCGGTGACGGTGTCGCGCCTGGGCGCTCAGCAATCAATTCCCACGCGTACGGAAGTCGAGCACAAGTTTGGTTTAGACGGTTTGGATGTAGACGGAGAAGCGGAGTAGAACAATGGCAACCAAGAAGCTGATCCTTGATCTGGATATGGGTGTGGATGATGCGATGGCGCTCGCCTATGCCATCGCAAGCCCCGAGGTGGAGCTCGTCGGCATCACCACGTGCTTTGGCAACGTGCGCGTCGAGCAGTCGGCGCACAACTGCTTGGCGGTGCTCGACCTGTTGGGTCGTCCCGAGGTGCCGGTGTACCTGGGCGCCGATCGTCCCATGAAGGCGACCGAACCCTACACGCCGCCGGCGTCCACCACGCTTATCCACGGCAAGAACGGTATTGGCGGCGCAAGCGTGCCCGCTTCGCCGTACGAGCCGGTGGGCGCGACGTCGGCCGATGGCAATGCGGCGGTCGATTACCTGATTGATGCCGCGCGTACCTATGGCCCCGATTTGATCTACGTGGCGACCGGCCCGCTCTCCAATCTGTCGCTCGCCCTGGAGCGTGATGCGGCGGCGATGATGTCTATCGGTCGCGTGGTCGTGATGGGCGGTGCGCTTACCGTGCCCGGCAACGTGAGCGCGGGCGCCGAGGCCAACATGGCGGGCGACCCCGAGGCTGCCGACGCCGTGTTGCGCTCGGGCCGCAAGCTCACCATGGTGGGCTTGGATGTGACGCACCGCGTGGTGCTCACACGTCGCGACGTTGCCGGCTGGACGGGCTCGGGCACTATGGCTGGCTGCGCGTTTGCGAGCATGGTCGAGCACTATATCGGTTCGTACGAAATGAACGCGCCCTACCTGGGCGGCTGCGCGCTGCACGATCCGCTGGCGGTTGCCGTGGCGATTGATCCCACGCTCGTGGGTGCGCTCGGCTGCAATCTTCGTGTCGACCTGCTGGGCGAGTACCGCGGCCGCACTATCTGTGATGAGCACCGTCTGTCCGATCCGGATAAGAGCGCGCTCGTGGCGCTCACCGTGGACGCCCCACGTTTCCTCGCGGAGTTTAAGGCACGCATGGCTCGCATCCTTGGCTAAACGGTTTCTGTGCCCCGATCCAGATTAGCTACCGAGTAAATACGCCCGTTGGGGGAATAGTCGCGTCGCTTCGCTTGACAACAGGCTAAACTAGCTATTAAACATTTACTATTCTGTTTAGATTGAATTTGCGGTCGTTTAGTTGTCGAGTCACGGGGCGGTCAGGCCACGATGCTCCGCCACGACCGTTGCTAGGGGGAACAATGGCCAAAGCAACTGTTCGCGAGATCAGCCGCATCACCGGTTTTTCGCCCGCAACCGTGTCCAACGCGCTCAACCGCAAGCGCAGCGTGAGCGAGGAGACCGCCAAAGTCATCCTGGAGTGCGCGCAGTCGCTCGGCTATCAGCAGTCGACGCAGCTCGAGAGCATCCAGTTTGTGCTCGCGCGCAAGACGGGCGCCATCCTGGACGAGAGCACCTTCCACCCCGCGGTCATCGAGGGCGTGGAGCGCCAGGCGCGTCGCCACGGCATGAGCACGAGCTTTGTCTCGCTCGACTTTAGCGACCTAGACGCCGTGCGTCCGCAGGTCGAGGGCCTGATTGCCGATCCGGCCGCCGCTATTGTACTAATGGGTACGGAGTTGGGCGAGGAGGACTACGCCCTGTTCGCTAACGCCGCCGCCCACCTGATTGTGCTCGATGGCTGGAGCGACCGCCAGTACTTTGATGCCGTGGTCATTGCCAATACCGATTCGGTGCTGCGTGCCGTGGACTACCTTATCGAGAAAGGTCACAAGCAAATCGGCTATCTGGCGGGCGACCTTCGTATCCGCAACTTTAAGGACCGCGAGCGCGGCTATCGCCAAGCGCTTGAGGATGTGGACCTCGAGGCCAATCCGGCATGGCGCGTCACGCTGGGCACCACGCTCGAGGGCGCTTATCGCGACATGGGCGCGTGGCTCGACAATGCCTCGCACGACGACCTGCCGACGGCTTTCTTTGCCGAGAACGACGTGCTCGCCGTGGGTGCCATGCGCGCGTTCAACGAGCACGGCATTCGCGTGCCCGAGGATGTCTCGATCATCGGCTTTGACGACCTATCTCTGGGCGCTTTTTCCAACCCGCCGCTCACCACGGTGCATGTTCCCAAGCACGAGGTGGGTGAGATCGCGGTGCGCCGCCTGGTGGGCAACATCCGCAATCCCAAGAGCTATACCTGCAAAACGGCTGTGTCGACCTATTTTGTCGAGCGCCAGAGCGTGCGCGAAATCTAGGCGGAGACGGCATCGCCTGCAGCGTGCCAAAGCTCGCTAGGGCAGTAAACATAGCGCTATTCAAAAGAGGGTCCTTCGGGGCCCTCTTTTTGTTGCCCTTGTATGTTCAGATTGTTTACATACCGTTTAGGCTGATTTCTCTACCGTTTACGAGACTTTCGCGCTAAACTTCTAAACAGAAGAGTAAAACATTTAGTAAACAGAACAAAACGAAACATGCGTCTGTTTACTGAACATGTGACTAGGGGAGGACGTACATGGATAAGATCAAGCTCGGTTTTGTGCCCACGCGCCGTAGCATCTTTAGCGCGCCGGACGCGATCAAGTATCGCGGCCTTACGGCTGATCGCCTGCGCGAGATCGGCGTCGAGATTGTGGATATCGACGACATCAACGACGAGGGCCTGCTGTTCGACGACAGCCATATCGCGCCTATCGTCGAGAAGTTCCGCGCCGAGGGCGTCGACGGCATCATGCTCTGCCACGCCAACTTTGGCACCGAGTACGTTTGCGCTCGCCTTGCCCGCGAGCTCGGCTTGCCCGTGCTGCTGTGGGGCCCGCGCGATGAGCGCCCCGAGCCTGACGGCACCCGCCTGCGTGACAGCCAGTGCGGCCTGTTCGCCACCGGCAAGGTCCTGCGTCGCTTCCAGGTCCCCTTCACCTATATGACCAACTGCCGCCTGACCGATCCCGAGTTCGAGCGCGGCGTCTGGGACTTCCTCGCCGTGTGCAACGTGGTCAAGACCTTCAAGCACACCCGCATCCTGCAGATGGCCACCCGTCCGTTCGATTTCTGGTCCACCATGTGCAACGAGGGCGAGCTGCTCGAGAAGTTCAACATTCAGCTTTCGCCCATCCCCATGACCGAGCTTGTCCAGGCCGTGCGCGACGCCCAGGCTGACGAGCAGGCCATGGCAGCCATGCTCGCCCACATTGCCGACAGCTTTGAGATCTGCATCCCCGAGGATAAGGTCCCCGCTGTGGCCGGTCTTGCCATTGCCATGAAGCGCTTGGTCGAGAAGTACGGCTGCAACGCCGGCGCCATCCAGTGCTGGAACGCCCTGCAGGACGAGTTGGGCATTATGCCCTGCGCCGCCAACGCAATCCTCAACGAGATGGGCATCCCCATCGTCTGCGAGACCGACATCCATGGCGCTATCACCGCGCTGATGGTCGAGGCCGCCGACCTGGGCCGTCACCGCGGCATGTTCGCCGACTGGACCGTGCGTCATCCCGATAACGAGAACGGCGAGCTGCTGCAGCACTGCGGCCCCTGGCCCTGCAGCTGCGCGGCCGTCAAGCCTAAGCTCACTTACCCGCTGGCTTTCGATCACCCCGGCGCGCTGACGGCCGAGGCCAAGCACGGCGACCTCACCCTTGCCCGCTTTGACGGCGACAACGGCGAGTACTCGCTGCTGCTGGGTAACGCCCGCGGCATCGACGGCCCGGCCGGCATGGGCACCTACCTGTGGGTCGAGGTCGACAACCTCAAGCGCCTCGAGGCCAAGATCGTCGAGGGTCCCTACATCCACCACTGCGTCGCCATTCACGCCAACGTGGTGCCGGTGCTCTACGAGGCGTGCAAGTACATCGGCATTGTCCCCGACCTGTACGACCCCATCGAAGAAGACGTCAAAGCTTACCTGCGAGGAGAGTAGAAATGGCAACTATCGAAGAGCTTGAATCCCTGCGTTGGGACCTTCGCCGCGATTGCGTCGATATCATCATGGCTGGCGCTGGCGGGCACATCGGCGGCGACATGTCGGTCATCGATGCGCTGATGACCCTCTATGCCAACCACCTCAACATTTCTCCCGAGACCGTCGACGATCCCAACCGCGATCGCTTCGTACTCTCCAAGGGCCACGCCATGGAGGCCTACTACGCGGTGCTCTGCCACGAGGGCTATCTGGACCTCGACGACGTCAAGGCCCGCTTCTCTAAGTTCGGCAGCCCCTACATCGGCCACCCCAACAACAAGCTCAAGGGCATCGAGATGAACTCGGGCTCGCTGGGTCATGGCCTGCCCGTGGCCGTCGGGATGGCGCTTGCCGGCAAGATGGATGGCCGCGACTACCGCGTCTACACCATCATGGGCGACGGCGAGCTTGCCGAGGGCTCGGTCTGGGAGGGCGCCATGAGCGGCGGCAACTACCAGCTCGATAACCTGTGCGCGCTCGTGGACCGCAACCGCCTGCAGATCAGCGGCAGCACCGAGGACGTCATGAAGCAGGACTCGCAGGAGGAGCGCTGGGCCGCCTTCGGTTGGAACGTGCTGTCCATTCCGGGCAACGACGTCCAGGCCATCGACGCCGCGCTGACGCTGGCCGCCGAGACCAAGGGTAAGCCCACGGTCATCATCCTCAACACGGTGAAGGGCTACGGCTCGCCGGTTATGGAGGACAAGGCCGCCTGGCATCATCACCTGCCCAACGATGAGGAATATGCCCAGATCATCGCCGATTTCGCTGCCCATAAGGAGGCTATCAATGGCTAACAAGATCGCCAACCGCAAGGCTATCTGCGACACGCTGCTCGAGGCCGCCGCAACCGATAAAGACATCGTCGTCCTGTGCTCCGACTCCCGCGGCTCCGCATCGCTCACGCCGTTCTTCGATCAGTATCCCCAGCAGTCCATTGAGGTCGGCATCGCCGAGCAGGACCTGGTGAGTATCGCCGCCGGTATGGCCTCGTGCGGCAAGAAGGCCTGGGCCGCCTCGCCGGCGTCCTTTGTGACCACGCGCTCGTATGAGCAGTGCAAGGTCGACGTTTCGTACTCCAACACCAACGTCAAGCTCATCGGCATCTCGGGCGGCGTGTCCTACGGCGCCTTAGGCATGAGCCATCACTCCGCGCAGGATATCGCCGCCATGAGCGCGATTCCCAACATGCGCGTGTATCTGCCGAGCGATCGCTTCCAGACCGCCGAGCTCGTGCGTGCCCTGGTCGCCGACAACAAGCCGGCCTACATCCGCGTGGGCCGCAACCCGGTGGAGGACGTGTACACTGAGGACGAGTGCCCGTTCCAGATGGATCGCGCCACCTGGGTGCGCCGCGGCACCGATGTGACGATTGTCGCCACCGGTGAGATGGTCCGCCATGCCGTGGACGCCGCCGATCTGCTGGCCGAGCAGGGCATCTCGGCAACGGTGCTCGATATGTACTGCGTCAAGCCGCTCGATGCCGAGGCCGTGATCGAGGCCGCCGGTGCCACGCGCGCCGTCGTGACCGTCGAGGAGCACAGCCCCTTCGGTGGCCTGGGTTCCATGGTCGCGCAGGTCGTGGGCGAGCATTGCCCGCGTCCGGTCAAGTGCCTCTCCCTGCCCGATGCGCCGGTCATCACCGGCACGAGCCCCGAGGTCTTCGCGCACTATGGCCTGACGGGCGAGGGAATCGCCAAGACGGTCGCCGAGTTCCTTGGCAAACAGTAGAAACAGACGCTGCGCGGCCGCCAAGCACCGCACCTTGCCGTTCAAACCGTCGCCTGTGTACACAAAGTACGCGGCGCTCCTTTTTCACGGCAATCTGCGGCACTTGACGGCCACTCGCTCCTTGTCCGTCGGGTTTTAGTTTTGAATCGACGGGGGAGACAGGAGAGTACATGAGCAAATACATCATCGGTATCGACCAGTCCACGCAGGGCACCAAGGCGCTGCTGGTGGACGAGGGCGGCCATCTGATTCATCGTGCCGACCGCTCGCATCGCCAGATTGTCAACGAGGCCGGCTGGGTGAGCCATGATCCAGCCGAGATCGCCGCCAACGTGCTGGCCGTGGCGCGCGCCGTGGTGGAGGAGACCGGGGTCGATCCGGCCGACGTCGCCGGCATCGGCATCTCCAACCAGCGCGAGACCACTGTTGCCTGGAGCCGCACGACGGGTGAGCCGCTGTGCGACGCCGTGGTGTGGCAGTGCGCCCGCGCCCGCGAGCTGTGCGACGAGCTTGCTGCGCGCGAAGGCGTGGCCGAGCTGGTGCGTGACACGACGGGTCTGGTGCTCTCGCCCTACTACCCGGCGGGCAAGATGGCCTGGATCCTCGCGAACGTTCCCGCGGCTGCCGAGGCCGCGGCGGCAGGCGAGCTGTGTCTGGGCACCATCGATGCCTGGGTGGTCTGGACGCTCACGGGCGGCGCGGAGTTTCGCTGCGACTGGTCTAACGCCAGCCGCACGCAGCTCTTCGACCTGCGCCGTGGCTGCTGGAGCGAGCCGGTGTGCGAGGCCTTTGGCGTCGATGCAGCCTGCCTGCCGCAGGTGACCGATTCCGATGGCCTGTTCGGCATGACGGACCTGGGCGGCTTTTTGCCGGCACCCGTGCCCATTCATGGCGTGCTCGGCGACAGCCACGCTGCCTTGTTTGCCCAGGGCTGCCATAGCCGCGGCATGGCCAAGGCGACCTATGGCACCGGCAGCTCGGTCATGATGAACGTCGGCGACGAGTTCGTTGCCAGCTCGCACGGGCTTTCGAGCTCGCTTGCGTGGCGTATGGACGGTGTGACCGAGTATGTTCTCGAGGGCAACGTGAGCTACGCCGGCGCCGTCAAGACGTGGCTGCGCGACGATCTTGAGCTCATCAATAACCCCGAGGAAGTTACCGACCTGTGCTACGCCGCCAATCCGGCGAGTCGCGTCTACTTTGTGCCGGCGTTTACCGGTTTGGGCGCGCCGCACTGGGCGAGTGACGCCGAGGCCTGCGTCTTTGGCATGACGCGCACCACGGGCCGTGCGGAGTTCGTAAAGGCCGCCGACGAGTCGATCGCCTATCAAATCTTTGACGTGATTGATGCGATGGTCGAGGATTCGGGCGCGGCACTGGCCGAGCTTCGTGTTGACGGCGGCCCCACGCGCGACGCGTACCTGATGCAGTTTGAGAGCGACTTGGTTGGCTCGCCCATCCGCATCGCGAGCAACGACGAGATGAGCGGTCTGGGTGCGGCCTGGGCCTGCGGCATTGCGCTGGGCATGTACACGCGCGACGTCGTCGACGTCTACGGCGCTCGCGGCATCGTGGAGCCTGCCATGTCCGCCGACGAACGAGCCAAAAAGATCGCCGGCTGGCGTCACGCCGTCGACGCGACCATCGCCTACACTGCCTAGGCGGCTGCGCGGCGCCCGCAGGCTATTCCCGGGCAGCTCATTTGGGATGGGGCTTTTTTGACTGGTATGATTGGTGCGATCATTCGAACCAGCTAAAAGAGCCCCGTCCCAAATTGACTACCGAGAGGATCTGCCATGGAGCGCATCGCGAGTTTTTCCGTTGACCATCTGCTGCTCGAGCCCGGCGTGTATGTGAGCCGCATCGACCGCGATCCGGCGACCGGCGCCGCCGTCACCACCTTTGACCTGCGCCTGACCACGCCCAACAAGGAGCCAGTTATGAACACGGCGGAGTGCCACACCATCGAGCATCTGGGTGCCACGTTCCTCCGCAATCATGCCGAGTGGTCGAGCCGCATTGTCTACTTTGGCCCCATGGGCTGCCGCACGGGCTTTTACCTGGTTGTCTTTGGTGAGCTGACGAGCGAGGAGATCTTGCCGCTCGTGCGCGAGCTGTTCGAGTTTGTTGCTGGTTTTGAGGGCGATATCCCCGGCGCCGCTCCCGAGGAGTGCGGTAACTATCTGGACCAGAACCTCCCCATGGCAAACTGGCTCGCGCGCCGTTATCTCGACCGCGACCTGGCCAATATCGACGAGAAGCACCTGCACTACCAGCAGGCGTAAGGGCTTTATCGCCCAAAGCGCGCGCATTGGGCGCCTTCGCTTATGCGGGGGCGCCTTTTTGTTGAGTGGTCGGGACGAGCGTTCAAAATCGCTCATGTTTGTTCTAGAATGTTCGTATAGTCACATTTACGAACAGGAGCGAACATGCACATCTATTCTGTCAACGATCCCGAGTTCAAATCCTATGGCAACGTTTGGGATGACGTTTCGTCCGAGCTCACGTCGCTCGTGCTCGAGGCGCTCTCTGCCACGCCCATCCCCGAAGGCAGCAAGTACGTAGCAAGCGCGCCGGAGCTCGAGAGCGTCAAGGGTGCCGATAAACTGGGCTTTCTCATGTTTGGCGGCCGCCCCTTCCAGCTCGGCTGGTGCAACGGCCACAACACGCAGCTCAACTGCCTGGAGTATCACCGCGCCAGCGAGTTTAACCTGGGCGCTCGCGACTTTATCCTGCTCGTGGCGCATCGCTGGGAGATCGAGGACGGCAAGCTCGACATCGCCTGTGACTAGCATCTTCCGTCTCGATTTGTAACATCTAGCGGGCTAAATCGTCTCTACCTGTTACAGATTTAGACAAACTGCGGGGGCTGCCCGAAAATCTCGATCTGTAACACCAAGCCCGGTTTTGGCTGCCTACCTGTTACAGATCGAGACAAACCGCCCCAAACCACCACAAAGGTGCCTGTCCCCTTTGTGGTGGTTTGGGGCGGCGGTATCAGAAAGTGTCAGGCAGGGGCGGCTGCCGGGCCGCCGTGTGCGAAAAGAAGTGTCGACCTGCGTCGTTGCCGTTGAGTAGCGCGCTGCTTACGGGGATACTGAAACCACGACAAACAGCGTGTGAAAGGATCGATGCATGGCTTTCCGTAAAGACTTCCTGTGGGGCGGCGCAACGGCTGCCAACCAGTGCGAGGGCGCTTACGACGTGGATGGCCGCGGCCTGGCCAACGTGGACGTGGCGCCGCACGGCCCTGAGCGCTATGCGGTGGTCTCCGGCCAGCGCAAGATGCTCGACTTCGAGGACGGCTATTACTACCCCGCGCAGACCGGCATCGATTTCTATCACCACTACAAGGAGGACATCGCCCTCTTTGCCGAGATGGGCTTTAAGACCTTCCGCATGAGCCTGGCCTGGACCCGCGTCTTCCCCAACGGCGACGAGACTGAGCCCAACGAGGCCGGCCTGGCCTTCTACGAGGACGTGTTCCGCGAGTGTCAGGCGCACGGCATTGAGCCGCTCGTGACCATCACGCACTTCGACTGCCCGATTCACCTCATCAAGGAGTACGGCGGCTGGCGCAACCGCAAGCTCATCGACTTCTACAAGAACCTCGCGACCACGATCTTCACCCGCTACAAGGGCCTGGTAAAGTACTGGCTTACCTTCAACGAGATCAATATGATCCTGCACCTGCCGTTTATGGGTGCCGGTCTGGTCTTTGAGGAGGGCGAGAACAAGGAGGCCGTCGAGTACCTGGCCGCCCACAACGAGCTCGTCGCCAGCGCTTGGGCAACCAAGATCGCTCACGAGATCGACCCTGAGGTCAAGATCGGTTGCATGCTTGCCGCAGGTAGCTACTACCCCTACAGCTGCCGTCCGGGCGATGTGCGCCAGGCGCAGATTGACAACCAGAGCAACTATTTCTTCGTCGACGTTCAGAGCCGCGGCTACTACCCGGCCTATGCCGTCAAGAAGCTCGAGCGTCTGGGCATCGATGTGGGCATGACGGATGAGGACCGCGAGATCCTGGCCGCCAACACCGTCGACTTCATCAGCTTTAGCTATTACAGCACCCGTTGCTCCGCCGGTGCCGATAACCCCGATGTCGAGCGCACCCAGGGCAACGCCTTCGCCGGCGCCAAGAACCCCTACCTGCAGGAGAGCCAGTGGGGCTGGGCCATCGATCCGCTGGGCTTCCGCATCACCCTCAACGACCTGTACGACCGTTATCAGAAGCCGCTGTTTGTGGTCGAGAACGGTCTGGGCGCCAAGGATGTTGTCGAGGAGGATGGCTCCATCAACGACGACTACCGTATCGACTACCTGCGCCAGCATATCGCCGCGATGCGCGATGCGGTGACCGAGGACGGCGTTGACCTGCTGGGCTACACCACCTGGGGCCCAATCGACCTGGTGTCTGCCGGCACGGGCGAGATGTCCAAGCGCTACGGCTTTATCTATGTCGACCGCGATGATGCGGGCAACGGCACCCTCAAGCGTTCCAAAAAGAAGAGCTTCGACTGGTACAAGCATGTCATTGAAACGAATGGTGAGGATCTGTCCTAAGGAAGCCGAGACACTCAACTTCAGAGTTTCCTAACCAAAACGCCCGGCGAGCAGTTAATGCCCGCCGGGCGTTTTGTTAAAAGAAGTGAAAGCACTCATTGGGTGTTCCTATAGTTTTGTCAACCGTCGGGGCTACTCCCTGTAGGGCACCCGGTCGCGCATCACGGCGTATATCGCCCTGAGCCGCTTCCTCGCGACGGCCTTGAGCGCCCGCCCGTGCCCCATGCCCCGCGCCCTGCAGGCCCGGTAGTACTCGCCGTAGCGCCCCGAGGACCTCACCAGGCTGTTGCACGAGAAGATCAGGAGAGACTTGAGCCTCGCGTCGCCGCGCCTGGACGCCCTGACCGACCTCACCGACGTGCCGGAGCTCCTCACCCTCGGGGCTATGCCGCAGTACGAGGCCAGGTGGTCGTGGTCCGGGAACCTCGCGATGTCGACCGACACCGCGAGCTGCGCCGCGGTCCTCGGGCCGACGCCGGGCACGGTGAGCAGGCACGCGTAGGTCTCGTCGCCCTCGAGCAGCGCCGCCGTCTCGGCCTCGAGGGCCCCGG
>NZ_JAQLFP010000029.1 GCF_028207065.1 Collinsella aerofaciens
CGCGCCTTTAGACGCGAGCCCGGGGCCCGTGGGTTATACCCTAAGAGCAAACCACCCTTTTTAAGGGTGGTTCTGATGGGGGCACGAATGGTCCGCTCCGACCTGCAAAATCTGTGCTCACGGTGCGAATGACGCCCCTAACCTTAAACTTTAGCTTGAACTTGGCTATAATGCGCTACGTTCCTGCCAGGCTGTGGTTGCGGACGGACGAAATGTCCATCCTAGTCCAAGACAGACGCGGTCAAAGGGATCCACGTAAGCGACCGCGTGCGCGCGGCGCGATCATGGCGCGTCCTAGATGTAAGCCGCACCGTCCGTTCTACTTTCTTTGGGGCAATACCGCCTCGCGGGCGAGCGGGCCAGTCGTGAAGGTGGCTGCGGCCTCCCGAGCAAACACCCCGGTGCGCAAGTGTGGGGTCAAATACCAGGTCAGCTGGTGGGAACAACCAGTTATTCCGCGCAACGCACGGATTGTATACGACACAGAAGGCAGGGTAGTGGACATGGTGAGGGGCAGCTTGGTGCACGCGGCTCGGTTAGGTGCTGGGACCGCGGCGGTCATTGCCGTTTTGGGTCTGAGCGGATGCGCGTTCAACCCACTGTCCACGTTCACGACGCCCACGATCGACCAGATCGAGCACGAGGCTGTCACGCCGGCGGTGTCGGACGATGCCCTGGTCACGCCGGGAATCCTGACGGTCGCCCTCGATACGTCTGATGCCCCGCAGGCCATGCAGGACGCCGACGGAAACCTCACGGGCTATGCGGTCGATGCCGCTCGTGCCCTTGCAAGCCGTATGGGCCTTAAGGTTGCCTTCGTCGATGCGTCTTCTGCCGATTCCGCGCTTGGCGACAAAAAGGCCGACATCTTCATTGGCGACATCAATTCCACGGATGGTGACATCAGCGCGCTTGGTACTTGCCTGTACGACGCTGCGGCAGTGTTCGGAAAGACGAGCGACGGCGAGTCTCTGAGCGTTTCCACCGAAACGCTTAACACCGCTACCCTGGGCGTTCAGACCTCCTCGGCCTCGCAGGAAGCGCTCGCCAAGCAGAGCATCACGGCCAACCAAAAGACCTTCTCCAACATCAACGAGTGCTTTGAGGCACTCGAGTCCGGCGAGGTCGACTACGTGATCTGCGACTCCACGGCCGGCGGCTACCTTGCGCGCCTGATGAGCCAGGTCTCTTACGTCGGCACGCTCGAGACGCCCTCGACGCTCGGCGTCGCGGGCGTCGCGGCCAACGACGAGCTATGCCGTGCCGTGAGCGATGCCCTCGACGGTATCACGGTCGATGGCACGCTCGAGGCGGTCCACTCCGTTTGGTACGGCACGATGCCCTATGACCTCACCACCAAGACGGTCTCGGGCGCCGACGTGCAGTCGACCGACACCGGATCCGGCGAGTCCGCATCCTCCGATTCGAGCAGCGAGGGTGCATCCTCCGAGGATAAATCGTCCAGCCAGGAGGGCACTATCACCGACGACGACATTAACAAACTCAATAGCTAGTTATTGCTAGGGGTGGCCTCTCCTATGCGCTAGGAGAGGCGCCTCTTCACGGTTTCAACACGCATTGCCGGGCTCTCCCAACAGGGGAGCCCGGCTTTTTCGTTCCCATAAAACCAGCAGTTCAAAGACATTTTTTAGGTGCAAAACCAAAGCCGCCGGCTCCCTCCTATAGCGCACTTTGCCACGGAAAAGTGCGAGACTTCGGTATGCGGTATCAAGCAATCGTTATTCGGGTCTTTGGGAATCCGCGTGATTAAATGCACGGCAATGGGTACATAGCCAGTACAGTAAGTCCCCGAGGCAGATTGGAGCCACGTATGGATATCAAGGTTTCTGGACGCAAGACGACGGTAACCGATGCTCTGCGTGCGCATGTGGACGAGAAGATCGGCGAGGCGCTCAAGGTTTTCGATATCGAGCCCATGACAGTCGACGTCGTGCTTCGCTATGAGAAGAACCCCTCGAACCCCAACCCGGCAATCGTCGAGGTTACGGTTCGTGCCCGCGGTTCGGTGATTCGCGTTGCCGAGCACGGTGCAGATATGTACGCTGCCATCGACCTCTCCGCCGATAAGGTCACCCGCCAGCTGCGCAAGTTCAAGACCAAGGTCGTGGACAACCGCCAGGGCGGTGCCAGCGCAGCGGATGTCGCGCCGGTCGAGCGCGTCGAGGATCTGGCCGACCTGCTGCTGCCCGAGGAGGAGGACGACCTGCTCGTCCGCGAGAAGGTCATCGATGTCACCCCGATGACTGAGGAGCAGGCGCTGGTGCAGACCGATCTGCTCGGCCATGACTTCTACGTGTTCGAGAACGCGACGACCGGTCTCATCAATGTGGTGTATCACCGTAAGAATGGTGGATATGGCATCATCAAGCCCCGCATCGAAACACTTGACGAGTAAAATACGTTAACTTGCATGAGTTAACGGTTGGCGGCCATCCCATGCGGGTGGCCGCCTTTTTACGTAAGGAGTCGCTTTGATGGACAAGGCTGCATCTACCGGCCATTCGGACCGTTGCCGCATCGTCGTCGATACCTGCTGCGACTTTAGTCCCGAGGTCGCCGCGAACCTTGATGTCGATATCCTGGGTTTCCCCTTCATTATCGATGGCGAGGAGCGCACGGACGACATCTGGTCGAGCATGAGCCCTAAGGAGTTCTACGACCGCATGCGCGCCGGCGCCCGCGTGTCCACCTCGGCTGTGTCGCTCGGTCGCTATATCGAGTTCTTTACCGAGTGCGCCAAAGAGGGCACGCCCACGGTCTACCTGTGCTTTACCTCGGCACTGTCGTCGAGCTACAACTCCGCGTGCCAGGCGGCAGATGCCGTGCGTGCCGAGTATCCCAACTTTGAGCTCTACGTGGTCGACAACGCTCTGCCCTGCGCGACCGGCGCGCTCTTGGCGCTCGAGGCCGTGCGCCAGCGTTCGGCGGGACTGACCGCCAAGCAGCTGGTCGATTGGGCAAACGAAGCAAAGACCTACGTGCACGGCTACTTTACGCTCGAGAGCTTTGACGCGCTGGCTGCCGGCGGTCGCATTCCGCCCGCGGCGGCGCAACTCACGGCTAAGCTCGATGTCAAGCCCGAGCTCTCCTACGACCTGGCCGGCTCGCTGTCGCTGATCGGCGTCAACCGCGGCCGCAAGAAGGCGCTCAAGTCCATCCTCAAGTCGTTCCGTGAGAACTACGTGCCCGATCGCACTATGCCCATCGCCATTATGACGGCCGATGCCGAAAAGGACGGCGACTGGCTCGAAGCCGCCATCCGCAAGGAGGAGGGCTGCGCCGACGTCACGATCATTCGCAGCTCCGTGGGTCCCACCATCGGCTCGCACGTGGGCCCCGGCATGGTGGCCTGCGCGTTTTGGGGCAAGAACCGCGCCGACAAGGCGTCGCTTTCCGACCGCATCGCCCGCCGCGTGCGCGGTCAGTAGGCAAGTAACGCGGCCGTAATCGATCCCAACTCACAGCCCAAACGCTGGCACCGAGTATTCAACCTGGTAACAACACCCAACCCAAAAAGGAAAGGTTTCATGGCAAACAAGCTCTCTGTCGCATTTATCGGCACCGGAATCATGGGTGCCCCCATCGCCGGCCACATCCTGGATGCTGGCTATCCTGTCACGGTCAACAACCGCACCAAGTCCAAGGCCGCCGCGCTAATCGAGTGCGGTGCCGCCTGGGCCGATACGCCGGCCGATGCCGTGGCGAACGCCGATGTCGTCTTTACCATGGTGGGCTATCCCTCCGAGGTCGAGGAGCTCTACCTGGCGGGCGACGGCCTGTTGGCCTGCACTAAGCCCGGCGCGGTGCTGATCGACCTCACCACGAGCTCGCCCGAGCTCGCCCGTGACATTGCCGAGGCCGCCCAGGTTTCCGGCCGCATGGCGTTTGACTGCCCCGTCACCGGCGGCGAGTCGGGTGCTATCGCCGGCACGCTTACGGCTATCGTTGGCGCTACCGAAAACGACATCGCTCCGGTCCGCGATATCCTTTCCACCTTTGCGGCCAACATCTGCTGCTTCGACGGTGCCGGCAAGGGCCAGGCTGCCAAGCTCGCCAACCAGGTGTCGCTGGGCGCCTGCATGGTCGGCATGGCAGACGCCATGGCATTTGCCGAGCTGAGCGGCCTTGATCTGGAGAAGACCCGTCAGATGATCCTGGGCGGCACCGGCAAGTCCGGCGCCATGGAGAGCCTGGCTCCCAAGGCGCTCGACGGCGACTACAAGCCCGGCTTTATGGTCGAGCACTTCATTAAGGACCTGCGTCTGGCGCTCGCCTACGCCGATGACCGCGAGCTCGCGCTGCCCGGCGCCGACGTTGCCTTTACGCTCTACGACATGCTCGACGCCATCGGTGGCGCCAAACTGGGCACCCAGGCCATCACGGTCCTCTACAAGGAGGAGGCCGATGCCATCGCCGCCGGTCTGGACTGGTCGCAGTATCGTCCCGAAGAGCACGGTGCTCACGAGGACGGCTGCGGTTGCGGCGAGCACGGCGACGACCATGAGTGCGGTTGCGGCCACCATCACGGCAAGGACCACGAGTGCTGCAGCGGCCATGCCCATGACGACGGTCACGAGTGCTGCTGCGGCCACCATCACGGGGAGTAGCGCCCATGAGCTGGACGTTCGTGGTGCTTGCGCTGGTGCTCTTTCTCTTTGCGATATACATCGGCTTTCTGTGCGGCCAGTGGGCGTGCGAAAAGCGCGTCATCACCAAGCGCGACTACTGGATCGCCAACTTTGCGGGAGCGGCGGCAGTCGTCCTGCTGACCTGGGTGTTCTCGCTGTTCCCGCTGGTGCAGTTTGCGCCGATCGGCTGGCTCGGCGGCTTTATCGCCGGCCTTAAGATGAGCTTTGGCGAGTCCGTCGGCCCGTGGCGCAAGCACGACGAGGTCTTTAACGTCAACAAGGCTCACCGCGCCGCCGCCGACGCGGGCGATGCCGAGGAACGCCGCCGTGCACGTCGCAATGGCGCGGCCGACCGACAGCTCATCTCGGTCACCGATGACAGCAAGGGTGCTGGCAAGCATGCTAAGAAATAGTAAGAAGAGGTAACTATGGCAGAAAATAAAGACGAACAGCTCACCGACGAGGAGCTGGCACAGCTCCAGCTGGCAGAGGAGAACGAGAACGCCGTCGATCGCCTGGTCCAGGAGCTCGGCTGCCCCACGCGCCGCATCCGCCAGTTTGCCGCCCGCGTGCTGCACCTGCTTGCCGAGCGCGATCCGCAGCGCGTCGAGCCCTGCGTACCCGCGCTGATCGAGGCGCTCGACCGCCCCGAGGCGCAGACCCGCTGGGAGGCCCTCGATGCTCTGACGGCGCTCGCCACCACCTGTCCCGAGCAGCTGGGCGATGCCTTTGAGGGCGCCGAGACCGCACTGTTCGACGAGATCTCCTCCACGCTGCGCTATGCCGCCTTCCGCCTGCTGTGCGTGTGGGGCGCCACGAGTGTCGAGCGTTCGCGCGAGGCTTGGCCCATCCTGGACGAGGCCATCCAGTGCTACCACGGCGACCTTGAGTATCGCGATATGCTCGGTTGCCTGTACGAGTTTTGCCAGGGCGAGATCGACGCCGAGGTTGCCGAGAAGCTTGCGCTGCGCCTTAAGTTCGATGCCGAGAACGGCAAGGGCAGCTATCTCAAGGCGCGTTCGAGCGAGATTTGCGAAATGCTTGTTAAACGTTTTGGCCTGGATCTCTCCAAAAAGAAGAAGCGTGCTAGCGTTAAAAAATCTGACGACGCCGAAGACGAGGAGTAACAGATTATGGCGCACGATGTAGTCCTGATTCCCGGTGACGGCATCGGTCCCGAGATTACGCAGGCCATGCGCCGCGTGGTCGAGGCCACCGGTGTCCAGATCAACTGGAACGTCCAGGAGGCCGGTGCCGGCGTCATGGACGAGTTTGGCACGCCGCTGCCCCAACATGTGCTCGATGCGGTTGCCGAGACTAAGGTCGCCATCAAGGGGCCCATCACCACGCCGGTCGGCACGGGTTTCCGCAGCGTCAATGTTGCTCTGCGTAAGCACTTCGATCTGTACGCCTGCGTGCGCCCCTGCCTGTCGCAGCCGGGCGACGGCTCGCGCTTCCGCGACGTTGACCTGGTCATCGTGCGCGAGAACACCGAGGACCTCTACGCCGGTATCGAGTTCGACGAGGGCGCAGCCGAGGTCGAGGAGCTCTCACAGCTTGTCGAGCGCTCGGGTCAGAAGACCTTTGCCGCCGATTCCGCCATCTCGATCAAGCCCATCTCTATCGCCAAGAGCCGCCGTATTGTGGAGTACGCCTTTGAGTATGCCCGCCGCTGCGGCCGCAAAAAGGTGACGGCTGTGCACAAGGCCAATATCATGAAGGCGACCGACGGCCTGTTCCTGCGCGTTGCGCGCGAGGTGGCCGCCAACTATCCCGACATTGAGTTCAACGACAAGATCGTCGACGCCACCTGCATGGGCCTGGTCCAGAACCCCAACGACTTCGATGTCCTGGTGCTGCCAAACCTGTACGGCGACATTGTGAGCGACCTGTGCGCCGGCCTGGTGGGCGGCTTAGGGATGGCCCCCGGCTCCAACATCGGTGCCGACTGCGCCATCTTTGAGGCGACGCACGGCTCTGCGCCTGATATCGCGGGGCAGGATATTGCCAACCCCACGGCCGAGATTCTCTCTGCTGCGATGATGCTCGATCACCTGGGTGAGAACGACGCGGCCAACCGCATTCGCGCCGCCGTCTCTGCCACGCTCGACGAGGGCGAACAGGTTACCGGTGACGTGCGTCGTGCCCAGACCGGTTCCGTTGAGGGCGCCGTGGGCACGCAGGCCTTCGCCGATGCCGTTATCGCGCACCTGGTCTAAGGCATGCAGGCTGCAAACGCCTAAATAGTACTTAAGTGTTTGCGTATAACCTAAGAATCAATACGCCCGGCGCTCCGTCGGGCGTATTCTATTGAGGACTATGTTTCCTAACAAGGAGTAACTGATATGGGTCTGATTCAAAAGAAGGACGAGAAGGACGAGATCGACGGCATCCAGATCATCGAGCGCGGCGAAGGCCCCGACGGTGATGAGGACGAGAAGATCGACCTGGTCGCCGGTACGTCTGCCGAGCACATTGCTGCCGGCACGACCGCCGAGGAAGAGGACGCTCGCCTGGAGGCAAAGGTCGCCGCGGACGCCGCCGACGAGAACCTCATGCCCGAGGAACAGGACGAGGACGACGACTCCGACGCGGACGACCATGCATCCAAGCACAAGAAGACGATGATCGCCGCCTTCGTGGTTGCAGTCGTGATCGCTGCGGTGGTCGGCTTCTTTATTGGCAATGGCGGCTTTGGCGGCAAGGGTGTCGGTTCGTCGACCCTGACCGAGGACCAGCTCGATTCGACCGTGGCAAGCTATAGCTACAACGGCAAGAAGAACGACATCACCGCGCGTGAGGCCATCGAGAGCCAGTACAGCCTCGACACCGTCAAGGATAGCGACGACAACTACACCGCTCCTTCTGCCGACGTCATCCTGTCCTACGTGCGCAACAAGATTCTGCTCGATGCTGCTGAGGACGAGGGCATTACCGTCTCCTCTAAGGAGATGAAGAAGTACGCCGAGGATTCTATCGGCACCTCGGACTACGACACCATGGCAAAACAGTACGGCGTGTCCAAGGACCAGGCCAAGCAGATCGTCCGCCAGTCCGCGACGCTGCAGAAGCTCTACAAGAAGAAGGTGGGCGATAGCTCCGCAAGCATGCCAACCGCCCCGACCGAGCCTTCTGACGGCAACGAGGAGACCGCGAGCAAGGACTACGCCGACTACATCATCAACCTTGTCGGCGATGAGTGGGATAGCTCAAAGGGCACTTGGAAGGATGCCGACAGCACCTATGCCAAGGCCTTCGCTGACGATGCCTTTACGGCCGATAGCGCCACCTACAAGCAGGCCATGACCGCCTATTACACCGCCTACCAGCAGTATTCCTCGCAGGCTTCGAGTGCCAGCTCCAAGTGGACCGAGTATGCTAACGGCCTCTACGCCAAGGCCAACATCAGCATCTACGGCCTGTTTGCGTAAGATCTGTCTGCACTACTGCGCGCTAACCGATCTACCTGATTAAGCCCGCTAGAACGACAACGTTCTAGCGGGCATTTTGTTACCGAAACCACTAGGATAGGACTTGCGCCCGTGCAAGTGCTTCATCGGGTATCCTCAATTCATCCTGGAAAACGGCCGCAAACGATTGCAAATAACCGGTGAACGGTCGAAAACTACCGTTCACCGATAATATCGAAACTGGTTCTAACTGGTATTAAGTCAAAAAGACCAATTCACAAATCTTCACAATGACCTGCAATTTTTCTACACGCCATTTTTAGCCACCCTGCGTTGTTTAGACACAAAAAAAGTTCCGATCTTTCGTCAAATCATTTCGAAACGGTTTCAAAACCGCAGGTAGAAGTGTTAACGAGCGGTAAACGGTCGATTTTTCACCGTGAACGGTGCAAAAACGTTTTACTGTATGAATCAACGAAAGCAACCTCTTCTGTGGTGATATAGTGACAACAACACGTCACGTGGTTACTACCAGTTGAGAGACCACTGGTCTTCAAAGAACGCTTTCCAAGAAGCTTTAAGGGCGTCCGCCCGCTGGCTTCCGAAAACATCGGACTCAGATCGTACACACCTTCGGAAGGGAAATTTGAATGGTTGGCTTTATTCTTACCGGTCATGGACAGTTCGCACCCGGCCTCGCAAGCGCTATCGCTATGGTCGCCGGTGATCAGCCCGCTTTTACCGTCGTTCCTTTCGAGGGCGACCAGGCTGCTTCCTACGGTGAGGATCTCCGCGCCGCTATCACCGCCATGCGCGAGGAGTGCGATGGCGTGCTCGTCTTTACCGACCTGCTTGGTGGTACCCCGTTCAACCAGGCAATGATGATTGCCCAGGATGTCGACAACGTCGAGATTCTGACTGGCACGAACCTTCCCATGGTTATTGAGCTTCTGTTCCTCCGCGGCAACGCTACGCTCGCCGAGCTTGGCGAGCAGGCCGTGACCGTTGGCCAGACGGGCATCACCGCCCAGACGGTTGCCTCCGTCGCTGGTGCCGAGGAAGAGGATATCTTCGGTGACGAGGACGGCATCTAATGGCCGATTTCGGAGCCAGCGTCCTGAGCTCCTCGGTCGCTCTTTTAGGCCTGCTTGTCGTCATGGGCTTGATTTACACCATCTGGTCGCAAATCAACATGAAGAAGAAGCAGAAGTACTTCAAGGAGCTGCACACCGAGCTCAAACCGGGTCAGGAGGTTCTTTTCGCCGGCGGTATCTACGGAACCGTCAAGGGCATCGAAGGAGAAAAGGTCCAGATCAAAGTCCGATCCGGTGCCGTCGTAGATGTTTCGCGTTACGCGATTCAGGAGATCAAGTAACTGTCGTCAGCAAATAACGAAAGGAAGCTGATCAACATGGCAGAACCCAACATTCTTCTTACCCGCATCGATAACCGACTGGTTCATGGTCAGGTTGCCACCCAGTGGAACTCCACCCTGGGCTCCAACCTCATCCTCGTCGCCAACGACGACGTGGCGACCAACACCATGCGCCAGAACCTCATGAAGATGGCCGCTCCCGCCGGCGTCGCTACGCGTTTCTTCTCTCTGCAGAAGACCATCGACGTCATTGGCAAGGCGAGCCCGCGCCAGAAGATCTTCATCGTGGCCGAAACACCGGAAGACGTGCTTACGCTCGTCAAGGGCGGTGTGCCTATAAAGAAGGTAAACATCGGCAACATGCACATGTCGGAAGGAAAGCGCCAAGTCGCCACCTCCGTCGCAGTTAACGACGAGGATGTCGCTGCGTTTAAAGAGCTGCAGGAATTGGGGGTGGAGTTGGAGATCAGGCGCGTTCCGAGCACGCCTGTTGAGGACACGAGCAAGCTCTTCTCGTAGTCTTCGTGATCCACGTTGTCAGGAGTGAAACCCTGACATTCTGTACGTGAAATCCAAAGTGCGTACATACATTTTGAAAGGAGGAGCAAGATGGAATACACGATCTTCCAGGTCGCTCTGGTCTTCATCGTCACGTTCGTCGCGGCAATCGACCAGTTTAACTTCCTCGAGTCTCTCTATCAGCCCATCGTCACCGGCGCCGTCATTGGTCTTATCCTTGGCGACCTCAACACCGGTCTTCTCGTGGGTGGTACTTATCAGCTCATGACGATCGGCAACATGCCGATCGGAGGTGCTCAGCCGCCTAACGCCGTCATCGGCGGCATCATGGCAGCCATTCTCGCTATCGCTACGGGCCTCGAGCCCAACGCGGCAGTCGGCCTTGCCATTCCGTTCGCTCTGCTTGGTCAGCTCGGCGTTACCCTGGTCTTCACGCTTATGTCGCCGCTCATGTCCTCCGCGGACAACATGGCTCACAACGCCGACACCAAGGGTATCGAGCGTCTGAACTACTTCGCCATGGCTCTGCTCGGCCTGATCTTCGCTGTCGTCGTCACCCTGTTCTTCATCGCTGGCGCTACCATCGGTCAGACCATCGCTTCCGCCATCCCGACTTGGCTGCAGACCGGTCTCTCCGCTGCAGGCGGCATGATGCGCTTCGTCGGCTTCGCCGTCCTGCTCAAGGTTATGATGAACCGTGATATGTGGGGCTTCTTCCTCATGGGCTTTGGCCTCGCGCTCATCACCGTTGCCAACGATTCTCTGGCAACCCCTGCTCTGCTCATCCTCGCTCTCATCGGCTTCGGCATCGCTTTCTGGGACTTCCAGCAGCAGACCGAGCTGAAGGGTGCAGCTGTTTCTGACGGAGGTGACTTCGAAGATGGCATCTAATGAGTATGTGATCCCGGAGCACTACGAGGATCTTACTCCTGCTCCGCAGCTCGACCAGAAGACCCTCAACAAGATGGCTTGGCGCTCCTGCTTCCTGCAGGCATCGTTCAACTACGAGCGCATGCAGGCCGCTGGCTGGCTCTACTCCATCATCCCCGGTCTGGAGAAGATCCACACCAACAAGAACGACCTCGCGGCTTCCATGAGCCACAACCTGGAGTTCTTCAACACCCACCCGTTCCTCGTCACCTTTGTTATGGGTATCGTGCTTTCGCTCGAGCAGAACAAGGTTGACATCCCCACGATCCGCGCCGTCCGCGTCGCCGCAATGGGCCCGCTCGGTGGTATCGGTGACGCCCTGTTCTGGCTGACGCTCGTGCCTATCACGGCCGGCATCACCTCCAACATGGCCATCAACGGCAACGCCGCTGCGCCGATCATCTTCCTGGTGATCTTCAACGTCGTCCAGTTCGCTCTGCGCTTCTGGCTCATGAACTGGTCCTACAAGCTTGGCACCAGCGCTATTGACGCTCTGACTGCCAACATGCAGGCCTTCACGCGTGCCGCTTCCATTATGGGCGTCTTCGTCGTCGGTTGCCTGGTCGTCACCATGGGTGGCACCCAGATCAACCTCCAGATCCCCAACGGCACCACCCGTGGCCTCTCCGCTACTACCGTGATCGTCTCCGAGAAGGAGGCCGAGAACTTCACCGGTATGGAGGGCATCGATACCGAGACCGCTGAGGCCGGTACCATCGCCATGACCGATGAGGACGGCAACGCCCTCACCGCTTCCGATGCCGACGGCAACGCTGTCGAGTGCGGCGTCACCGATCTGGGCAACGGCATGGAGTCCGTTACCTACGGCACCGTCACCGAGGATCCGGTCAACTTCTCTGTTGCCGACACCCTCAACACCATCGTCCCGAAGCTCGTCCCGCTTATGCTTACGCTGCTGCTTTACTACATGTTCGCTAAGCACAGCTGGACCCCGACCAAGGGCATTCTGCTGCTCTTCGTTCTGGGCATCCTGGGCGCTGGCCCGCTTGGTCTCTGGCCGAGCATCTGGTAAGGCTCTAGCTTGAGGGGTGTGTCCCTACGCGGCTCACACCCCGACCCCTTAAGCCATGTGTATGTTAAAAGCCGCGTGCTCGAAAGAGCGCGCGGCTTTTGTTTTCTTGATGATTCGGGTGTGGCGGACAGATAATGCTAAACACCCAAGGTAGTAGCCTAGTTTGAGCAAAAGGGAGGATAGGATGGCGATCGGAGCGCGCAAGCAACCGCTGTACGATCAGCTGGTCGATATTCTGACCGAAAAGATTGACCATGAATATCGCGCCGGTGACATGATTCCTTCCGAGCGCGAACTTTCGGAGCGCTATGGTCTCTCGCGCACTACGGTACGCCTGGCTCTGCAGGAACTGGAGCGTTTAGGACTGGTGGTTCGGCAGCACGGTCGCGGTACCTTTGTGACCGACCGTTCGGCAAAGGCAACCAATCTTATGCAGTCCTACAGCTTTACCGAGCAGATGCGCGCGATGGGTCGCGACCCCGAGACCACGATTCTCGATTTTTGCGAGATGGAGGCCGATAAGAATCTGGCCGAGCATATGGGATTACGTATCGGTGATCGCATTTTTAAGCTCAAGCGCCTTCGTTCTGCCGACAACATGCCCATGATGGTCGAACGTAGCTATCTACCGGTTCGTCAATTTCTGTCCCTAAAGCGACCGCTGCTGGAGCGTAAGCCGCTTTACGATGTGATTGAGCAAGACTTTAAGCAAAAAATACGCGTGGCCGAAGAGGAGTTCTATGCGAGCATAGCCCGTCCCACCGATGCCCACCTTTTGGAAATCGTCGAGGGCTCGCCTGTGCTCGATTTGGTTAGGACTACGTATAACGAGTCAAACGAGGTTGTGGAGTATACGCTCTCGGTTGCTCGTGCCGATCAGTTTAAATACAAGGTTTACCACCAGCGTAGCGATTAGTGTCTGCACCGTTTCCATATGATGATTCTTTGTATTTAACTGGTTACTACCAGATAACCAACCGAAGTGTATAATTGCACGTCAGAGGATTACTTCTAGAGAGAGGTATTAGAAATGTTCGAGAAGAGTGTCGAGGAGCTCACCGAGCTCGGCGCCCAGATCACCACGGCCGAGATTGCTCAGCAGCCCGAGCTTTGGCGTGATACGCTCAACATCTATCGCGAGAACAAGGAGGCCATCGAGGCCTTCCTGGCCGAGGCTCGCGCTATGGGCGAGGGCCGTCTGTCCGTTGTCTTCACCGGTGCCGGTACGTCCGACTACGTTGGCGATACCTGCGCCCCGTACCTGCGTCACGCTGGCAACACTGATCTCTACGACTTTAAGCCCATCGCCACGACCGACATCGTGAGCGCACCGCGCGACTTCCTGCGCGCCGAGGATCCCACGCTCGTGGTTTCCTTTGCCCGCTCCGGCAACAGCCCCGAGAGCCTTGCTGCCGTCGCCGTTGCCAAGGAGCTCGTCCACAACGTCAAGTTCCTCAACATCACCTGCGCGCCCGAGGGCAAGCTCGCTGTCGAGTCCGCTGATGACCCCAATGCGCTGACGCTGCTCATCCCGCGCGCCAACGACAAGGGCTTCGCCATGACCGGTTCCTACACCTGCATGACCCTGCTCTCTACCCTCATCTTTGACGAGGCTTCCGACGAGCAGAAGGCCGAGTGGGTCGAGACCATCGCCAAGATGGGCGAGGAGGTCATCGCTCGCGAGTCCGAGGTCGCCGATTACCTCGCTGGCGACTTCAACCGCGTGACCTACCTGGGCTCCGGCTCCTTTGGCGGCCTTGCTCAGGAGAGCCAGCTTAAGATTCTCGAGCTTGCTCACGGTCTGGTCGCTACTTCCTACGACACTTCCATGGGCTATCGTCACGGACCTAAGTCCTTCGTCGACGATAAGACGCTCGTCTTCGTGTTCGTCAACAACGACGCCTACACCCGTCAGTACGACATCGACATCCTCAACGAGATCGGTGGCGACAAGATCGCTCAGCACACCGTTGCCGTTCAGCAGGATGGCGCTACCGTCTACGAGGGCGAGTCCTTCACCTTTAAGGGCTATGAGGCACTCCCCGAGGGCTACCTTGCCCTGCCGTTCGTGATGTTTGCCCAGGCCATTAGCCTGCTCAACTCCGTGCGCGTGGGCAACACGCCCGATACGCCGAGCCCCACCGGCACGGTCAACCGCGTGGTTAAGGGCGTGACGATTCACCCCTTCACCGCTTAATCGCGTCCCCCCTGTAAGGGCGCCCGTCCGCTCATAACGGCGGGCGGGCGCTTTTTGTTTTCACTTGGACCGGGTATAAGCATCACCATAGTCAACTGCTTTAGAAGCAAGGAGTGCATATGAGCACGTACGCAATTAAGGCTGACAAGTTCTTCTTGCCGGCAGGTCCGCAGCTGGGCGGCTATCTTATGGTCGAGGATGGCGTCTTTGGCGCCTGGCAGGCCGACGAGCCCTCTTGCGAGATCAAGGACTACACGGGATCGTGGATCGCACCGGGTATGGTCGATACCCACATCCATGGCTTCTACAACCACTCAACTACCGATAACGACCCCGAGGGTATCGATATCAGCTCGACTGAGCTCGCCCGTCGCGGTACCACCAGCTGGCTACCCACGACGTTCACCGATGGCGTCGAGCAGATCAAGGACGCCTGCGCCGCCATCGCTCAGGCGGACGAGGGTCGCGGCCCCGACTTCTGCGGTGCTCGCATTCAGGGCATCTACCTGGAGGGCCCCTTCTTTACCATGAAGCACGTGGGCGCGCAGAACCCCGCTTATCTTATCGATCCCTCCGAGGAGGTCTTTGATCAGTGGCAGGAGGCTGCGGGCGGTCGCATCGTTAAGAGCGCCATGGCGGCCGAGCGCGACGGTGCCGCTGCTTATGCGGCTGCTCTGAACGCCAAGGGTGTGGTGACCAGCATCGGTCACTCCGACGCCACCTACGATGAGTGCATCGCCGCCATCAACGCCGGTGCCAGCTGCTTTACGCATACCTATAACGGCCAGCGCGGGCTGCATCACCGTGAGCCCGGTGTCGTGGGTGCTGCTATGTCCACGTCCGAGACCTACGCCGAGATCATCTGTGACGGCAAGCACGTAAACCCTGCCGCCATCAAGGCGCTGCTGCAGGCCAAGGGCTGGCAGCACACGGTACTCATCACCGACTGCCTGGGCTGCGGCGGCATGCCCGAGGGCAGCTACACCAGCGGCGGCATGGACGTCATCATGAAGGACAACCTGTGCTGGCTCGCCGATGGCAAGAGCATTGCCGGTTCGGTGCTCACGCTTGCCCAGGGCGTCAAGAACATCGTCGACTGGGGCATCGCCAGCGCCGATATCGCCATTCGCATGGCAACCGAGGTGCCGGCACGCTCCGCGCACATCGAGGATAAGTGCGGCAGCATCATGCCGGGTCGCGACGCCGACTTTGTCGTGTTCGACCATGAGCTCACCCTCGTCGAGACGTATGTTGGCGGCCAGAGCGTCGGCAACGCCTTTACCGAGTAACGAAAGAAAAAGACGGCGGGCCCGAATCTGCTCGGACCCGCCGTACGGGTTAAACGCTCAAAAGCACCTTTACAGTTACAGCTTGCTAGCGATTTTCTTTGCCGTACGCTTAACGCCGGCCACCAGGCCTCCTGCAGGATGCTCCTTCTCGTATGCTAGGCGCTTCTCGCGCTTGGCGTACTCTTCGACGATGATGTCTCCATACTCGTCTTCGATCTTGTCGAAGAAGTCGACGGCACCCTTAATTTCCTCAGCGGTCGGGTGCCCCTTTTGGACACCGCCGGTGAGTTTGAACGGCCCCCACGTATCAAAGCCGGGGCAGCCGTAGACACCCATAAAGATGGCCTGCCTCATGCGGCAGATGCCATCGATATCCTTGCCGTACCACTTGTTTTTGCCACCGTAGGTCATAAGGCCAAACACCTTGTCCTGCGGCTGCAACACGTTAGTGAGCACGCGTGCCATGTCCTTGTCGATCTCGGAGTAATAGATGCCCGTGGCGACACCAATCAGATGGTATTCGTGCAGGTTGGGATACTCGTTTTTGCCGAGTGTTTTCACGTCGAGGGTATCGATTTCGGGGTGCGCCTCGACGATGGCGTCCACGAGCTTTTTCGTATTGCCGTGGTGGCGTGAGGCATAAAGAATGATGGTTCGCATAAGAAGGCCTTTCAGCTGTAATTGCATCAATGTCTGTATGGTACCCCGTTACATGGCCGGGATACCGGACGCATCGATGAGCGTGCGGGTTTGTTCTATGGTTAGGATTGAAACGGGCGCTTGCGTGAAATAAAGCAGTTGTTCGAAAGGATGGGTAATGGAATACGCTCTCTCCAACGATTCGATTTCTATTAAGGTTTCCACGGCTGGTGGCTCGTTTACCTCGATTGAGGCCGGAGGTCGCGAGTACTTGTGGCAGGGTGATCCCACCGTGTGGTCCGGCCAGGCGCCGATTTGCTTCCCGATTTGCGGAGGCTTGCGCGACAACAGCGCCATGACGTTTGCCGGGCATCATGTAAAGCTCGCTCGCCACGGCTTTGCGCGCAAGCAGGAGTGGAAGCTGCTGAGCCAAGGCGAGAACGAGTTGGCTATGTGCCTGGCTTCGGAGGATAACGCCGCGCTGCTGAGCGATTATCCGTATCCGTTTAGGCTCGTCGCCCGCTATACGCTCGAGGACGCCGCCGTGCGTGTCTCCTATGAGGTTACCAACGAGGGCACCGAGGACATGCCGTTCTTTATCGGTGGGCATCCCGGCTTTAGGTGCCCGCTCGATGAGGGCGAGGCCTATACGGACTACGAGTTGCGCTTTGAGAAAGAAGAGGCTGCAGAGCTTTGCACCGCTGTCCCTTCGACTGGCTTGATTGACGTGGACAAGCGCTCCAAGAACCCCATGGTGGGAAAGACGCTGCCCCTGTCGCACGAGCTCTTCGATTTTGCGGAGACCATCTTTGACGTGCTCGAGAGCCGCCAGGTCACGCTTTCCAAAAAGGGCGAGGACAAGGGCGTCCGCCTGAGCTTTGAGGGCTTCCCATATCTCATTGTGTGGAGCAAGCCCGAGGGTGATTTTGTGGCAGTTGAGCCTTGGGGCGGCCTTTCGACCTGCTCCGATGAGGACGACGTGCTTGAGCATAAGCGTGGCTGCCTTGTCGCCAAGCCCAAGGAGACCGTCGTTCGCTCGTTCACGATTGAGATTCTGTAATTCCGTTTTGTCGACTCGTATCGCGAGGCACAAGGAGCCTGCGAGATAAGGAGCTAAAAATGATCCTCACCGTTACGATGAACCCGTCCGTCGATACACGCTATCAGCTCGATGAGCTCATTATCGACGACGTTAACCGTGTGACGCCCGAAAAGACCGCCGGCGGCAAGGGTCTCAACGTGGCCCGTGTACTGGGTCAGCTGGGCGACGACGTTGTGGCAACCGGTCTACTCGGCGGCCACATGGGCGCCTACATGGCCGAGCTCATGGATGCCAACGGCATTAAGAATGATTTTGTACCCATCAAGGGCGAGACTCGCATTTGCCTTAACATCCTCCACGCCGGCAACCAGACCGAGCTACTCGAGAGCGGCCCGACGATTGCCCCCGAGGAGCTCGATGCCTTTACCGCCAAGTTCGCCGAGCTTGCGAGCAAGGCCGCTGTCGTTACCATCTCGGGTTCGCTGCCCCGTGGTGTCGAGGCAGGCTACTACGCCAAGATCACGGGTATTGCCGAGAACGCCGGCGCCAAGGTGCTGCTCGATACCTCGGGTGCTTCGCTCGAGGCCGCCCTTAAGTCCGAAATTAAGCCCGAGCTGGTCAAGCCTAACCTGACCGAGATTAACGGCCTTCTGGGCACGAGCTTTACCACCGACGATGTGGACGAGCTCCGCGCCGCGCTCGCCTCTGATGCCCGCTTCTCCGATATCCCCTGGGTCGTCGTGTCCATGGGCGCTGCCGGCTCCGTGGGCTTCCATAATGGCCGTGCATTCCGCGCCAAGACCCCCGATATCCCCGCCGTTAACGCTACGGGCTCTGGCGATTCGACCATTGCCGGCTTCGCGCATGCGATTGCTGCTGGCGCGGATGACGAGACGGTGCTGCGTACCGCCAACACCTGCGGCAAGCTCAATGCCATGGATCCCATGACTGGCCACTTGGTTATGGATCGTTGGGACGAGGTTTACAACGGCGTTGTCGTGACCGAGCTGTAGGAGCTTGTGCGCCGCCCCCGGCATCGGTTGCTTACTTGTGGTTAGAGTTGACGGCAAGTGCGGTAGCATTATGCCGGGGCGCGACGCCGATGCTGTCGTGTTCAATCCCGACCTTACCCTGGTCGAGACGTATGTGGGTGGCAACAGCGTCGGTAATGCATTTACCGAGTAGCTGCCAAATAAACGATCCGAGAGGGGATTTAGATGATTTACGGCGCATTGGGCGATATCGAGGAATACCGCGGAATGCTCAAGGGCCTCGACGTGCTGATCGACTGGCTCGAGGAGAACGACCCGGCACAGCTCGAGGTCGGCAGCCATCCGATTTTGGGTGAGAAGGTCTTTGCGAACGTCATGTCTCCCACGACGCGTCCCGAGGCTGAGGCTCACTATGAGACGCATCAGCGCTATCACGACCTGCAGATCGACGTCGAGGGTCGCGAGGCCTTCAAGGTCGCTACGGGCAGCCTGACGCTGGTCCAGGAGTTTGACGAGAAGGACGACTATGATCTGGTCGATTCCGACGCCTCGATCGCCGGCGATCTTGCCGACGACAAATTCGCGCTGTTCGTTGCCGGCGAGCCCCACATGCCCACGCTCGAGTTCCCGGGCGATGGCGCACAGCCGGTCAAGAAGATCTGCTTTAAGTTGCTTGCCGACGCCTACTGGGAGGAGTAGCGAGCTGCTCGGCTGAGCTGTTCGTCTGATGGCGTGATTCCCCTAGGGAAATCACGCTAGGACCCCGCCAAACGGGTTTTCCCTAGGGAAATCACGTTTGGCGGGGTTTTCTGTTTTGAATAGGGAAGCCTCATTTATTTGCGAAGAACATCGGCTAGCCGCAAGATTGAAATCATCGACCGATAAGTGAGTTCCACTTTTTCGCCCGCAAGCAGTCGTTTCGAGCCAATCTCATCTAGCCCCACAAGCCGAGAAAACAGCGGGCCGCTCATCGTGCCCTCGTCAATTGATTCCCTTATGGTCTTCAAAACGTCCGTATCATGAAGCGATGCCGAGCTGTAGGGGGCAACACGAGCGGAACTCTCAATTAACGACGAGACAAAAGGATGAAGATGCTTTGGACATAGTCCATCAAACACCACATCCCCATTGTCGTTCGAGCCGACCAGGCGCCAAGTATAATGATCGACCCAGTCATCCCCGTCGTATATGGCGTTCATGAGCAACTTCCCGTCTAGAGAGAGAAACCTATTTGGACATCGGGGCGCAAGACCGCAATCCATATCGGGCCTGCAGCAGCTCCAACCCAACGCACCACATAGGTTCCCTTTCGTACATGTGTATCAATCTGCCCCGAAATGCCGGTGAATGCAATTCCAGACCCGTTTGTCGGATAGCAATCGACGTATTTTTGTTTTCCGCTCACAACCTTGTATAGATATATCGTTCCAGCAAAAGAGAAGGGATCGTTCGCAATTTTGTCCGGAAGAACTTGCCACCTCAAAATCCCGCTACCAATATGGTCAAGCTTGACCGTTCCGCCGTCCCCCTCAAAAGTGGCAAGGGGATTTACCCAAGACTGAGAGTCGGCATCGCCCTCCTTAGCAGTTATCAGCAGACTGCCCGTATAAGACTGCTGAGGCTCACCTTCAGGACAGACAGCCTTGGCCCAAGAAGGGCCACTCAGGCAGAACAGTCCGAGCAGCATCAATACCAACAAAAGAAAACCCTTAGTTCTTTTCATCTATATCCCCAACGTCTCTCGACATTTGTATATCGTGACTATTTTAGATCTATATGGCCAATTCGAGCCCTCACCATGGCAATTGTTGCAGCTGGGTTTCTTTTCATTAAGATTTCACTTTGGTAAATCCCCGCCCCTAAGCATTAAACCCGAAGTCCACCGAGTGGGCCGCCGTTGACGTGGCGATGTTTGGATTGGCGCGCACGCACTCAAAATCGGCAACAAAAAAGCCGCCCGAAGGCGGCTATCTTGTGTAATGGAGCCAGCGACCGGGCTCGAACCGGTGACCCCCGCTTTACGAGAGCGGTGCTCTACCAACTGAGCTACGCTGGCGGCCATATGATGACGCAACTGAGGCGTCAACGGCTGTCTATGATACGGGACATCGCACATCCGCGCAAGTGTTCTGACGGCTTTTCTCACTTTAAATGCACTAATATTAGAGGCGTGATGTCTGCAGTGCCCATTTGTTACTTGACCTGCTGTTGAGTTGGTGGTCGACGTCCCGCTCGTATGGGTCTCAAACAGAATGGGGCAGCCATGGCTCAACCCAAGATTCTTCTTACGCGTATCGATGACCGTTTCATTTACGGGCAAGACGTTGAGCTGTGGAACGAAGCCGTGGGTTCCAACCTTGTCCTAATCGTCAACGATGAGATCGCGGCGGATTCGCGCCAATGGGCACCAATGAGGGTGGCGGTGCCAGAAGGCGTTTGGACGCGGTTTTTCTCGGTGCAAAGGACCATCGACATCATTTATACCGCAACGCCGCGCCAATGGATTCTCATCATGGTGGCGTCGCCCACGGATGCACTCGCGCTGGTTAAGGGCGGTGTGCCAATAACCAAGATCAGCATCGGCCATATGCGGGCGAGGGAGGGCAAGCGCTCTGCAACGCCTGCCATTGCCGTAGGCGATACGGACATCGCCGCCTTCAAAGAGTTGCAAAAGCTCGGCATAGAGCTAGAAATCCGTTATCTCCCCAGTTCCGCCCCCGACCCCATTGGCAATCTGTTCAACTGATCCCTTGGGGACGGAGGAAAACGGATCATTTTGCCCTTGCGAGGGATGCGCGCGATGCCGCCTGTCAAAAACTATGCCCATTTACTACGTTTGGTCGGCTATCGCCGAGCATGTCGAATTTGAGAAAAACAAAACCGCAGGTAGACGGCTTGCGAATTTAACAAAAACCGGTGCATGGTCGAGCATCCCGGGCTAAACGTAGTAAATGGGCATAGTTTTGATATGTCACTTATACAGTCACAGAAAAAACGAGCCTAAAAGATGAAAAAGCGCCCGCTGGCGGTGGTGTCGGCGGGCGCTGCTGTGCGATATGTCGCGTTGCGGGCTTAGTGCCTCATAAAGTGGTATTCGATCACATTGCTGTAGGGATGGCCCGGGCCCACAATGCCCTGCGGGAACAGAGGCTGGTGCGGCGTGTCGGGGTACATCTCGGCCTCGAGGGCAAAGCCGGCGCCCCAGCCATAGTTGGCATCGTCCTTGGCGTGCTCGTCGCCCAGCCAGTTGCCGGTGTAGAGCTGCACGCCCGGGGCAGTGGTGTAGTAGTCCATCTCACGACCGGTCCACATCTCCTCGACGTGCATCGCGCGGCGCAGGTTGCGGCCGTACTGATAGCCATCGATGCACAGGCAGTGATCGTAGCCACGGGCCTGCTTGATCTGCGGGTCGTCGGCCTCCATGCCGGGTGCGACGGGGCGAAGCTCGCGAAAGTCAAACGGTGTTCCCTCGACCGGAGCAATCTCGCCGGTGGGGATGTTCTGCTCGTTAATGGGCAGGTAGTGGGCGGCGTTGGCGACAAAGAAATGTTCGCAGTCCATGCCGGCGTTATGGCCTGCAAGGTTAAAGTACGTGTGGTTGGTCATGGACACGTAGGTGGCGCGGTCGCTCTCGCAGCCATAATCGATGCGGAAGACGCCGGTGCGCGTAACGGTAAACACGGCCGTAAAGGTTCGGTTGCCGGGCAGGCCCAGCTCGCCATCCTTAAGCGAGGTGGTCATGCGCACGGCGTTATGGACCTCGTCGAGCTCAACATCCCACACACGTTTGTGCAGGCCGTGCTTAAGGTCGCTGTGCAGGTTGTTGGCGCCCTCGTTGGCGGGCATATGCCAGTCCGTGCCGTCGATGGCGATCGTGGCGCCAGCGGTGCGGTTTGCCACAGGGCCGATGGTCGCGCCAAAGCAGGCGGGGTTGTCAAAGTAATCCTCGAGCTTATCGAAGCCCAGCACCACATCGCGCACGTTGCCGGGAATGTCGGGCACATCGATACCAAGCACCGTGGCGCCATAGTCCATAATGCGAACGCAGATCTCGGGCCCGTCGAGGGTGTAACGATGAACGGGGGTACCGCACGGCGCGGTGCCGAAAAGCTCGGAAGTGATCATTTGGTTCCTAACATCGAGGTATTTCCGACAAACTGTAGCGCGAACAGGCGAGATTATCACTACACCCCACTAAAGCTGGGGGTATTTTTCTCAAAAAAGTGATGATTGGAGCTGTGCGGGCGTTCATTTTTGACGCGTACGAGTCTGATACAATTTGTTCGTTACTGTTTGAATGATATGCGCGCAAAGAACGGCGAGGATTCATCGTGATTAAGGCAGAGCGACAGGATAAGGTTCGTCAGCTGCTCGAGGAGCAGGGCACGGTCTCGGTCAAAGAGATTTCGGATGCGTTGGGCGTTTCGGACATGACGATTCGCCGCGACCTCGAAGAACTTGCGAGCCTAGGCGAGATCGAGCGCGTGCACGGCGGAGCCCGCAGTGCACAGGGCCGTCCGCACGCTATGTTGCGCCATGAGTATTCGCACAGCGAAAAGCGCACTAAGCATGCCGAGGAAAAGCTGCAGATTGCGCGCCGTGCTGTGGAGCTTATCGAGGAGGGCTCGACCATCTTTTTGGGCACGGGCACCACGGTTGAGCAGATGGCCTCGATGCTGCCGACGTTTCGCCTGCGCATTGTGACCAATTCGCTTTCGGTGTTTAACCTGCTCGAGGCGCGCGAAGACTGCGAGCTGTGCCTCGTGGGCGGTATGTACCGTCGCCGCACCGCCGCTTTTGTGGGACCAACGGCCGAGGATACCCTGCGCGCGCTGGGCATCGATGCGGCGTTTATCGGCGCCAACGGCATCTTGGACGGTGACGTGTCTACGTCCAACATGGACGAGGGCCGTATCCAGCAGCTCGCTTTTAGCAAGGCAGACTCGCGCTATCTGATCGCCGACTCCAGCAAGATCGGCAAGCGCGATTTCTATACCTTCTGTCGCCTGGACAATTTAGACGCCGTGGTGTGCGAGCCAGGTATCGCCGCCGAGGACCGCGCCGCCATCGAGGAACACACGCAGGTCATCTGCTAGCTCGTGCTGCCGGGCTAGACCAGGCGGGCGTAGTCCTGTGACTGGTGAAAGACATGGGCGATATAGATCGTATCGCGCTCACACTTGTAAAGACACACGTAGTTGTTGACGGGAAACGATCGATAATTGCGTGCCGCCAGCTCTCGTATATGGGAGAGAGGCCGTAGGAGCGGCTGCTCGCGAAGCAGGTCAAGCTGATATTCAAACTCAGCGACAAAATTGCCTGCTGCACGCGGATTCTTGAGGATTTGAGCAAGGTATCCGACAATACTTTCGTACTCATACCGCGCGCTTTTGAGGATTACGACGTTATAGGTCATATTTGTCTCGCATCGAAGCCGCGAAGGATTCGTAGTCGCTGTAGTCGCCTTGCGATATTTCGTCTTCTGCCATCATCATGCGAGACAGCAGTTTTGCCTTGGCGATTTCTTCTTGCATGAGGCGATACTGGTCGCTGCTGATGCAGTGCATGGCCTCGTAGCCGTTCTTAGTTACGGTGACGTCGCGCTCAGACTCAACAAGCGTGGTGAATGCAGCAGTGTCCTTCATATCTCGGACGGGCACACAAGCTGACATGGGTACCTCCTTTGCGTTGGGACACAATTGTACCACGATGTGTCCATGCTGCCGGTGCCGTCGAATCGTCTCAACCTGTAACATCTAGGCGGCCAAAAGCGAGTCAGATGTTACAGATCTAGATATTTCGAACCGGGTGCTCCCGTTCATCTCAATCTGTAACAATTGGGGTCGAAAATCCCTGCTAGATGTTACAGATCGAGACAAACGGTCTGCTCGGGCCGAGCCAAAACAAAAAGGCCGCATACGAACCGGTTTGGGATTCGTATGCGGCCGACAGGGAGTATGCGGCGGAAACTAGGCCATGAGCAGGCCGGTCTCCGCGACATTCTTGTACCAGTACGCGCTTGCCTTGGGATAGCGCTTCTGGGTCTCAAAGTCGATGTAGAACAGGCCGTAGCGCTTGTTATAGCCGTTGGTCCAGGAGAACTGGTCCTGCAGCGACCACACAAAGTAGCCGTCGACGTTCACACCGCCGTCGATCGCCTTGAGGATCCACGCGAGATGCTGGCGCATGTAATCGATGCGAGGGGCGTCGTCGATAAAGCCGTCCTCAAAGTCGTCCTTATAGCCCATGCCGTTCTCGGTGATGTAGATCTTCTTGTAGTTGGGGTAATCGTTCTTAATGCGCAGCAGCAGGTCGTAGAGACCCTCGGGATAGATAATCCAGTCCCAATCGGTGGTGGGTACGCCTTCGCGCACGCATGACTCACCCACGCCCTTGAGGAACCAGCGCGAGGAGCCCTTGTCGCCGGTGCCATTGTGGTTGATGTCGTTTTCGCCCTCGGCGGCACGCAGGAACTGGCACTTGTAGGTGTTGACGCCCAGGCAATCGTTGTAGGGGAGCGCGGCGGTCAGCGCGGCGATGTCCTCGTCGCGGACGTCGAGCTCGCCGCCGGCGATATGGGCCAGCTTGGTCGCAGCCTCCATGGTGTCGGCTGCATAGTGGCCGCGGAAGGTGGCGTCGAGTACCCAGCGGTTGTTGATGACGTCGGCCATGCGAGCCGCCTCGCAGTCGGCGGCGTTGTTGGGGTCGAGGGGATACTTGGGCTCCAGGTTCTGGACAATGCCGATCTCGCCCTCAAAGCTGCCCTCATGGAAGGCGACGACAGCCTTGGCGTGGGCTACCATCATGTTGTGCATGAGCTGGAAGGCCTTGTCCAGGCGATACTTCTCGCCGTGCGGCCAGTTGCCGACGATAAAGCTGCCCTCGGCGGTCGCGGGAATCTCGTTAAAGGTAAACCAGTGCTTGACCTCGGTGAACTCGGCAAAGCAGAACTTGGCGTACTCGACGAAGGCGTCGATGGTCGTGCGCGTCAGGAATCCCTCGCCGCCGTCCTGGTAAAAGGCCTCGGGCGTATCGAAGTGATCGAGCGTGACATAGGGGATAACGCCAGCTTTGTTGCAGGTGGCAAAGAGCTCGTGATAGAAAGCGACGCCCTCGGGGTTAATCTCGCCGGTGCCACTGGGGAAGATACGGCTCCAAGCTATGGAGACACGGATGCCGTTGATGCCGAAGCGCTGGCACAGGTCGATATCGACCGGGTACTTGTTGTAGAAATCGCTTGCAGGATCGGGGGAGAAGCGACCCTGAGCAGCCAGGAAATCGTCCCAGGGCACTTTGCCCTTGCCGTGCGTACGGGTCTCGCCTTCAACCTGGTAAGCGGCGGTGGCGCCGCCAAACACAAAGCCGTCGGGGAACTGCATGGGGTTGGTCATGAGTCATCCTTTCTGTGGGATACGAATAGGGAGAGGTGCCCGAACTGGGGATTCGGGCACCAACAGAGGGAGGTAACTAGTCGAGGTTCTCGCGGAGCCACTTGATGGCGCCAGCGGGGTCACGGGTAAGGTCGATATATTCCTTACCGCGCGGAGCGAGCAGCTTAATGCCCAGGCGATCGGTGTCGGCCTTCATGTCGTTGTAGTAGCTACGAACCTGCGGGGCAAGCACGATGACGTCGTACTGATCCATGATGGCAGTGTGCTGGCCATAAGCGCCGGCAGAGGAAGCGATGTTCTCTCCGGTCTGCGCAGCGCCTTCCTTGATGGCGTTGGCAAGCATGGCAGAGGTGCCGGCGCCGGCGCACAGGACGAGGACCTTCAGGCCATCGACGTCCTTTTTGGTGGATGCGTCGGCGGCGGGCTCGAGCTGATCGGCGACAGGCTTGCTGTCGGCGACAGCGGCGGTCGGCTCGACGGAAGCGGTAGTCTGCTCGACAACGGGCGCAGAGGCGTTGGCGGCGATGGCGGCAGCACCATCGGACTCAAGACCCAGCTCGGCGGCGCGCTCGGCCTCCTGGTCGCAGAGCAGCTTATCGTATGCCTTCAAGAACGGCAGGTAGATGATGGCGTCCAGCAAGATGATGATCGCGACAAATACCAAGGCGATAAGCTGGAAGTTCGTGGTGATGAAAATGCCGATGGGGGCGGGGGTGGCCCAAGGCACCACGAAGGAGAAGCCGTTCATGCCCACGTTATCGATAAAGAACTTGGCAACACTTACGTTGACGCAGCCGGCGGCAACAAAGGGGACGAGCATGTAGGGGTTAAGGATCATCGGCGCGCCAAAGAGCAGCGGTTCGTTGACGGCGAAGGCAACAGGAACAATCGAGGCCTTACCGACGGCTTTGAGCTGCTTGGACTTCATAAAGAGAATTAGCAGAAGCGGCACGATGAAGGTGGCGCCGGTGCCGCCGAATTCACCCACGAGCGACATGTTAAAGGTGAGGGAGTGGGCGGGGTGGCCGCCTGCCAGCAGAACCTGCAGGTTCTCGGCCTGGTTGGCAAGACGGATGGGGTCGATGCCCGGCTGGACGATCGAGGGGCCGTGGACGCCGATGAACCAGAAGAACGCGGTGGCTGCCTGGATAAGGATAAGGCCAGGATAGGTTTCTGCAGCGGTAAAGAGCGGGGAGAGCAGTTTGATAAGCAGCTCGGAGAACGGAACGCCCATGAGGTTGCGCACGACGACATCGATGATGCCGCAGATGATGACGGCGCCGCCAAAGGGGATGATATCGCGGAAGTTCTGAGCGATGGCGCCCGGGACCTCCTTGGGCAGCTTAATGGTCAGATCGCGCGAGACGCAGAACTTATAGACCCACACGGTAATGAACGCGGCGATATAGGCCGAGAACAGACCGCGCGTACCCATGCTGGTGCAATCGAAGACCGAAAGTTCGGAGCCGTTGAACTTGGTGGTGAACTGCGTAACAGCGAGCAGCAGCATGCTGCACTGGGCGGCCACCGTGGTGGAGCCGTCGTTGAGCACCTTGCCGGCGGGCATGCGACGGTTCATGGAAGCCGTAAAGTTCTTGGCAGTGGTGCCGGCAACCATGATGCCCATGACGCCCATGGTGAAGTTGTACAGCTTGTTGCACCAGTCGATGAGCGGCTGGGGCAGCGTGATGCCAACTACGCCAGGAAGGGTGGCAATCAGCAGAAAGATCGAAGAGGTGAGGACAATGGGCATGCACCCAAGAAATCCGTCCTTGATGGCCTGGAGGTAGATGTTCCTCGAGATCTTCTCAAAGAACGGTTGATGCTTTTCGAGCATCTTTACGATGGCGTCCATAGAGCTCCTTTGCTGCTTGATGCGCGATGCATGTGGATGGAACTGGTCGTCGATGGATGGTCAGGACTGCCCGGAAACCTTCCTGCTTGAGGAAGGCATTGCGAAATGACAACGTTGTCATTTCGTTAATGACAACGTAAGACATTTTTGGAAGAGCAACAAGGATATACGGGTGAGCGGTCGATATTGTTCGGTAAACGGTTGATTTATCAATCAGGCAGGTAGTGTATGCTAGAACACAAAAAACAAGCGATGCAAAACCGACTGGAGAAGTAGTGGCAACGATGGACAAGAAAAATGTCTCAATGAACGACGTGGCAGTTGCCGCAGGCGTTTCTCTCAAGACGGTGTCGCGCGTGATCAACGAGCCCGATAGCGTGCGAGAGTCGACACGCGATAAGGTCCATTCGGCAATGGAGGCGCTCGGGTTTCGAACCAACTTCGCCGCGCGTTCGCTCAAGTTGGGCCGTTACGGGTGCATCGGCGTGGTGCTGTTTCACTTGTCGGGCGGTGCCGTGGACATGATTGACGGTATTGCCGATGCCGCCGAAGAGCGAGGCTTTGCGCTCACGATGATCAAAAAGCGGGCGGGGGAGAAGATGACCCTTGCCGAAGCGGCGCGTAGGATGTCGCAACTTCCCGTCGACGGCATGATTTTCAACCTGCGCCAGATGGTCGATGACTTTGATACCTTTGAGGCGCCGAAAGACCTCAAGACGGTGATTATCACACCGATGGAACATCCTACCTGCTCCACCGTCAGTGACGACCAAGAGGGCGGCGCGCGTATGGCGTGCGAGTACTTCTTGGACCGCGGGCACAAGAACGTGTACTTCGTCTCTGGTAAGAAAGAGTCGCTGTCGAGCCAGTGTCGTATGAAAGGTTGGCGTGCGGCACTTGAGGCGCGTGGCATTGAGCCGCCCGAGCCTCTGCAAGGCGATTGGAATGCGGATAGTGGCTATGCCGCGGGCCTTGTGCTTGCCGATAAACCCGATTGCACGGCGGTCCTCGCTGCTAACGACTGTATGGCAAACGGCGTGATGATGGCTCTACGTGACAAAGGGCTCAGTGTGCCCGACGACGTGTCCGTGATCGGCTTCGACGATGAGCTCTACAAGACGATTCCCAACTCGATTCTGACGTCGGTGAAGTTTCGCCACCGCGAGCTGGGCATCCGTGCGCTTAACGAGGTCGTCGCAGGTCTGGAAGCCCCGAGCTCCAGAAGCCGTACGCTTGTCTCGGGCGTGTTGGTCGAGCGTTCCAGCGTAAAGGACCTGCGGGCGTAGACGTGCTCGGCTCGTTCACCTTAATCTGTAACAGCTAGGACCGAAAATCCCCGTCAGATGTTACAGATCGAGATTTTTCGGCTCGGCCTATTCCGTTTGTCTCGATCTGTAACAGGTAGGAGCGAAATAACCCGCTAGTTGTTACAGATTTAGATTGAGGGAACTGCCCCGTGCATTCATCTCGATCTGTAACAACTAGACGCCCAAAACCGGTTTTAGTGTTACAGATTTAGACAATTCGGTCCGGCCCGCCCTGTTTATCTCGATCTGTAACAGTTAGGACTGGAAAGCTCGGCTAGATGTTACAGATCGAGACAAACGGCTCCTGACCAGCCCAAAAACAAAAAGACCGGGGGTGGCGCGCCGTGTGACGTGCCACCCCCGGCTGAGAAATGGGGACAGGTTATGTGAGCGGCGCAATTCCGCTCGCCGCAGGCCGCTAGTCCAGACGACGGATCTGCGCCACGTGCTTGTACCAGTAGGCGCTTGCCTTGGGCGTGCGCTTCTGGGTTTCAAAGTCTACGTAGAAGAAGCCATAGCGCTTGTTGTAGCCATTGGTCCAGGAGAACTGATCCTGCAGGCTCCACAGGAAGTAGCCGCCCACGTTGACGCCCACCTCCATGGCCTTGAGCAGCCAGCGCAGGTGCTGCTCGATGTAGTCGATGCGCGGCTGGTCGTCCACAAAACCGTCCTTGTAGGGGTCCTTGTAGCCCATGCCGTTCTCGGTGATGAAGATCTGCTTGTAGTTGGGATAGCGCTGCTTAATGTAGACGAGCAGATCGAACAGGCCCTCGGGATAGATGATCCAGTCCCAGTCGGTGGTGGGGATGCCGGGCTTGTTCACGTGCTCGCCAATGCCCTTGACGCGCCAGCGGCCGGTACCCTTCTCGCCCGTGCCGTTGTGGTGCAGGTCGTTCTCGCCGTCGTAGGCCTTGAGGAAACGGCACTGGTAGTTGTTGACGCCCAGGTAGTCGTTGTAGAGCGCTGCCTCGCGCATGATCTCGAGATCCTCCTCGCGGATTTCGATGGTGCCGCCGGAGACTGCAGCCAGGCGGTTGGCGCACTCGAGGGTGTCGGGGGCATAGTCGCCGCGGAAGGTGGCGTCGAGCAAAAACTGGTTTTGCAGCACATGCTCGTTGTTGGCGGCCTTGATGTCGGCGGGGTCGTTCTCGTTGAGCGGGTACTTAAACTCCAGCGACTGAATGACGCCGATCTTGCCCTTAAAGCCGCCGTTATGGAAGGCCAGTACCGCCTTGGCGTGGGCGAGCATCATGTTGTGCTCGCACTGGAAGGCCTCGGCCAGGTGCGCCTTGACGCCGCCGGGGAAGGTGCCCTCGATGTAGGTGTTGGAGGCGTCGGCCCAGATCTCGTTAAAGGTGAACCAATAGGTCACCTGGTCGGCGTACTCCTTAAAGCAGAAGGTGGCAAAGTCCACAAAGGCGTCGATGGTCTCGCGGTTGAGGAAGTCGCCCTTCTCAAAGAGGGGCAGCGGCGTGTCGAAGTGATGCAGCGTGACAAACGGCTCAACGTGGTGCTTGTGGCACTCGGCAAAGAGGTCGTGGTAGAACTGCACGCCCTCGGGGTTCACCTTGCCGGTGCCCTCGGGGAAGATGCGGCTCCAGGCGATGGAGAGGCGAATACCGTTGATGCCAAACTCCTCGCACAGCTCCAGATCGACGGGGTACTGGTTGTAGAAGTCGGAGGCGGGATCGGGAGAGAAGCGGCCCTGGGCCTCCAAGAAGTCGTCCCAGGCGACCTTGCCCTTACCGTGGGTGCGGGTCTCGCCCTCTACCTGGTAGGCAGCAGTGGCGCCGCCAAAGACAAAGTCCTCGGGGAACTGCGCGGGCGGGTTGGTGACGCTGGCGGGGTTAACGGACATGATGATCCAATCGTTTAAATCGAAGGGCCAGCCGGTCTTGGATAGTCGGCTGGCCCTAAGCGTTACTTACTTCGACAGCTGCTCGCTCACAAAGGCGAGAGACTTGTCGCCGTTCTGGGAGAGCTCGATGTACTGCTTACCACGGCAGGCGACGCACTTGTTGCCCACACGCTCGCAGTCCTTCTGCAGGTCGGCCAGGTAGCTGGCAGCCTGCGGGGCCAGGACGACCAGGTCAAAGTCGGGGAGCATGTCCACGTGGTTGCCATAGGCGTCGGCAGCGGTCTCAAGATCGATGCCGCGCTCCTTGGCGGCCTTGGCCAGCGCGTTGGCGAGCAGGCCCGAGGTGCCGCCGCCCTGGCAGAGCACGAGCACACGCTTGCCGTTGAGGTCGCTGGCGGTCGTTGCCTCGGCAGCGGGCGCTGCGGAAGCGGCGGGGGCATCGGCCTTTACGGCCTCGGCAGCGGCGCCGGCGGCAACACTCTTGGCGTCGGCTTTACCCTGGAAGGCGTCGTTGAGCTTGGCGGCCTTCTCGGCGTTCTGGGCGGCGAGCTCCTCCTGGGAGATCTCGGCCTCCTCGGCGCACTTCTGGGCGTCATAGGCACGGAAGAACGGGTAGTACAGGGCAAAGTCGACGACTAGGATGATGGCGAGCATCACAAAGGCGAGCGGCTGGAAGCCCAGGCCCATGATGGTGCCGATGGGGCCGGGGACGGTCCAGGGCAGGGTGTACATAAAGCCGTTCATGCCCAAGAAGTCGATAAAGACCTTGAGGATCCAGATGTTGGCGATCGGGGCAAAGACAAACGGGACAAAGAAGACGGGATTGAGCACGATAGGTGCGGCGAACAGCAGCGGCTCGTTGACGGCAAAGCACACGGGGACGATGGCGGCCTTACCGACGGCGCGCATCTCCTGGGACTTGGCCAGGAAGCAGAACATAAAGACCAGGACGAGCGTGGCGCCGGTGCCGCCCATGCAGACGACGAAGTACTGGGCGCCCTGCGTCAGGACGGCGGTGGCGTGCTCGCCGGCCTGGAATGCGGCCAGGTTGTCGGTCATGTTGGCAACGAGGGCGGCGGCGATGGCAGGCTCGACGATCGAGGGACCGTGGACGCCGACAAACCAGAAGAGGCTCATGGCACCGTAGATCACAGCGAGACCGATGTAGCCGTCGGCAGCGGTGAACAGGGGCTGGAACACCTGGATGACGCCCTGGGCAAAGCAGAAGCCAAAGGCAGCGCGGAAGACGATGTCAAAGACCCAAAAGACGGTGATGCAGACGGAGAAGGGGATGATGTCCTTAAAGGTCTGCGAGATGTTGGGCGGAACCTGCTCGGGCATCTTGACGGTGATGTTGCGCTTAATGAAGAACTTGTAGATGATGCCGGTCACAAACGCAGCGATAAAGGCGGTCAACAGGCCCTTGGAACCAAGGTAGGTGGTGTTGAAGCCGCTGGCAGCGTCCGTGGCGATGGTGTCGCTCGAAAGGAGCAAGAAGCCGATGATGGCCGCGCACATGCACGAGATAAAGTTGATCTGGTTGTTCTTGGGCAGGTCGCGGTTCTGGGCGTCGGCGAAGTGCTTGGCCGTGGTGGCGGCACAGGCGATGGCCAGGATGCCCATGGAGTAGTTGTAGCACTTCCACAGGGCGTTGTTGATGTCATCGGGCCAATAGAAACCCCAGATGTTGGGGACCGAGGCTACCAGGCAGAAGATGGACGAGAAGATGATGATGGGGATGACGGAGATAAAGCCGTCGCGGATCGCCTTGAGGTACTTGTTGCGGGCGATCGCGTTGAAAAAGGGCTGGCCCTTTTCGATGATGGCGATGAGTTGCTCCATGCAATGCTCCTAAGAGTCGGTGGGTTAGCAACGATGGTAGCTTTTGGCGTTCGGTTGCCAAAATGTTGACGTTGCCATTTTGCGACACAAAAAAAGACGCGAACCAGTGGTTCCTATGCCTGCGAACCATCGATTCCTTACGCGTAAACGTTTGAGCCGCCCGGTGGCTCTGTATTTGCGCAATGGCAACGTTAACATTTGGGCGACAAAAGCCGTTCGGGGAAGCAAGATTGTCGGTGAACGGTAGGTTTTAGGTGGTAAACGTATTGTGGGGGAGACGTTGGATATACTTAAAGGCGTTCATTTGACTGCGTAGGGTGCCGCCAATGGCATCGTTGACATAGAAAGATCGACCTATGGCCGCTGTTAAAAAATCGGTTTCCGTTAAGGACGTGGCGCGTCTCGCGGGCGTCTCGGAGCAGACGGTCTCGCGCACCGTGCACGATTCGCCCAGCGTGCGCCCCGAGACCAAGGAGCGCGTGCGTGCCGCCATGCGCGAGCTGGGGTATCGACCCAATTTTGCCGGTCGATCGCTGCGCCGCGGCAAGTTTAAGACCGTCGGCGTCGCCATGTTCAACATTACCGGCACCGGCAACCTCGACCGCATGGAGGGCTTTGCCGCCGCGGCCGACAAACATGGCTATGCCATCACCCTAACTAAAGTAGACGGGCATCCGTATACCCTCGAGAGTGCATCGTCGCGCATGAGCGCGCTGCCGGTGGATGGCATGGTTGTGATCATGAATCGCATGCCGGCGGACTTTGGCACCTTCGAGCCGCTGCCCGGTATGCAGACGGTGCTCGTTACCATGCTGGAGCACCCGCTCTGTTCAACAGTCGATAACGACCAGTTCGATTGCTCGCGCCAGGTGGTCGAGTACCTGCTGGAGCAGGGGCACAAGACCGTGCACTTTATCTCGTGCCCCGAGCGCTCGCTTTCGGGCATGCGTCGCGAGGAGGGCTGGCGCGAGACATTGCGCGCGCATGGTATTGAGCCGCCGCGACTCGTCCGTGGCGATTGGACGGCACAGAGCGGATATGCCGCCGGCCAGGTGCTTGCGGACGATTCGAACTGCACAGCCATTTATGCTTCCAACGATGCCATGGCCTACGGCTGCATTCGCGGGCTCGAGTCGCGCGGGAAGCACGTGCCCCAGGACGTAAGCGTGGTGGGTGTTGACGACAGCCTGGGCGACATCGTGCCCGACCGTCGCCTGACCACGGTGCGCTTTGACAACAAGCGCGTCGGCATGTGGGCTGTCGACAAGATTGCCGGCGCCGAGGGCGCTGCACCCGGTGTGGAGCACATGCTGTTTCCGGGTGTGCTCGTCGAGGGCGATACGGTGCGCGATGTACGCTAGGGTGTGGACCTGTTTGGGTTGCCACTAATTGTGTTCGATATTGTTCGCATTGGTTTAAAAACCGTTCACGGGCGAAAATCGACCGTTCATAGCTCGAAATTGCGTTTTGCATTGTTCTGTTTTGTTTGAATGTTAATGTTTCTGTCATACACAACGCAGCGCGTATGCCCGGACGCGATGCTCTCCATTGGTTCATATGTGAAAGGAACGCAATATGGCAACCAAAGAAGAAATCTCGATGGTTGGATTCGAGATCGTCGCATACGCGGGTGACGCCCAGACTGATCTGCTTGCAGCGCTCGATGCTGCTCGCGAGGGTGATTTTGAGAAGGCCGAACAGCTGCACAAGGATGCGAGCGATGCACTCATTGGCGCCCACGACACGCAGACCAAGCTGCTTTCGCAGGAGGCCGGCGGCGGCGAGATGGAGATGACCTTCATCATGGCCCACGCTCAGGACACCCTCATGACCACCATGATCTTGGAGAAGCAGACCCGCTTTACCATCGATGCCTACAAGCGCATCGCTGAGCTCGAGGCCAAGCTCGCCTAACGAGCCCTCACAACCAAGTCCCCTTCCAAAAGCCCTGTCGCTACCCGCGGCAGGGTTTTCTGTTTGCCCGGCACTTGGGGACGTTCCTTATCTGCCGGCAGTTTGGGACACTCCTGTCATGCATTTGATCCTTTGAGGACGGAAGAAACCGGGTCATTAGGTTTGCTGCGGTGCCGACTCGGTCTGTCGGTTACAAAACTATGCCGGTTTACTACGATGAATCGCATTCTTTCAATTATGGAAAGAACAGCGTTATCAAAGCCGCAGGTAGAAAGCTTGTCATTTTCTGCTAATAGCAAATGTTGTCGGTCCTATCGGTTTTATCGTAGTAAACCGGCATAGTTTTGAAATGGCACTATTCGACTAGCAGCGTTATGGAGCTTCTGCACGCCCTCCCGTTCGGTTTTTTGCTGGGTGGGTATACTTCCATCCGCAATACAGACCGGACTGAGGAGGTATCCAAATGCCGGATAACGGGTCAATACAAAAAAGAGATGCGCGCGAGATGGCTCATGGGCGTCCTGTCCAGATAACCGAGCACACGACGGTAACCGAGCTGCAGCCCAGCCTGTCCGATGTCGTGTGCGCAAATAAAAAGCTGCAGATCGGTATCATCGTTGCGCTCGTGGTACTGGCCTTGCTGTCGGGCTTTGTGGCTCGTCCGCATTTTGCCGATACCAAGACTTGGGACTCCACCATCGAGGTTATCGACCAAAAGAAAGGTAACGTACTGGCGCTCACGGCCTCGTGCGTGGCGCTGTCTGCGGGCATTACCGCGCTGCCGGGTGATACGGGTACGCCGGTCGCTGAGCAGCTCGCACAGCTTTCGGGCAACTTGGGCATCGTGCTTGCCGTGCTCTACCTCGAGAAATATCTGCTGACTATTTTGTGGTCGGTTGGCTTGGGCATCTTAATCCCGTTTGCGTTGGTACTCTTTGCGGTCTCGCTTGGCATTCACGGACGCTGGAGCACGAGTGCCGTCCTGCGCCGCGTGGCGACCCGCGTGCTGGTAGTCGCCATGATCGGCATGGCGTTGGTGCCTGCAAGCGTGTGGGTATCGCAAAAGGTCGACGAGACATATCGCGTCAGCATTGAACAGGCCGAGCAAAAGGCGGCCGACGCTGCGAGTGCGGCAGATAGCGACAGCTCCAAAGCAAGCAAGAAAAAGTCCGAGGCCACGGAGTCCAAAAACGTACTCGAGCAGTTGACTGACGGGGCCTCGAGCCTGGTCACGTCGGTAACCAGTGGTGCCAAGCAGATGACCGACGAGATCGTGCGGCAGGTGACCGATCTGATCGAAGGCGTCATCGTGATGATCGTGACCTCGTGCGTTATCCCGCTGCTGGTGCTCGCGGCGTTTCTGTGGCTGGGACACACGCTACTGGGGATCGATATCTCTGGCCCGGCGAACTATTTGACGGGCCGTTTTCTGAGCGCTCCGTCCAAACATGCCAAGAAGAGTGGGCAGTCTGAGTAGGCGGCAAAGCGAACTTTGGAAGATCAACCGAAAGAAGGGCGGCCGAGACACGTTCTCGG
>NZ_JAQLFP010000002.1:0-102545 GCF_028207065.1 Collinsella aerofaciens
CCGGGGCCCTCGAGGCCGAGACGGCGGCGCTGCTCGAGGGCGACGAGACCTACGCGTGCCTGCTCACCGTGCCCGGCATCGGCCCGAGGACCGCGGCGCAGCTCGCGGTGTCGGTCGACATCGGGAGGTTCCCGGACCACGACCACCTGGCCTCGTACTGCGGCATAGCCCCGAGGGTGAGGAGCTCCGGAACGTCGGTGAGGTCGGTCAGGGCGTCCAGGCGCGGCGACGCGAGGCTCAAGTCCCTGCTGATCTTCTCGTGCAACAGCCTGGTGAGGTCCTCGGGGCGCTACGGCGAGTACTACCGGGCCTGCAGGGCGCGGGGCATGGGGCACGGGCGGGCGCTCAAGGCCGTCGCGAGGAAGCGGCTCAGGGCGATATACGCCGTGATGCGCGACCGGGTGCCCTACCGGGAGTAGCCCCGACGGTTGACAAAACTATAGGAACACCCAATGAGTGCTTGCAAAATGAGCGTGGATAATCTCCCGGTTTTGGCCTGTGTGCGGGCTCAAAGTGGGAGATTATCCACGCTCGTTATCTGAGTGTCCAAAAATCCACGCTCGTCGCTACTTGAGTCCGGGCAGGCGGGTGTAGGGGAACGAGCGCTCTAAGAACTCGGAGCAGCGGGCGTAATCTTTGGCAAAGTAGCTGCTATAGAGCGAATCGAGTACGTATTGCACGGCAATATGGCTGGCGAATTGCGTGATGCGGTGCGTCATGCTCTCGTGGTCGCTTACCGTGAGATAGGCGGCAAAGCCGGGGTGAATGCGGGCACAGTACGGCGTGCCGATGACGATGACCGGGACATGTCGACTGCTAAGGATCGGCAAGATCTCCTTGAGGTTGGGGGCAAGGCCGCTGTAGGAGATGATGATTGCCACATGGTCGGGACCCGAGGCGAGCGCCGTGCGCACCTGCGCCTCGACGCTGTCGTGGCACGTCGCGCTTTTGCCGGCGGAAAGCAGGCGATCGCGGAACATTCCCGCTGGATACAGGTTATGCGAGCCCGTGTAGATGTCCACGGTGCCGGCGCGCATGATGAGCTTGGCGGCGTGGTTGAGCTGTGCAGGGTCGAGCAGCTCCTGCGTTTCGGCCAAGGTGGTCTGGTAGAGCCCCTCCATGCGTTCCATCACCTGCGCAGGGGTGGAGGTGGCATCGAAGGGAAAGTTGATGTCCACGTCGCGCCGGTTGCCCGCCTCGGTCGCCTGGCGGATGAGCTCGACCTTGAGGTCTTTGAATCCCTCGAGGCCGAGCTTTTTGCAAAAGCGGTGCACGCTCGCGACCGAAACGTTGGCGCACGCGGCAAATTCCTTAATGGAAAGCCCGCGCACATCCTCGCCCATGGCGAGGGCCGTTCGCCCAAGTTGTTGCTCGGTGGGGGTGAGGCTTTTGCCCTGCGTGATCTTTCGCCTGATATCCATATGGCTCCTATGCGTTTGCGTCGCGATAAACCAATCATAGCGATAAATAAAACGTTCGGCTTGGCTGGGAGTTTTGGTCCGCCGGTCTATGAACGACGGACCGCTCGACGCTGTGCGGGCTCAACATAGGGGCGCTGTCCTTGTTGGGCCGTTTGTGCCCGGGGCGTTACCCGAGCACGCGTACGGGCCCCAAGAGGCCGCTGGGATCGGAGGGCTCGGTCATGCCGAACATGTCGGGGACGGCGTGGTCGAGGGTGTTGATGATATCGATCGTAAGCGCGTGCTCGCCGGCTAAAAGTGCGGCGGCCTCAAAGCGGTAAGGCGGACAGATGCGGGTGCCGAGGGATTTGCCGTCGAGGGTGACGGTTGCGGTCTCAAAGACCTCGCCAAGGTCGATGACGGTGCGGTTGGCCGCTTCGCCCAGGACAAAGGAGGCCCGGTAGCGGAATGTGCCGGCCTTGCCGGGGAACTCGGCCGAGGAAAGGTCGTGCAGGTCTGCAAGCTCAACAGACTCGTCAAAGGCATCGGTGCCAGGGGCAGAGAAGGCAACCGCCCAGGGCCCGTCGACGCATGTGGCTTCGTCTTCGGCGGTTGCCACAGCAACGGAACCTGTAGCCCCAAGGACCACGATGCAGCTCTCGTAGGGAGCCAGCTCGAGCGTGCCGTCAAAGGCGGCGGGCTCGGTGCCGTTGAGCAGGTCGAGGCGCGCGCCTGCAACGGGCGTGCCGTCGGCAAGCGCAATCTGAGTGGAGATACCCTGCTTGGGATGCTCGTTGACGAGCATCAGATAGGTCTCGCCCGCCCGCTCGTAGCGCAGTGCGCGCAGCCAGGGCTGGGACTCGGCACAAACCACGGTCTGCATACCGGCGTCGGCAAGCGTGCCTGCGAGCTCGGCGGTTGCCAGGAGCTTGATGCCGGCGACCGCGGCTGCATCCAGGGAGGCAAAGCCCTCGCGGCCTGCAGTGTCACCGTCGTAGCGCTTGCTCGGCAACTCATCCAGCGCGTACACGGCAACACCTGCGGCTGCGGCGCGCGCGGCAAAGTCGAGCACGGCTCCGCCGACAAACTCGGCTCCGGGCATCACCAGGCAGCGGTATGCCTGGCCGTTCACGCTAAAGCCGCTACCGTCTGCGGCAATTTCAACGGCATAGCGCCCTGCGTCCTCAAATGCCTCTGCCGGCACGATGTCAAAGTCGACCTGCGCGCGCAAAAGCTCGGAGGCGACATGCTGCATAAAGTTCGCCTCGCCTGCCCACTCGGCGTCCGCATGGTAGAGAAGCGCCACCGGGGTCGTTGCGCGCCCGCCGCTCAGCAGGCTCGCCGTACGGTTCATGTAGCTCATGAGCTGCCTAAAGTGTGCAAACTGGGGGTTTTGGCCATGCGCATAGAAATGCGGCGGGCAGTCCCAGTCGGGGAAGGCGGCCATGCTAAAGGCATGCGGCACAAACCAATTGACGCCGCGCACCAAAAAATGATCGGCGATCCACTTCATCTCGCGTAGGCCTTCGTGCCATCCAAATGCGCCAAAGACCTCGGCTATGCAGCGCCCCTGCTTTTTGGGATCGAGGTGTGCTGCCGAGGAGCCCAGCTTGGGCAGCACGTAGTTATAGAACTCGAGGTCCCACACGCCGCGTCCGTAGCTGTGAAGGCCGCGGTCCATGCCGGGTACCAGCTGGTTGATCACGATGTCGACGCCCGCCATGTCCTGACCGCCCACGGCGCGGAAGTAGTGCCCGGCGCCCACGCCCAGGCGCGCGTGGCAGTCCTTGTCCTCGATAACGTGGCCGATGTACTGCACGCCGCGCGCGCGGCACCAGTCTCCGAGCTGGTCGCAGAAGCACTCCTTATAGAGGGTGCTCGCGATGTCCATATAGACGTGGCGTACGTGCGCGCCGGCCGGCTCGCGGTCCCACAGGTGCGGGAGCTCGGCCAGGTAGCGCTCGCCCAGTGCCGCGCGTAGGCGACGCTCAAGCTCGGCCGACCAGGGTAGGGGCGCGGTGGCCTTGCCGATGAGCGTGTCCGAGATGCCATCGGGGCCCGTGGTGCCCTTCTCGTTGGCAAATCCGGGCTCATCGGAGAAAAAGCCCAGGATCGTCTTGCCAAACTCATCGCCCAGATGCTCAAAATGCGGCTCGTAGACAGCATCGATGAGCTGCGCCACCGAGGTGCGGTCGACCATATTGATGTAGTCCTCGTTGTAGGAGGTCTTGCCGCTCGTGAACATCACGCATGCCTGCGTGAGGCCCGCAGGTGCATCGAAGACCAGGCGGCTGGGGTTGCCGTCTGCATCGTCGATTACTCGGTAAGCGACGTCGACGGGGCTGCCGTCCTGCATAAATGCCACGCCGTAGAAGCGCTCCGTTTTGTCGAGCATGTTGGCGAGCGCGATGCTCGCGGCGGACGTGGGGCCCACGATGTCGAACGTGCGGTGCGTGAGCACGATCTTGCGGAGCTCGGGCACGGCCTCCTTGACGGCGCCGTTGGCAAAGCCCGTGGGGAAGTGCGCGTCGTCCAAGATCCAGAGCTTAAGGCCCAGCTGCTTGCACTCGTCAATGACAAAGCGCAAGTCGCGCCACCAGCCCTCGCCGCAAAAATCGGGGTGTGGGCGGCTTTCGAGACAGACCTCGTGGATGTCGGCGCCGGCGATCTTTTCCAGATACTCGGCAATGGTCTTATGGCTCTCGCCCTTCATCCACAAAAACGGAAGCACGTGGTTGTCGTATGTGCCCTCGAGCACCTGCTGATAGTACGCGGTCATGGATCCTCCTTGGCTCGATCGATCTGCTGCATAGCACAGATTATGGACGCGTCGGCGCGTTCTGCTAATATCTGAATCACGACGAACTATGACCAAATCAACGATTGGCAAGCCATGGAGATCGACGAGCTCGAGCGTAGGCTCAACGAACTGAGCGCCAGTGAGATCGCTTATAAAGACGGCATGGCATTTGATTGGTCGATTATGACCGAGCATGTCGAAATCGACGGATGCCCAGTGCGCAAGATTGGCCAGCCAGGGTTTGCCTATGCCCAGCCCGGCATGCCGCGTGGCCTGACGATAAGGAAAAACTCGCGCTTTAATGCAGTTCCCGAGCACGTGCATGATTACGTGGAGCTGAGCTATGTGTATCGCGGACGCTGCCCGCAGACGGTGGCGGGGGAGAGGCTCGAGCTGGGCCGCAACGAGGTGCTTTTGCTCGACGCCCTCTGCCCGCATGCCGTGGCGGCGCTTGGTGAGGACGACATCATGCTGAGCATGACCGTTTCACGCTCTTTTTTGCGCCGGAGTCTCGAGTCGAGCCTCTCGCGCGAGAGCGCGGTCTCGCGGTTTTTGTTCAACGCGCTCAACAGCGAGACGGACCATCGGGGCCATGTCCGTTTTCATTGCGGCGAGAGCCGTCGGATTCGGCGCTACATGCAGGAGATGCTCTGCGAGCTGTACGACCCGAGCCCCAACGGTCCCGAGATCGTCTTGCGTCTGTTTCAGCTGTTTTTGGCCGAGCTCATGGATTGCTACGAGCGCGAGCTGGTGCGCGGCGCGGCGGACGGCGCAGCGGGGCCCACTGCCCTGGTGACGGGAATGCTTGGCTATATCGATCGCGAATTCGCTGCATGCTCCCTCGAGGGGATGGCGGCGGAGTTTGGCTTGAGCCCTAATTATGCGACGGCGCTCCTCAAGCGGCATGTGGGCAAGACCTTTAGGCAGCTTGTGCAGGAGCGACGCCTGGTACGTGCGGCCGAGCTTCTGCGCGGCGGCGCCACGGCCGGGGCGGCTGCGCATGCGGTGGGCTATGAAAACATGAGCTTCTTCTACCGTAAGTTTCACGACAAGTATGGCTGCACCCCCGCGGCATACCGCCGGTAAGCGCGGAGCGGATCGTCTTCGCTCCTTCGGTGTCAAAAAGTTTCAGCTGCAGCGCTGTTGCAGCGCGCGTCTGCGAAAAGAAGTGTCGGGTTTGGCACCCCTGCCCCTGTCTGTCGCGTGCGTGGGCGATACTCGGCCTATCGACCCGCAATGCAAAGGAGATGCTCATGGCAAACATCAAGTTCCCCGAGGGTTTCTATTGGGGTGGCGCCACGGCCGCCAATCAGTTTGAGGGCGCTTGGAACGTGGACGGCCGCGGTCCTTCGGTCGACGACCATTTCTTGGGCGGCAGCTACAAGGAGCCGCGTCAGATCACGATCGACATCGACCCTAACCGCTTCTACCCCAATCATGACGGCATCGATTTCTACCATCACTACGAGGAGGACATCGCGCTGTTCGCCGAGATGGGCTTCAACATGTTCCGCATGTCCATCTCTTGGAGCCGCATCTTCCCCAACGGCGACGACGCCGAGCCCAACGAGGCCGGCCTCGCCTTTTACGACCGCGTCTTCGACTGCCTGCGCGCTCACAATATCGAGCCGCTCGTGACCCTGTCGCACTACGAGATGCCCTATCACCTGGTCGAGAAATACAACGGCTGGGCGAGCCGCGAGCTCATCGGCTTCTTTGAGAAGTACTGCCAGACCGTCTTCGACCGCTATCAGGACAAGGTCAAGTTCTGGCTCACCTTCAACGAGATCAACTGCGGCACCCAGGACATGGGCAACCTCTTTGGGACCAGCATGATCCAGGGCTTTGAGGGCCCGGCTTCGGCGGTCCACACCACGCCGCAGGCCCGTATGCAGGCCCTGCATCACCAGTTTGTCGCCAGCGGCCGCGTCGTGCGCTATGCCCACGAGCACTATCCGCAGTTTAAGATGGGCAACATGGACTGCTTCATCCTCTCCTATGCCGCCACGTGCGATCCGGCCGACGTGTTCGCCACGCAGCAGGAGATGAATACCATGAACTGGTACTGCTCCGACGTGCAGGTGCGCGGCAAGTATCCGTTCTATGCCAAGCGCTTCTGGGCCGAGAACGATGTCGAGCTTGTGATGGAGGACGGTGACCTGCAGGATATCGCCGACGGCAAGGTCGATTTCTACACCTTTAGCTACTACATGTCCGGCACCGTGGGCACCCACAGGGATCACGAGATGACCGAGGGCAACATGACCTTTGGCGGCAAGAACCCCTATCTGGAGTCCACCGATTGGGGCTGGCAGATCGATCCGCTGGGCCTGCGCATCGCCCTCAACGAGATTTACGCCCGCTACGAGATTCCGCTGATGGTGGTCGAGAACGGCATGGGCGCCTACGATGAGGTCGAGGAGGACGGTTCCATCCACGATCCGTACCGCATCGCCTACTTGCAGAGCCACATCAAGGCCATGGGCGAGGCCATTGCCGACGGCGTCGACCTGATCGCCTACACCTGGTGGGGTCCCATCGACCTGGTGTCCGCCGGCACCGGCGAGATGCGCAAGCGCTATGGCTTCATCCACGTCGATAAGTACGACGACGGCACCGGTACCTACGAGCGCCGCCGCAAGGACAGCTTCTACGCCTACCAGAAGATCATCAAGTCCAACGGTGCCGAGGGCCTGGATTAATCGACAATATGAGTGCCACCGGGGAAAAGCGTTGGGATGGGCTCGCGATTCGAGTCCCCACCTTAGCATTTGAACCATTTGGCACTATAATCACCATAGGCATGCGCACAACGTTGCGCTTAATCAAGAGGAGAAAACGTATGGGTCTGTTTGACATGTTCAAGAAGAAGGCTGAGCCCGCGACTGCCGCTGCTCCGTCCTCCATCTCTGCTTCTGCCGGCGCCGACGTGCTGTGCTCGCCCGTCAAGGGCAAGGTCATCAAGATGGCCGATGTGCCCGATCCCGTCTTTGGCGGCGAGGTCCTGGGCAAGGGCTGCGCCGTGTGGCCCGAGGACGATCTGGTCTACGCTCCCTGCGACGGCAAGGTGACCGTCACCATGGGTCACGCCGTGGGCCTGCAGTCCGATAGCGGCATCGAGGTTCTGGTGCACGTTGGCGTCGATACCGTCAACATGAACGGCGACGGCTTCGAGGGCTTCGTCAAGGCCGACGATGTCGTTAAGGCTGGCCAGCCCATGCTCAAGATCGACCGCGCCAAGATCGCCGCTGCCGGCTACAAGGACTGCGTCGTCGTGGCTGTGTCCAACACCGCCGAGTTCGCCGACGTCGAGCTCGCCGTCGAGGCTGACTCCGCTGTCTCCGCTGGCGATGCCATCGTCAAGGTCGTCCGCAAGTAGTCTGCGGCAACATAAGGGTGTTTTGGGGTGGTCGGGTTATCCGGCCGCCCTTTTTTATTGCAATGCGGCGGAACGTTTTATTGCGCGTTGGGCGGACCGGTAAACCGTTCGGACGTTAAATCGAGCCGACTGCGCCTTTGCTTTGCCGGGGGTGTTCGTTATCGGCTAGTATGGCCTTATTGTTACGACGCGCACCGCGTCGGGAAGCGCGGTGCCGCTTGTTGGGAGGAATGTCATGAAGAAGAAGCTGCTGCTTGCGCCCCTGATGGCTGTTCTGGTCGCGTGCGTGGTTGTGCTTTCCGGCTGCGGAGGTCCTTCGGTTGAGGAGCTCATCACCGAGGATCTTACGACGCAGTTTGACGAGGTCAAGAACGGCGGCGACGACTTCCTCGCCGGCCTGGAAGAGGCCTCGGGCGACGAGTTCGAGCAGCTGGGCATCGATCCCAAGGAGTACGCCAAGAGCTATCTCGAGGGTTTTGACTACAAGATCGGCGATGTGACGGTCGACGAGGACAAGGGCACCGCGACTGCCGATGTCACCATTACCTGCAAGTCCATGAACAAGATCGTTGAAGATTTCGCCACCCAGTATCAGGAGAAGATCGCGGCGCTCGATACGATGCCTTCCGAGGACGACCTGTACAAGATGGCCGGCCAGGTCATGGTCGACGTGACCAAGGCCGCTAAGACCAAGGACACCAAGGTTACCTTCAAGTACACCGCCAATGACGATGGCGAGTGGTCTGCTGACGATTCCGCAACCACCGAGATGATGAATGCGATGATGAGCTAGGGGAGTTACGCGGTAGTTCGTTACGGCGTTTTACCAAACGCCGTAACTGCCCGACGCTGCGCGGGCACCAGAGCGACAACTTGTCATTCAAAGAGGACGGCATGACCAGAAGGTCTATACCGTCCTCTTTTCATGCCAATTTGTTCGCACTGGTGCCCGCTCGCTGCCCGTCCTCTACCTGCGGCGTTGCCATGGTAGTCATTGAGGCGGCACTTGGGGACGTTCCTTTTCTGCCGGCAGTTGGGGACACTCCTTGTATCAACGCCGTATCAAATGCTCGGGAAAATGCGACCCGGTTTTTTGGCCGAATTCCGGGTCGCGGTTTCCGGATGGGGCGGGTTGCGGAAACCGCGACCCGGAATATTGCTCTGAAACGGGATACGGTTTCCCCGACGCGCCTCAAACGGAAAGTGCATCCCATTTCGGAGCTCCAAAACGGGATGCACTTTCCGCGTGGAAGAATTGTCGCAGCTGCGTTAAGCGGTGTCGCTCGCTACTCGCCCAAGATTAGCTCGGCGAGTTCGTCCTGCGTATCTACCACGTAGTCGGCGCCGGCGGCTTCCAGCTCTGCGCGGCCGCGGAAGCCCCAGCTGACGCCCGCGCTCTTAAGGCCGGCGTTGTGGCCGGTCAGAACATCGACATTCGAATCGCCCACATAGAGCGTGGTTGCCGGATCGGCGCCCAGCTCTTTCATCACATGCAACGTGACGGGTGCCTCGGGCTTGGGCGGAAATGCGCCCACACGGCCCTGTACCAGCGCAAAGCGATCGGGGCCAAAGTATTTCTCGATAAGCGGGGCTGCCGAAATATGATCCTTGTTGGTGAGCACGGCAAGCTGAACGCCCGCTGTGCGCAGACGGTCGAGCATCTCAATCGTGCCGGCGTAGGGTGAGGTGTGGTCCTCCTTGTGCTCGCCGTAATAGGCCCTAAACTCGGCAAGCGTCTGCTCAAACATACGGCCGTCGCCCGCGTACTCGGCGGGCATAAAGCGCTCGACCAGCTTGAGCATGCCGTTTCCCACCTTGTAGCGGTACTCGTCTACGGCAAACGTGGGCCAGCCGTGCATCTCGCAGGTATGGTTGCTGGCGGCCGCCAGGTCCTCGAGCGTGTTGAGGATGGTGCCATCCAGATCAAAGATCACATGGGAAAAAGCTGCTGCCATGGGTGCTCCTGCCGCTTGAGTTGTAAAACGCACCCCATGATACTGGGCATGCGTGCCGGGCATGTTTGGAATCTGAATATCTTTAATAGCCCTGAGCCTTTGTCGTTAGCAAATCCTCGGCAGTTGTTCTCCCACAAGCATGTCGAGGATACGGGTCGAGCCCCAGCCGGTGCGTACGCGCACGGCGGGACGGGCGCCCTCGGCAAGTGGCAGCACGCGACCGATGATGGCGGCGTTCTCGCCGTAGCGGGCGGCGCGCATGGCTGCCAGCGCGGCATCGGCTTGCTCGGCCGGCACCACGGCAACCATCTTGCCCTCGTTTGCCACCTGCAGCACATCGTAGCCGAGCATCTCACATGCCGCCTGCACGTCGGGGCGCACGGGCACGGCATCCTCGTCGATCTCCATGGCAACGCCGCTGGCCTGGGCAAACTCGTTGAGCGTGGATGCCAGGCCGCCGCGCGTGGGGTCGCGGAAGCAGCGGGTGTCGGGGGCGGCGGCGAGCACGTCGGCAATCAGATGATTGAGCGGCGCAGCGTCGCTTTCGATGTTGCTCGAAAACGCCAAGCCCTCGCGCTGGCTCATGATGGCGATGCCGTGGTCGCCTAGCGTACCCGACACCAGGATGACATCGCCGGGCCGACAGTTTGCGCCGCTGAGTGCCACGCCCGTGGGCACCTCGCCCACGCCGGCGGTATTGATGTAGACGCCGTCGGCCCCGCCGCGCTCGACCACCTTGGTGTCGCCGGTGATAATCTTCACACCTGCCTCGCGCGCTGTCTCGGCCATCGTCTGCACAATTTGGCGGAGCTTATCCATGGGATAGCCCTCTTCGAGGATAAAGCCGCACGACAGGTAGCGCACGCTGGCGCCCGAGGTCGCGACGTCGTTAACGGTTCCGCAAACGGCAAGACGTCCGATGTTGCCACCGGGGAAGAACTGCGGCGAGACCACAAAGCTATCGGTCGACATGGCGATGCGCCCGCTCGCGGGGAGCGCGGCGACGCCGGCATCGTTGCCCTCGAGCAGCTCGGGCGACCCAAAGGCATCCAAAAAGACCTCATCGATGATGCGTTTCATCATCTGGCCGCCGGAACCGTGGCCCAGCAGGACAGTGTTATCGGTGATGCTATGGGACATATCCAAAACTCCAATCGTGGGTGGTGCCAGCGTGCGGGTGCGTCCGGGCTAGTTACGGTAGCGGTAGTACGCCGCGCAGCTGCCCTCGGAGCTCACCATGCACGGGCCGACGGGATGTTCGGGCGTGCATGCGCGGCCAAAGAGCGGGCAGTCGCTCGGCGTAATGGCTCCGCGCAGCACGTCGCCGCAGCGGCACCCGCGCGGCTCAACCGTCGGCTCAACGGGCACGTCAAAGCGAACGTGGGCATCAAAGCGCGAGAACTCGGGCCGGATGGAAAGACCCGAGCCGGCAATCGGCCCCAGACCGCGCCATGTGGTATCGCACGGCTCAAATACCTGCTCGACCAGCTGGCGCGCCACGGGATTGCCGTCGGCATTGACGCCGCGACGGTAGGCGTTGTCGATCGCGGGCTGCCCCTCAACAACCATCTGGACCAGCATGCAGATGCCCTGCAGGATATCGACCGGTTCAAATCCCGTGACCACACCCGGGGTCTTGAATTCGTCGACCAAAAACCCAAAGGGTGCCAGGCCTGTGATGGTGGCGACGTGGCCCGGCAGGATGAAGCCGTCGATGGCGGTCTCGGGATCGTTGGCGATGGCGCGCAACGCCGGCGGCGTGGTCTTGTGAGCGCAATAGACCGAAAAGTTCTGGAGTCCGCGTGCATCGGCCTCCAAAATGGCGGCGGCGATGGTGGGCGTCGTGGTCTCAAAGCCCACGCCCATAAAAATGACCGGACGATCGGGGTTTTGCTCGGCAATGTCGAGTGCATCGAGCGGGGAGTACACAATGCGAATGTCGCGCCCCGCGGCCTTTTGCGCGGCAAGCGAGGTGGACGATCCGGGCACGCGCATCATGTCGCCAAAGGTGGTGATGATGGCGCCGTCCATCTTGGCGAGCGCGATTGCATGGTCGATATCGCGGTTGGCGGTAACGCAGACGGGGCAACCCGGACCGCTCAGCAGTTTGAGCCCGGCAGGCATAATGGAGCGAAAACCATAGCGCCCGATGCTCACGGTATGCGTGCCGCAGACTTCCATAAGGTTGATGGTGCGGTCGCCGACAAGCTCATGAATGCGCTCGATGAGCTCGCGAGCCAGCTTGGGATCGCGAAATGCCGAGAAGTCGATACCGGAGCGAGCCGGCTGCTCGGGCGCCACTAGTATGCCTCGGCCGGGTTGGTGGCGAGCTGGTCCTCTTCGGCCAGCTCGGTCATGGTATTGACGAGCTCGAGTGTCTCTTGGGCTTCCTGCTTGCCGACAATCTGAATGCCAAAGCCGGCGTGCACGAGAATATAGTCGCCTACCTGTGCCGTCGGCACGAGGCGCAGCGAAACGGGGCGCTCGATGCCCATCATGTCGACGGTCGCCTTAAGGTCGTCGTCGCGTTTGACCACTTTACCGGGAACGGCAAGGCACATAATGTTCCCCTTTTATACGTTTTGCGCTGGATAGGCGCCTAATTACCCATCAGTTGATGGTAGCGCTCGCGGGAGTCGCGAGCAAACGCGTTACACCTGTGAGACGGCGGCGCGCAGACTGGCAAAACAGCCTATCGCGATGCTGTCTGCGCGAGGCGAGCGCGCGCGATCGTCGCCTGACCGTAGGCGATGCAGCCGTCGTTGACGGGCGCGGAGTGGGGGACCAAGACGGCAAGACCGGCGTCTTTGAGTTCGTGGGTAAGGAGCCGAAGCAAAAGTCGGTTCATGAACACGCCGCCCGAGAGTGCGACGGTGTCGAGGTCTTCACGGACGCAGATCTCGCTTGCGATGCGGGCCGACGCGCGTGCGATGGTGACATGGAAGTCGAGCGCGAGCTTGCCGGCGGGCACGCCGGTCCTGATTCCCTCCAAAAGCGCCTCAAAAAGCGGTCTGGAGTTCAGAACATGGCAGTCGTCTGGACGGGATGATTCGGTTACGGAAAAGCTGGCCATATTGCCGGTGGGGCAGGCACGTTCACTGCTGAGCGCGCGCCAGGCGGTGGCTTCGAGTTCTATGGCGGGTTCGCCCTCGTAGGTTGCCTTGCCGCAGATGCCCAGAATCGCTGCCGCGGCATCAAAGAGACGCCCCATGCTGCTGGTATGCGGGCTGTTGATGCCGCGCTCGATCATGGTGGCTGTCACGCGGCGCGTTTGCTCGTCGAGGCTGTCCAAAAGCCGAGCGGCACCTGGGTGCTCGAGCAGGCCGAGCTCACTGAGCAGGGCAAAGGCGTTGCGGCGGGCATCGCGTACGGACGCTACGCCACCGGGTAGGGCCCAAGTGCGCAGATGCGCTGCGCGCTCAAAGTCAGCAAGGCCAGCGACAAGAAACTCGCCGCCCCATATGGTGCCATCGGTGCCGGCGCCCGTGCCATCCAAGGCAATACCGAGGACGCGCGCCTCGGGCGCAAGCTGGCCTGCAACAATCGCTTCTGCCATCACGCTCGCGATGTGCGCATGATGGTGCTGGACTTCGATAAGCGGCAGATTGTGCTCCCGTGCCTGCGCGCGTGCCCATTGGCTCGGTAGGTAGCTGGGATGCATATCGCAGGCCAAGGCGGCGGGCACCAAGTCAAAGAGATCTTCCAAGCGCGTGCGCGCGGCGTTCCATGCATCGAAGGTCCCGCCGTTTTCAACATCGCCGATATGCTGCGACACAAAACAGGTTGCCTCGCCGTTCGCCCCTTCACGCGTGAGCGCAATCGTGGCCTTTTGTTGTGGCCCGCAGGCGAGCACGCAGGACGGAGCGCCGTCGAGCGCCGGCAACGGCAGCGGCTGGGGTGCATATCCGCGAGCGCGGCGCACGGGCATAACGGCGCCGTCGACCACGCGCACCACGGAGTCATCGTAGCGCGAGAGGATCGCGCGGTCGTTGCCGAGTAGCGCATCAGCAATGCCGGCGGCAACGAGACGCTCCCAGGCAAGATCGTCATCGGTCTCGATGGGCTCTTCGCTCAGGTTTCCGCTGGTCATGACGAGCGCGTGCATACCGCGGGCTTCTGCCGCGGCAAGCAACAGATGCTGAAGCGGGGTGTAGGGGAGCATAACGCCAAGCTCGGGCAGGTCGTGCACGACGGACGGTGCGAGTACGAGGGCGTCGGGAGAATCGCCGTCGCTCCCGCAAACAGCACGCCGGCGCAGCAGCACAATGGGGCGAATGCTGCCGGCCAGCAAGCCGCGCTCAACGTCGCTGATATGGCACAGACGTTCAACGTCGGCAAGGCTGCGCACCATAACGGCAAGTGGCTTGTTGCTGCGGCGTTTACGGCGGCGAAGCTCGGCTACCGCCTGCTCGTTGGAGGCGTCACAGGATAGATGGAATCCGCCCAGGCCCTTGATGGCGACGATGCCACCAACGGCCAGCAGCTCAACGCAGCGCTCGATGATAGCGTCGCTGGCCTCGCGTGTGGTGCCGACGGCCGGTGTCGCGGACGAATTCCCGCACGCATCGCCGTTCACAGCCTCGCGCCAAGTAATATGCGGCCCGCAATCAAAGCAGGCATCGGGCTGCGCGTGAAAACGCCGGTCGAGTGGGTCGGCATACTCCGCGGCACACTCAGGACACATGGGAAAACAATTCATCGACGTGGCCGCTCGGTCATAAGGCAGCGATCGGATGATGGTAAAGCGTGGGCCGCAGTTGGTGCAGTTGATAAAGGGGTAGTGATAGCGTCGGTCGGCGGGATCGAACAATTCGCTCAGACAATCGTCGCAGGTGGCGATATCGGGCGAGACGAGCGTCGTGTGCGCGGTCTGATCCTGTGACGCTACAATACGAAAGACCTGCTCATCGTCGGCATCCCAAGCGTCGGGCTCCAGGTCTGCAACAGCGACATGCTCAACGCGGGCTGCGGCCGGCGCGTGCTCCGACAGCGCGGTGACAAATTCGTCGAGCGCCTCGCTCAAAGCATGCGCCTCGATGTGTACGCCATCGCCCGCGTTGAGCACCCAGCCGCAGATGCCATGCGCCATAGCCTCGCGATACACAAATGGCCGCATGCCAACGCCCTGCACAATGCCCGTCACATGAATATGCACATGCCGCATGTGGCTTCCCCTCGTCAAAACCGACCAAAAAGGGACAGGTTTATTTTGGTCGGTAAAACTTCTAAACCTGCCAAAACAAACCTGTCCCTTTTTGGCAGGTGCGCTGCGGGAAATCCCGCTACAGCCCCAGGCTCTGCTTGGTGGCGGCGCAGGTGAGCTCGCCGTGCTTAACGCCGCGCAGTCCCAGCAACCGGTCCGCTAGCTCATAGACGCGTTTGCCGCGACCCTTGAGCGCCAGAATCTCCAGGCAGTTGTGGTGGTCCAGATGCACGTGCATGGTCGAGACAATCTCGTCGGTGTAGTCGTGCTGCACCTCGTCCAGACGGCGCGTCAGATCGCCGGTATGGTGGTCATAGATCATGGTGAGCGAACCGATGACCTGCTCGTCGGGCGTGCGCATCTGCTCCTTGGCGATCGAGGCGCGAATCAGATCGCGTACGGCCTCGGATCGGTTAGCCACGTCACCGCGGCGCGCGATCTGCTCGTCAAAGCGGCGCAGCAGGTCGTCGGGCGCGGTGACCGAAAAGCGGACCAGCTCGGAGCTGGAGCCGCTGTAGCGGCAGCTTGCATCGTCGTCCGCACCGTGATTGTGCGCGTGCTCGTGCTCGGCCACGTTACACCAGTTTCACAGAGCCGACGGAGTTGTGGTCGGCCTCGATGGCCTCCTCGTAGCCCTCGAGCGCATCGTGCGCCTCGTGGAGTGCCGCCATGGCGGCCTCGAGCTTGGCGCCAATGCGCTCCATGTCAAAGTTCTCGGTCGCATGCAGCAGCTGATGGCTCCACTCGTGAGCGAGCTCAATGGTGTCGTCGACCTGCTTGACGCTCATGGCAAGCTGGCTCATGTTCATTCCGACGTCATGCATGGGGAGTCTCCTTTTGTACGGGGCGATATGGTGGTTCAGATTCTACTACGCCCGCCTTGAGCGCCGCCGCATAAGAAAACGGGTGCGAGTCCGTCTGACCCGCACCCGTTCACTGGGGGCTGTTTGTATCTACCATACTATCCGTGGTCGCATACCTTGCGTTTGGCACTCCGGCGAGCGGTGCGAAACCGCTCATGGACGGCAGATGGGTAACAAGCGTATTACAGATGTTTCTCCAGCAGTGCCTGAAGTCTTGCCTTGGGCAAGGCGCCGACCGAGCGGTCGACCTCCTCGCCGTTCTTAAAGACGATCAGCGTGGGGATGCTCATGACGCCAAACTTCATGGCCAGGTCCTGGTTGTCGTCGACGTTGCACTTGGCCACAGCCAACTTGCCGGCCAGCTCGTCGGCAACCTCGTCTACGATGGGCGAGAGCGAGCGGCAGGGGCCGCACCACGGGGCCCAAAAATCAACCAGTACGGGCAGGCTGTCGTTAACGATGGAATCGAAGTTCTCGGGGGTAATCTGCTTAATGTCAGCCATGGTGACCTCCATAATACGACGCGGCTCGGCCGCGTAAAACTCAGTACGACCGTGCTTATACCCAGCGGCCCGCAAAGCAACCACTCGCGGGCGGCTCTTTTATATAATGGTGGGCACGCAAACGATTGGAGAGCGCATGCCCACGTCACAAAGCCAGAAAAAAGAAGCCATCGCTCAGGCGACCGAGCAGGAGCTCGCGTCGCTTGCAGGTCGCGGTGTGCGTATCGCGGGCAACGCGTGCTCGCCGATTGTGCTGGTCAAAGGCGATTTGGATGAAGCCGAGTGCTCGGGCGGCGAGCTGGCTGCCGGCGCGGATGGCGCCGCGTTGCGCAAGGCGCTCGGCGCCATCGGATATGCCCCCGAGGACTTTTGCGTGCTGGCAAGCGTCGCCGGCGCGGGTGACGGAGCGGTCGCGGTGGGCGAGACTCTGCCGTGCGACCTGTTCCGCGAGGCGCTGGAGGCTCTGGACCCCGAGGCGGTGCTGCTGCTCGACAACAGTGCGGCCGATGTCATGCGCGAGACCTATGCCGATATGCTTGTGGCAATTGATGACTTTGACACCGCCATGCTCAAGCCCGGCCTGGTCGCCCATGTGCAGGGGCGCCGCGTGCTGGCGCTCGACGGTTTTGAGGCGGCGCTCACCGACAAGGCCGCCAAGCAGCGCATGTGGGCCTACATTAAGCAGCTGACCCCGGCGGCTGCACCGCTGTAGCGAGGTTGGCGGCAGCCCCTACATCACGGCGCGCAGCTCAAACCGGTCGCCGTTAATGCGGAGCTGGCAGTTGCCGTTCATGCGCTCGACGGCAAGCATAATGCTCTTGGTGCCAAAGCCGTGCCCAGTGTGCTGAGCCACGGGCATGCCGTCGACCATGTGCGGCGCACGGCCAAACGTGTTGGAAACCAGCAATAGAAGCTGACCGTCTTCGTAGCGAAGGTCCAGGTCGACAAACCGCTTGCCTTCGGGGGCGGCGCTCGCCGCGGCGATGGCATTGTCCAGGGCGTTCGATACCACACTGAATAGATCGACATCGCCCACGTGGACGGTTTCGGGCACGGCGGCGCGCAGATCGGCGGTGATGCCGCGCGCGTTGATGTCCGCGGAAAGCGACGAGAGCGCAATGTTGACCGTTTCGTTGGCGCAGTAGCGGCGCACGGCGGTGCGGTCGTTGGTCTCGCAGAGCGCGTCGATGCGCCCGAGTGCCTCATCGGTGTGACCCTCTTCGATCAGGGCCGCAAGACCGCGCAGGTAGTGGCGCATGTCGTATCACATTGAGACCAAGTCAAGAAGAATCGCTTCGGTCGAATCGCGTCTTTTGGGTGAGTTCTCAACGTCCGCTGCCGCTGGTTTCCACCGTATGCCGAAAACACCCGGACGATGCCGTGCAGATCGCTTCGCTCTGCTATAGTCTCCCAAATTCACGTTTTCTATTGGGATGGTGGTTAATATGGGCGACATACTCGAATCGTTCCTGCGCGTGGCGATGGTGGTGTTCATCGTCGGTCCGCTCACTGCATGGGTCGCCCGTCGCGGCGCGCGCGAGCGCAGTGAGGCGACGGACAGCCTCGATCGCTTCACGGTGCGCATGCCCGCTGCCATTCGCACGATCATCGCCTGCTGCGCCGTCGCGTTCGAACTGCTCATGCTGGGTGTCTACGTCTGGCAGGGCGTCTCGTTGGGCGAGTGGGACCACGAACTTGTGTGGTTCGGTCACGCCATGGCGCTCGCGGGCATGGCCATCTGGGCCCTGCTGAGCATCCCGCGCATCGACGTGGACGGTGAGCGAATTCTCTCGCGTAACGCCTTCGGCATCCGCAAGGAGACGACGTTTGGCAACATCACCCGTGCAACGCTTCACACGCAGATGATGAGGATCGACCTGTTCGAGGGCGACCGGAAGTTCTGCTCGATAAGCCTCGAGGGGGTGTGCTCGCTCAACCTCCTCGCCCGTCTGGAGGAAGAGGGCATCGAAGTCTCGGACGCCGTCGACGGTCCCATGACCAAGGCGGGCCTGTGTTGGTCTGCCATCAAGCCGTTGACGATTGTTTTCAACGGCATGGCGCTCGTCTTCTCGCTCGTGATCGCCTTCATGGCTGTTTTCACCGATGCCGGTGCTCGTCTGCTCTTGCTCGTCCCGTTCCTCTTCCTGTTCATAGGGGGACTCCTGCCCCTGCTCATGCTCAGCATGCCCGCCCGCGGCATCCTCGAGATCGGCAGGCAGGAGCGCGAACTCGGCTTCTCCTTCGCCGAGGAGATGGCAAGTCGAGGTACCACGGGCACTTCGCTTGTCGACGATGATTGGTTCATCGAGATCAGCAATGCCCGCGTCGTGGCGTTCCGTCGCGATTACCTCAAGAAGGTCACGGCGCACGAGAACAGCGAGAGCGGCGACCGTTGCACGGTGACCACGAAAGGCGGTCGCAAAATCAAGGTGTATGCAGCGGGCAGCACGCTCGAGGACCTGCGCTCGTGGTTCAAACAGGGTGCCAAGGCCAGAAGCACGCTCGACCGTGCAGAGGACGCGCTCGAGACGACGTCTGATTGGGTTGTCTGACCTGTATCGTCTTTTCGGACACGCATGCTAGAGGCCCAATCCTTTAGAATGCATTCATCGACGACCGAGAGGACGGTATGCTATGTCCAACCCAGCCGCCAAGTACACCGACGAGTTCAGGCGCGAGACCGCCGACTACATCATCTCGACGGGCAGGCCGATAACGGAATGCTGCGCAGAACTGGGCCTGAATTCCAAGACCGTGAACAAGTGGGTGCAGAATCGCCGGCGCGAGCTTGCCGGCGGGCCCGACCCCAAGGCCGAGGACCGCGAGCTTCGCGAGGCGAAAAGGCGCATACGCGAGCTCGAGATGGAGAACGCCTTCTTGAAAAAAGCCGCGGCCTTCTTCGCCAAAAGCCAGGCGTAGCCGCGTGCTACCGGATGATGTTGGCGGAGAAGGCCGAATTCCCGGTGAAAATGATGGCCCGCGTGCTCGGCGTGAGCCGATCGGGCTTCTACTCGTGGCTCTCCAACGGCTGCCCGCGAGAAGACTGGTCGGCCGAGCGCGAGGCGGTCCGGCGCGTGTGGCTGGAGTCGGACCGCAGGTTCGGCTTCCGGTTCGTGAAATGCTTCCTGCCCGGCGAGTTCTCCGGATTGACCCTGTACAGGGTGCGCAAGCTGATGCGCGAGCTGGGAATACGCGGCTGCACGCCCAACGCCAGGAAGCGCACCACCATCCCCGACCCGAAGGCCAGGCCCCGGCCCGACCTGGTGCGCCGCGACTTCACCAGTCCCGTTCCAACCTGCAAGCTCGTGGGCGACATCACCTACCTGCGCACCGGCGAGGGATGGCTGTACCTGTCGACGGTCATCGACCTCAACACCCGCATGGTGGTGGGCTGGTCGCTCTCCGAGCGCATGACCGCCGACATCGTGGTTTCGGCGCTGGCGTCGGCCAAATCGCGCGGCTACGTGGCCGGCAACGCGATATTCCACGCCGACCGCGGCGCCCAGTACACCAGCAGGCTTCTGGCCGAATGGGCGCGCGACAACGACGTGCGGCTGTCCTGCAGCCGCGCCGGCAACTGCCACGACAACGCGGTGGCCGAGTCGTTCCTCGCCACGCTGAAGAACGAGATGTACTACAGGCGCAGCTTCCCGACCAGGGATTCCGCCAAGCACGCGGTGGTCGAGTTCATCGAGGCGTACTACAACCGCCGAAGGCCCCGCTCGACGATCGGCTACAAGGTGCCGGCCGAGGCCATGGCGGCCTTCTTCGAGAGAACCGAGCCCAAGCTCGAGGCCATGCCTATGGCCGCTTGATTTCTCGAGCATGCGTGTCCGAAATCTTGACACAGGTCAGAAGGCCTCGATGCCAGCGCTGCGCCGATATGGGGCAGCGGCCCCCCGTTGGCCGCCATGGCCCTGACTTCCGAGCGTATGCTGGCGCCGCTCGTCTTAAGACGTTGACCTCCATCCGGAGCCTGCGGTTCTCGCGCTCGGGCTCCAGGATCCGGTTCTACTCGGGCGTGCGGTTGTCGGCGGCGCGCGGCGAGCCGGTCTCGTTTATCGACTTGACCCGCCTCTCCACGGTGCTCTTGTCGAGGTCGCACTCGTCCATGGCCTCGCGCCTGGGTTTTCCGGCGTTGTGGAGATCGACTATCTTCCTCTTGAACTCGTCGGTGAAATGCCTCGGTCTGGGGCCGGTCGAGGCCGAGCCCCCGGTCCGGCTGGGGTAGCATGTCGCTGCGGACCATTGTCTTTCCTCTCGTTGAATATCTAGGCGCTGACGATTCTAGGCGATGGCCCTCTCTTGCTTCTTACACCTCGATTGTGCTCGCTACCCCCAGCGGGCCCGGATCGAGCGATTCGGGCCCGCTTTTGGGGCCTGCCGGAAACCCGGTGGTCAAAAAGGGCCAAATATGAGTACTGTTACCAGTTTGGTGGCAGCCAAATGGCCTCAAAAATCGGTGCCAGAGGCCAAAAGTGCATCGATTTTCGTTCTTCAGAGTCGCGATCGGGCTCCAAACAAGGCGATTTTGCTGCTCTGGACCGGAAAATCGATGCTACTAATTTGGTGACAGTACTCATATTTGGCCCTTTTTGACCACTGCCCCTTGGTCCAGGACAAAACGGGCTGCCCGAATCATGGGGCGGGTCCATTTTCGGCTGTCCTCAGCTTGCCAGTTCGAAAATGGACCTGCCGCATGATTGAATCTTTATTTCAACTTTACACCTAGGTTTACAGCTGTCTTGTCAGCTGTAAACCTAGGTGTCATACTAAAGCCCCAAGATTCGCCAAAAGAGAGGGGCCTTGATGGCACAGAGCGCGAACATGGATGCGTCGGAGCTTGCACGCGACATTGCGGCCGGCCTGGCATCGGCAACGACGGCAACGGAGCGCGCGGCATTGGTGCCCGCAGAGCTCGTCGAGGCCATTCAGCAACTTAAAACCCAGCGCGACGCGGTGATCCTGGCGCACTATTACGTGGCGCCCGAGGTCCAGGCTGTGGCCGATTACGTCGGCGACAGCTTCTACCTGGCTAAGCTCGCCAAGAGCCTGCCGCAGCAGACCATCGTGCTGTGCGGCGTGGAGTTTATGGGCGAGAGCGCCAAGCTGCTCAACCCCACCAAGACCGTGCTGCTGCCCGAGCCGGGCGCGGACTGCCCCATGGCTCATATGGTCAAGCGCGAGACGGTCGACGCGGCGCGCGCCGAGTACGGCGACGACCTGGCCGTGGTCTGCTACGTCAACTCCACGGTCGAGATCAAGAGCTGGAGCGACGTGTGCGTCACCAGCTCCAACGCCGTCAAGATCGTGTCCGAGCTGCCGCAGCAGCATATCCTGTTCATTCCCGACCAAAACCTCGGCCGCTTCGTAGCCGAGCAGGTGCCGCAAAAGCACGTCATTCTCAACAACGGCTACTGCCCGCGCCATCACATCATCACCGTCGAGCAGATCGTCGACGCGACGGAGGCCCACCCCGACGCGCTCGTGCTGGCGCACCCCGAGTGCAAGGCCGACGTCCTGGCCGAGGCCGACTACATCGGCTCCACCGCCGGCATCATCAAGTATGCCGAGGAGTCCGACGCGAGCGAGTTCATTATCGTGACGGTTCGCGGCGTGCTCTACGAGCTCGAGCGCCGCTGCCAGGGCACCGGCAAGAAGTTCTACTTCCCCGCGGTGCAGCCCACCTGCGTCAACATGGACCTCATCACGCTCGAAAAGCTCGTGCGCTGCCTGGAGACGGGCGAGGGCGAGGTGCAGATCGGCGTCTCGGACGAGGCGGCAGACCAGGCCAAGCTCACGCTCGACCGCATGCTCGAGTACGCGGCGCGCTAAGCCAATGTGACATGAGGGGCCATCCCTTATGCCACATTACAAGGGAGAGGATTCCTGTGGAAACCAAACAATACTCCGACATGGAGTGCGACGTCGTCATTGCCGGTTGCGGCGTGGCGGGCCTGTATGCGGCCCTCAACCTGCCGACGAGCACGCGCGTAATCATGCTCTCCAAGGGCGCCGTCGACGAGTGCGATTCGATGCTCGCGCAGGGCGGTATCTGCGTGCTGCCCGAAGGCTCTGACTACGATGCCTTCTTTGAGGACACCATGCACGCCGGCCATTACGAGAACCGCCGCGAGAGTGTTGACATCATGATTCGCTCGAGCCGCTCGGTCATCAACGACCTGCTGGCGATGGGCGTGGACTTTGAGCGCAAGGCCGACGGCAGCCTCGACTTTACCCGCGAGGGTGCGCACAGCCGCCCCCGCATTGCCTTCCATGCCGACATTACGGGCAAGGAGATCACGACCAAGCTGCTCCAAGCCGTTTGCAAACTGGATAACGTGCAGATTTTGGAGCACGTGGCCATGACCGACATCCTGACGGGCGAGCGTGACGGCGCCACGGTGTGTGCCGGTGTCGTTGCCGTTCCCGTGGACGAGGACAACTCGGTTCGTCCCGCCGACGAGCTGGTAAATGCCGCCGAGGGCGCGCATGCCGGCGAGCCGTTTAAGATCCATGCCCGCCACACGCTGTGGGCGACGGGCGGCATCGGTGGCGTGTACGACCACTCGACCAACTACCCGCAGCTCACGGGCGACGCCTGCTACATCGCTCAGGAGCATGGCATTAAGATGGAGCACCTGGACTACGTGCAGATCCACCCCACGGGTCTGTTCTCGCCGCAGCCGGGCCGCACCTTCCTGATCAGCGAGAGCTGCCGCGGCGAGGGCGCGATTTTGCTCAACGCCGCCGGCGAGCGCTTTACCGACGAGTTGCAGCCGCGCGATGTGGTCGCCGCCGCTATTCGCGAGCAGATGAAGCAGGACGGTACCGAGCACGAGTGGCTGAGCTTTGCCCCCGTCGAGCGCGATGTGGTGACCGGGCACTTTGCCAACATTCGCGCACGCTGCTTGGAGGACGGCCGCGACATCTTGGACGAGCCCATTCCCGTTACGCCCACGCAGCACTACTTTATGGGCGGCGTGTGGGTCGACAAGGACGGCCGCACCTCGATGCCCGAGCTCTACGCCGCGGGCGAGACGGCTTGCAACGGCGTTCACGGCAAGAATCGCCTTGCATCAAACAGCCTGCTCGAGGCGCTGGTCTGGGGTCGTCGCGCCGCGTGGTACATGCGTACCGGCGAGTCGCTGGCCGTGGAGCAGGCGGGCGATCCCGCGCTCGATGGCCGTCATCGCGCCCTGAGCGCCGACACCCTGGCAATCGATGATTTGGCCCGTGCTGCCGGCACGCAGGCCGTGGAGGAGTAGACCATGAATCCCATTACCATGAAGCTCGTCGTCGATGATCTGATTTTGCAGGCTCTGCGCGAGGACATTACCTTTGAGGACGTGAGCACGGCGAGCGTGTGCCCCACGGCGCGTCCCGCCACGGTGGAGCTTATCGCCAAGGCCGATGGCATCATCGCGGGCTTGGATGTGTTCGCCCGCACCTTTGAGCTGCTGGATTCGCAGAGCTCGGTGCTGTTTGATGTTGCCGACGGTGACGAGGTGCACGCCGGCGACCACGTGGGCCAGGTGCGCGGCGATGCGCGCGTGCTGCTTTCGGGCGAGCGCGTGGCGCTCAACTACCTGCAGCGCATGAGCGGTATCGCTACCTATACGCACAGAATGGCAGCGGCGCTCGAGGGTACCAAGACCGTGCTCGTCGACACACGCAAGACCACGCCGGGCATGCGCGTTTTCGAGAAGGCCGCGGTCGAGATCGGCGGCGGCAGCAACCATCGCTACAACCTGTCGACAGCCGTCATGCTCAAGGACAACCACATCGATGCCGCCGGTGGCGTGACGCGCGCGATCGAGATGGCGCGCGCCCACGCGTCGTTTACCACGACGGTCGAGATTGAGTGCGAGAACCTGGACATGGTACGCGAAGCCGTGGAGGCCGGTGCCGATATCATCATGCTCGACAACATGGCCCATGACGACATGGCCGCCGCCATCGAGCTTATCGCCGGTCGCGCCAAGACCGAGTGCTCGGGCAACGTGGACGCCAGCAATATCCGCGCCCTGGCCGATCTGGGTGTCGACTATATTAGCTCGGGCGCCCTGACGCACTCTGCGCCGATCCTCGACCTCTCGCTTAAGCACCTGCGTCTGCTGGACGGTAAATAATGGACGCCCGCGAGCGTCGCCGTGCCATCATGGCCGTGCTCGAGGGGGCCAAAGATCCTGTCTCGGGCAGTGCGCTTGCCCGCGAGGTGGGCGTGAGCCGTCAGGTCGTGGTGCAGGACATCGCCCTGCTGCGCGCTGACGGGCACGATATCGTCGCCACCAATCGCGGCTATGTACTACAGGAGGCCCCCAGCAGCCCCGCCGTGCCCACGCGCTTGGTCAAGGTTCGCCACAGCGTTGAGCAGGCGGGCGATGAGCTCACGAGTATCGTCGACGCCGGCGGCGCCGTGCTCAACGTGATCGTCAATCACCGCGTGTACGGTAAGATCACGGCCGACCTGGACATTCGCAATCGTCGCGATGTTGAGCGCTACCTGCACGATATCGAGAGCGGCAAGAGCTTTCCACTATTAACGGTGACGAGCGGCTATCACTTCCATCGCATTGCGGCAGAGGATGAGCAAACCCTCGACGAGATCGAGGCCATGCTCAAGGAGAAGGGCTACCTTGCCGATTTAATGCCTTACGAGGACGATCTATCGTAGCCGATGCTGCAAACGTCCCTAAGCGGCAATCTGACGTTCAATCGTCGGTCGCGTACCAAAGTACGCTTCCCTCCTCTTTCACGTCACCTTGCTCGCTTAGGGACGTTTTCGCTGACGTGAGCTCAACCTGCGACGGTGCCTAATTGGTTATCCGCACAAAAAGGAGGCCTCCGCGGCGATGCGGAAGCCTCCTTTTTTGTGCACGGTGTACTTTTGAGTGTGCAAGTGGGGGAGTTGTTACTCCTCGACGATCTCGGTGATCGCGCCAGCGGGGCAAGCGTCCTGGCAAGCGCCACAGGCGACGCAGGAGTCCTCGTCAGCGACGGTAGCGACGTCCTGGAGCTCCAGAACGCCAGCGGGGCAGGAGTCGACGCAAACGCCACAAGCGATGCACTCGTCGGCATCAATTACGGGATGAGCCATGGTAGTTTCCTCTCTGTTGACCGACGCTACAGGCGATGCGCGCCGGTTTGATTCGGGCAAAAACATACCACGGGAGCGACCGTTTGCAATACCCTCTGGCCGGCATCTTCATACCGTTCGCCGAGTATGCCAAGGTTTACTAAAAAACGCGCAGGTGGGGCCGTTGAGCTGCGCAAATGTTAGCTATAGGTGACTTGAAATATAGGGCGATTGAGCGTGCTTGCGGAAACCGCATCCCATTATTTGGCCGAAAAACGGGTCGAACTTTCCCCAGGGAAGCCCGGGGCCGCCATGTGCGCTCCCAAGCCCAAACCTCAGCCATCTCTACATAGATCTCAATAGATCTGCCGAGAACTCAAACAGTGCATCTACCTGCGCATTTGAGAACCTAAACTCTCAGAGATAAGAAATCTTATATGAATTGACTTAGATTTTGTATATTCCGGCCCATAAGGGGATACACTACATCCTGAAAGACAAGCCGAAGCGCCGCGCGACAGATCGTCGAGGCGGCGCGAACGCAAAAGAGAGAGGGAATTTCTAATGGGCAAGATTCTTGGTATCGACCTTGGTACTACTAACTCCGCAATGGCCGTCCTCGAGGGCGGTTCTCCGACCATCATCGTGAACGCCGAGGGCGACCGCACCACCCCGTCCGTCGTGGGCTTCCGTGCCGACGGCGACCGCGTCGTGGGTAAGGCCGCTAAGAACCAGGCTGTCACCAACCCCAAGAACACCGTGTTCTCCATCAAGCGCTTCATGGGCCGCAAGTACTCCGAGTGCACCTCCGAGCTCAAGACCGTGCCGTATGAGGTCAAGGAGGGCCAGGGCGGCCGTGCCGTCGTCGACATCGAGGGCAAGGATTACACCGCCGAGCAGGTGAGCGCCATGGTGCTCGCAAAGATGAAGGCCGACGCTGAGAAGTACCTGGGCGAGACCGTCACCGACGCCGTCATCACCGTCCCGGCCTACTTCAACGACGCCCAGCGTCAGGCCACCAAGGACGCCGGTAAGATCGCCGGCCTCAACGTCAAGCGTATCGTCAACGAGCCGACCGCTGCTGCTCTGGCCTATGGCCTGGACAAGCAGGGCTCCGACCAGCGCATCCTGGTCTTCGACCTGGGCGGCGGCACCTTCGACGTCTCCATCCTCGACCTCGCCGACGGCGTGTTTGAGGTTCTGTCCACCTCGGGCGACAACCACCTGGGCGGCGACGACTGGGATCAGCGCGTCATCGACTGGATGGCTGACAAGTTCCAGCAGGAGAACGGTGTCGACCTGCGTCAGGACCCCATGGCCCTGCAGCGCCTGAAGGAGGCCGCCGAGAACGCCAAGAAGGAGCTTTCCGCCGCCCAGCAGTCCACCATCAACCTGCCGTTCATCACCATGAACCAGTCCGGCCCGCTGCACCTCAACTACACGCTGACCCGCGCCGAGTTCGAGAAGATCACCCGTGACCTGCTCGAGCGCTGCAAGCAGCCTGTCACCAACGCCCTGCGCGATGCTAAGCTCAAGCTCTCCGATCTGACCGAGGTCATCCTCGTCGGCGGCTCCACTCGTATGCCCGCCGTCCAGGAGCTCGTCAAGACCATGACCGGCAAGCAGCCCAACATGTCCGTGAACCCCGACGAGGTCGTTGCCGACGGCGCTGCCGTCCAGGGCGGCGTGCTCACCGGCGACGTCGAGGGCATCCTGCTGCTCGACGTTACCCCGCTGTCGCTGGGTGTCGAGACCATGGGCGGCATCATGACCAAGATGATCGACCGCAACACCACGATCCCGACCTCCAAGACCGAGGTTTACTCCACCGCTGCCGACAACCAGACCAGCGTCGAGATCAACGTGCTCCAGGGCGAGCGCGAGCTTGCCCGCGATAACAAGTCGCTCGGTAAGTTCCAGCTGACCGGTATCCCGGCTGCCCGCCGCGGCGTGCCGCAGATCGAGGTCACCTTCGACATCGACGCCAACGGCATCGTCAAGGTCTCCGCTAAGGACAAGGGCACCGGCAAGGAGCAGCAGATCACCATTTCCGGTTCCACCGCTCTGTCCGACGACGAAGTCGATCGTATGGTCAAGGACGCCGAGGCTCATGCCGAGGAGGACAAGAAGCAGAAGGAAGAGGTCGAGGTCCGCAACCAGACCGACAGCCTGTGCTACTCCACCGAGCAGACCCTCAACGAGCTGGGCGACAAGGTTTCCGCCGATGTGAAGTCCAAGGCCGAGGCCGCTATCGCCGACGCCAAGAAGGCGCTCGAGGGCTCTGACGTCGAGGCCATCAAGGCCGCCGGCGAGTCCCTGCAGTCCGTGGCCTACGAGCTGGCCCAGGTTGTCTACGCCGACGCACAGCAGCAGACCGACGGTGCCGCCGGTGCCCAATCTGCCGACGATGACGTTGTCGACGCCGACTACGAGGTTGTGGACGACGAGGACAAGTAATCATGTCCGCCCGTAAAGCTCGCACGGAGGCGGCCGCCGCTGGCGCCGCCCCCGTTGACTCTGAGGAGAAGGACGTGAAGATTCCCGTAGAGGCCGTCGACGATACCGAGGCCAACGAGGCCGAGGCCGCCGAGGCTGCCGAGAACCAGGTAGAGGATTCCAACAAGGAGGCGACGATGACCGAGGACGAGATGGTGGAAGCCGCTATCCGCGCCGGTGAGGAAGCCGCCGACAACGACTTTAAGCTCAAGTTCGAGCAGGCCCAAAAGGAGCTTGCCGACGTACGCAGCGAGCTCGATGCTGCGGCAGAGGCTCAGAAGGCCGCCGAGGACAAGGCAAAGGACGCCACCGAGCGTACCGCCCGTCTGCAGGCCGACTGGGAGAACTTCCGTCGCCGCACCGCCAGCGAGCGTATCGCCGAGCGCGAGCGCGCGACCGAGAAGCTTGTCACCGCGCTGTTGCCGGTGGTTGACGATATCGAGCGTGCAATCGACCATGCCCGTAGCCAGGAGCTTTCCGACGACTTTAAGCAGTTCGTCGATGGCGTTGATGCGGTGCATGCCAAGCTGCTCGATGTGTTTGCGCACGAGGGCGTTGAGCCCATCGACCCCAAGGGCGAGGCGTTCGATCCGCTCGAGCACCAGGCCGTGGGGCGTGTCGAGGACGCATCGCAGTACGACGAGACCGTCAACGACGTGTACCAGAAGGGCTACCGCATGGCGGATCGCATCCTGCGCTCCGCGATGGTGACGGTGACCTACGGTGGCGAGAAACGCCCCGCACCGGAGCCCGAAGCGGCGCCCGAGGATGCTACGGCCGATACGGCCGAGAGCACCGAGGAGTAATTGAGAAGGGCCCCGGGGCAACACCCGGGGCCCTTTCTGGCCTAGTGCCATATGACAGTATGAGCCGCCGCCCGTTGAGCGGTGGATGAAACAGGAGAGGAGCTACGATGGCTGCAGGCAAAACCTTCTATGACATCCTGGGCGTATCCAAGAGCGCCTCCGACAAAGAGATCAAGAGCGCGTTTCGCAAGCTCGCGCAAAAATACCACCCCGATGCCGGCGGCGACGAGGCCAAGTTCAAGGAGATTAGCGAGGCTTACGAGACGCTTTCGGACGAGAAGAAGCGCAAAGAGTACGACCAGATGCTCATGTTCGGCGGCATGCCGGGCGCGGGCGGCGCGTATGGCGGCGGCTACGGTGCCGGCGCCGGTGCGAGCGGCTGGGGCGATATCTTCGACAGCATCTTTAGCGGCAACGGCGCCTGGGGCAGCGATTGGGGCTCGGGCTTTGCCGGGGCTGCGGGTGCTGCCGGTGCCGGCGCGGGCCGCAGCCGTGCTCGCAAGGGCGGCGACCTGTCGCTGACTGTCGACGTGACGGCCGAGGACGCGTTCCGCGGCGTGACGCACAAGGTCACCTACCGCATTCCCTCGACGGGCGAGCAGCAGACCATTACGGTCTCGGTGCCTGCGGGCGCCGTGGATGGCGGCAAGCTGCGCTACAAGCGTCGCGGCGAGTATGGCGTTGCCGGCGGCGAGCGCGGCGACCTGGTCGTGACCACGCACGTGGAGGAGCATCCGCTGTTTAAGCGTAAAGGTGCCGACGTGACCATGGAGGTGCCGATCTCGGTCTACGAGGCGGCGCTCGGCTGCACGGTGGATGTGCCCACACCCGGCGGCGCGACGGTTCGTCTGAAGGTGCCGGCGGGCACCCAGACGGGCAAGAAGTTCCGCTTTAAGGAGATGGGTGCGCCCGACGTTAAGCATCGCGGCCGCACGGGTGCGCTGCTCGTCGAGATCAAGGTGCAGGTCCCCACGAACCTGTCCGACGACGAGCGCGATGCCATGACCAAGCTGCGCGAGGCCGACACGCGCGACTACCGCGAGAAGGTCAACCGTTACAAGGCGACGTACTAGGGCGGTTGCGTGGCCCACGGGCTGGCCGCAGGCTTATGATGGACGATAGCGAGACGGAAAGGGGTCAGGTAGCATGGCCGAGGACAATAGGAACAAACCGCTGTACATGATCAGCGTGGCGGCCGAGTTGACCGGCATGCATCCGCAGACTCTGCGCGTCTACGAGTCTAAGGGCCTGGTGAACCCCCAGCGCTCGGGCGGTAACACGCGCCTGTATTCGCGTGCCGATATCGAGCGTCTGGAGCTCATCAACCAGCTGACTGACGAGGGTATCAACCTTGCCGGCGTGGTGCGTATTCTCGATATGAAGGAGCGTGCCGAGGAGCGCGAGCGCGAGAACGAGAAGCTCCGCGCTCGCGTGCGCCAGCTCGAGGATGAGCTGCACGAGTACAAGATGCAGAAGAAGATCACCGCCCTGGCCCCGCGCGATGGCTCGGTTAACCCCGAGCAAGTCATGCGCAAGCTGCTAGGTACGGGTGGCGACTTATAGTTACGCGGTTTTACCAAACCGCGTAACGGGCCGACGCTGCGCGCCGCCCAGAGCGACAATTTGTCATTCAAAGGGCAAGGCATGACCAGAAGGTCTATGCCTTGCCCTTTTCATGCCAACTTGTTCGCTCTGGACGTCGCTCGCTGTCCGTCCTCTACCTGCGGCGCTGCCTTGCTCCGGATGCGGTAGGGTAGTCATTGGGGACGTTCTTAAATGACTAGTCGAAAGGGACGCTCTTGCACAAAATCTTCCGGCCTTCGACCGGCACGTCCTTTACTTTACCTAGATAAAGTGAACGCGCAGATTCGTAGCCCACTCGCAACTGTTCTATGGCACGATATTGAACGAATGTATGCTATGCGCCCAAATTGTTTGGGCAGAGTGGGAGACAGTATGGTCAAGCTGTACGAGGACGGCATCTACCTGCGCGGCGGCAGCGAGGTGGTGCCTGCGGCCGAGGCTGCCGAGCACGGTATTACGCAGACGCCCGAGGATGCCAAGCGCGGCACCATCGCGTATTCGATCCTCCAGGCACACAATACGTCCGGCGATCCCGAGGCGCTCAAGATTCGCTTCGATGCCATGGCGAGCCACGACATCACCTTCGTCGGCATCATCCAGACGGCGCGTGCCTCGGGCATGGAGCAGTTCCCGCTGCCCTACGTGCTCACCAACTGCCATAACTCGCTGTGCGCCGTGGGCGGCACCATCAACGAGGACGACCACGTCTTTGGCCTTTCCGCTGCCAAGAAGTACGGCGGCATCTTCGTTCCGCCGCACATCGCCGTCATCCACTCCTTTATGCGCGAGAACTTCGCCGGTTGCGGCAAGATGATCCTGGGTTCCGACTCGCACACCCGCTACGGCGCCCTGGGCACCATGGCCGTGGGCGAGGGCGGCGGCGAGCTGGCAAAACAGCTGCTGCGCGACACCTACGACGTCGCCTATCCCGGCGTTGTCGCCATCTACCTCACGGGCGCCCCGCGCCCCGGCGTCGGCCCGCACGACGTGGCGCTCGCCATCATCCGTGCCGTCTTTGCCAAGGGCTACGTCAAGAATAAGGTCATGGAGTTCGTGGGCCCCGGCATCGCGAGCATGACGACCGACTACCGTAACGGCGTCGACGTCATGACCACCGAGACCACCTGTCTTTCCTCCATCTGGGCCACCGACGAGGACACGCACGCGTTTTTGACCATGCACGGCCGCGGCGACGACTACCGCGAGCTCAAGCCCGCCGATGTTGCCTACTACGACGGCTGCGTCGAGGTCGACCTGTCGAGCATCAAGCCCATGATCGCGCTGCCGTTCCATCCTTCCAACGGCTTTGAGATCGACGAGCTCAACGAGAACCTCGAGGACATCCTGCACGAGGTAGAACTCGAGGCCGCCAAGATCGGCGAGGGCAAGACGCACTTTAGCCTGCTCGATAAGATCGTCGACGGCAAGCTGCACGTGCAGCAGGGCGTTATCGCCGGCTGCTCGGGCGGCAACTACGACTCCGTGGTCCAGGCCGCCCGCGTGCTCAAGGGCGCCAATACCGGCTGCGGCGAGTTCTCGCTGTCGGTCTATCCCACAAGCCAGCCTGTGGCGCTCGAGCTTACACGCCGCGGCTACATCTACGACCTTATGGAGGCCGGCGCGATTGTACGCACGGCATTCTGCGGCCCGTGCTTCGGCGCCGGCGACACGCCCGCCAACAACGGCCTGTCCATCCGCCACACTACGCGCAACTTCCCCAACCGCGAGGGATCCAAGCCGGGTAATGGCCAGCTGAGCGCCGTGGCCCTGATGGACGCCCGCTCCATTGCGGCGACGGCTGCCAACGGCGGCATCCTGACGCCGGCGACCGACCTGCCCGAGGAGACTTGGGACGAGGCCTGCGAGTACACCTTTGACGACGCGCCGTACAAAAAGCGCGTGTACTGGGGCTTTGGCAAGGCGGAGCCTGCCGACGAGCTGGTCGAAGGCCCCAACATCAAGCCGTGGCCCGCGATGGAGCCCCTCGGCGACGACATCCTGCTCAAGGTGTGCTCCAAGATCATGGACCCGGTCACCACGACCGACGAGCTCATTCCCTCGGGCGAGACGAGCTCCTTCCGCTCCAACCCGCTGGGCCTGGCCGAGTTTACGCTCAGCCGCCGCGACCCGGCGTACGTGGGTCGCAGCAAAGAGGTCGACGCTGTGGAGAAGCGTCGCGTGGCGGGCGAGTCCGCGGGCGACCTGTCGGTGCTCGATGCCGAGCTTGCCGGTGTGTTTGAGGCACTGGCCGGCGCGGGTGTCGCGGCCGATGCCAAGGCGACCGAGTACGGCTCCATGCTCTACGCCAAGAAGCCGGGCGACGGTTCTGCTCGCGAGCAGGCCGCGAGCTGCCAGCGCGTGATCGGCGGTCTGGCCAACATTGTCCACGAGTACGCCACCAAGCGCTATCGCTCCAACGTGATGAACTGGGGCATGGTGCCCTTCCAGATGGAGACCGAGCCCAACTTTGAGGTGGGCGACTACGTCTTTGTGCCGGGTATCCGCGCTGCGCTCGATGGCGACCTAAAGGACATCGCCGCCTACGTAGTGCGCGCCGACGGCACGGTTGAGCAGATTGAGCTCTACATTGCCGATATGACGGCCGAGGAGCGTGCCATCGTCAAGGCCGGCTGCCTGATCAACTACAACAAGTTCAAGGCCGCTGCCGAGTAACTCTGCTGTACGCCCCGGACACACCTTTCCCTCGTGCTCACGCGCTTCGCGAGGGTCGCCCGAGGGAAAGGTGTGGCCGGGGCTACCGCGACGTTCTCGTTGGGTCTTGAGGGACGCTAATAAATGGACCTGCTTGATGCCGCCCCTTTTTATTGGGGCGGCTTCTTTTTGTCGAAAACCACCACATTGGGGTCAGGCACCTTTGTGGTGGTGGGGACTAGCTCGATGTTGTTGTGATCGTTGAGCGGCATGTTAATGGGCGGCTCTACAGGATTTCATCTGGGTTGACGGGTTTGGTTGTTTTGGGGAGGCCGAGTTTGGATGACGCGAAATCGTCAACATTGTCCTTAATTCCGTCTTTGGTGCAGACAGTGACCATATAGGTGCTGTGTCCGAATTCGCCCTTGTCGCGTGTTGCCCAGGCATCCCAGTAGGCGGCCCCGTTTCGCCCTTTGATTTTTCCGACACGGCGGAGTTCTGTTCGCTTTAATTTCTGGTTGCTATAGATGGTTCGACCGGCCTCCTCGGTGAGCCCGCACTGTCCAAGCATCTTGTCGAGGACTTGGTTCATGTGGCGCTCATCGGTGTTTGGTGCGTAGTCGTAGGCGAGGGTGATGGAGTCGAGTGGCTGGTCGTCGATTAGATAGTTTAGCGCCTGAGGTCCAAGGCAGAAATAGGGGGAGCATCCGTCGATCTGACCGAGCAGCGGTAACTTTGACCGCCAAATTCCGGTGGGAATTCCATCTTCGTAAAACACGCCGCGACAGATAAAGGAGAGCGAGGTGGCACGCGAGCCGGCGTCGACCATTCCGCATAAATCGAAGGGCGAGGTGATACCAAGGGAAAAGGGCGTGATGACGATAAGGAAGAGCATCACGATGGGTATGGCGAGAATGGCGATGACGTTGCGAGCGGTGGGAGAAGACGACTTCATATGTGCTCCTCGAGACAAAGAGCTGTTGAGGATAGGCAGAAATGGATATGTTCAGAGAACAATTCAAGTTTAATCTCATGGCGCGAGATGGTCGACCGTTAGCGTCGAAAACCACCACAAAGGTGCCTGTCCCCTTTGTGGTGGTGAGGAGTGTGCGGCTTCTTTTGGTAATAGTGCTGGCTGGCGATATCATTAGTGCAGGTAGCGAAGGCTTGCATTGTGAGGTGCTTTGCTGTGAGAAGTCCTGCCCGTATTGGATTGATTGTTTTGGCGCTTGCGATTACCGTGGTTGGCATGGGCACTGTCGGCATGGCGTTTCTACCTGCTGCGGTGACGGAGCCGGTGGTCAAGCCTGTGACTCAATCTGTCGAACTTCTGACCGGCGACGACAAGTCCGAGACCATTACCGTTGATTTTGATGAGCAGCCGGCTGTGCTGGGCATTAGCAATTATCCGCGTATTCAGCTTGGGGCCATGCGCTATACCACGGATACAAACCTGATCGATAGGGCGTCCGAGCTACTCAAGGGCAAAACATTTAAGCGTTGGTACGGATATGCGTCCTATCGGGCAAAAGCGAACGACATGGTTGGCGGATGCCACTCTTCCATCGAGCTGGACACTGCAAACGGCGCAAAGTTATGTGATGTCTCGTACGATCCGGGCTACGAGGGTAATGAGGGTCCGGGCATCTACATCATGGACGGCGATGTCGCCTATGTCATGGAGGGCGACCAGACCGAGCTCAACGATTTTATGGGTCAGTGTATCCAAGATGCCTATAAACAGACCTGCTTGCCTGACCCGCAGACTGCACGCGATAGTGGGTCTGCCCGTACATGGCTGTTCGAGGATGAGATGCCCTGGACCGTCGAATCGGGAAGTACGGGTTCGGCGAAGGAGTAGAGACCGCGACCACCACAAAGGTACCTGTCCTCTTTGTGGTGGTTTTCGGTCTGTCTCGATCTGTAACATCTTGGCCGCTAAAAGTGGGCCTGGTGTTACAGATTTAGATTTTTGATCCGGGTGTTTTCTGTTCGTCTCGATTTGTAACAGATAGAGCTCTATTTGCTGACTAGATGTTACAGATTTAGATAAACGGGTGCCGCTGGTCATTTCATCTCGATCTGTAACATCTAGAGCCATAAACAGTCGCTAGATGTTACAGATTGAGATAGTAAGGGGACGAGGCCGCAGCTGGTAAGCGTGCCTGCCCCTATCTCTTAATCACTCAGAAAATCTTATATATAGAGACTTAGATTTGTGTATAAGATCGCGCAAAGCTGGCAACAATACTTCTCGAACAACGTGAAGCCGCCCCGTAGGGCGGCCACCCCAAGAGAGGTGATTCCATGAGAATCGATAAGCTAGCAATGACGTCGCGCGAGGCGTTACAGACCGCCATGAGCACGGCTGCCGATGCGCAGGCCGGCGCGGTGGAGCCGATTCACCTGTTGTCTGCCCTGCTCGGTGCCGGCGAGCGCAATATCTCTGTGATCATCGAGCGCATCGGTGCCGACCCGGCCCAGCTCGCACGCTCCACACAAGATGCCATCGACCGCGCGCCCAAGGTTTCGGGCGAAGGCCAGCAGATGGGCCTGTCCAACGAGCTCGTCCGCGTTATCGAAAAGGCCGAGAAGAAGGCCACCAAGATGGGCGACAGCTTTGTGGTGACCGAGCATCTGCTGATGGCACTTGCCGAGGACAAGGGCGAGGCCGGCCGCGTTCTGCGCGACGCCGGCGTGACCAAGGAGCGCATCGAGCAAGTCTACGAGGAGCTGCGCGGCGATGACCGCGTGACGTCTGCCGAGGACAAGACGCAGTTTGAGGCGCTGGAGCAGTACGGTCGCAACATCTGCGACCTCGCCCGCGCCGGCAAGCTCGATCCGGTCATCGGCCGAACCGACGAGATCCGCCGTACCATTCAGGTCCTGTCCCGTCGCACCAAGAACAACCCCGTGCTCATCGGTGAGTCGGGCGTCGGCAAGACGGCCATCGTCGAGGGCATCGCCCAGCGTATCGTGGCCGGCGACGTGCCGAGTACGCTGCGCGACCGCGACCTCATCGAGCTCGACATGAGCGCGCTGGTCGCCGGCGCCAAGTACCGTGGCGAGTTCGAGGACCGCTTAAAGGCCGTGCTCAAAGAAGTGCAAAAGTCCGAGGGCAAGGTCATCCTGTTCATCGATGAGCTCCATACCATCGTGGGCGCGGGTGCCACCGAGGGCTCCATGGACGCCGGTAACATCCTCAAGCCTGCGCTTGCCCGTGGCGACCTGCACGCGATCGGCGCGACCACGCTCGACGAATACCGCAAGTACATTGAGAAGGACGCGGCGCTCGCCCGTCGTTTCCAGACCGTGATGGTTTCCGAGCCTACCGTCGAGGACACCATCTCGATCCTGCGTGGCCTCAAGGAGAAGTACGAGATCTTCCACGGCGTGCATATCACCGATAGCGCGCTCGTGGCCGCCGCCGACCTCTCCGATCGCTACATCGCCGACCGCTTCCTGCCCGACAAGGCCATCGACCTGGTCGATGAGGCGGCAAGCCGCCTGCGCATGGAGCTCGACAGCATGCCGGTCGAGATTGACGCCACCACACGCCAGCTCACCCAGCTGCAGATCGAGGAGCAGGCGCTCATGAAAGAGACCGACGACGCCTCCAAGGAGCGTCTGGAGGCCCTGCGCCAGGAGATTGCCGAGGTCCAGGAAAAGCTCAACGTGCAAAAGGCCGGCTGGCTCAACCAGAAGAACGCCATCGACCACGTGCAGGAGCTTAAGGGACAGCTTGACGAGGCCAAGAGCGAAGAGGAGCGCGCGACGCGCAACGGCGACCTGGGCCGTGCGTCTGAGCTACGCTACTCCGTGATTCCGGGTCTGCAGCAGCAGATTCAGGATTCCGAGGCCGCGCTCGAGGCACAAAAGCAGCAGGATGGCGAGGGCCTCAACGAGCAGGTGACCTCCGATGAGATCGCCGAGGTCGTGAGCGCCTGGACCGGCGTGCCCGTGTCCAAGATGATGCAGGGCGAGCTTGACAAGCTCAAGGGCCTGGAGGGCGAGCTGCATAAGCGCGTCATCGGTCAGGACGAGGCCGTCTCCGCTGTGGCCGCGGCCGTGCGTCGCAGCCGTGCGGGCCTCTCCGACCCGGACAAGCCCATCGGCAGTTTCTTCTTCCTGGGTCCCACCGGCGTGGGCAAGACCGAGCTCGCCAAGGCGCTTGCCGAGTGCCTGTTCGATGACGAGCGTGCGCTCGTGCGTATCGACATGTCCGAGTACATGGAGAAGTTCAGCGTCCAGCGTCTGATCGGTGCGCCCCCGGGATACGTGGGTTACGACGAGGGCGGTCAGCTCACCGAGGCCGTGCGCCGTCGTCCGTACTCCGTGATCTTGCTCGACGAGATGGAGAAGGCCCATCCGGATGTCTTTAACGTGCTGTTGCAGGTGCTTGACGACGGCCGTCTGACCGATGGCCAGGGTCGCCAGGTGTCCTTCAAGAACACGATTATCATCATGACGTCTAACGTGGGCTCCAAGGCCATCGCCGATCTGTCCGGCAAGGACGAGGAGGAGATGCGCCATCAGGTTGACGCCGCCATGGCTCAGACCTTCCGCCCCGAGTTCCTCAACCGTATCGACGATATCGTGGTGTTCCATCCGCTCGGCATGGCGCAGATCGAAAAGATCGTTGATATTCAGCTCGCCGACGTCCGCGCACGTCTGGCCAAGGAGCGCATGACGCTTGCCATCACCCCGGCGGCCAAGCAGATGCTCGCCGTGGGTGGCTTGGACCCCGTGTTCGGTGCCCGTCCGCTCAAGCGCCTGGTCCAGCGCGAGGTCGTGGACGCCATCGCCGCCGCCATCATCGACGGCACGGTGCGCGAGGGCGATCAGGTGACGGTCGATGCCGACAAGGACGGCGGCTTTACCGTCGTGTGCGACAACACGCCGGCGGCCACCTACGAGGTCCCTGACGCCGAGTAGATTTATGGGACATGCCTTAAAATCTACCAGCCGTCTCTAAACGCCAAGGGCGGCGGATCCAATTGGGTCCGCCGCCCTTTTTTCGTGCGACAATCGATGATGCTGAACGGATGCGATGCAAGGAGCTATGCAGATGAAAGACGAGATCAAGACAAGCGCGCCGGCGACCGATGCCGCGTCCGCCGCACCCAAGCCTGCGCCTAAGCCGGCACCCAAGCCGCGCGACCCCTACATCCGTGCCGAGAACGAGGACGACGACGGCTACGATCCCTACAGCGATCGCCGCCCCGAGCGCGAGCCGATGTTCGAAGCCGACCCCTGGCGTTAAGTAGCTAATTTGGGTGTCGCGGGCTGCTAGTCTTGGACCTTGATGCTCGGTAACAGTAAAACTTGATTTTCTATTAATCAAGTTGCACGTAATCTTGCTCTCTAGCTAATCAAGATTTGAGACGGGGCTTTTTTAACTGCCCCTGAAGCTGGTTCGACCTCGCTGTCGGGTAGAACAGAGAGTAGCTAAAAAGCCCCGTCCCAAAAAGACTACTCTGGGTGTCGCGGGCGGCTAGTCCTGGGCCTTGATGCTCGGCAGGAGAATCTGGGCGAGGTAGTCGGTCTCGAGCTTGGTGGCGGCGTCGGCTTTGCCGTCTTTGCCGACCAGCACGTTCTTGATCTGACTATAGGTGTAGCGGTTGCCGGTCGTAAGCTCGACAAGCTCAATGGCCGTGTCCATGGGGTAGGTTGACACGGGGTCTTGCGTGCGTCCGTTGATGGTCTGGGGCACCACATACGGATAAACGGGGCCGCTGGCGTAGACGGTATAACCGTTGCCTAGATTGGCCGCACCCAAAACCGTATCGCCCTCATCGGGCGTAAAGCTCTCGCCCTCGCGCGCCGCGACGAGCGTCACAATCGGCGTATCGCTGTCGCCGGCAAGATAGATGCATAGCGTGCTGCCATTTTGCCAGGTTGCGACCTTGCCATACCACTCAACCGGAATATCGAGCTGATACAGGTTCGTCGCCTTGTGTCGAGCGTCGGCATCGCGGGCGGACTGAGCCTCGCTTGCGCTTACGGCGTTGGCGGCGGCATCGCGGCGCGTAATTGCCGCCTGCTGGAGTATCTTTGCCGCGGCGGCAGAGCTCGCGCCTCCCTCCTCGGCATATTTGGCGGCGGCATCGATCTGGTCGTCGGTTACCGTGTCGGCCGAAGGCACCTTGAGCTTAAAGGTGGCCTGGGCACTCAAATCCTGCCCATCGCTTTTAATGGTGACCTGGGCCTTGGTGGTCGGGACGGTGTAGACGGTGCCGTCGGACGCGATGGGTGAGGCGGCAATGGAGAGCGTGTAGTCACCGGGTAGCAGTTTGATGCCACGGCCGTGCTCGTCAACATAGAGTGTTTCGCTCACGGAGGATCCGTCAGAATCCTGGCCACTCACTTGTACGGGAATCTTGGAGCCGGCGGAACAGTCGAGTCCCGCGGCATGCACGCCAATCTGCACTGACATCATCGTGTGGGCATTGGCGGCGACAGTGGCAGCCTGCTCTTGCTGATATCCGTTCCAGGCGGCATAGCCTGCGCCGCCGGCGACGAGCGCGACGGCCACGACACCGGCGACCATCAGATTGCGGCGCTTGGGCGACATCTTACGATGACGAACCTCGGCTTCGCGTGCCGAAGGAACGGACGGTAGGGGAATATCGCCCATGGCGATGGTCTCGTCCATGGTAGGCGCAGAGCCTAAGCCAGGAAGCTCGCGGGTCAGCGAATCCTCGGCAGGCAAGCTGTCGAGCAAGACGGTTTCCTCGCCCGTGTCGGATTCGGGCTGGTTGCCGGCCTCGCTTTCGGTGTCTTCGTGATCTGCCTCATCTTCGGCAGGCTCAACATCGTCTGCATCCTGATCATCGGACTGCGCCTCGGCTTCCGGCTCATCCTGCACGTCAACGCCCGAATCGTCAAACGCAATCTCGGCCAGCGCGATCTGGTCTAGGCTCTCCAGGGCCTCGGCACACGCTTCTGCATCTTGGGCCGCATCTTCTTGGCCCCTCGTCTCATCTTTCATATATCCCCCAAGCTCAATATCGGGACAACAATGTACCCAAAATTGGGGCCAGATAGAGCTGGCGTGCGGTCGGAAATATGATTTTATCTGCGCGATACATTGTGAATATGTGCGTGAATGCACGCGCGGCAGCAAAAAGCCCCCGGAAAGCGGACGAATCGCTTTCCGGGGGCATGCAATACGTTGCATTGCGCGGAGTCGGCCAGGCGACTTCACATTCAAGCGGCGTTTGCGTCAAGCGCGTTACTCGGCGTGAGCGTAATCAACCTTGGCGCGGCGGGCGGTGGCCTTCTCCCAATCGCTGGTGCCCTCAAAGACATCCTGCTTATAGGGATTGCGGCCGAGCTTCTTGGCACGGTAGGCGACGTAGATGATCGCGGCGATGTTGGCGATCAGCGCGGCGACCGAGACCGCGGTGGCGGCGGCGGGGTCGAGCGTGGAGTGCGTCACAAAGATGGACTCCTCCTGGAAGTACGGGAACACCTGGGCAAACATGCACCAAATGGCCAGAGTAAAGGCACGGTTCTGGATCCAGCCGCCCTTGTTCCAGATAAAGGCGGCGACGGTGGGCGCCAGCAGCAGTGCAAAGCCGCAGAACCAGGAGTGGGTGGGCAGGCAGTTGTAGGTGTAGCAGAAGTTCCAGATGTCGTAGGCGATGATGTAGACCCAGGTCATGTCGGGCCACAGCATGTCGGTCTTGTCCTCGGAGGCGTAGACACTCCACCAACCGGTCATGCAGAAGATGTTGATGATACCGGCGATGCCGTTGAACACGTTGTTCCAGCCGGCAAGCTGCGTGGCGCCCTCGGAGGTGACCCAGGTGGACTCGCCCAGGACAAAGAAGTGATAGGCGCTCTCAAAGTCGGACACGACGGCGATCATGATGTTGATGGCGACGATCACAAACGGCCACGCGCGGAACCAATGCGCCTTGCCGATCTTGCCCCACTGGTACTTAATGGCAATGAAGCCCCAGCAACCGGCCAGCGCCGCGTATACCTTGGCGTAGTGGAACCAGCTGTTCTGGTACACATGGGTGGGGTTGGTGAGCGCCCATTCGGCGCCCTGCGAAACGCCGATGGCGATGGCGACGCAGTAGATGGTCATGGCCAGCGGAGCCACGCCAAAGATGATGGCCGCGCCGAGTTTGGTGCGGCGGCCGACCTCGTTGAGCACGATCAGGCCGATAAAGACCATGGCCCAGCCGACCCAGTGGATAAGGGTATTGCTACCCCAGACATCGAACAGCATGCTGCTCTCCTTTCACAAGCCCGCGGCCCCTCTTCCGAGCGCGGGCAGTTTGGCCAAATGTCGTCAGTTCTGGGGCTTGCGCTCCGGATACTTGGCGGTATAGCCCTCGATATGGAGCGTCGAGGCGATGATTTCCTTGACCGTCTCGTCGGGTACATCGGGGTGCGTGCGGATATACATCAACAACCCCATGATGAGGGTGTAGAACGTCTCGTAGACATGGTCGATGCGCAGCTCATGATGGGCGACAAAATCCACCACGGTGGTGTCGCAGATATATTGCGCCACGCGCTGGACCACGTTGTGCAGAAAGCCGCCGTAGAGCGCGCCGCTGCTCGAGGTGAGCGTACTCGGCAGCTCGTGGCCGCTGGCGACCAGGCGCTTGAAGAGTGGGGCGACGGTGTCGAGCGCGCCCTCGATATCACCGACGATGCGGCTGGCATTCCACTGCTCGAGCTCGGAGATAAAACCGTCGATTGCCTCGTCCATGACGGCGGTGACGGCGGCGTCCATATCGGCAAAGTAGTGGTAGAACAGCGAGCGCGTGCAGCCGGCTCGCTTGGTCACGGCCGAGACGGATAGATGGGACACGCCCAGCTCGGAGCTCACGGCGCGCACGGCGGCGAGAATCTCGCGGCGGCGCTCGTCACCTGTCAGGCGCTTTGCCGCGCTATCGGACGCGGGGATGGCATCGACCACAGAGGTATCTGCTGTGTTGCTGCCCATGTTTTGCCGCCTTTCATCCTCTTTTGCCTGACCGTTCGCCTAACAGTCTTGAATATTGTTGACGGTTCGTCAATACTATTTTTGACACAATGTCAACAATAACGGGTGAACGGCATGGGGGTATGTCGAGCCCGTACAAAGAGGGGCGCCGCGGTCTCGCCGGGCTGTGGCAAGAGAAGGGACGACTATGATTCTCAACGGACCGGGGATTAGCTACACCGAGCCCGACATCGGTTCGGAGTTCGTGCCGCCGATACCGGAGCATCCGCGCGAGGCCATCGTCAAACTGTGTGAGCACTGCACCAACCGCCTGCTGCACCGCGACGAGCTGCTGGGCTACGAGTACTGGTCGTTTGCCGAGGCCGCAACCGACGAGCAGGCCGAAGTGCTCTGCAAGATGAAGATGCGCCGTCCCTATACGCTGCCCGAGATGGTCAAGCTCACCGGCATGCCCGAGGCCGATATCGAAAAAATGCTCGACGACATGAGCTACACGGGTCTGCTCGAGTACAACTGGGAAAACCCCGAGCGCGCCAAGCAGTGGGTGCTGCCCATGCTGGTGCCGGGTTCCGCCGAGTTCCTCAACATGCGCGTGAGCCAGCTCGAGGAGCATCCGGTCTATGCCAAGTTCTTTGAGCAGGCGTCCAAGGGACCGCTGTCCAAGGCCACGCCGATGGTGCCGCCCGGCGGTGCCGGCATCGGCATGCATGTCATTCCGGTCGAGAAGGCCATCGATGCCGCGAGCACCTCGGTGCCGATCGAGCATATCGAGCATTGGCTCGACAAATACGAAGGTAAGTATGCCGCTAGCACCTGCAGCTGCCGCGCGAGCCGTCGCGTGATGGGAGAGGGCTGCGCCGACGACCCGGCCGATTGGTGCATCGCCGTGGGCGATATGGCCGACTACGTGGTCGAGACCGACCGCGGCCATTATGTGACGCGCGAGGAGGTCTACGACATCCTGCGCCAGGCCGAGGACAACGGCTTTGTGCACCAGATCACCAACATCGACGGTGAGAACAAAATCTTCGCCATCTGCAACTGCAACGTCAACGTGTGCTACGCCCTGCGCACTTCGCAGCTGTTCAACACGCCCAACCTGTCGCGCTCGGCCTACGTCGCCAAGGTCGAGAAGGACAAGTGCGTGGCCTGCGGTCGCTGCGTTGAGGTGTGTCCGGCCGGCGCCGCCAAACTGGGCCAGAAGCTCTGTAGCAAAAAGGCTGGCGGACAGGTGCCCGAGTATCCGCGCCAGGAGCTGCCCGATGCCACCAAGTGGGACCACACCAAGTGGTCGCCCAACTACCGCAACGACAACCGTATCGAGACGCATGAGTCCGGCACCGCTCCCTGCAAGACGGCCTGCCCCGCGCACGTTGCCGTTCAGGGCTATTTGAAGCTCGCGGCGCAGGGCCGCTATGACGAGGCGTTGGCGCTCATCAAGCGCGAGAACCCGTTGCCCGCTATCTGCGGCCGTGTGTGCAACCGCCGCTGTGAGGATGCCTGCACCCGCGGTCGCGTGGACGAGGCCGTGGCCATCGACGAGGTCAAGAAGTTTATCGCCCAGCGCGATCTGGATGCCGCGACTCGCTATGTCCCACCTGTGGTGACCCCGACGCGTGCCGGCGGCTTCGACCAGAAGATCGCCATCATCGGCGCCGGTCCGGCCGGTCTGTCCTGCGCCTTCTATCTGGCCGAGAAGGGCTACAAGCCCGTCGTGTTCGAGAAAAACGAGCGCCCGGGCGGCATGCTCACCTATGGCATTCCGAGCTTTAAGCTGCAGAAGGACGTTATCGAGGCCGAGGTTGAGGTTATTCGCCTGATGGGTGCCGAGTTCCGCTATGGCGTGGAGGTCGGTCGCGATGTGACGCTCGACGAGCTGCGCGCGCAGGGCTTTAAGGCCTTCTACGTGGCTATTGGCTGCCAAGGAGGCCGCCTTGTCGGCATTCCGGGCGAGGATGCCGAGGACGTGACCGTGGCCGTAGACTTCCTTCGCGAGGTTAACAGCGGCAAGATCGATACCCTGTCCGGCCGCACCATCGTGGTGGGCGGCGGCAACGTGGCCATCGACGTTGCCCGCAACGCCTGCCGTCTGGGTTCCGAGCACGTTGAGATGTTCTGCCTGGAGAGTGAGGCCCAGATGCCTGCCAGCGAGGAAGAGCGTCGCGAGGCCATCGAGGACGGCGCGCACATCAGCTACGGTTGGGGCCCCAAGGAGGTTCACCTGGACGAGGCCGGTCATGTGCGCGGCATCACCTTCAAGCGCTGCACGTGTGTCTTTGACGACGAGGGCCGTTTTGCGCCCGAGTACGATGAGAACGATCTGCGTCGTGTCGATGCCGACCGTGTCGTCATGTCGATTGGCCAGTCCATTGTGTGGGGCGACCTGCTGGCTGGCTCCAAGGTGGAGCTTGGCCGCGGTCAGGGTGCCCTTGCCGATCCTCAGACCTACCAGACCGCCGAGCCAGACATCTTTGTGGGCGGCGACGTCTACACCGGTCCGAGTTTTGCCATCGATGCCATCGCCGCCGGCCACGAGGCCGCCGTGTCCATCCATCGCTTTGTGCAGCCGGGGTCCACGCTCACCATCGGCCGCAACCAGCGCCGCTACACCGCGCTTGACCGCGACGATGTCGTGATCGAGAGCTACGACAACGCGAGCCGCGAGGTTGCCCATGTGGACCGCGAGCGCGAGAAGGCCGCGCCGTTTAGCGAGTACGTCGAGACCTTTACCGAAGAGCAGGTGCGCGCCGAGACCGCCCGTTGCCTGGGCTGCGGCGCCTCGATCGTCGACCCCAACAAGTGTATCGGCTGCGGCCTGTGCACCACCAAGTGCGCGTTCGATGCCATCCATCTGGATCGCGATCGCCCCGAGTGCTCCACGATGGTCAAATACGAGCAAAAGCTCCCGAGCCTTGGCAAGTATGCTTTAAAGCGTGCAATCAAAATCAAGTTCGGTCGTAAATAGGTAACCATGGCGGGTAAGGGGACGGCGCAGACTAGATTTCGCCGTCCCCTTGCTTTGAGTTTGCATCGCATCAACCGTTGTTGAAAGGTTTCTACCTTGCATGAATTGGGAATCGTTTATCACATTATTCGCGATGTTGAGAACGTGGCGCGCGCCAATGGCGTGCGTCGCGTTTCGAGCGTCACGCTGCTGCTGGGCGAGGTCTCGGGCGTCGTTCCCGACTTGCTGCTCGACGCTTGGCGCTGGGCGGCAGATAAAAAGTCCATCACGCAGGGCGCGGAGCTTATCGTGGAGCCCGTCGAGGCCGTGACGCATTGCGAGGCGTGCGGCCGAGACTATGCGACAGTCGAGCACGGCAAGACCTGCCCCCATTGCGGCAGTGGCGATACCTATCTGCTCCAGGGCCAAGAGGTCATGATCAAGCAGATCGAGACCCCCGACGAGGATCCGGCAGACGCTGCCCCTGATGGTCCCGCTGCTCCTGACGCCGTCGACGCCGCCAACCCCCTCCACATCGTCTAGCCCCTAGTCGTTGGGGACGTTCTTGCATGGCTAGTCAAACAAGAACGTCCCCAATGACTACTTGCGCTAGAACATAAGCCACGAAAATAGTCAAGTCATATCTGTTTAAACAAAATAGCGGCAGTACAAGCGCATTCGCACTTGCTTAAAATCGGCATCAATGAACAGCATGCTTGTATCTGTAAAATACATGACTTGATGAGCGACGCTTTAGTGGGAAATGAGTCGAAAAATAGCAACGTAATCAACTTGTAACAAACCTAGACGTTTAAACAAATAATCCAACCTTTTGCGGATTCAGCTATAATTCCACAATCCAAACAGGTATACTTCGTTCATGTCGTGTAGGAAATACGTAGACAAAAAGGAGGTTATGTGATGGTAAGTATTGTTCTTGCTAGCCATGGTGACTTGGCGGCTGGAATCAAGCAGACGGGCTCGATGGTCTTTGGCGATCAGCCGTCTGTAGCCGTGGTCTCGCTCGAGCCGAGCATGGGCCCCGACGACTTCCGCGCCAAGGTCGAGGAGGCAATCGCTTCCTTCGAGGACCAGGAGCAGGTGCTCTTCCTCGTTGATCTGTGGGGCGGCACGCCCTTCAACCAGATCAGCGGTCTCATCGAGGGCCATGATTCCTGGGCTATCGTCACCGGTGTCAACCTGCCTATGCTCATCGAGGCATATTCGCAGCGCTTTGACGCAAAGAACACTGCACATGCGATCGCAAAACATCTCGTGACTGAGGCTAAGGCCGGCGTGCGCGTCAAGCCCGAGTCTCTGGAGCCCGAGGAGAAGAAGCCGGCTGCGGCCGCCGCTGCTCCTGCGGGTGCCATTCCTCCGGGAACGGTGATCGGCGACGGGCACATCAAGATCGCCCACGTCCGTATCGACACGCGTCTGCTGCATGGTCAGGTGGCCACCACGTGGACCAAGCAGATCAACCCCAACCGCATCATCGTGGTCTCCGACGGCGTTGCTCACGACGAGCTCCGCAAGACCATGATCGAGCAGGCTGCCCCTCCGGGAGTCCACGCCAACGTCGTGCCCATCAAGAAGATGGCCGAGGTCGTCAAGGACACGCGCTTTGGTGACACCAAGGCCATGCTGCTGTTCGAGAACCCGCAGGATCTGCTCAGGGCCATCGAGGCCGGCGTCGACATCAAGGAAGCCAACATCGGTTCCATGGCCCACTCCAAGGGCAAGGTCGTCGTCACCAACGCTGTCGCTATGGGCGATGACGATGTCAAGACCATCGAGGCTCTCAAGGCCAAGGGCGTCAAGTTCGAGGTCCGCAAGGTTCCTTCGGATGCCTCCGAGGATCTCGACGCCATGTTGAAGAAAGCTAAGGCCGAACTGGCCGCTCAAGCATAGTAAAGGAGGGTCCGATACATGTCTGCAATCACTATTCTGCTCGTTGCGATTGTCGCGTTGCTTGCCGGTATGGAAGGCATTCTGGATGAGTTCCAGTTCCATCAGCCGCTCGTGGCATGCACGCTTATCGGTCTCGTAACCGGTCACCTTCAGGAGGGCATCCTCCTGGGCGGTTCGCTCCAGATGATGGCCCTTGGCTGGGCTAACGTCGGCGCCGCCGTCGCGCCTGACGCCGCTCTGGCCTCGGTCGCATCTTCCATCATCATGGTGCTCGCCCTTAACGGTGGCGCCACCGATTCGGCCAAGGCCGTTACCGCCGCCATCGCCGTCGCCGTCCCGCTGTCGGTCGCTGGCCTGTTCCTGACCATGATCTGCCGTACCCTGGCTACCGCTATGGTTCACGGCATGGACGCCTGCGCCGAGAAGGGCGACTTCGCCGGCATCGAGCGTTGGCAGTACGCCGGCATCCTCATGCAGGGTGTTCGTATCGCCATCCCGGCAGTACTTCTGTGCATCATCCCGGCCGAGGCCGTTACCAACGCGCTTAACGCTATGCCCGATTGGCTGTCCGGCGGCATGGCTGTCGGCGGCGGCATGGTCGCTTCCGTCGGTTACGCCATGGTCATCAACATGATGGCCACCAAGGAGACCTGGCCGTTCTTCATCCTCGGCTTTGTCCTTGCTGCCATCCCTCAGCTCACGCTGATCGCCCTTGGCCTCATCGGCATCTCCCTTGCCCTCATCTACCTTGGCCTTAAGGATCTGGCCAAGCAGGGTGGCGGCATGGGCGGTGGCTCCGGTGACCCGCTCGGCGACATTCTGAACGATTACGAGTAGGAGGGGAGTGATACATATGGCAGAGAACAAGATTCAGCTCACCAAGGCTGACCGTAAGAAGGTTTGCTTCCGTCATCAGTTCCTTCAGGGCTCGTGGAACTACGAGCGTATGCAGAACGGCGGCTGGTGCTTCGCAATGATCCCTGCGATCAAGAAGCTCTACACCAGCAAGGATGACCAGATTGCCGCTCTTAAGCGCCACCTGGAGTTCTATAACACCCACCCCTATGTTTCCGCCCCCGTCATTGGCGTTACCCTCGCCCTCGAGGAGGAGCGCGCCAACGGTGCTCCGATTGACGACGTCGCCATTCAGGGCGTCAAGGTCGGTATGATGGGCCCGCTCGCCGGCGTCGGCGACCCCGCCTTCTGGTTCACCCTTCGCCCGATTCTGGGCGCACTGGGCGCTTCCCTGGCCCTGTCCGGCAGCATCGCCGGTCCGCTGCTGTTCTTCTTCGCGTGGAACATCATCCGTTACGCCTTCCTGTGGTACACGCAGGAGTTTGGCTACAAGGTCGGCTCCTCCATCGCCAAGGACCTCTCCGGCGGTCTGATGGGCAAGGTCACCGAGGGTGCTTCCATCCTGGGTATGTTCATCATCGGCGCCCTGGTCGAGCGCTGGGTGTCCATCTCCTTCACCCCGGTCGTCTCCAAGGTCACGCAGTCCGCTGGCGCCTATATCGACTGGGCCAACCTGCCCGCCGGTTCTGAGGGCATCAAGCAGGCATTGACGATGTACAGCTCTGTCGGTGCCAACGCACTCGACCCGGTGAAGGTCACCACGCTTCAGGCCAACCTCGATCAGCTCATCCCCGGCCTTGCCGCCGTGTGCCTGACCCTTCTGGTCTGCAAGCTCCTCAAGAAGAAGGTCAGCCCGATCGTCATCATCCTGGCTCTCTTCGCCGTCGGCATCATCGGTCGCGTCTGCGGCTTCATGTAAGCACGCTTCGGCTTAAGACCGAGAGTTGCTAGGCAAGGGCTTTTGAGCCATTGAAACGGACCGCACCCGGTGGGTACACTGGATGCGGTCCGATTGTTTTTATTGGAGGGCGAGGCGCGTATGGCGCAATCTCAGAACAGCACGGTCGATCTGGCAACGCCGGCAACCTGCCTGATGGGGCTTACCAGTCACGGTAACGTGATGGTGGGCAATAAGGCGTTTGAGTACTATAACGAGCGTAATCCCGAGGATTATATCCAAATCCCGTGGGACGAGGTCGACTATATTGCCGCCGAGGTTTTGCGCGGCACCAAGAAGATTACGCGTTTTGCCATCTTTACCAAAGAGAATGGCCACTTTACGTTTTCGACGCGCAATGACAAGGAAACGCTTCGCGCGGTGCGTAAGTACATTGACGAGGACAAGCTCGTTCGTTCGCCCGACTTTATCGATGTGACGGCCAAGGGCGCCAAGAGCATCCCCTCCGTCATCAAGAACCTTTTCCACAAAGGCAACTAGCCATTAAAGAGCGCCCCCCCTAAAGTGGGACGCGGTTTCCCATGAGGCTCGATCGGGAAAGTGCATCCCGGTTCGAGTGCCGATTGCGGGATGTAGTTTCCGGAACGGGCCCGTTTGGGAAACCGTGTCCCGTTTCGAGTCGAAATTCTGGGACACAGTTTCCCAGCGAGGTCCCATGGGGAAAGTCTGACCCAGAATTTGCCTGGATAGTGGGACGCACTTTCCGGAGGGCTGTTCCACCACAACTTCGAAGAGTGGCTACACGCTGCATCACAACGTGTAAATCTGCTACACTAGTACAACATGCCTCCGTAGCTCAGGGGATAGAGCACCGCTCTCCTAAAGCGGGTGTCGACGGTTCGAATCCGCCCGGGGGCACCAGAAAAATCGCAGGTCAGGAGTTAATTTTGCTTCTGACCTGTTCTGGTTTTAGGGTTAAGAACTGCTTTTGTTTGTAAATTTGGTAAGTAAATAATTTAACTTACCGAGTTTTCCACTGAAAACAGGAAATCACCATTTTGGGGATAAAAAGTTTTCAACAGCCGTTAGTCGGTTCCATTTTGGTGAAGCGCTTCCTCAATTTGGGTAAAAAATTTCACCATTTTGATGATTCGGCTGCTTTGAGTTTTTGATAAAAACGCCTGTTCAGAAGCTTGCGCTATACCCATTTTGGTGAAACCAATTAATAGAGAAATATACTATAAAAATATAGGGACGGCGATGCCGTCCTCTTCGCTCGCGAAGCTCGCTGCGCGGCCACGTACCGTGTCCTTGCCGCCGGCTAAGCCGTCGATAAAGAATAGGGACAGCGATGCTGTCCCCCTTCGCTCGCGAAGCTCGCTGCGCGGTCACGTGCCGTGACCTTGCCGCCGGCTGTGCCGTCGATTGATTCGCTCACTGCGTTCGCTGATTGATTGATGGACTAATCCGTTTTCTCAGTCACACCAGTCATGAGTGCAGCGATTGTCATGTCGAATCCGTTAGCAATTTTACAGAGGTTAGAAAGACTGACATTTCTTCGTCCGACCTCTATCGAGGCGTAGTAAGACCTGTCCATGCCGATGCGATTCGCAAATTGTACTTGAGAGTAACCAGACTTTGATCTTAATTCTTTGCAGCGTAGACCAAAGGATCGTTGTAGCGGCGAGATATCCATGACAAAAAGAGTCATGGATTGTTGTATAAAAGCCAACGGACTATATACAACAATCCCTGTTAAAGCGCATAATTATCTCTATTGGAAAGCACTCTGATGCCCAGTCGGATAGGGCACGGAAAAGGAATGGAATAGCAATGACTCAGGGAAAGCATTTCGCTGCCGGCGGCGATCACTTCGCCACACTGCCAAACAAAAAGATTCACGCCCCGAAGGGGATCGCGCGTCTGACCGTCACCGCGGCGACCATGGCCGCCATGACCGGATCGAGCCTCATCTCACCGTTCACGGCATTCGCCCAGACCGGTGACGGGGGCACGCAGCACCCCGCCGTGATGTCGCCGATCGCCGCCCACGCCGGCGCGGCATCCGGTGTCGGCGCGAAATCCGCCGCACAGACCATCGCGGACCTGCAGAAGGCAGTCGACGAGGCGAAGGCGAAGGAGGACGCCGCCAAGGCATCCTACGATGAGGCCGCCGGTCCCTACAACGAGGCGGCTTCCGCCCGCGACCAGGCCAAGGCATCCTACGATTCGGCAGTCAGCGCCGGCACGGCAGCCGACCGAGCGGCAATGGACGAGTACGCCCGTCAGGTCGCGGAGGGCAAGGACGCCGCCGATGCTGCCGGCAAGGACCTCGAGCAGGCGAAGGCGGGTCTCGCAGACGCCAAGGCGGATGCATCCGAGAAGGACGAAGCGTACCAGTCCGCCATCAAGGCGGCTCAGGATGCCAAGGATGCCCTCGATAAAGCCAAGGCAGATGCCGTAAGCGCCACCCCGGAGGCTATCCGTGCCGCCGAGCAGGCGGTACGCGACGCCCAGGCTGCCGTGGACAGGGCACAGGCCGATCTCGACAACGCCAACGCGACGCTTGGCGAGGCCCAGTCCAAGTTGGTTGCGGCCCAGTCTGCAAAGGATGCCGCCGAAGCCGTCCTCGCCGCAGCCCAGCAGAACAAGGACACGACGGATGCGAAGGCCGCAGCCGCCAGCGCCGCCTACGAGAAGGCGAAAGCCGACCTCGCCGCAGCGGAGGCAGGCGCCAGCGGCCCGGAGTACGATGCGGCAAAACAGAAGGTCGCGGACGCAGAGGCAGCCCTCGCTACCGCACGAGCGGCACAGTCCCAGTGCGAGTCCGAGCTCGAGCAGGCACAGTCCGCTGCGGCAACGGCACAAGCCGACCTGAATGATGCCCAGGTGGCCCTCTCCGTAAAGCAGCAGGCCGCGGCCGATGCCGAATCCGGCGTGAACGCCGCCCAGTCCGCACTCGATGCCGCGAACGCCGACCTCGATGCGGCCAAGCAGGCGAATGCCGACGCCGTCGCCAAGCTGGATGCAGCGAAGCAGGCTGTCAAGGACGCTGAGTCCGCCAAGGCAGCCGCCGATGTAGAGCTTGCGAACGCCAAGGCCGCAAAGGATACCGCAGACGCCGCCGTGACCGCCGCGCAGCAGAAGGTCGACGAGGCCCAGGCGAAACTCGATTCCGCCGACGCGCAGCTCAAGCAGGGAGCCATCGGCTTCTTCCGTGCCATGGGTGCCGATGACGCAGTCAACATCATCCTGAACGCCAAATATGCCGGAAAGACCGAAGTCGGCAACTCCAAAGACGCCACGTCTCTTGACAATATGCTCAATGCGATCAAGTGGATGAAGTCCGTCAACGACTACCGCAAGTCGGTCGGCCTGTCCGAGCTCCATGTCACCTACAAGCTCATCGCCGGTGCCATTGCAGATGCCAACTACAGTGACACCGTGCTCGAGCATGCCCGCCAATATGATTTTGCCGAAAACCTGGCATGGAATTACGGAATCGATCCGAGTGGGCAGTGGATCGAGCAGGAGAAGGGCTTTTTCGACAAGGCAACGGAGGCCCTTTATGGAGTCACCGGTCTTGTCGGCAAGGATGCCTATGATTTCTATGCAAAGAACGGCGTCGCAATCAACCATTGGATTGCAAACAACTGCCGCTGGGAGAACGGCAGCAGCGGCACCGTCGGCCATTACATGAACATCATCAATCCCGAACTCGCCGTTATGGGAATGGCAACCTGCACCAAGGGCACCATGTCCGGGCTTCAGACGCAGTGCTACACCGCAGAGATCTCCGGCTGGTCCGGCTCCGGTTGGAACACGAACCCCATCTCCGTCGACGAGTACGAGCAAAAGCTGACCTCCTATATCAACGGTCTCAAGAACGCCAAGAGCGCACTCGACGCAGCCAAGGCCGATCTCGCATCCAAGCAGCAGGCAGCCACCGACGCCGCTGAAACCGTCCAGCAGAAGCAGGACGCAGCGGATTCCGCACAGGCAGGTGTCGATGCCGCGAAGCAGGACGTCACCGATGCCCAGCGTGCCGTCGATGCCGCAAAGGCTGATCTCGCATCCAAGCAGCAGGGCGTCACGGATGCCCAGACCGAGCTTGATGCGGCGAAATCGGACCTCGATGCCGCCAACGCGGCAGTCGATACGGCAAAGTCGACCGTCCAGCAGAAACAGGTCGCCTTTGATGCCGCCAACGCAGCCGTAACGGCCGCACAGACCAAGCTGGATTCCGCCAAGGCGAACACCGAGGCCAAGCAGCAGGGCGTCACGGATGCGAACGCCGATCTCGCGAAGTTCTTCCAGGACGTCGCCGATGCCAAGAAGGCGCTCGATACCGCAAAGAGCGCCCATGACGCGGCGGAAGCCGACCAGGCCGAGAAGGCGGCGGTCCTCGCAGCCGCCAAGCAAAAGGCGGATACCACCGCAAGCGCCCTCGCGGATGCCCAGCGTGCCGTCGATGCCGCAAAGGCCGACACCGGCGTTGCCGCCGACAAGCTCACCGGCTCCCAGACCGATCTCGAGGACGCACAGTCGAACCTCGACATCCTCACCGGTCTTGCCGCGAAGCTCGCAGAGGCACAGCAGCGCGAGCAGGATGCAGTAAAGGCCGTCAATGACACCAAGGCCGCGCTCGATGCCGCGAAGGCGGATACCATCGCCGCCGAGTCCCTGGTCTCCGCCGCCGAGCAGGCGAAGGCGCAGGCAGACGCCAAGCTGGCGAGGCTGAACTCCATCGACGCCGGCGCGGCGCTCGCCTCCGGCCATGACGCGAACGCGGATGACGCCCTCAACGCGCTTTTCGCCGCAGCAGTCGAGGCGCGTGCCAAGGTCGCGCCCGCAAAGGCAATCCTGGACGAGAAGCAGGCTGCGCTGGACGGACTCCAGCCCGGCTATGATGCGGCACTCGCCGCCTATGAGCTGGCGAAGTCCGACCGCATCGCGGCGGAGCAGAAGCTTTCCGATGAGATCGCACGACAGGAGGCGGAGGAGGCCGCAAAGCAGCAGGCGGCATACAGCCCGAAGCATCTCGCAGGCACGGAGACCGCCCAGCGCGGCAGTCTCGCCCAGACCGGCGACCGCGCGGGACTCATCGGCGAGACGTTCGTCATCGGCGGTACCGTCCTCGTGGCGGCCGGCGTCTTCCTCGACCGGAAGAAGCGCCGCGAGCAGATGTAAAAGCGAGTCGGGCGTTGGATATCGGCTAGTGTCCAACGCCCGGTTTCATGGACGGGGAGATCGGTGTGAGAAAAAAGGCTATTATCGTTGCGCTTCTGGTGTGCCTTTCGGCACCTCAACTTGGATGTGCCGGCGTTGCAAAGCAAGGAAGCGGCTCTACGGAAAGGGCCGCCACAGCGGTAAAGAACAAAGACAAAAAGAAGCCAAGCGAAGAAAAGGCGGCGCAAACCTCTGGAACCAAGACCGAGGAGAAGAAAGAATCCGACGACAAGGACCAGAAGTCCGATGACTCCAAGAAGGAGGATAACAAGTCTTCCGATTCCTCGAAGTCGGACAGCAAGGGCGATTCCTCCCAGTCCAAGCAGAATTCCGGCAATTCGCAGGGCTCTGGCAGCAACAATTCCTCTTCCAACGGCGGTAGCCAGAAGAAGTGGGTTGCCGAGCAGGGCCACTGGGAGACTGATTACAGCCAGGTCTGGGTGCCGAATGTGGTATATACGCGTCATGAACGTTACATTTGTAGTGCATGCGGTGCATCTTTCGATTCTATAGCCGCTTGGTCAGCTCATAGTGACGCAATGTGGGAACAAGGTCAAGACCATGGAGCATATATCAATGATTCGTATACTACCTCTGAGGACCAGGGACATTATGAACAGAAGGCTACGGGGCAGCATTGGGTCGTCGATGTTGCCGGTCACTGGGAATGATGGACATATGTTCCTCTCCTCTTACATTCGGTAAATGTTTATTTATTTGTGGGCGGCCGGTTCGGCCGCCTTTTTTAGACGCCCAGTCTGGGAGCAAACGATAGAAAAGCAATCAAACGAGAGGCCGTTCCAAAAGAATCCGGCGGTGCCGGATGCTTTGGGCAAAACCTTCCGCAAATCGGTAAGGTCTTCCATCAACTTGCTTCAGCCCTCGCCCGGAGTCCGCTGCGCGGTAATGCAAACACTCGGCATCCCTCGCATTCGCATCACCGCTCCGCTCTCGCTACAGCGAATTTCTAACACTCAGCATCCTTCGCGTTAAAAATTCGCTTCCGCTCACGGTCTCCGCTGACACTACGACACCGCGAAGCCTTTCGCTCGAAACGAGGCCTCTCATTTCGTGTCTACGCTACGCTCCGCCCAATCGCCGTTCCGGTGATTGCAAGATGACTGTGGGTGGCATTTTTGTGGGCCCATTCGGACCCCAAAAACACCACGCCACAGACCTTGCCTATCGCCTGCTGCGGCGATAAGGTTATCGTGAAGTTGAAACTTCGCGATGAAGAATCGCGGCGACGATTCTTCATTTTTGGAACGACGCCAGCCGTTCCTCATCAAGGAAAGCGAATCGCATAGCAGGTTTTGATCGGAGGCCTCTCCGATCGCTGATTCGTTTTCCGAGGAGGAATCATGAGCAGGCTCCGCCCACACACCGTCAAGGCGTCTCTTTCAAATGACGAGAAGAAAACCATCGCTGCAATCGCAAAGCGACATGAGATGAGCGAGGCGGAACTCATCCGCTTCGTTTTGTGCAATGCCGACGATCTCGATATCGATTTTGGTTTTTCGGAAATCGCTGGGCAGAAATTCCGAACCGATGACATTCACGTCCGGGTCTCGCCGGAAGAAAAAAGAAAATCGAAAGCAATGCTGATTCCCTTGGCGTGACCGTGAGCTCGTATGCGCGGCGCGTACTGCTCAAAGGGAATGTCGAGAAAATCGATGTCGATCGGGCGTCGATCGACAAGATTTATCACGAACTTCTGAAGGAAGGAACGAATCTCAATCAGCTGATGTACTTCGTGAACGCCCAGGGGCTTCCCGCGTACAACGAGAAAGCTGTTTTCCGCACACTCGAAAAGGTTTACCAAGTTGGGCGTAAGCTGGACTGTTTTATCGATGAGCTCGAGAAGCGCTATTTCGTTGGTGGTGATGTGAAGTGACGGTTATCAAACAGAAAAGCGTTTCGAGCGATCGCTACGCAAAGAACGTCCGTAAATACATCAACGGAAAAGATGCGCTTGCGCGTGGTGGCTGGAACATCGAATACAGCGATCGCTGGTTTTCGAAAATGGATAGAACCAGAAAGGTTTTCCATCACGACAAGCCGTCGAGAGCCGGAGCCAAAAACGTAATCTTGCTTCATCAGATCCTCGCGTTCCTTCCGGAAGAATGCTCATGCAACGGGGGCAAGATGACCCCCGATGCATGTTTGGCCTACGCGGAGCAATGGCTTGCGAAGCACTATCTGCATCAACAGGTGATTCTCGCGCTGCACGAAGAAAGCGATAAGGCGGGAAAACGCTACGCAGTGCACATGGCGATCAACCGTACCGATTTGTTAACTGGCAAGCGTTGCGAGACGGGCGGGCGGCATGGAAAGTACGAACGCGCCTCATGGGTCCGCGAACTCGATAAGGACTGGAATCTCGCCCAGCTCGAAAAGGGAAAGAAGAATTCGAAGATTCGAGATCGACAGCCGCGCGATATTGAAAAGGAGATTGTCGATCGCGGAGAGTACAGTTATAAAAACAATCTGCGCGAGCTGATCCATATTGCAATCAACGACTACCACCCGAAGAATATGGAGCAGTTCAAAAAATTACTTGCCTCATGGGGCGTAGACATTTTCATCAAGAACAATCGTGTCTATGCGACAGATCTTGATATCAAAGAGGCCGGCAACCCGAAGTGCACTTTCAACCTGACCCGTCTTGACGGTCGGTTTGCGGTCAAGCAACTTGAGGTGGCCTTCAAAAATAACGTGCTTGAAGCCGAGCGAGCCCTTCCTTATGAGAGGCGTTGCGAGATTTACATTCAACGGCTTAAGAAAGCGTATTCGGCGTGGGTCGAGCAGGCAAAGGCGAGCAAGGGCGTCGCCTACAATCTCTTCCCTAAGTTCATCGCACCGAAGTGCGATGAAGATCTGCTCGAGGATCCGGCGGTTCGTGATGAGCTTCTTGCCCGGCGCGGTTACGCAAGGGAGATTCGAAACCGTTACGCCGGCGCCGTTCCCGATGCTGGCGATGACCGCGTTCGCGCCGCAGGCCGAGCCCATGGTGGCAACGTCGACATCTCGCCGCAGGTCGATCGTGCGGTCGACCGAGGCGATTACGCTCGCGGAGACACGCCTCGCTAGTTTTGGAGAGCCTATCGTCGGTGCCCTAGCGTGCTGCCATCCAGTGCCGATTCTTTCATGCTCGCAATTCGGCGAGGGTGAGGAGTATGAATTGATCGGCGGGAGTCAGCCGCTCTGATAGAATCGTCCTTGCTGTCGGCAGCCCTCGTGCCGGGCAGAGCCCTCCATTCGATGGGAGGTGATGCCCATGACCGATTTCACCGAGCTCGTGAAGCTCCTGACCGCTACGGTCTCGCTCCTCACGGCCCTTGTCGGCCTTTCCAAGGCACTCAAGCAGGGCTCGAAGCCCAAAAAGAAAGGCCACCGTCGCTAAGACGATGACCTAACTCTATTAAGCAACGGCTCTGCCCAGCTCACTACAACTTGGGCTGCCGTCGGCACCATTCTACCCTCCTGACGAGGAATTCGTCCATATTTCAAAAATCAAATCCTGTTCGCGCGTGGGCGCGTGGGCGTAAACTTTTAGTTGGGCAAACCCGACAGATTGGAGCTTGAAACATGAGGGATATGCACCTCATGTCGCTCATAAAACGTCTCCTGACCTCGAAGGAGAGCGTTTTTTAGCGACAGAAGGAGACGTAAATATGATCTGGTTTACCAGCGACACCCACTTCGGGCATGAGAACGTGCTGAAGTTCACCGACCGCCCGTGGGAGACGATTTGGCAGATGAACGACGCCATCGTCGACAGCATCAACGGCAGGGTTGCCGTGGACGACGAGCTCTACATCCTGGGGGATTTCTCATTCAAGATGACCGCCCAGGACGCCTACGGGCTGCGCAAGCGGATCGCCTGCAGGCGCATCCACCTCGTCCCGGGAAACCACGACAAGGACTGGACCCAGCCGGCGGTCGCGGGCGCCTTCACCGTGGAGCCGCCGATCTGCGTGCTCAAGATCGACGGGCAGAAGATCGTCCTGTGCCATTACCCCATTGCCGACTGGCAGGGCATGAGCCATGGATCGTGGCACCTCCACGGGCACATCCACAGCAGCGGTGGCGCGTACAACGAGTTCAACCGCAAGCAGGGCCTTCTGCGCTACGACGTCGGTTGCGATGCCAACGGGCACTCCCCGGTGAGCCTCGACGAGCTGAGGGAATGGTTCGCCGGAGTCGACGAGCCGTGCGGCCGGGTGAAATGGGCCTGGTGGGTCAACGAGACCGGCGACAGGCAGGTCGAGCGCGAGCTGGCGGCGTACAAGAGGGAAGAGGCGATCCGATGACGGTCTATGTGACGGGCGACATCCACGGTGGGCTCGACATGCAAAAGCTCCGCGACTGGGAGCTTGGCGACAGTCTTACCAGCGACGACTATCTCATCGTTGCCGGTGACTTTGGCTTTCCGTGGAACTTTTCTGCCGAGGAATGCGCCGACATCGCCTGGCTGGAGTCGTGCCCCTACACGGTACTGTTCGTCGACGGCAACCACGAGCGCTTCGATCACTGGGAGGAGCGCCCCATGGAGCCGTGGCATGGCGGGCTGACGCAGCGCCTGTCGGACACCTCGCCCATTCGGCGCCTGACGCGCGGCGAGGTCTTCGAGCTCGACGGCTCGACAATCTTCACTATGGGCGGTGCCACGAGCGTGGACAGGGAATACCGCGTTCCGTATTCCAGCTGGTGGCCTCAGGAGCTCCCGGACGAGCGCGAATTCGATGCCGCGCGGGCAAAGCTCGACGAGGTCGGCTGGAAGGTCGACTGCGTCATCACCCATACCTGTGCCACGCGCATGCTCTCGCCGACGCTCTATCCGGACTCGGGCTGGGAACGCCCTGATGTGGACCGGCTGACCGGATTCCTCGACGAGCTCGAGGACCGCCTGGACTACAAGCGCTGGTATTACGGCCATTTTCACCGAGACGGCAACCCGGACGAACGGCACACGGTGCTGTATGACCGAATCGTGAGACTCGGGGACAAACTCCTGCCGTGGGGCGCGTACTGATGACGGTCTATGTGACAGGCGACGTGCACGGCAGGGCCGAGTACGGGTCCAGCCGGTTTGCATTCAAAAATTGGCCGCTGGGCCGGACCCTGACGCGCGATGACGCGGTGATCGTGGCCGGCGACTTCGGCTTTGTCTGGGACGGCTCGAATGCTGAGAGGTATTGGCTCGATTGGTTTGAGTCGAAGCCGTGGACCACGTGTTTCGTAGACGGCAACCACGAGAACCACCACGCCCTGACAGAACTGCCGGTGCGGGAGTGGAGCGGCGGTCTCGTCCATGAGGTACGACCGCACGTGCTGCACCTCATGCGCGGAGAGGTATTCGACATCGCGGGAACCACGGTTCTTACCATGGGCGGAGCCGCGAGCAACGACAGGCAGTATCGCAAGGAGGGGAGGAGCTGGTGGCCCGAGGAGATGCCGAGCGAGGAGGAGATGGACCACTGCCGCGCCTCGCTCAACCGCGTAGGCTGGAGGGTCGATTGCGTTGTGACTCACGAGGCCCCTGCTGCCCTTGCTGAGGTGCTGTGCCGCGAGCATGGACGCGGGTACCGTGGGGATCAACTGCAAACCTTCCTGGGCGAGCTCGACGGGCGGCTCGACTATCGCGTCTGGTTCTTCGGCCACTACCACGGCGACAGATGGTGCGACGCCAAGCATCGCCTGATCTACCGAGACATCGTGCCGATTGAAGATGCCGCGCTCGGTTCTAGAGACCTCCTAGAAGCGTTCTAGGAGGTCTCTAGAAATCAGCCGCCTGATAGGAGAAGCGCGGGGCTACTCGCCCTTCATCTGGGTCATGACCTCGATCTTGGCCTCGGCCACGGCCGCACGCTGCTCGGAGGCGGCAAGGCGGTCCTTGAGGGCGGCGACCTCGGCCATCAGGTCGCGCTGGGCCAGGAGTGCGTCGTTCAACTCGGCTTGGGCTTTCAGCGCGGCATCACGCTCGCCGCGCAGCCGCTCGATCTCGTCGACCATGGCCACGGCCTCGGCATGGAGCTGGACGACCTGCCTGCCGAGCTCCCTGGCACGGGAGAGGTACCTGACGCCCGCGGCGTGGAGCTCGTTGTTCTCGAGTTCGAGACTCGCGGTATCGAGTTCGAACTTCTCCTCTATAAAGGCAATCCGCTCATTGCAGTCGGCCTCAATTTTTTCATTCCGATACGTCGCCTCGGCGAGCTTGCGGTTGAATTCGTCGAGCTGGGCCCTGAGCAGCGCGTTCTCGGTCTTGAGATCGGCGGTCTCGCGCAGCAGCTTCTCTCGCCAAGCCTTTTCAATCTGCTCGGCGGCCTCATCGAGGACGTCCTTCGCGCCGGGCGTCTTGCTGATTTTTCTGTCGTTCGGGTTGTCTGTCATCGTGCGGCACTCCAATCAACAATGGGCATGGCTCCGCCATGGCGTACGGCTGGGAACAAATACGCGGCCGCTGTTGAGTTGTGTTTGTCCTGCGCTTGGTGAGTTCTAAAAGCGTTCAAGTCATGCGTTCGCGCAGGTTTTCGATTGGAGAAATACCGCACGCTTTCATGGTATCACGTGCCTTAAAGACCATGAATGGACGGCCATATCGATTCGTTGAAAATGGCACCTACGACGTGCTGGTGGTAGGAGGTGAGGGCGTTAAAGATGTCGAGAATGATTATGGGAGTATTTTAGATGCAGGTATGAGAAAGGGTCGAATCGAAGTGTCTGGCCGGACGCCAATTGTCCGGGAACTGTTTCGGTTCGACCCTGCTTCATTTTACATCCGCGGCATGCTCTTATAGACGCCCGGCGATTACCGACCTTCACGACCTCGATAGTCGGGCTATGGACTTAAGATTTCTTGGGCTCCCAGCCGTTTTCGATTGCGGCGGGGTAGACTGCGGCGTAATTAAGCATCCAGCTGCCATCGCCCGCTTTTTGAATAAACCCCTTATCCGTCAAAGAGGTATAGGCCCGGGAGATCGTGTTCTTACTTAGGTGGTAGCGCTCCTCAATCCATTTGCTTTTTGCGTAAAAGCCCATGGCTCGTTTGTTTTTGGAAGGATTTCCAAGCTTCCATACTAGGCCGAGGATGAGGCGCTCGGCAGCGACAGTGGTGGCACAACACGCCCAGTCGGGCACCGAAATAAAATTCGCGTTATCCATTTTCCTTCTAATCTCTCGTTGCTCATTAACATCATCGCGATATTTGTCGGAAATTGACGGTAGCTCGCTCATGTTTACCGCCTAGTCAAGGTGGGCGGTACGACCTTCAAGCTGCTTGAAAAGTTCGTAGAACGAGCTTTCAAACATGTAATTCGAGCGATGGATTTGGATGAGCTTGCCGGACTCGCGCATAAACTTGCGCGCGGTGTTTTCGCTCCAGCCAGTGAGTTCGCGGATATCGTTAACGCGGAGCAACCGATCGCACTGAGCGGCACCAGTGGGGAAAGTCGGTGTGGACGCCTGAGTGCTAATCTGTGGAGTAGCCATGATGAGCTATCCTTTCAATGAGGGCCCTCCCTGTGCTTGTAAGACTTACCAGGTTCATAAGCACTTGGGGGGCCGGTTTCTATGACTACATGCGTAGCCATCTGACAGCTTTAGCATGTATTAAAACTCATTAGTTGTCAATCAAATAAAGCATCTACCTGCGGAAACGGTATTATAGTACCGTAATATTATGAATAAAACGATGAATGAAAAACATGCTATTTCTCGCTTCTCTGTATATAGGCGTTGATGAAGTCTTCGTAGCCTTTAACTGCTTTTATTTCTGATTGTTGAACGAGGCTTGTATACGTTTTGAGCGTGATATTGGGGTCCGCGTGGCCAAGAATACCTTGCACGCTTCTAACGTCCGATCCGTTCGCCAGCATAAAAGTGCTTACGCAATGCCTGAGCTGATGCGGGCAGATGCCCTTATATAGTTTTCCGCCAGTCGAATTGTTCGGCTCATAGATTCCAAGATTGCAGCTAACTGCGAAATCGCGAAACCAATGGTTGAAGATGTAGTTCTTCATGTGACAGACAGTAGGGACCCCTTGCTCGACAGCAATATCGCTAATGATGGGAGTGCTGCCAGTCTGGGACAGCCCCAGAGAGGCCAGGAGCTCTTTTTGTATGGCTGACCATGATTGAAGACGTTCGGCCAGGGTTTCTCCAACGGGGATTTTGCGTTGGCTTTCTTGTGACTTGGGTGCCCTCAGTTCATGATCGTTGGTGTACTGCCTGTCAATTTTCAAGGTTTTATTGGCAGGGTCCCAATCGCGCCATTCGAGGCCCAGCATCTCGCCTTTTCGCATACCCGTATACACTAGTACTAGCGTACCAACAGCTTCGGCGGTGAGCTCAATGTGTTGAAGATGTGTGCATAGGGTAGCTACTTGGTCGATTGTCAGTGATTCTCTTTTGTTGCGTGGTCTGCGAACATGAACGGTAGCGCAGGGGTTTCGGTCAATTATTCTCTTTGCGACTGCATTCGACAGAATCTGACGCAGTTTTGCATTGATTCGTACAAGCTCTGATGGTTTGTATTTTCCCGTACGACGAGCTTCGGCATATGTTTCTTCGATTAGATCGGGAGTTAGCCCCTCAATTGTCTGAAACGCACCGAATAGGTCTTCGATATGCCTGCAATCGTACGCTTCTCTTTCATAGCTCGTTGGCGCAAGCTCGGTGTCCCTATTTTCATGAAAGGCCCAGCAGTAAGACGCAAGCAAAGTGGGCTTTTTAGTTTTAGTGATCGTGCCAGAGGAGTTGATTTCAGCCAGCTTGGCCTGCATTGCAGCCTTAGCTTCTGTTTTAGTCTTGCAACGAACTGTATAAGTTGGGGATCGTTTGTAACGCCCTGTCTTAGGGTCCTTGACCCCAAGGGAAAAATAATAGCGATAGGTGTTAGGTGATCTCTTGTCTTTCCAACACGTGCCTCTTCCGCTAATGAGTGGCTGTTCTGACATCTTTGCACTCCGTTTCTTTGAATAGTTTTCAACAATTCAATGAGTGCAGTTTAGCTAAAGCTGTTAGTAATATGTTTGTAAAAGCGTAGGCGCAGCTACCGGAGGCAAAAGACACAAACTGCTATGTTTATCTGCGGTTATATGATGTTCAATGATGCTTGATGAATGATAGGGGGTAGCATTAAATCATATCTCCTAAAGCGGGTGTCGACGGTTCGAATCCGCCCGGGGGCACCAGAGATTTGTCGAGCCCGGTACCACCACGGTGCCGGGCTCTTCTGGTCTAAGGGCAGGGTTCGAGCCGTCGACACCCGCGTCACCAATTTCCTGCGGGGGGGGGTTGAATTCGCCCGGGGGCACCAGAGATTGATCGAGCCCGGTACACCGCCACGGTGCCGGGCTCTTCTGGTTCATGCCATGTCAAAAATGAAGCGCCCGCTTGCTGGGGGAGCAAGCGGGCGCCTGTGAGCGAATATGTTTGCGGCGAGAGCCGTAATGAGCGGTTGGGTGGCGACTAGTTGGTCGTACCGGAATCGCCGCCCGTACCCGAACCCGAACCCGAGCCAGAAAGTGCAACCGTCAGCGTAATCGTGCTGTCGGTGGACTGCTTGCCGGTGGGGGAGACGCCCGTAACGGTGGCATCCTCGTTACCGCTCACGGGATTGCCGTTCTGGTCACAGAAGCCAATGTTATAGAAACCGGCGTTGTTGAGCGCGGTAACGGCGGCGGAAATGCTCTTGCCGTATAGGTTGCCCGGGACGGAGGCCTTGCCGGACTTCTTGGCAATGACGACGGTAATCGTGGCGCCGGGCTTCTGCTTGCCGCTGGGGTTCCAGCTGATCACGGTGCCCTCGGTAACCGAGTCGTTCTCCTGGTAGCTCACGTCGACGCCAAAGCCTGCCATATCGAGGGCGTTGCGCGCCTGGGCCTCGGTCATGTCGGTCAGGTCGGGGACGGACGTGGTATCCGGGCCGCTCGAGACCTTGTACGAGATGGTCGTGCCCTTCTCGACTTCCTTGCCGGCGTCGGTGCCCTGCTCAAAGACCTGGCCTTCGTCGGCCTCGTTGGCCTCCTCGGTGGCGTTGCCCTTTAGGCCAACGCTTGCCAGTGCCGCCTCTGCCTGGTCCTTGGTTAGACCGACAAGCCGGGGAACCTCAACCTTCTCGGAGGGCTTGGGGCCCTTGGAGATCACCAGGTTCACCTTGGTGCCTTTGGGCTTCTTGGTGTTGCCGTTGGGGGTCTGCTCGGCAACCTTGCCCTCGTCGACATCGTCGTTATAGCTCTGGTCGATGGTGCCGACCTCAAGGCCTTCCTCCTTGATCAGCTCGACGGCAGTCTGCTGGTCCTTGCCCAGCACGTCGGGCACGGTGACCTGTTCGCCGCCAAAGAGTCCTGTGGCAAAGGCCACCACGATGCCGATGACGGCAACGGCTGCCACCACAGCGGCGATGATCTTGTTCTTGTTGGATTTGGGCTTTTCGACCTCGTAGGAGCCGGTGGAGCCCGAAACTGAGCTACGGGCGGTATTCTGGCCGCTCACGCCCGAGACGGGACGCACCATGGCGCGCGTCTGATCGGAAAGCTCGCGGGTCTTGGTGGCGCCCAGCTCACCGGGGGCACCGATGATGCGCGTGGGCTCCGAGACGTTGACGGCACGGCCGGACAGGTAGCTGTTGAGCACTTGGCGCAGCTCGTCGGCCGTCTGGAAGCGGTTTGCCGGGTCCTTCTCCATGCACTTGAGGATGATGCGCTCCAAGTCGGCATCGACGCCGGAGTTGATCTGGCTCGGCGGGATGGGCAGCTCGTTGACCTGCTTGAGCGCAACCGAGATGGCGTCGTCGCCGTCAAAGGGTACGCGGCCGGTGGCGCACTCGTACATGACGACACCCAGCGAGTAAATATCCGAGGTGGGGCCGAGGTCCTGGCCGCGGGTCTGCTCGGGGCTTACATAGTGGGCGGTGCCCAGCACGTTGTTATCCTGCGTGAGATGGCTGTTCTTGGCGCGTGCGATGCCAAAATCCATTACCTTGATGTTGCCGTCGGGCAGCACCATGATGTTTTGCGGCTTAATGTCGCGGTGGATGATCTCGTGCTTGTGTGCGACCGAAAGCGCGGAGCTGATCTGCGAGCCGATCTGCGCGACCTTCTTGGGATCGAGGGCGCCGTGGCTCTTGATGCCGCTTTTAAGGTCGGTACCGCGCAGGTACTCCATGACGATGTAATAGGTGTCGCCGTCCTTGCCCCAGTCGTAGACGCCCACGATATAGGGGGAGGACAGGCCGGCCGCTGCCTGGGCCTCCTGCTTAAAGCGGGCGGCGAAGGTGGCGTCGCCGGCATACTGCGGCAGCATGATCTTGACGGCAACCGTGCGGTCGAGGACCTGATCCTGTGCACGGAAGACGGTCGCCATGCCGCCCGTTCCCACCTTATCCTTGAGGAGGTATCTTCCCCCGAGGACCCTCTGTTCCATTCCTGCTCCTAACATAACTATTCGCTCAACGATGTGTGTAGTACCAAATGTGTGGCCGCTGGGGCCGTGTGGCGCGTTGCCGCTAGCTCATCGGCCGCGGCGTGCCCCAAGTATCCTCTTTGATCACGGGCATCACGCTCCCTGTGCGGCGAGAGCCGCGGTCAGGACGATGCCGGCAATCTTGGCTGCCTTGACGTCGTGTTTGTCGAAATCCTCCAGGGCCACCGAGATGGCAACCGTGGGTGAATCGTAAGGTGCAAAGCCAACAAACATAGAGTTGACGTTGGTGCCGCCGGTCTCGGCCGAGCCAGTCTTGCCGGCGACCTTGACGCCGGGGATTTGGGCATCGGTGCCGGTGCCGGACTGGACGACGGCAAGCATGGCCTGCTTGACCTGGTCGGCCGTGGCAGAGCTGACGGCCTGACCCAGCGAGCGGGACTGCGTGGTCTTGACCACGGTTCCGTCCGGGGCGAGTACCTGGGCTACAAAGTACGGGTCCATGACCACGCCGCTGTTAGCGATGGCGGCGGCAATCACGGCGTTTTGCATGACGGTGGTCTGCGGGCCGGGCGTGTGGTCCATGCCGACAGGCTGGCCGGCGCCGGCCCAGGCGGTCTCCCACTCGGTCATGAGCGACGGGTCGGCCATGATGGAGGCCGCGGAGGTCAGGTCCTGGCCGAGCTTTTGGCCGTAGCCAAAGGCGTTGGCAAACTGCACGAGCGTGTTTGCGCCAACTTCGTTTGCCACCTGGCCAAAGACGACGTTGGAGGACACGGCAAAGGCCTGCTGCAGGCTGATGGTGCCGTAGCTCTCGTTGGCATAGTTGGTGACCGGTGCGTTGCCGATGTCCATGGAGCCGGGCGCCTGGTAGGTGCTGGTAAGGCTGGCGGTACCGGTCTCGAGTGCCGCGGAAAGCGTAACGACCTTAAACGTTGAGCCCGGCGTGTACAGCGCGTCCATGGCGCGATTGTACATGGAGCCGTCCTCGCCGCCGCCCGTCTGCAGCAGGGCATCGATGTTGGTGTTGTCGTAGGTGGGCGAGCTGGCACATGCGAGTACCGCGCCGGTACGCGGGTCGATGACCACTACAGCGCCCTTAAAGCCCTTGAGTGCCTGCTCGGCCGCCGTCTGGATGCGCGAGTCGATGGTGAGCTTGGCGGTGTTGCCCGGCTGGGTCTGGCCCGCGAGCGACGCGATGGCGTTGTTCCAGCTGGAGTAGTCCTTAGAACCGGTGAGCGTGTCGTTCATGACGCTCTCGATGGCGGTGGTGCCATACTGCTGGCTCACGTAGCCAACCACGTGCGCTGCCAGGTTACCGTTGGGGTAGGAGCGTACGTAGGTGCCGTCCTCCTGCTGCAGCGACTCGGCCAGCGTCACGCCGTCGGACGTGATGATGGAGCCGCGCTGGATGTACTTGGAGCGGGCGATGGTGTGGTTGTTGGTCGGCATGTCCTGATAGTCCTTGGCCTTAATGACCTGGACATAGGTGAGGTTGCCGATAAGGATGGCGAACAGCGCCGTAAAGGCGAGCACCGCACGGGTTAGACGGTTGGCGAGCGCAACGCGGCCGAGCACACCGGATTCAGGCGTGTCGAGCAGGCGACGGCGCATGCGCGAGCCGACGGAATGGCTGCCGCTGCCGTAGGAAGACGAGGTGGCTAAGCGCGTGCCCGTCGGGGCGGCGGCAGATGCGACCTGATCATCGGTGATGGCGGCCATAGTGCCGGTGCCGGTAAGCTCGGCCTCGCGTCCGGTCGCTTCGTCACCGGCGCGCAGCAGGAGCGCGACGATGATAAAGCTTGCCAGCAGCGAGGAGCCGCCCTGGCTCATAAAGGGTAGGGTGACGCCGGTCAGCGGGATCAGGCGGGTAACGCCGCCCACGATTAAAAAGGCCTGGAAGCTGATGGCGGCCGTAAGGCCCGTGGCACTAAAGGCGGCGAGGTCGGATTTAGCGCGGGCAGCCGTGGTGAGGCCACGCACGGCAAAGAGCATAAACAGGATGAGCACGGCGCCGCCGCCCAAAAGGCCCATCTCCTCGCCGATGGCCGAGAAGATAAAGTCGGACTCGACGACAGGGATGTTGTTGGCCATGCCGTTGCCGATACCAACACCGACCAGACCGCCATCGGCAAGCGAGAAGAGCGACTGGACGATCTGGTAGCCCTGGCCCTGGGCGTCCTTAAACGGATCGACCCAAACCTGGAAACGCACCTGAACGTGAGACAGGAACTTGTAGGCGCCCACGGCTCCAACGGCTAAGAGCGCAAGGCCGATAACGACATACGAGAATCGTCCCGTGGCAACGTAGAGCATCAGCAAGAAGATGGTGTAGAACAGCACGGCCGAACCCAGATCGCGTTCGAAGACGACGACGAGCAGGCACACACCCCACACGGCAAACAGCGGCAGCAGCAGTCGCAGGCGAGGGATCTTAAAGCCCAGGATCTTGCGGTTGGAGATGGAGAGCAGCTCGCGGTTCTCGGCCAGGTACCCGGCCAGGAACAGCACGATAAAGACTTTGGCGAACTCGCCGGGCTGGATGGTAAAGCCTGCGATGCGAATCCACAGCTTGGAGCCCGAGATCGTGGTGCCGATAAAGATAGGCAGCATCAGCAGAATGATGCCGATAATGCCAAAGGTGTACTTGTAGCGCATGACCACGTCGAGGTTCTTAACCAACGCGAGCGTTCCCACCATCAGGGCCACCGAGACAAACAGGATGATGAGCTGTGAGATGGCGAGAGCGGGGGCGAGACGCGTCACAAACGTGATGCCGATGCCCGAAAGCACAAAGACAATGGGTAGGATAGCGGGGTCGGCACCGGGCGCCAAGATGCGCACGGCAATGTGGGCCGCGGCAAAGGCGGCAAAGAGGCCGATCGGTACGGCGAGCGTCTCAAAGGAGATGGCAGCGCCCGCGGTGAGGACGTACATCGCATACAGCAGGATGACGGGGAACGCCGAGGCGATGAGCAAGAGCAGCTCGGTGTTGCGGCGACTCATAAGCGGCACTCCCTTTCTAATTCTTATCGGAGGCTTCGGCCTCGGCGGACTGTTCGGCGGTTTTCTCGGAATCCGATTCGGAGGTCGATCCCTGATTGGTGTTGTCGCGAATCGTTTGCGCGTCGATCACCTGGCGGGTCTGCTCCTCGTCGATCTGGTGGCGGTACTTGGATATCGTGTCCTGCGCATCGTCGACACTTGTTTGCGGAATGCCCGCCTTGAGGCGGTTTTGCGTGTCTTCGGGCAGGTCGGACAGCTTAATGCTGGTTTCGCTTTCGAGCCAGTGGAGCTTGAGTCCGAGCGGCTTGCCGGGCAGGCCGCGCCAAACGGCGACATTGCCCTGGTAGGTACCCAGGTAGTACGAGCCGGTGACACCCGTGTAGGCCCAGATGCCAGCTGCCAGCACAAAGACGAGGGCCAGGATGGCGGCGATAGTAATGTTGCGGCGACGCACGCGCTGCGCCTCGCGCATAACGCCATCGTCGACCAGGTCAACGACTACTACGGTCACGTTGTCGTGGCCGCCGGCGGCAAGCGCCGCGTCCACTAGGTTGTCGACGCAGATTTGCGCGGTTGAGGACTGCGTGGCGATGTTCTCGATATCGCTATCGGGAATCATGCTCGAAAGGCCGTCGGAGCACAGGATCAGGCGGTCGCCTTCCTCGATATGCAGAGTGAAGTGGTCGGCATACATGGCGGGGTCCGAGCCCAGCGCACGGGTGATGACCGAACGGTTGGGGTGGACGCGAGCCTCGTCTGCCGTGATCTCGCCGGCGTCCACGAGCTCCTCCACGTAGGAGTGGTCGCGGGTCACGCGGATGAGCGTGCCCTCGTGGAGCAGGTAGGCGCGAGAGTCACCCACGTGGGCGATGGCGAGCGTGTCGTTTTCGATATAGGCGCAGGTGGCCGTGCAGCCCATGCCGGGCTTGCCTAGGCCGTTCAGGGCCGCCTCGATTACGGCGGCGTTGGCTGCCTCGACGGCTGCGGCCAGGCGTGCTGCGTCGGCGGACTGCGGGGCCGTCTTGGCAATAGTCTCGACGGCGATGGAAGAGGCTACCTCGCCGGCGGCGTGACCGCCCATGCCGTCGCATACGCAAAAGAGCGGCGACTGCACCAGGTAGGAATCCTCATTGTGCGGGCGCACACAGCCAACGTCGGAGCGGGCGCCCCACATGAGTTGCGTGGTGGTGCCGGCATCATAGGTCGAGTCGGTCTCGATGCGCTCCTCGGTCAGGGGCTCAAAGCTCATGGTCGAGCCGGGGTCTTTGAGCTTGGCCTCAACGGCGGCAACGTCGATCTCGGCTGTGTCACCGGGAGAGACGGTGTCGGTCTCGGCGCTTGATTCGGAATCGCCGGTGTCCGGGGAGCCGGGCTCCTCGGACGCGCGGGCGGTCGACTCGTCGTCTTGCGGGCTGACGTCTATAGGCTCGGGTGTCGCAAAGTGCGACGGCGCGGGCGTGCTTTGCGACTGGGCGGCGGGCTCGGCCACGGTATCGGACTCGCTTGCGGGCGCAGGCTGCGGGGCCTTGGGTGCAGGGCCGTTCTCGGGGGATGGCCCCGCTTCGGGCGCCGGCGTAGACACGGGCGCAACCTCGGATGCCGGGGCTATGGGAAACGCCGGCGCGGCGGGCTCGGGTGCCGCAAACACCGCAGCGCTCTCGTTGATTGCCGCGGCGACGGGCTCTGCAAAGTGAGCTGGCGCCGAGGTTGCTTCGGGCGCTGTGGGCTGTTCCGCAGCATGTGCGCCGATGGGCGCCGCTACGGCATCCGCTTCGTCCTCGTTATCGGCGAGATCCGAAATATCATGCGTTACATGCGAAAGAGGCAGGGAGAACACGGTGTCCTCGGGTTCCACGGGTGCGGAGCCCGCCGGAGCGGCGTGGGCCGGCGCAGCTGTGGCGGCAGCCGGTGCCTCGGTCATAGTCGCGGACTTGTTCTCCTCGTCGATCATCGACGGTTCACCTTCATGACCACATCGCCGATCTGGACTTCGTCGCCCTCGCGCAGCGTTGCGGGCTCCACAAGCTGGCGGCCGTTGACGAGCGTGCCGTTAAGCGAGTTGAGGTCCTCGATGATGAGCGCCGGGCCCTGCAGCGAAAAGCGCGCATGCGAGGCCGAGACGAATGGTTCGTTGATGCAGATGTCCGAAGATGGCGAGCGACCGACGATGACGGGGCCGAGCATGTCTACGTGGATGCCGCGGATACCGCGCGGACCCTTGTCCACATCGATCGTCCAGATAGCCGAGTCGCGACGCTGCCCGCGCACAAGTCCCACGCCGGTCTTCATGACGGCGAACAGGAAGATATAGAGCAGGGCGACCAGGACGATGCGGCCTGCAAAAAGGACGATATCGATGTTCATAAGAGACTATCCCCTAAATTCAAAGGTGCTCAGGCCAAACGTCAGCAGATCGCCGTTGCGCAGCGGGCAGCGCGTAATGCGGCGGTTGTTGACGAGCGTGCCGTTGGTGGAATTGAGGTCCTCGATCGACCAATCCGAGCCCGTAAAGGTGAGCTGGGCGTGGCGGCGCGACACGTTGGGGTCGCGCAGGGCAATATCGGAAACTGAGCGCTCGCGACCGATAGTCACCTGTGCGGAGGTGATGCTATGGCTCTCGCCGCTCACGACGTCGACGAGCTGGGCGAGCGGGCGCTGTGGGGCGCGAGTGCTCGCCATGTTGGAGGCGATGCCGGCTGCGGCGCCTAGGCCCACGGCGGCACCGGTCGCGGCGGCTCCGCCCATGCCGGCAAGCGCGTCGCGCGAGACGGTCTGCGGCACCGGGATGGGTGCGGCGGCGGGGTCGGGGACGCTAGGCGCGAAGGGATCTGCTACGGCAAGCGGGTCAGGAGCGGCGGCGCGAGGCGTCGGCTGCTGCTGGGGCATGGCGGCGGGGCGCTGCGGCTGCGGGGCAGCAAACTGCTGCTGGCCGGCGCGCGGGGCGCTGGCGGCACGGCTTGCCGCGGAGTTGTTTTGGCCCAGACCGTTTTGATAGGCGCGCTCTTCTTCGTACAGGCGGCCGAGCGTGGGGGCATCGACGTTCTCGGCAAAGACCGAGAACTTGCCGGCGCGCAGCTGCGGATCGATCATAAAGCGCACGAGGGGCTCGCCGACAAAGACATAACGGCGCTTTTCGGCCTGCGCCTTCACAAACTCGCGGACCTCGCGCGAAAGCTCGGGGTAGAACGGGGCGAGCATGGGATCGTCGTCGGCGGCGATCAGGATGGTATAGAGTGCCGGCGCCGTGTTGACGCCATTGATCACCAGAGTCTGATCCTCCATGTCGCGAGCGGCCTGCTTGGCAAGCTTCTTAAAGGAGAACGGGGCACGGGTGGCACCGAAGATGCCGGCCACGTGGTCCTCGAAGATGTTCAGGAAGTTCACGAAAGATCACTCTCCGTATAGGTTCTTTGGTATCCGAGCAAATATAGGCATATCCCAACGATTATAGAGGATAGGGTTCCCGCAACTGCCGCCTTGGCGGCGACCGCGGCTGCAAGGCTGGCAATTTCCATATGGTGTGCAAGACAGGATGCCGCTGCGCAGCCGATGCCGGTGACAGCGATGGCGGCGATGGCGGCAAGGTTTGAGCCCTGATCGGCACGCTTGACATGGGCATTGAGCAGCGCAGATGACGCCGCGGCAGTTGTCGCGACCAGCGCAAAGGCAGCCCAAAGGAGCGGGTCTTCCAGCGCTGCGGCAACGTTGCCGAGCCCCAGCACGCCTCCGGCTGAAAGCGCGACCGTGGCCAGACGGGCAAAAAGCGCGCCCATGCCCGTTGCCGCGGCGGCGCTTGCCGGGCCGAGCCAAAATGACGCGACGCCGGCGGCGACCCCAGCTGCCAGGAAGGTATTGCCGGTCAGACAGCCAAGCGCAAGCGCGCAGGTGAGTGCGGCGCTCGCGGCAGCCTCGGTGCGACCCCAGGCGATCCACCAACCGGACATGGCAGCGGCAAAGATCACCGCGACGGGCAACATCGACAGGATGCCCTGCGCCTGCATGGTGGCGTTGGCCATGAGCACCAAAAAGCCCACAGCCGAGATGGCCGAGCCAATCTGGGGGGCCAGGCCAGCCGCCGCTCCGATCGCGATGGCCGCAATGACCAGGCCGGGAAGCGCCGCGACCCCGGCCGTTTGCATCAGCAAAAAGCTAAAGGTGCCGCACGTTAGCGCCGAGATAGCGTGCATGGTGTAGTCGCGCGCATGGCTCCAGCGCGTGCCCGCCCAGCCGAGCGCGGGGTCGACCTCGATGGCGTCGTCCTCGTAGTACGACGGCTCGATATCGTCGAGCTCTTGCTCGTCATCCGAAAGCTCGCCAACCATTTGCTCCAGACTGCGACGGCCCTCGCGCACGCTGCCCAGACCGGCAAGGAGTTGGTCGCAAAATGCCTCGATGCTGTTGGGGCGGTCCTGCGGCATGGGGGAGAGCGCGCTCATGAGCGCGGCCTCGGCTCCCGGGGGAAAGTGTGGTATCAGCTCGCTGGGATAGGTGGCGCCGCCGATGATGCGGTCGAGCGAGTCGGCGGGCGTGGCCGCCATAAAGGGAGCGCTGCCGCACAAGCCCTCGTAGATCACACAGGCGAGGGCAAAGACATCGGCGCGCTCGTCGACCGTGCCGGTCTCGATATCGAGCTGCTCGGGCGGCATGTAGCCGATGGTGCCGCCGCGTGAGCCGCCAAAGCCACCGGCGGACGACAGCCGCGCCATGCCAAAGTCGGTGAGCTTTACATTGCCCGAGTGGTCGATGAGCACGTTGGCGGGCTTAATGTCCAGGTGGAGTACGCCATTACTGTGGGCGAAGGTGAGCGCCTGGCCCAGGGCATCGGCAATGGCCGCGGCCTCGTCAAAGGTAAGTGAGTGGCCGTCCGCGCGGTGCAAAAACTCGGCCAGCGACATGCCATCGACATATTCCATAACCAGGTAGGCATAGGCTGTGTCGTGCGTAAAGTCGATAACCTGCACGATGTTGGGATGTTGAAGCATGGCGGCAGTGTGCGCCTCGCGCAGGACATCCATGATGTCGCTAGCGGGCATGCCGGCACCGTTGATAAGGGGGATGCGTTTAATGGCGACGCGGCGGCGCAGGTGCGTGTCGCGGCAGATCTCGATGGAGCCAAAACCGCCGGTCGCAAGTGTCTCGAGCGGCTGGTACCGCTTGAGCAGCTCGCGAGAGCTGGTGCCCTCCAAAGGAACGTCCGGCGAGAACCGGGCGGTATGTTGCGAGAAAAGCGGCATGGCCAACCCTCGTGCGTTTAAAGTTCGTTTGCGAGCGGCGGGCGCGGGGCCGAGCCGTTCGCGGTGGCATAGATGCTGCTAGTGTAGCACGCTCGGGCAGATGGCGAGGATAGCGGGATGCGAGGTGGCCCGATCGATTCGGCCCGTTTCGGCTCGTTTGGAAAGCGCATCTCAGTTTTCAGCCAAATTATGGGATGCGCTTTCCAAATGGGGTGGGCTGCGGAAACTGCATCCCAGAATATTGCCCTGGAACGGGATGCGCTTTCCGAACCGGCGTCCAAAAGGAAACCGCATCCCGCTTTGATGTGGGGACTGCGAACAAAAGCCGGACCGTGATCTGGCGCGGATTGGAGTTCGCCTGAATCATTGATGCTGGCTGGTGTGAGAACAGAGATAAACGAGCGGCTCGAGCGATATAATGACACGCTATGGAGGCCGTATGCTCTTTTCCCGCCGTTCTGCTACATTTGCCTGCGCCATTGCGCTTGTCGTAATGGCGGTCACCCCTTATCACCGGTTTTCATCTTCAATCGGCCTAGCGTCAGGTGCAATGACCTGGCTCGTTATCCTGGGCGCATGCCTCGCGGCGTTTGTTCATGGTGCTGCGCTATGCAAGGGGGGAATGAGAAGGCCGAGGCATCTCGGTGCCATCGGTGTTTTCCTTGGTGTTATTGCAACGGTTCCCGAATGGGCCGACCTGGCTTTCTATGCTCGCGGAGACTCTATTCCAATCGTGTTTGCACCGATTTGGTTGTTACATGGCGTTTCGTGTGTCTCGTGCTTTGTTGGATCGCTGCTTCTCTCATATGTTATTTGGGGCACGGCGGACTCTCCTTTGACGCAGAGGTCGACACGGACTGACGAAAGGGAAACTCGTCACCCGCAGGACGCGATTTTTACAGAAACAATAGCCGTCATGTCTTGCCTGCTGTTTTGCTGTCGAGTTTCATGGAGAGTCGTTCCCGAGCCATGGGGGATGCCCCCTGTAACGGCCGCGTCAATTGGCCTTGCGCTTTTAATTCCGTTGGTCTATCTCGCATTGACTGTGGCCCCGCCGTTTTGCCGCCCTCGTGCCTTTGGCCATGGGCGGCGCGACGTGTTTGCCCGTTCTGCGCTCGTGGCAGTCCCTATTGGCCTTGTTCCGGCTGTTGAGGCGGCATACTTCGCAAGCGATGCCGTGGTCATTGCATTGCTGGCGATGGGGTCCGTTATCGCTGCTGCCTTCGTATGCATGTTGCTAAGGGGGAAACGGGACAACAATTCGGATATCGCCTGTGCGTCCGACACATTCGATGCGGGGGTGTTTTCCCCTGCCCTGTCGCCTAGAGAAGAGCAGTTTGTTCGACTGCTGCTCAAAGGGAAAACGCCGGCGGAAATTGCCAAGGAGACGGATACGAAGCCATCGACGGTGAGAACAACGCTTCACCGAGCATACGGGAAGGCATCGGTTGCAGGCTCACGCGAGCTCGTGGCGTTGTTTGCGGGTGAGGGCGATACTGTAGGGCATGAGCTGCCGCAGCGGCATGCTGACGATATGGCGGCATCAGCTCGAACGCGCCGGCTGTTTCGATACCTGCTCACATTATTTTTTATCCTCCTTGCGGCGGGGCCCTTGGTAATGGCGGATAGCGATTGGGGGTCCGGTGTTTCGCGGGCTGTCGCCTTTTCCCTCTTAAGCTACGCATTGGGCCTCGGACTGCTTCTGTCGCTATGCTACGCGGGTGGAAAAGCGAATCGTGGCGCTGCGCTGGATAGAGCAGGTGAAGCGATTTGGCTCGGAAGCCCGTACGTATGGGCGATGCTATCTGCTGTGGAATGGTCTTTTATCTATATCGCGGCATGGAGGTGCATACGCGATCCGTTGATGGCCGTGCCAGTCCTGGTTTGCGGCGTGGCGTCTATGGCTTCGCTCGCCGTTGAGCTGCGTCCGTTTAAGGTGCGTGCTCGTACCCGGTCTATCGTGCCGTTGGTGTCAATGGGCATGGTTGCCTTAATCTATGCGGCCGCTAGGGGGCGAATCCACGGGCTTGCGGTGCTGATGGGGATGTTGCTCACATATAAGGTGCTGCGAAGCTGTCCGCAGCGCAAAATGCTTGGGATATGGATGCTTTGCTTCGGGGCGACGGCTCCTGTTTGGGTCGTCTTGCTCAATATGGCGCAGGATCTGACGGTTTACGAGCCGTTGTTCCTCGCGTCGTTGTTGGGGCATAGTTCGGCTGTCAATGTCGTCGTGGCAACGGTGATCGTCTGCTGGTCTGCGCCCATGTTAGTCACGCACATCGCGCTCACCCGCTCGGTTGAGGACGAGAAGGCTGTCTTGGAGTACCGCGCGAACGGGTCCACCGAAACGGCCCGCGTGCGCCAGCTGGCTCTGCTTACGTCGCGCTCCCTTTCCGATGTTCAGTCGCAAATCTTGCTGATGACGGCAGAGGGCGCAACGACAAAGGCTATTGCGGAGGACGTCGGTTACGCTGCATCTACGGTGCAAGCACTGCGGTCTGCATCTTACCGCCAGTTGAGGATCAAGAATAAAGCGGAGCTTGTTTCATTGTTATCGCAGGTAGATAACGTGTAAACGCCTGAGCGATTAACTCAATAGCGGGTGTTTACAGACATCATTCTCTATTCATGCAAAGGTTGCCGTGCGCCGACGCATCATTAACCGCTTGTGATTAGGGCCGGGTCGAGCGTTGCTGCTCGGCCTGGCCAATAGGAGGGTGATGTCGCTTGAATGGAAATCTATTACGGCACGAGTTGTCCAAGATATTTGGCAATCCTATATTTGCGTTGACCCTTATGGTTGCAACTGCAATTTCGATGGCGGCTGCCATTGAGGCATGGTGGACGCTCGAGACTGAACGCAAACAGCTGCTATCTTTTGGCTACGGCATTGGTCTGCAGTCTCAGACATACCTCGGCCAAACGCGTGAAAGTAGCTTTGGTAACTGGATTGTTGTGGGCGCGAACGCGCCGTTGCTAGCGTCGGTGTTTTTCTATGCGCTGCCGTTGCTTGCCATGTTGGCCGGGTCGTGGTCATGCCTGTCCGAGCGTTTGAGCGGTTACGAGGCACAGATCTGCACGCGTGTTTCTAGAAATGCGTACGTGAACGTGAAGATGCTGTCTGCTTTCCTCTCTGCGTTTGCGGTCACGGCTATTCCGCTACTCGTGAACTTTCTGATTGTCTCCATGCTGTTTCCCGCGTATCTCCCCCGGGTCGATGAATCGACTTACGTCGGACTCTATCTGCATAGCTATTTTTCTGGTCTGTTTTATTCCCGGCCTCTGTTATACGTGCTGGTTTATACGCTGTTCGATGCGGTGACGCTGGGGGTTCTATCCATGGCCGTGACCGGTCTGTCGGTTGTGTTTCGCAGCAGAATCAAGGCGATGGTCGTTCCATATCTGATTATGGTTGCATGGCACTTTGTTAACGATTGGATTTTTAGCGTCCTTTCATGCGTCGGCTTTAACTGCAACATTCTTAACAGCATCAGGTCGGAATCGCTAAATAACTGGCCCGACATCCGAGCGGGGGTTGCGGAAATCATCTTGCTGTTCGTCTTTTCTTTGGTTTCCGCGAGATTCTTAAAAAGGCGCGAGGTGGTCTGATGCTGTTTAGGCTGGTCGCCGCGGACCTGAGGACCGTTTTGAAGAAGAACATCATCACTTTTATTGCAATTGCGGCAGTGACCGTTGCGAACTTGGTGTACGCCTACGGATTGTCTTCTGTGTATGGGGTTAGAACGGATACCTTGGGGTTTGCGGATAATCTTGCGCTCGTGTTTGCCGGATCTGCTCCGTTTGAGCCTAGGCCCGGGGTCATGTTTGTGCCTCCGCTAGGATGGCTATTTCTCATTCTGCTTATTCTCTATACAACACTCGACTATCCGACCGAATCGTTGCACGGGTTTGGTTTGCAAGCGCTTGTTCGATGCCGGGCAAGAACCCTTTGGTGGGTCTCGCGTTTTATCTTGGTGGCGGCAGTAACGGCATTTTCACTGCTCGTGGTGGTTTGCTCTGATGTGATTTGGAGCTTGGTGGTGAGCTCCTCGTTCAGCGCGGTCATTCATGGTGAGTCGCTTCAACTGGCTAATTTGGCGCCGTGGTTTCTCAAAGCTGCCGAGGCAGATGCGCTGCCGTTTTTCATAGGTCTCTTATTTGCTTTTGAGGCGCTTGCGTTTGCGCAGGCAGCGGTTGGGTTTGTGCTTGGGTCGTCAGTCTCGTTTGTGGTTTTAATGAGCTACCTGATCTGCTCGGCATATGCACGACATTGGGCGCTATTGGGTAACGCCTTGATGCTGTTGCGCTGGGGTGGAATTGTCAAAGAGGGAATCGCGGCGGGCTCGAGTGTCTTGTCATCAATTGGGCTTATGTCGTTATGCCTATCGTTGGGTGGACTGTGGTTTCGAAGGGCCGACCTTATAGAAAAGGGGGACAAGATATGAGTGTGATCGTAAGGGGCGTATCGAAGCGCATGGGTAAAAACGATGTCCTGCGCAACGTGTCCATCGAGGTTGACCCTGGGACCGTGGTCGGGCTTCAGGGGATAAACGGTTCGGGTAAGACCATGCTCATGCGAGCGGTTTGCGGGTTGATCAAGCCTACCGAAGGCGAAATCTCTATCGATGGCCAAAGGCTTGGGGCGGACATCTCGTTCCCGCCGAGTCTGGGGATGTTGATCGAGGCGCCTTCCTTTTTGGGATATCTGTCTGGCTACGACAATCTGAAGCTCATCGCTCAGATCAAGGGCGTTGCCACCCCCGAGGACATTCGCTCTGCCCTGCGGCTCGTGGGGCTCGATGCAGACGAAAAAAAGAAGTTCCGAGCATACTCGCTTGGGATGAAGCAGCGTCTGGGGATAGCTGCGGCAATTATGGAGAAGCCGAAGCTGCTTGTTCTCGATGAGCCAACGAATGCCCTCGACGAAGCGGGCGTTGAAATGCTCAAGCGCGTTGTGGCGATGGCGGCATCAACGGGTCGTGAGGTCCTTCTGTCCAGCCATGACGGAGAGGTGCTCGAGGAACTGGCCGATCGGGTTTACTGCATGCGCGACGGTGCCGTTGTGAAAGTTCGGGAAAGGTCGTGAGCGCGATGAAGAAGACCCTGTGGACGAGAAGATCGGCGCTCGCGCTTTTTTGCTGTGCTGCTACCGGCCTTGCGGGCATGAGGGTGAGCGTCGTTAACGGGAACCGGACGGTCATTCCTGAGAAATATTACGCGGAGGGCGAATGGCTCTCGATGGATGGAGCGTTTCTGGGGTCGAAGGATGTGGTGACTGATGGGTATTCGTTTTGCATAGACGGGGCAGAGTTGCTCACGCCGCGCGAGTATCTCAAACGAGCACATGACGATTATTCAAAATATGGCACCGTGGATACGAAAACGAGACTGAAGGATGCCGACATCACGTGCGTTATCGCCGTAAAGATGCGTGTCAGAAATAGGGATAATATCGACGGTGGAATCAAAGCGTATGTTTGGCATCTGGTTCCGGAGTCTGCGCCAAACTATGATTTTGTAGTCAATACCGATCTGATAACGCAAGCCATGCCGGTCCTTGGCGGCTCTGCTGCGTTTGCCGTGGAGGTTGGGGCAGAAAACGAGTTGCTCGTCCCATTTATGATGCAGAACACCAACGACTATTTCGAAGGTTACGAGACCGTCCGTTTTGAGAAAGCATTTCCCGGGACTTACACGATGAAGATGACCGATCTGCCGGAGCGGAGGCTCTTAAGGTTTGAAGTGAAATAGCTCGAGAGCAAGGCAAAACGGGTCCATTGGCGGTACGCGTGCCCGATTCCAGGCGCCCCGGCCCGGAATCGGGCGCGGGACGAGGCGCCTTCGGTGTCGGCCGGCCTACCGCTTCTTCTTGCTCTTCTTCTGCTTGCGCTGCTTGCCCTTGGTCTCCTGGGGCTTGTCGCCCTGTTTTGCTTCGGCAGCGGCCTTTTCTGCCTTCATCTTCTTGCGTTTGGTCTCGATGCGGAGTTTTTTGTTGATGCGCGCCTTAAGGAAGGGACCGAACTGCTCGGCATCGCCGCGGACAAAGGTGTCCTTAGGGATCGTCACGCCCTGGTCGGCGAACATGGCCACAAAGATGCGCTCGCCGTCGAGCACGTGGTCGAGCTTTTCAAACGGGAAGAACTGCGACTTGCCGCTCGTGCCCCAAACCATCAGGCCGTCCTCGTTGGCGGCGACGCGGCGATAGCGGCCACCCATGGACTCGTCGGCCTCAACGGCGTCGATAAAGTCGCGGGCGAGGGTGTGGTGCAGGTTTTTGCTCCACCAGGCCAAAAAGGCGCCGAATACGATCAAGACGACGCCAAACTTGATCCAGTTGCCGCCGGCCACCAGCATGCCGATGCCGATGAGCGCGGCAATTGCCGCGGCGACATACAGCGAGCCGCGACGCCTGGGCGAGGCGACCAGGCGGGCGAAGTCGGTGACGAGGTCGTTTTCGTATTGGTACTCGTTGAGGTACAGGATGCCGTCGTCGGCTGCGGCCTGCTCCTCGAGCGCGACCTCGACCTGGTCGGCTGCTTCGGAGGGAACGAGGTTGCTCTCTGCGTCTGCCATGCTCTTTGGACTCCTATCGCGGCGGGCTCGCCGTACGGGTTATTATGGAATGCAGTATGCCGTGCGACCGCATGGCCGCCGCGGCAACAAGACTCAGTATACCCGGGGGAGCACCCATGGAATCGTTGTACCGAAAGTATCGCCCGCTCACCTTTGACTCCGTGGTGGGCCAGCAGCATATCGTCTCGACGCTCGAGCACGCCATCACCGAGGGGCGCCTGTCCCACGCCTACCTGTTCTGCGGACCGCGCGGCACGGGCAAGACCACCATGGCGCGCATTCTGGCCAAGGCGCTGCTGTGCCGCAATGCCGAGGCGGCGCGCGCCGAGGGTGCAAGCGGCTGCATGCCCGACGGTACTTGCGAGGAGTGCGAGCTCATTGCCGAGGGTAACCACCCCGATGTCTACGAGCTCGATGCCGCCTCCCGCACGGGCGTGGACAATGTGCGCGAGGAAATCATCAACTCCGTCAACTTTGCCCCGGTGCGCGGCAAGTACAAGATCTATATCATCGACGAGGTCCACATGCTCACGACGGCGGCGTTCAACGCGCTGCTCAAGACGCTCGAGGAGCCGCCGGCACACGTGATCTTTGTGCTGTGCACCACCGACCCGCAAAAGATTCTGGAGACCATCCTCTCGCGCTGCCAGCGTTTCGATTTCCATCGCATCGGCAACGAGGATATCGAGCGTCGCCTGGCATACGTGTGCGAGCAGGAGGGCTTCGATTACGACGATGAGGCGCTGGCTATCGTGGCGCGCCATGCCAAGGGCGGTATGCGCGACGCGTTGTCCACGCTGGAGCAGCTGAGCGTCTTTGGCAACGGTTCTGTGCATGCGGACGACGCCCGCTCGCTTTTAGGCGAGGTTTCGGACCAGATTCTGGGCGAGTTTTCCCGCGCCATTGCCGATCGCGATGTTGCCGAGCTCTATGGACTGATCCGTGCGCAGGTCGAGGAAGGAAACGACCTGCTGGAGCTGACGCGCGACCTGGTGGCGCATGTGCGTGACGTGTACGTTGCCTGCGTTGCCGGTGCCCGTGCCGAGCTGTTTGAGGGCGGCTCCGAGCAGGCCGAGGCGCTTGCTGCCGAGGCCGCTGCCTTTGGCGAGCATCCTGCCGACCGCCTGGCCCGTGTGCTGACGGTGCTCGACGATGCCGCACTGGAGATGAGGGGCGCGAGCGACGTGCGCCTGGTGCTCGAGATCGCCTGCACGCGCCTGGCACGTCCCGAGGCCGATTTAACGATTGAGGCATTGGCCGAGCGCGTGGCCCGCTTGGAGGCCATGGTTGCCAACGGCGCCGTGCCGGCGAGCGTGGCTGCTGCTCAGGCCGCCGCGCCTGCAGCATCCGTACCCGCTGCTGCCCAACAGCCGACGCTAATTTCGGGCGCTCGTGCTGCCGCTCCGGCGGCATCCGCTGCCCCCGCTGCTACGTCCGCGCGCCAGGGCGGTATGCCTTGGGACCGTGGTGCTGCTGTTCCGGCTGCCCAGCCTGCGTCCCGTTCTGCGTCCGTGTCAGCTTCCAAGCCTGCAGCGCCTGCACCTCAGCCTGCGCCGACTCCGACGCCTCAGCCCGTTGCGGCTCCCGCGCCTGCCACCGCTCCGGCACCTAAGCCCCAGTCCAACAATGCCGCCCAGGTTGCCGCCGCCGGTACTGCCGAGACGCCCGCGGTCGAGGATGCCGGAGAGCTGCAGCGCAAATGGGCCGAGGTTGTCGAGCGTGTCAAGGCGCGTCAGGCTTCCTACGCGGGGCTTTTGCTCAATGCCCGCGCCACGGCTGACGACGGCTCCAGGCTCACGGTCTCGTTCCCCGCGGGCTCGACCTTTGCCATCAAGATGCTTGGACGCGCCGACACGCAGTCGGTGGTCCTGCCGACAGTCAGTGCGGTCTTCGGTCGTCGTACCGTCGACTATGTCCTGGATGGGGGTGGCACGCCGGCTCCTCAACATGAGGAGCATTCTCCATCTGCACGGGCTGCGGTATCTGCGGACCCGCAACCCGTGTCCTCGGCGGCCCCTGCATCCTCGAGCGCCAGCGCGACGCAGCCAAAAGCAGCACCGATAGCGGCGCCGACCCCGTCGGCGCCTAAGCCCGTCATGGCCAAACCGGCTGCTCCGACACCCGCGCCCAAGCCTGCCTCGCCCGCGCCCAAGTCGTCTGACCTGGGCAAAGCCCCCTGGCTGCGCTCCGACAACCCCGCCGGCGCTCCTGCCACGGGCAAGCTCCCGACCGAGCCCGCGCCCCGAGCGCCCGAGCGCGCGTCCGCTCCCAAGGCTCAGCCCGCCGCGCCGTCTGCGCCATGGGAATCCGAGCAGGTTCCCTACGACGATGCCATGGTTGGCGGTTTTGTTGCCGATGCTGGTGGGGACGATCTGCCTCCGTTCGACGTGCCGGGTGCGGCGTCCGCGCCCAAGTCCGCTGCAACTGCCCCCAAAGAGGAGGACGCTCCTGCAGCTCCCTGGGAGTCCAACTCCGGTGCGGGCGGCCCCTTCGGCCATCAGGGTGCAGCCCCGAGCATCCCGCAGACCGAGGACGAGGCCAAAGCCCTCATCCGCAGCGTCTTCGGCCAGTCCACCATCTTCAAGCCGGTGGAGTAGCTGCGCAGGCGGGTATACTGCTCAAGAAGAGAACCCCTTGCCCGGGCGCATCTGTATTTCGGACATGTGCAACGTGGTGCCGCGTATATCGCATTCGAGCAGACAGGCGCGTGACGGTCGGCCTAGGATGCTGAGGTCGATACGATACGTCGCATGGCTGTCCGTGTACTCGACTTGCTCGGCGTTGACGGTTGCTCCGATTGTAAATAAAGAGCCCAGTTCGGCATCGACAATCTTGGAGTCCTTTATCTTGACCTTGAACTCTTGGTAGAGGGACGGGCTGTTGTAGTAAATGGTTCGGGTTCCGTCGGTGCATTCATCGGTCGTCTCCCATTTGACGACGGGCTGGTCCGAGCTGGCTATCAGCAGTTCTGCTCCAAAAGCTATGGCATGGGTGATGATAACCAGTAATACCCAGACGACAAAGAGATAGAGAACCACATATGCAACGGGGTGTTTTGAGCGGATGTTTTGGAGTACGGCTGGGACATTCACGAGGGCACCTCCAAATCGTCATCTATGACAATCAAATTATACCCAGCCGCCATGCGTGCCGCCTCGAGCAGCGGCTCGGCATTTTGCCATGTAGCCTTGTAGCCCTACGCATAAACTGCCTGGTTCCAGCTCTGCTAGATGTAGCTTGAGATAATTATGCAACCTTGCATAATTCGACCTTGCATAATCTTGGGCGTGCGTCACGCTCAAGGACATGTATATCGACTGAGGTAGCGTGTCCGCCCCGCTTGCTTGCCCCGCGCCGTGGTACGATTTTTGAGTTTGAAAGTCCCGTCGCGCTCCGGCTGCCCTTGCAGCTTGTCGCGCGGCCGCACGTAAAGGAGCCATCATGGCCGGTATGAACATGCAGCAAATGATGAAGCAGGCTCGCAAGATGCAGGAGCAGCTTGCCGCCGCGCAGGAAAACCTTAAGTCCCAGACCGTCGACGCCTCTGCCGGCGGCGGCATGGTCAAGGTGACCGTTAACGGCGAGATGGAGCTCGTCAACCTCACCATCGACCCCGATGCCCTCGATCCCGAGGACGTCGATATGCTGCAGGACATGATCATGGCTGCCGTCAACGAGGCCGTCCGCGGTGTCAACGAGCTCGCCAACAAGCAGATGGGCGCCATCACCGGCGGCCTCAACATCCCGGGCATGCCGTTCTAAGACACGCATATATATGAGTGCCAACCATAGTCTGCAAAAATTGCTCGATGAGCTGGGCCGTCTGCCGGGCATTGGTCCCAAGTCGGCCCAGCGCATCGCCTATTACCTGCTCGAGGCCGATGCCGAGGAGGCGCGCCGCCTGGCCGAGGCTATCCTGGAGGTTAAGCAGGAGGTTCACTTTTGCAGCCGCTGCTTTAACTACGCCACGGCCGACGAGTGCTCCATCTGCCAGGATTCGATGCGCGATACCACTCGCATTTGCGTGGTGGGCGAGCCGCGCGATGTCCAGGCGATTGAGCGCACGGGCAGCTACCACGGTCTCTACCACGTATTGGGCGGCGTGATCAGTCCCATGGACAAGATTGGTCCCGAGCAGTTGCACATTCGTGAGCTGCTGGCACGCTTGGGCCACGAGGACATCCACGAGGTCATCATCGCCACCAACCCCAATATCGAGGGCGAGACCACGGCGAGCTACCTGGCCCGCACTATCAAGCCGCTGGGCGTTGAGGTATCGCGTCTGGCGAGCGGCCTTCCCGTGGGCGGCGACCTGGAGTATGCCGACGAGCTTACGCTTGGGCGCGCCATCGAGGCCCGTCGCACGATTTAGGTGGCGAGCCTGCTCCTGCCGTATGTCTTCATCGCGACGCACGGGGTAGCCATAATTTCCCCGTGCGACTGTAAGTTTGTTGTGCAACAAAGATGCTTTGTATCCGCTTATCGCATGGATGCTTCCACTTGCATCCTTAATTTGCCCATTCGTTGCGCAACCTTTTGGGTTCGCTGATACACTCAAATATGGATTCGAATGAATGCGCCGCTCCCGAGCGGCGTGTTTTTGTTGGAGGAGAACGCATGCGGCCCGGTGGCACTCAGACAAAGCGCGGCGCCGCGGTGCGCATGCGACGCCGACTGGGCTTGGCGCCGCGGGCGTACGCACTGCTGTCTTGCTCGCTGGTGCTGGTCATAGCTGGCGTTTCTGCCTATGGCATGACCGTGCCGTCCATGATGCAGGCACATGCCGCACGCGAACCGCGCGTGGGGCATGAGGTCAAAAGTGACCTGGGGACCACGACTGGATATGCTTGGGCAAGTGTGGTCGCGCATATTGTGTTTGGCACCGGCGACGCGGACGGCGCCGAGGCCCCGGACAACGAAGTCACGCTTGCCAATGGCAAAACCATCGTGCTCACCAACACCAAGATCATCGATCGGTTGTCCAACAATAGCGTGGCGGCAACGGTGAATAAGGTCGAGCAGCAGAAGGAGCAGGACGCCCAGCAGTCCGGAAAGCCCGGTAGCTCGGATACTTCTGGCTCCGGCTCGGATTCGTCGAGTTCGGGCGGTGGCTCTGGGTCGGGTTCCTCTGCCGGAGGGTCTGGAAACGGCGGCTCGACGGGCGGCAACACTGACAACGATGCAAACTCCGGTGGCCTTTCCGCTGCTGAGGAAGAGAGCATTCACAGCTGGCTTGTGACCAAGTACAACATGCTCGACGGCTATGTTTCTCGTGCCAATGACGTGGTCTCGACCTATAACTCTACGGGAGATCCCAGGCCGTGCGACAGCCTGGTCGGGGAGATGTTTGTCATTCGAGCCGAGTTCGGTCGTCAGACATTCTCGCCCCGGTCAAAGTGGTATCAGCAGTATGCCAATCTGTGGGGCTGTTACACCAACCTATGTCAATGGGTCGGCCATTACGGCGATGATGACGTCGCGCTCGGTAATTTCAACAATAACGTGGCGGCGCTTGCCCTATGATGACCGATCTTGCATCCACCACACCACAATCGCTCGGTCGCGATCCCATGGTCGGCCTGCGCCTGGCGCGTGTCGACGGGTTTGAGCCGGCCATTGCGCTCGGTCAGGACGAACTGCCTGCCTATCTGCGTCGTTTTACGATACTGTTTGCCGACGATGCCACCATGCGCCGTGGCGGTATCGGCCGCGTGACGCGTGCCGTCAACGCCCAAGGCGAGGCCGTGGCACTCAAGCAGCTCATCTTGCCAACGTGCGATGAGTTTGACGATGCCGCCGCCCATGAGGCGCTGGTCGCCAAGTTCAAAGCGGCGTTTCGCGAGGAATACGAATGCCATCGCGCCCTTTCGGGCCTTAAGGGCTTTCCCCGCCTCTATGGCTGGGGCGAGGTCGACGGTGTGCCTGCAATTGTCATGGAATGGGTCGAGGGCGAGACGCTCGCCCGCTTGCGCTCGCGCTTTGCCGTGGACGATGCCGGCCGCCTATCGCCGCTTGTGGCGGCGCGTCTGGGTCGCGACCTGTTCGATCTGCTCTGCCGTATGAGCCTGGTGGGCGAGGGCTTTGTCCATCGCGATATCTCGCCCGCTAATATTATGGTGCGTACGGCGCGTCTACCGCTTGACCGGCAGCTTGCCGAGGGCACCTTTGACCTGTGCCTGATCGACTTTGGCTCGTCGCTGGCGCTTGAGCCTGCGTCGGCCGTGGCCGGTACCGGCGGCAAGGCGTCGTTTACGGAGCGTTATGCCACGCTGCGTCGCGCGACGGTTGCCTATGCCCCGCCCGAGATGCTCACCGACGATATTCCCGACCTGCGCGCTTTGCGTATGTCGCCGGCGATTGACGTCTATGCCGCGGCAAGCACGGTTTACGAGCTCATTGCCGGCGCCGCGCCATACGAAGCCGCGCCGAGCACTTCGGGCACCTCGGGTTCGCGCAAAAAGACGCGCGACATCGCGAGCCCCTACCGTCTCAAGATGGACACGCGGCCCGACTATCCCATTGGTGCCCATGCGCCCGGTTGTGATTTGACGCAGCTGCTTCATCGCGAGCCCGATGTGGCGCTCGCCGCGGCCGAGCAGGCCCAGCAGCTGGGGCTTGAGCCGGATTCCGAGGAGCTACGCGATGCGCTGGCGTTTGTCGATGCCCAGCTGTTCGACGTGGTGATGGCCTGTCTGTCCAGCCATCAAAAAGATCGTCCCGAGCCGGCGGCGGTCGAGGCGGCGCTCTCGGCGTTTTGTGACCACTATGCGCAAAATGTCGGTCGTTCGCTCCGCGGCGAGCCGCTCACGCCGTGCCCCATGGATGCGTCCGGCCGCGCGGTTCGTCGCGCGCTGATGGTCGGCGCGGCGGTCGTCTGTGGCGTGGTTTGGGCTGCGGTCGTGGTTTCGGCCGCGCTGCTGGCGTCGGGCGCTCGCGTGACGGCGACTTTGGGATCGCTCGTGTGGTCTGGGTCGCTACCGGGTGTTATTGCCGCACTGGCGCTGGCGCTGCCAGGCATGGCCGGCGTTGCCGCGGGGGCACTTGCGCGCGATCGACGCTCGGGGTTCCTGCAGGGTGTGCTTGCGCTTTCTGCCTGCGAGGTTCCGGTACTGGTTGTGACTGCATGTAGCGTATTTTCCCAACGCGCCGTGATGGGCGGCCTTGTTGCCGCTTTGGTTGCAACCTATACGCTTACGTGGTTTTTGCTTGCGATGGGCTTTGCCTTTGAACTTCCCGTTTCGGCACCGCGACGCACAAAAGCCCAGATGGCGACTCCGCTTGCCGGTGGAGCCGCAGCTGCCCGTACTTTTGGCGGACCTGTCGAAGTATCGTCCGATTCTATTTCTACGACCAAGGAGGCCTAGGTCATGGCATCTCAAGTTGAGCTCACCCCATGCGGGGCCATGTTTGACATCTTTAAGCGCGCGGCGCATCTGAGCCATATCGAGCTGTGCGGCTTGGTGCTTTCGTCCCGTCCGCTCGCCGACGGCCGCAGCCCGCAGAGCCGAGCCGCCGATCGCTCTTGGGTTTCCCGCTTTATCGTTCGCGCGCCGGTCGGCACGCTTCAGCAGCGCTACTTTGCCGAATACGGTACCTCGGCTGCGCGTATTATGTCGCAACTGGCCCTGCGCCAGCGCAATCCCATGGACTCCACGGCTGTAATCAATATGGTGTGCGGTCCTGCAGGTGAACCGATGGTACGCGCGCTCGAAGAGTGCCACCAGGACACGAATCTCTATCGCAACGCGCTCGATCGCCTGTCCCAGGCGGCGGAACTCATGCCCGCCGAGCGCGCCGAGGCCGTGCTGGTGCTGTTTGTCGCCGTCGGTTGTTCGGCGGATGTGCGGTCCTCGGTGAACTATGCCATCGACTACGCGCACGCGACCTGTGGCGGAGGCACCTCCACGCTGCGTTCGCTTGGCATGTCGATGACCGCGGGCGAACGCGACCCCGCCCCGGCGCACCCTTTGGGCTTGCTGCGCATACAAAACAGTTTTGTCGTGAGTGCCCCGCGCTGGATTCAGCCGAGTGAGCAGGGTGTTGAGATTGGCGCGCTGGCCACTGGTGAGGGCGATATTACCGACGTCGGCGACGATGTCTCGGCCCGCCATGCCCATATCTGGTGCGATGCTCAAAATATCTGGCACGTCGAGGACTTGTCGTCCACCAACGGAACCGTGGTGGTAAACGGGGCCACGCGTGTCTGCATTCAGGTCGAGCCCGGCCGTTCCGCCCAACTCAACCCCGGCGACGAGCTCAAACTCGGCGAATCCACCACCTACGCCATCCTGCTCGGCGCCCTCTAGCCGGCAGTTAGGGACGTTCCTTTCCTGCCGGTACTTGGGGACACTCCTTGGCGCGTCAGAGCCAGTCGTCCGGGGATGGAGGGACCATTCTGGCCTTTGGCGGTCACCCGAGGTAAACCTTTACCGCCCGCCTATATTTGTCGAAATTACACTTAACGGCGGGGTACAATAAACCCGCATGCGGATTTCCGTTGCGGGCGCTTCCCATCGCCGGGGCGTGCCCGGGAGCATCCGGCATGCGGCCTTTGCGGCGCTCGGTCATGTGCAAGACGGGCGGTCGGGTCTGTGGGGCGCATCAGCTGCCCCTCGCCTCGGCATGTCTTCTCTCCACGCCATGTACCTGCTGCTGAGCCTGCCTGCCAGATGATTGGAAGCAACAGCGAAAATCCCATCACGCCAACATCCCGGCGATCGCCGGGGCCTGTATACCTATATGAGAGGAGAGGGGTATATGGCGCGTAAGTTTAAGTCTATGGACGGCAACGAGGCGGCCGCATATGTTTCGTATGCGTACACCGAGGTAGCGGGAATCTATCCCATTACGCCGTCCAGCCCGATGGCCGACCATGTCGACCAGTGGGCGGCCCAGGGTCGCAAGAACATCTTCGGCACCCCGGTCAAGGTCGTCGAGATGGAGTCCGAGGCAGGTGCAGCCGGTACCGTTCACGGTTCGCTGGGCGCCGGTGCTCTGACCACCACCTACACGGCTTCTCAGGGCCTGCTCCTGATGATCCCGAACATGTACAAGATCGCGGGCGAGCAGCTCCCGGGCGTCTTCCACGTCTCCGCGCGTTGCGTCGCTTCCCACGCCCTGAACATTTTTGGCGATCACTCCGACGTCATGGCCTGCCGTCAGACCGGCTTCGCCATGCTCGCCGAGGGCAACGTCCAGGAGGTCATGGACCTCTCGCCGGTGGCCCACCTTGCCGCCATCGAGGGCAAGACTCCGTTCCTTAACTTCTTCGACGGCTTCCGCACCAGCCACGAGATCCAGAAGGTCGCCATGTGGGACTACAAGGATCTGGCCGAGATGTGCGACATGGACGCTGTCCAGGCTTTCCGCGACCACGCGCTCAACCCTGAGCACCCGCACACCCGCGGTAGCCACGAGAACGGCGACATCTTCTTCCAGAACCGCGAGGCCTGCAACAAGGTCTACGACGAGCTTCCCGCCGTCGTCGAGGGCTACATGAAGAAGATCAACGAGAAGCTCGGCACCGATTACGGCCTGTTCAACTACTACGGCGCTCCCGATGCCGATCGCGTCGTCGTGTGCATGGGCTCCTTCTGCGACGTGCTCGAGGAAGTCATCGACTACCTCAACGCTCACGGCGAGAAGGTCGGCCTGGTCAAGGTTCGCCTGTTCCGTCCGTTCTCCATCAAGCACTTTGTCGACGTTCTCCCCGAGACCGTCAAGAAGATTGCCGTCATGGACCGCACCAAGGAGCCGGGTTCCATCGGCGAGCCGCTCTACCAGGACGTCGTCTCCGCTCTCTACGAGGCCGGCAAGACGGGCATCAAGGTCGTCGGCGGCCGTTATGGCCTGGGCAGCAAGGACACGCCTCCCGCGTCCGCGTTCGCTGTCTTCGAGGAGCTCAAGAAGGACGAGCCCAAGCGCGAGTTCACCATCGGCATTGTCGATGACGTGACCAACCTGAGCCTGCCCGAGGCCGAGGATGCGCCCAACACCGCAGCCCCCGGCACCATCGAGTGCAAGTTCTGGGGTCTGGGTGGCGACGGTACCGTCGGCGCCAACAAGAACTCGATCAAGATCATCGGCGACCACACCGACAAGTACGTTCAGGCCTACTTCCAGTACGACTCCAAGAAGACCGGCGGCGTCACCGTTTCGCACCTGCGCTTTGGTGATTCTCCGATCCGTTCGCCGTACTACGTGACCAAGGCCGACTTTGTCGCTTGCCACAACCCCAGCTACATCGTTAAGGGCTTCAAGATGGTCCGCGACGTCAAGCCGGGCGGCACCTTCTTGGTCAACTGCCAGTGGAGCGACGAGGAGTTCGCCGAGCACATGCCCGCCGTGGCCAAGCGCTACATCGCGAACAACAACGTCAACGTCTACCTGATCGACGCTATCGACCTGGCCGCTAAGGTCGGCATGGGCAAGCGCACCAACACGGTGCTCCAGTCCGCCTTCTTCGCGCTGGCCAAGGTCCTGCCCGCCGAGGACGCCCTGCAGTACATGAAGGACGCGGCTACCAAGTCCTACATGAAGAAGGGCCAGGCTATCGTCGACGCCAACCACAAGGCCATCGATGCCGGCGCTACCGCCTTCCGTAAGTTCGAGGTTCCGGCCGACTGGGCAACTGCCGAGGATGCCGCTCCCGTCGAGCTCTCCGAGGAGACCAAGTCCGCCATCGCCCAGCAGGTCAAGAACCTGCTCGAGCCCATCGATCGCATGGATGGCGACAGCCTGCCCGTTTCCGCCTTCGTCGGTTGCGCCGACGGCCAGTTTGAGCTGGGCGCCTCCGCACACGAGAAGCGCGGCGTCGCCGTGGTCGTTCCTCACTGGGACGAGACCAAGTGCATCCAGTGCAACCAGTGCGCCTATGTGTGCCCGCATGCCACCATCCGTCCGTTCGCGATGACCGAGGACGAGGCTGCCGCCGCGCCCGAGGCTACCCGCACGCTCGACGCTATGGGCCCCAAGGCCAAGGGCATGAAGTTCACCATGGCCGTGTCCCCGCTCGACTGCATGGGCTGCACCAACTGCGTCAAGGTCTGCCCCAAGGGCGCCCTCGAGATGGTTCCCACCGAGCAGGAGATGGACCAGCAGCCCGTTTGGGACTACATGGTCGAGAACGTCTCCGAGAAGAAGGAGCTCATCGCGGCCAACGTCAAGGGCAGCCAGTTTAAGCAGCCCTACCTGGAGTTCTCCGGCTCCTGCGCCGGCTGCGCCGAGACCGCCTATGCACGTCTGGTGACCCAGGTCGCCGGCGACCGCATGTTCATCTCCAACGCCACCGGCTGCTCCTCCATTTGGGGCAACCCCGCTGCCACCGCTCCTTACTGCAAGGATAAGGACGGTCACGGCCCGGCGTGGAATAACTCCCTGTTCGAGGACAATGCCGAGCACGGTCTGGGCATGGCCGTCGGCTACGAGGCCGTTCAGCACAAGCTGATTGCCGCTACCCAGGACATCATCGCTGCCGATGGCCCGTCCGATGAGCTCAAGGCCGCCGGCCAGGCTTGGATCGACTCCGTCAATGACGCCGAGGCCTCCAAGACCGCTGCCGCTGCCTACGTTGCCGAGCTCGAGAAGTGCGGCTGCGACGCTTCCAAGGCGATCCTCGCCGACAAGGCTTACCTCACCAAGAAGTCCTTCTGGATCTTCGGCGGCGACGGTTGGGCCTACGACATCGGCTTCGGTGGCCTGGATCACGTCCTGGCTTCTGGCCACAATGTCAACGTCTTCGTCTTCGACACCGAGGTTTACTCCAACACCGGCGGTCAGGCCTCCAAGGCCTCGAACCTGGGCCAGGTCGCTCAGTTCGCCGCTGCCGGTAAGGTGACCAAGAAGAAGTCCCTGGCCGAGATTGCCATGAGCTACGGCTACGTCTACGTGGCGCAGGTCGCCATGGGCGCCAACCCGGCTCAGACCCTCAAGGCCATTCACGAGGCCGAGGCCTACGACGGTCCGTCCCTCATCATCGGCTACAGCCCCTGCGAGATGCACTCCATCAAGAAGGGCGGCATGCAGAACTGCCAGGCCGAGATGAAGAAGGCTGTCGAGTGCGGTTACTGGAACCTCTTCCGCTTCAACCCCGAGGCTGCTGCCGGCAAGAAGTTCTCGCTCGATTCCAAGGAGCCCGCGGGCGGTTATCAGGAGTTCCTGATGAACGAGGCCCGTTACGCTTCGCTGACGCGTTCCTTCCCCGAGCGCGCCGAGGAGCTCTTCAAGGAGAACGAGCAGGCCGCTATGGACCGCTACGCTCACCTGCTGAAGCTCAAGACGGTGTACAACGAGGCCTAGGTCTCCCACCGCAGGATCTGAGGGCTGACCTTCGCGGACGTCCTCGGACATGAAAGAACCCCCGCTGCGCACTACGTGCGGCGGGGGTTCTTTCGTCCTGCGGAGTGTCCGCGAAGGTTAGCCCCCAGACCCTGCTACGACTACGTCCTCGGATTGTGGGGCTGAACGAGGGGCGTGGTTGGTGGGGCCTTTTATCCCGGTCGCTGTTTCGCGGCTTTGCCGCGAAATCACGCGCTGCTTTGGGCATAGAGGGGGACCTGGTTGCGGACTCAGATGACCTAGAGAGATATGGGTGCAAACGAGAAATCGTTGTTGGGGTCGTCCTTTTCCATAAACTCATCGAGACAGAATGTCATATAGATTGGAACGTAAAGGATCTTGCCCTCTTTGCAAAGGTTTTCGTGGCTCAGCACAACGGCCTCGGGAATTTTGTACTCGCCCACACTCATCAAACGGTCGAGGGCTGCATGTGCTCGAACTTTCTTGCCCGATTTGACTTCGATTGGGACAACATGCCCGCGGGCACCTTCGATTACAAAGTCGACTTCACCGACCTCACGCGTTTGGTAGTACCACGTATCTGCTCCGAGGGCAACGAGTTCCTGTGCGACCACGTTCTCATAGAGGCCGCCGAGGTTGGGGGTTTTCATGTCAAGGTAGACGGCGCGTGCCGTGCTGCCGGGATACCGCGATGCGAGCATGCCTGTATCGGACTCGTATAGTTTAAAGGCCGTCGTTTTCTCCGTCCTCTTGAGAGGACTTCGTGCCTCCGTCACCTGGGGGACCATCAATCCAACGCCTGCGTTCACCAGCCATAGGAAATCCTGCTCGTATTTTTGAAGACGAGCTCCCTCGCCTAGAGACGAGACGATAAAGCGATGGGACTCCGCCTCAAGCTGAACGGGAATTTGCTCGAAAATGGAGCGAACGTTAAACGCTCGAGTCGATGCATATTTAGAGATATCGCTTTTGTACTGATCGACTAGCTGAATTTGAAGCTCACGCGTTCTCACGAGCGAATAGCCCGAATCGATATAGTTCTGAACGACCTCCGGCATGCCGCCGCAAACGATATAGGCTCTAAAGTTTTTGAGCATCGCCTCATGAATATAGTTTTCGACGGGACGTCTCTCGACAAGGCGGCTGCGAATATCTGCAAGCACATTTTCGCTGACGCTGTTTGCCCAACAAAACTCTTCAAAATCCATCGGCCGCATAACAATGTGCTCGACATACCCTACCGGAAAAGAAGAGATCCCCTTAAACTCAGTCCCAAGCATAGACCCCGAGAAGACATAGCTAAAGCGTCCGTCCTCGACCAGCGCCTTCATAAGTGTAACGATCTGCGGATACTCCTGAATCTCATCGACGAAGATAAGCGTGTCTCCTTCAACAAGCGGTGCATTCGCAAGAAGGGCCACACGGTTGATGAAGTCAATGGAGTTCTTAGCGCCAACAAGTACGTCTCTTGCCTCGGCATCAAGTAGCAGATTGACCTCATAATACGAAGCGTAGTTGCTCTTTCCAAACGCGCGAATCGCATAGCTCTTGCCAATCTGACGCGCACCGGTAACAAGCAGGGCCTTATGGGAGTTATTCTTCCAGCTCAAAAGCCTATCAGTGACCTTGCGGCGTAGCATTAAAACACCTCATTGACAAAAATTGGCAAATAGATTTGCCCCTAATCATACAAAAATTGACAAATAGATTTGACCCAAATCATACAAAAATTGGGAAATAGCAAAGCTCACTTAGGCCTCAAAGCCAGCGAGCCAGCACGGTACTTTGCGAAAAGGCTGGCGGCGCCGTTGTTGAGGGTGGCCAGGTTGACAGTGGCGCCGTTAGCGTTCTCGGCTGCTTGGGCGCGCAGGAGCGAAAGGGCGTCGGCAGCGTTCATGCAGAAGCCGACGGTAAAGTTCCATACTGCGAACTCGCAGTCGCTTGCCGCGGGGTGAAGCGCGATCGGCTATCCCTTATGTTGGATGAAAAGCCCCATGTTTTTGCAGGGGTGCATACTCGTCAAATTAATGTATAGAATCGCGTATAGTGCGAGTAAGATATTGCGCTGTCCGTTTTGTGTTTAGCAAAGATATAGTTTGCATAATCTGGTCTAATCCCTGCTCTATTTAAATAAAGTTGCACGTAAATGGCGTAGATGTGCCTGAACTGGGCTTCTTTACGCTGAGCGGGTAAAATCGACCGTTCGCCGCTTAGGTATTTTCAAAATGAATAAAATGAGCGATAAAGAGAATATAAACCTTAATAAACTCGCGTATCGCACGGACGCGGGTTATTAATGGGTTGTAGGCCTTTTACAGAAAGGATTCCAGCAATGTCTAAGCCTCTTGGCAAGCCCGATCGTATTGTCGTCGCCCTTGGCGGCAACGCCCTCGGCAACAACCCCGTCGAGCAGATCGAGGCCGTGAGCAACACCGCCCACGCTCTCCTCGGTCTCATCGAGCAGGGCAACGAGATCATCATCACCCACGGCAACGGCCCGCAGGTCGGCATGATCCAGAACGCCTTCGCCGCCGCCCACGATGCCATCGGCACCCCCGAGATGCCGCTGCCCGAGTGCGGCGCCATGTCCCAGGGCTACATCGGCTACCACCTGCAGCAGGGCATCGGCCGCGAGATGCACAAGCGCTATAAGCGTTGGCACGCCGCAACCGTCGTCACCCAGATCGAGTGCGATCCGGATGATCCCGCGTTCAAGAACCCGACCAAGCCGATCGGCCCCTTCTACACCGAGGAGCAGGCCAAGGAGTTCATGGCCGAGGATCCCTCCAAGGTCTTCGTCGAGGACTCCGGCCGCGGCTGGCGTCGCGTCGTCGCCTCCCCCGATCCCAAGAAGATCGTCGAGGCCGACTCCATCCTCAACCTGCTCGACAACGAGTTCATCGTCATCGCCTGCGGTGGCGGCGGCATCCCCGTCGTCCGCGACTACGAGAACAAGGGCTGCTACAAGGGCGTCCCCGCCGTCATCGACAAGGACCTGGGCGGCGAGCTGCTGGCCGAGGACTGCGACGCCGACGTCCTGTTCCTGCTGACCGCCGTTGAGCATGTCGCCATCAACTTTGGCAAGCCCAACCAGGAGGAGCTCGAGGACATCACCGCCGACGAGGCCGAGCGCCTGGCCGACGAGGGCCAGTTCGGCAAGGGTTCCATGGAGCCCAAGGTCCGCGCCGCCATCAAGTTTGCCCGTTCCCGCAAGGGCCGCACCTGCATCATCGGCGCCCTGGACAAGGCCGCCGAGACCATGGCCGGCCTCTCCGGTACCCGCATCCACGAGTAGTCTCTACTCTGTTGCCTCTCTCGTGGGCGCCAGGCAAAGCGCCCACAAACTAGCCTCTCTTCATGAGCCCCGCGGTCCGCTCCGACTGCGGGGCTTTTGCTGTTGAGGTGACTGTTCATGGGTGGTCATTGGGGACAGACTTAAATGAGTGGTCGCCCAATGACTACTCATTTAAGTCTGTCCCCAATGACAAGATCCGATCCAATTAGATGCTCAGGTCATGGGATGCCTGAAACCAGACGATGACTCCGAGAATCCTGATTCGGCGTTTGTCCAGCACAATATCCGGTTCCGATGTGCGATATGAGTAGGATGACAGCATCACTGTGTTCGTGCCGGTGCTATACCGCCGTATGACCACTCTGGAATTATCGGACAAGGCGAGGACGGAGCATCCGTTCCAGGGCTTCAGGTTGGGGTCCACTAGGAGAAAGGATCCCATCGGATAGCATTTGGACATGGCAGATGTGTCCATTTGAACAAAGAAACACCCACGATGTTTTTTGAATACGGATGAGGGGAGCGCCGTTGTTCCGGTCTGCTTAAGTCCTGTTCTGCCTCCATTCATCTGGATTTTAAATACATCGCAAAGGGAGTCAGTAGCAGTTTCCTTGGAATTCGGCTTCCGTCCTCCGTGGTCGAGCTTTGCGGCAAGCCCTGCGGTTTCTGATGCGAGGTCGTCAAGCTGCAGATTGAATTTCGAAACGATCTTGAGCAGTGTCGACCGGCGGATGGCATAGCGGTCCTTTTCCCAACGGCATACCGTTTCTTTGGAGACGCCGACGAGTGCCGCGAACTCCTCCTGCGTGAGCTGGTCGCGCTTGCGAAGCGCCTTTATGTTTTGACCCGTTCCCATGTTATGAAGCGCGGACGAGGGGAAGGCAGAGGCAGTTGGGGCCGCCAAAGCCGTTTGTCAGCTCGAAGATGGAGATGGGAACAAGTTCAATACCGGCCTGCTCCAGTGCCTTGTTCGTCTCGGTGTTCTCTTCGTATACGCAGACCTTGCCGGGCTCCAGGCAAAGCGTGCTTATAGCATTGTTGGTTCTTTCGACCTCTGCCGCTCCGGGATTTGAGCCGCCGCAAGGGATAAATTGCGGTGAACTTAAACCCAGGGCTAATCCCAGCGCTTCTTTTAGTCCGCCTTCGACATGACGCGCCCGGGTTGTCCTTTCCGATCTGCCTCGTGTAATGCAGTAGACCCGCGCTTGGTCCAGGAGCTCCCGGTCAATGAGGAATGTCTCATAGTTAACACGAGCAAAGTATGTGTCGAGATGAATGCAGAGATCATCGTAGGGAACCTCAATGGCCCATACGGACTCAATAGTCGAGTTCTCGTCCCAGAGCAAGTTGTTCGCTAGGGTGTCTATAGCTGCTGGCTCGGTTCGTTGAGAGATGCCAACGGCTACATTTTCGCTGTTGAGGTTGTGAAGGTCGCCGCCTTCAATGTGGTAAGTCGATTCATGCTTGAAGAACTGAGGAGTCTCGCGGAAATCCGGATGATAGTTAAAAATCGTTTTATAGGCGATAACCTCACGGTTGCGCTCTGGCCAGTACATATGGTTGAGCGTGACACCTTCGCCGATGACGCTTGCTGGATCGCGCGTAAACCACATGGTGTTAAGGGGGGCTATGAGAAGGTCGTCGGGTGAGTATGCGTCTCCCGTCAGCTTTGAGAGGCTGAACACCTCCTTGTTCGTGTCGAAGACCTGGGAGTAGCGAACGCCGTTGACGGCTGCCTGGACCAGGTCGCGGGAACCTTCGATATGCTCAAGATACTCGCGAATGGCGGACTCGAGCTCCATGCCCCTCGCGCCGCATTCTGAAATGTAGCTATCGATAAAAGAGCGACGCGCTTGCTCTGTCGCATCAAGGGCTTCGGTAAGAAGGTTCTCGAGATAGAGAATCTCTACTCCTTCGTGCTCGAGCATTGCCGAGTAAGCATGATGCTCCCCAAGAGCCTTTTCAAGATCAAATGAATTGCTAGAAGGGCGTAGCGTAAAGACTTGATTGAACTGGCCGTCGGGGTAGTTGCGCGTTTCGGGGCCGGGGCAGTGCAGCAGGACCCTTTTTAGCTTTCCTATTTCGTTTTGAACATGCAATGCGGACATGTGACCTCGCTTTGGCGATGAGTATTGATCGCTTCCATAGTGTCACATTAGAAGCTTGTTTCAATTTACATCATGTTTGCCACAGGAGAATGGCACGACCCAAGTAAATAAGTGACGTTAAACATCTATCAAAAGTGATAATTGATGAATTACGTCAATCTAAAGTCCGTTTACGGGTCGATGCGCTTCGCTGGCGGGCGAAGAGACGGAAGGGTGTTTTGCGCGATGACACAATGGCTTTGCCGGCAACGAAAAACCCCTGAATTAAGGAGGAGAGATGGCAGAGACAGAAAAGAAGCGCACTCTTCGAGTCCCGCACGTGTACACCATCATTCTCGTCTTGATGGCCGTATTTGCCGTTCTGACCTGGGTCGTGCCTTCGGGTTCGTTTGAGCGCCAGGAGGTTAACGGTCGCGAGGTAACGGTCTCGGGCACCTATGAGCCTGTCGATAAGGTCTATACGGACGAGGACGGCAACGAGGTCGATCTTCGCCAAGGCATCTTCGAAGTACTTGAGGCCCCTGCGATCGGCATCCAGCAAGCGGTCGAGGTCGTTGCATTCATTATGATCGTGGGAGGTTCCTTCCAGGTCATCACGGCGACCGGAGCCATCACGAGCGGCGTCGCCCGAGTGGTGAAGAAGTTCAAGAGCAAGGACGTCCTCATCATTCCGATCCTAATGGTGCTTTTTGCTTTGGGCGGCAGCACCTTTGGTATGGCAGAGGAGACGCTTCCGTTCTTTGCGATTCTTATGCCGATCATGATGGCCATGGGCTTCGACTCAATTACAGCGTTCATGACGGTGTTTGTGGGTGCCCGTATCGGATACATCGCATCTACCGTAAACCCGTTCAACGTCCTGATTTCCCAGGGCATCCTCGGTATCCAGGGCAACCCCCAGCTTTGGTTGCGTACTATCGCCCTTGTCGTGCTCACTGCAGTTGCCATCGCATGGGTTGTGATGTATGCCCTCAAGGTTAAGAAGAATCCCGAGGCATCCCCAGCTTTCCACGATGATATCGAGAAGCGCAAAGAGTTTGGTGCGGACGAGAATCTCCTCGATAGCGAGTTCACCGGTAGGCAGAAAGCCGTTATGGTTATTTTCGTGCTTGGACTTGCCGCCATCATTTGGGGTCTGGTGGCCCAGGGCTGGTACATGAACGAAATCTCTGCGATTTTCTTGGCCATGGCCCTTCTTTCGGGTGTTGTTTCCGGGATGAATGAGAAGGAGATCGCTGGCGAGTTCGTTAAGGGAATTGCAGACTTCGCGTTCTCTGCCATCGTTGTTGGCCTCGCCCGCGGAATCCTCGTAATCGCCAATGACGGCCTCATCATCGATACGATTCTCAACACGCTCGCCACGGCTCTCTCCGGAGTTCCGGCAGTTATCTTTTCGAGCATTCTCTATGTCGTGGATAACCTTCTGTCGATCCTCGTTCCGAGCTCCTCGGGCATCGCTGCTCTTACGATTCCCATTTTCGGCCCGCTTGTTGAGCTGATGGGCTTAAACCCCGAGGCCGCAGTTACTGGTCTTTCCATGGGCAGCGCGGCCATGTCTCTCATTTCGCCAACAAGCGCGATGCTCGTTGCCGGTCTTGGCGTCTGCAAGATTCCGCTAGGCCAGTGGTGGAAGGTCGCTTGGAAATTCTTCCTGGTCGTAAGCGTTATCTGCATGGCATTCACTGCGGTTTCGGGTCTTATCCCCCTGCCGTAAATGCAAAACCCCACATACAAGTTGTGAGAAAGAAGGATAGAGATGAACAAAGGACTGAACGTTCATAGCGAGATTGGCGCCCTCAAGAAGGTGTGCGTCCATCGCCCCGGTATGGATCTTGTAAACATGAAGGCGGAGGATTTCGACCGCGTTTGGATTCACGACGCGTTCTATCTGGACTATGCCCAGAAAGAGCACGATCAGTTTACCGACCTTCTTCGCGGCGCTGGCGCCGAGGTCGTCTATATGGAAGAGCTGCTCGCTGAGACGTTTGACAAAGTCGAGGGCACTCGCGCAGAGTTCATGACGAAGTTCATGGGTGAGTCCGGCATCTCCAACGCGGCCCTTCGCCAGGCCGTTGTCGAGAAGCTTGATTCGATTAAGGACAACAAGGAGTTTGTCCTTGCTGCCATGGGCGGACTGTATGTGCGCGACCTCGAGATCCCGCATGTCGGCGGCTCTCTTGCCAGCTTGGACGGCGATGAGCTGAAGGGCGACGACATGGTCCTCTTCCCCATGCCCGCCTCGTATTTCTCCCGTGATCCCCTGGCTGTCGTGGGCAAGGGCGCTACCATGAACCGCATGTACTGGAATCAGCGCAATCGCGAGGTAATCTTCTACGAAACGGTGCTCCGCAACCATCCCGATTACGCCGGTAGCCCCATCTGGTACGACCACAATAGCGAGTGGCATATCGAGGGCGGCGATATTCTCAACATCAACGCCAAGACGCTCGCCATCGGTATTTCCGAGCGTACCCAGACTGCGGCCATCGATGAGCTCGCCAAGAATATGTTCTGGGGTTCTGATGAGGCCGAAATCGAGAACATCTATGCCATCAAGATTCCGCACGGCTATGCCTACATGCATCTCGACACCGTTTGCACGCAGGTCGATCGCGATAAGTTCACGGTCTATCCCGGCATCTACCAGACGCTTCGTGCCTACCGCCTGACCAAGGGCGATTCGGAGGGGGAGGTGCATATCGAGGAGCTCGAGGGCACCCTGCAGCATATTCTCGAGCTTGCGACGGGTATGGACCACATCACCATGATTGAGTGCGGTGGTGGCGATCCGATCGAGGCTTCCCGTGAGCAGTGGAACGATGGTTCCAACACTCTTGCGGTCGCACCGGGCAAGGTCTGCGTGTATGAGCGCAACGTTGTCACCAACGATGCTCTTTACAAGGCCGGCGTCGAGCTGCTCGTCGCCCCCTCCGAGGAGCTTTCTCGCGGTCGCGGCGGCCCGCGCTGCATGACCATGCCGTTCTGGCGTGAGGAAATCTAGTCAGCGTTAGCGTATCTGGGCGGCGCGTGTGCGTCTGCGCCGCCCATCCCTCCTTGTGTGTTCCAACAACCGAAAGGACTCAAATCATGGCTCTTAATCTTTCTGGTCGAAGCGTTCTTACCCTGCTTGACTTTACGTCCGAGGAAATCGAGTACATGCTCGACCTCTCAAAGAACTTCAAGGATATGAAGCGCGCCGGTTATCCGCACCGCTTTCTCGAGGGCAAGAACATTGTCCTGCTGTTTGAGAAGACCTCAACGCGCACGCGCTGTGCCTTCGAGGTCGGCGGTATGGACCTGGGTATGGGTGTGACCTACCTCGACCCCGGCTCGTCGCAGATGGGCAAGAAAGAGTCCATCGAGGATACCGCCCGCGTGCTCGGTCGCATGTATGACGGTATTGAGTATCGCGGCTCCGACCAGTCGATCGTCGAGGAGCTTGCCGCCAAGGCTGGCGTTCCCGTCTGGAACGGTCTGACCAACGAGTACCATCCCACCCAGGCCCTTGCCGACATTCTTACCATGCGTGAGGAGTTTGGCGACACGCGCGGCATGAAGCTCACCTATATGGGCAAGGAGCAGGGCAACGTCAGCGACTCCCTGATGGTTATCTGCGCCAAGCTCGGCATTAACTTCTGCTCCTGTGGACCCAAGGGCGATGTCGAGGGCGCCACGCACTTCGATCCCGAGCTTCTTGAGCGCTGCCAGGAGATCGCCGCTCAGAATGGCTGCACGATCCAGCTCACTGAGGATATCGACGAGGGCGTCAAGGATGCAGACGTGATCTATACGGACGTTTGGGTCGGTATGGGCCAGGCTGAGGAGCTGTGGAAGAGCCGAATCGATCTTCTCTCTCCCTATCGAGTAACGCCCGAGGTCATGGCCAAGGCAAACCCCGGCGCCATCTTTATGCACTGCCTGCCGAGCTTCCACGATACGCAGACCACCATCGGCGCCGAGATTGCCGAGAAGTTCGGCGTGACCGAGATGGAGGTTTCCGACGAGGTCTTTGAGAGCGCGCAGTCTCGTGTGTTCCAGGAGGCCGAGAACCGCATGCATACCATTAAGGCCATGATGTACGCGACGCTTCGCTAGTAGCTGGGAAGTGAACGAATACTATGAGTAAACCGTACGGTAAGCCCGACCGCATCGTCGTCGCCCTTGGCGGCAACGCCCTCGGCAACAACCCCGTCGAGCAGATCCAGGCCGTGAGCAACACCGCCCACGCGCTCCTCGGTCTCATCGAGCAGGGCAACGAGATCATCATCACCCACGGCAACGGCCCGCAGGTCGGCATGATCCAGAACGCCTTCGCCGCCGCCCACGATGCCATCGGCACCCCCGAGATGCCGCTGCCCGAGTGCGGCGCCATGTCCCAGGGCTACATCGGCTACCACCTGCAGCAGGGCATCGGCCGCGAGATGCACAAGCGCTATAAGCGTTGGCACGCCGCAACCGTCGTCACCCAGATCGAGTGCGACCCCGACGACCCCGCGTTCAAGAACCCGACCAAGCCGATCGGCCCCTTCTACACCGAGGAGCAGGCCAAGGAGTTCATGGCCGAGGATCCCTCCAAGGTCTTCGTCGAGGACTCCGGCCGCGGCTGGCGTCGCGTCGTCGCCTCCCCCGACCCCAAGAAGATCGTCGAGGCCGACTCCATCCTCAACCTGCTCGACAACGAGTTCATCGTCATCGCCTGCGGTGGCGGCGGCATCCCCGTCGTCCGCGACTACGAGAACAAGGGCTGCTACAAGGGCGTCCCCGCCGTCATCGACAAGGACCTGGGCGGCGAGCTGCTGGCCGAGGACTGCGACGCCGACGTCCTGTTCCTGCTGACCGCCGTTGAGCATGTCGCCATCAACTTTGGCAAGCCCAACCAGGAGGAGCTCGAGGACATCACCGCCGACGAGGCCGAGCGCCTGGCCGACGAGGGCCAGTTCGGCAAGGGTTCCATGGAGCCCAAGGTCCGCGCCGCCATCAAGTTTGCCCGTTCCCGCAAGGGCCGCACCTGCATCATCGGCGCCCTGGACAAGGCCGCCGAGACCATGGCCGGCCTCTCCGGTACCCGCATCCACGAGTAGTC
>NZ_JAQLFP010000002.1:102645-116767 GCF_028207065.1 Collinsella aerofaciens
ACCTGCATCATCGGCGCCCTGGACAAGGCCGCCGAGACCATGGCCGGCCTCTCCGGTACCCGCATCCACGAGTAGTCCCTACTCCGTTGCCTCTCCCGTGGGCGCCAGGCAAAGCGCCCGCAAACTAGCCTCTCTTCATGAGCCCCGCAGTCCGCTCCGGCTGCGGGGCTTTTGCTATCGGTAGTCATTGGGGACAGACTTAAATGAGTAGCACCAATCAACTGCGGAAAGTGCATCTCACAATGAGCGTCCAAAATGGGGCACAGTTTCCCCGGGGCCCTCAACCGGAAAATACATCCCGGAATTTGCCCGAAAAATGGCCCCCAGTTTCCCAAACAGGCCGCTAACGGAAAGCGCATCCCGCTATCGAACTTCAAAGCGGGGTGCACTTTCCGTGCCAGCAGTTCCGGGCATCCAGAGACCACTCATTTAAGTCTGTCCCCAGTGACTAGTAGTAGGCCCACATGGCTTCGACTTCGTTGAGGACCTCTACGACGCCCCAGCGGCGGGCGCTGCGGCTGGCCGAGTTGGGATCGAAGACTTCAATCTGGTCGGCGTCGTCAATACCGTAAAGTACAATGTAGTGGCCCACGTTGGTAAAGGTGCCCGGCCGAACGGCGGCGATGACGGGCGCTCCCGAACGCAGCGCCTGAGTCATCGAGTCGCGATCGTTATGAAGCTCCGTTCCGTTAAGTCCCAACTGCCACGCACCGCTCGTCATAAACGACCATTCGGTTGCACCGGTGGGGGCGTAATTGCCTGCCTCGGAAAGCGCGCACATATTGACGGGGGTCATATCGGTGCGTCCCGTCTTAAAGATATAGACCATGGTGAGGCACGTAGGCCCGCAGGCATTTTGGCGGATGGTACCGCCGGCGTAAGGCAGCTCCGACCATGCAGGGTCGATCTGATAGATATGGGGCATCGTGCCGGCTTGCCATTGCGAGCGCGGGGTCGAAAAGGCGAAAGAATAACCGGGCGCGACGGGGGCCTTGAGCAGCTTGTCCTCGGCGGTGGGCTCGAGACCGGCCGAGCCGTGGGACATACAGGAGCTCATAAGCACAAAGACCAGACAGATGAGGATAGAGCACAGTGCGAGGCAAAGCCGACGAGCCGGCAGGGCGGGGGCATTCACGTACGATGTCGAGCGGTAGGGCTTGCCGTCGCGTCCGCCTTGGGGATGCGAAAAGAAGCGGTTGATATGGCTGCCGGGCTGACGTGCGCCGTTGCGGCGCAGTTGCGGAACCTCGGCTTGGCGCTGTCGAGTGCGCGCCCAAGCGGCTATCTTGCTGTGCGCTTGTGCCCGTGCTCGGACGGCCACTCTGCCGTGTTCTGTTTGTCTGCTGCCGAGACGAAGGCCTGGGTTGCTCTTGAGGGCGTTGCGGATTGCTGCTCGTGGCACTTCTGGGCGTCGGCGTGGTGCGGCCAGCAAGGCGAACGCTTTGTCGCCGTTGATCACCGTCGTTGTATCCGTATGCCATTCGTACCGCCTTGTCTCATGTATAACCTGTCTATCCTACAAAAAAGATGTGCAACAAATGGGTCCGCGCGTCAAAAGCTCGGTAAACGGTACGAAAGGCGCAAAACACACGGCCTCAAAAACATCTCTATATGCGTCCGATGAGCGTACGCCCGTCGGACGGGCGACAACAATGAGCGGCAAACCGTGCCGTTCGTCCCAAAAACGGCGCCGCTCGTTTTGCAGTTCTGCCTTCGGTCGAGCCACAAGCGGCGCTGCTGTGCCAAGGCCGTATTGTAAAGCCACGAAATAAAAGCGCGCGGCAAAACAGACCGCGCAAGGGGTGACGCCAAAGAGGCGTCAATAAGGAAAGGAGGGGAACAATGGCGGACAAGAACGCAGAAGTTGCAGTCGAAGGTAACGGCGGCATGAAGAAAACGCTTTCGCTCTGGAACTTCTTCACCATCGGTTTCGGTGCCATCATCGGAACTGGCTGGGTTCTGCAGGTCGGCGACTGGATGGTCGTGGGCGGCGGTCCCGTTCCCGCTATGATCGCATTCCTCTTGGGTGCAATCTTTCTCGTGCCCGTCGGAGCTGTTTTCGGTGAGCTCACGGCTGCTATCCCCATCTCGGGCGGCATCGTCGAGTATGTCGATCGTAGCTTTGGCCGTACGCTGAGCTATATCACCGGTTGGCTCCTGGCCCTGGGCAACGGCATCCTGTGCCCGTGGGAGGCAATCGCTATCTCGACCCTCGTGTCCGAGATGTTCGGCAGCCTGCCCGGTCTTGAGTGGCTGCGTGCCGTCAAGCTCTATACCATCCTGGGCGCCGACGTTTACCTGTTCCCGACGCTAATCGCGCTCGGCTTTGCAGTCTACGTCATCTTCCTCAACTTCCGCGGTGCCAGCTCGGCCGCCAAGCTCCAGGCCTTCCTGACCAAGGCTCTGCTCTGCGGCATGCTGCTCGCCATGGGTGTCTCGCTGTTCACCGGTTCGCCGGAACACGCCATGCCCGTGTTCTCCCAGGTCACCGGTGCTGGCGGCGGCAAGCCCGCTACCGAGGGCACCAGCCTGTTCGCCGGCATCGTGTCGGTCCTGGTTTTGACCCCGTTCTTCTACGCCGGCTTCGATACCATTCCTCAGCAGGCTGAGGAAGCAGCCGAGGGCCTCAACTGGAACAAGTTCGGCAAGATCATCTCCCTAGCCCTGCTGGCCGCAGGCGGCTTCTACATGGTCTGCATCTACTCGTTCGGCACCATCCTCGACTGGCATGAGTTTGTTAAGAGCCCGGTTCCCGCGCTTGCCTGCCTCAAGGGCATCAACATGCTCCTGTACCTGGCCATGCTCGTCATCGCCACGCTTGGACCCATGGGCCCGATGAACTCCTTCTACGGCGCCACGAGCCGCATCATGCTCGCCATGGGCCGCAAGGGCCAGCTGCCCGAGAAGTTCGCCGAGGTCGATCCCAAGTCCGGCGCTCCCAAGCTCGCCTGCGTCGTCCTGGGCGTCATCACCGTCATCGGTCCGTTCCTGGGCAAGAACATGCTCATTCCTCTGACCAACGTGTCGGCCCTCGCCTTCATCTTCTCCTGCGGCATGGTCGCCCTCGCTTGCCTGCGCATGCGCTTCACCGAGCCCGACCTGCCTCGTCCCTACGAGGTGCCCGGCGGCAAGTTTGGCATCTGCCTCGCTGTCGCTGCCTGCGCCGTCATCATCGGCCTGCTCGTGATCCCGTTCTCTCCCGCCTCCCTCAACATGGTGGAGTGGAGCATCGTGATCGGCTGGCTGGCCATTGGCCTGGCCCTCATGGCCTTCACCAATTCCCGCAAAAAATAACGCCTAGCCGGGGCGGATCGGGTGCGCGGGACCCTCTCTTCCGCGCACCGAACCTGGCACCACTTGGGTAGCTTTGTGAGGCCTTAACCCAACACGGCCTCGCCCGCAATATGGATCCATAAGGAGGAACCATGTCCACTAAGTATGCAATCGTTGGCGGCAAGCTCATCGACGGTACCGGTGCCGAGCCGGTCGAGAACTCCCTCGTTCTCGTCGACGACAACGGCAAGATCGAGTACGCCGGTGTCATGCAGGACCTTCCCGAGGGCGTTGAGGTTATCGAAGCCGCCGGCAAGACCGTCCTTCCCGGCCTGATCGACACCCACCTGCACTTCTCGGGCAACCTGACCGACGATGATACCGACTGGGTCATGCAGCCGCTCCTCGAGAAGCAGGCTGTCGCCGTCAAGCAGGCCTACGACTGCCTCACCCACGGCCTCACCACCGTCTGCGAGATCGGCCGCTTTGGTATCCAGATCCGTGACTGCATCGACAAGGGCGTCTTTAAGGGCCCGCGCGTTCTGGCCACCGGCCTTGGCTTCTGCCGTGTTGCCGGCCACGGTGACTCTCACCACTGCACCCAGGAGCTCAACAAGGAATCCCACCCCTGGGGCGACCAGGTCGATGGTCCTTGGGATCTGCGCAAGGCCGTCCGTCGTCGCCTGCGCGAGAACCCCGATGCCATCAAGATCTGGGCTACCGGTGGCGCCATCTGGCGCTGGGACTCCGGTCGCGACCAGCACTACTGCTCCGAGGAGATCCAGGCCGTGGTCGAAGAGGCAAAGATGGTCGGCATCCCCGTGTGGAGCCACTGCTACAACAACCACGCCGCTGCCTACGATTCCGTTCGCTTTGGCTGCGAGCAGCTGATCCACGGCTTCGATATCGATGAGCGCACCATGGACCTCATGGCCGAGCAGGGTACCTTCTTCACTCCGACGATCGCCTTCCTGCCCACCTGGTACGCCACCTATCCGCCCGTCTACGTCCCCGAGCTGCACGACAAGTACGAGGGCACCCTGGTCGAGAAGGAGCTGCAGCGCAACTACGACTGTCTGCGCGAGGCCAAGAAGCGCGGCGTCGTCATGACGATCGGCTCCGACTCCTTCTCCTTCGTCACCCCGTACGGCACCTGCTCCATCGAGGAGATGTACGAGTTTGTCGACAAGATCGGCTTCACCCCGGTCGAGACCATCACCTGCGCTACCCTCAACGGTGCCAAGATGTGCCACATCGAGGACGAGACCGGTTCCATCGAGGCTGGCAAGTGCGCCGACCTGCTGGTCGTCAACGGTGACGTCGCCGCCGACATCCACGTGCTCAACACCGACAACATGGACGTCATCATGAAGGACGGCTGGATCGTCGAGGCTGGCACCTTTGGCGAGGCCAACAAATACAGCGCCTAAGCTACCGTTTGTCGATGGCTGGATGTAAAACACAGTTTTTGATTGCATAATGCAATGGAGAGGGTCGCTTGCGGCCCTCTTTATTGCTATGGGTGCTACGGACAAGAGGGGATGACGGTGGATTTAAACAGGCTGATTCTGGGCAAGAGCTACAACTCTACCAAGGTCTTTCGTACGGCCCAGCATGTGGTTCAGGCCATCCTGCTCGGTGTTGTCGTTCCGGCGCTTATCCTGCTGCTTATCTGGGATTTAACCGATAATCCCAATCCCGTTCCGGGCGTTGTCGTTATTGCCGGCCTGGTCATGCTGTGCTTCTTTTTCTCGTATGTCTTTGTGGTCCCCGACGACCTCACATCGAGCGCAACCGACCGTACGCTCGCCATCGCATCAAAAATATTCGCCTACACGTCGCGCGGCCTTACGCCCGAAGCGGCCCAGGGCGCCTCTAAGATCATCCTGTCCGAGACCATCGCCTCTGCCATCTGCTTTACCGATGGCAAACAGGTGTTGGCAAGCTGGGGCGAGGACTCGGCAAAGTGCCCTGGCGGCACCCCGGTGGTGCTCGAGACCACGCTCAACGTGATTGAGACGGGCGAGCAGAGCGTGTTTTCGCGTGACACCTCCAATGAGACGGGTGGCTATTTTCCCCGCCTGCGCGCCGGTATTGTCGCACCGCTTACCGTGCGCGGGCATTGCGTGGGTACGCTCGAGCTGTACTATCCCCGCCTGAGCAGCATCGATATGCGCCAGACGGCGTTGGCCTCGGGCTTTGCCGATCTCATTTCCACGCAGCTCGCCAGCTTTGAGCTCGAGCGCCAGGACGAGCTTACGGCCCGCGTGGAGCTGCGCGCCCTGCAGTCGCAGGTCGACCCGCATTTTCTGTTCAATACCATCAGCACTATCGTGTCGCTCGTGCGAACCGAGCCCGACAAGGCGCGATCGCTGCTGATCGACTTTTCCAATTACTATCGTCAGACGCTTTCTGACTCCGATACGCTCACCACGCTCGAGCATGAGGTGGAACAGGGCACTCGTTATATCAATCTTATGCAGGCCCGGTATGGCGACGGCCGTCTGCGCGTTTCGGTCGACATCGACTTTGAGGTGCGCGACAGCCTGGTACCGCCGTTTATCTTGCAGCCGCTGCTCGAAAACTGCATCAAGCATGCGCAGCGCGAGACCGAGCCGCTTACTATTCATGTTAGGGCTTTTGAGACCGATGACGGCCTGGAGATCATCGTCGAAGATGACGGCATCGGCATGAGCGAAGAAGTCTGCGCGCACCTGTTTGAGCAGCATCGTCGAGAGGAGCCCGAGAGCATTACCGCCGACGGCTCCATCAAGCGAGGCTGCGGCCTGGCACTCTTCAACGTGCTTCAGCGCATCCATTTCTTTTACGGAGAAGATTCTGGCATGCGCGTGAAGTCCCAGGAGGGCGTGGGGACGCAGGTCATCGTTGAGTTGAACGGCGAGCCGCATGAGCCGGCGCCGATGACGGTGTAGCGCGCGGTTGGATTGAGAGAAAAAGAGGGGAAGCGCATATGTCCGAAGACTGGAACATCTTGGTGGTTGATGACGAGCCCCCTATTAGGGCTGAGCTACGTTATCTGTTGGAAAAGGATGCGCGTGTGGGCCAGATTGCCGAGGCGGGCAATGTCACCGAGGCTGTGGAATCGATCCTGTCGAACAAGCCCGACGTCTTGTTTTTGGATATCACGATGCCCGGTCGCTCGGGAATCGAGCTTGCCGAGACGCTGCAGAACCTAAAGACGCCGCCGGTCGTGGTGTTTGTGACGGCATTTGCCGAGTATGCGGCCGATGCCTATAACCTCGATGCCGTCGATTACATCGTCAAGCCAGTCGAGGATGCCCGCCTGTCAAAGGCGCTCGACAAGATCGAGACCGCTCTGGGCGCTCGCCGTGTCGTCCACGCTCCGCGCCAGCCTTTGCGTCTGACGGTGGACCGCGGGGGCAAAAAGGTGTTCATTCCCGTGGCGGATGTCTGCTACTTTGAGGCACGCGCCGATTTTTGCAACGCCGTCTGCGCCGAGGGAACATACCTGATCAATGAGTCGATTTCCTCGCTCGAGCGGCGCCTGGCCTCCGAGGGCTTTATCCGTGTCCACCGCAGTTATCTGGTCAATTTGGAAGACGTGCACAATGTCGAGATCGGCTCCACGGGCCTGATGGAGCTCAGGCTCGATCGCGTGACCTCGACGGTGCCCATGTCCCGCCGTCGCGCCGCCGAGGTTAAGACGCACCTGGGGCTTGCGTAAGCGGTCCGCACGCCACCGTTTACCGCCGCAGGTTTGGCACGGGCGCGCGGTGGGCATAATGGGTGGCATCGAATGAAATCGAAAGGATCATTATGCCTGCGCTCATTACGCATCATCTGTTTGGCGAGGAAAGCATCGACCGTCTTCCGCAGGGCGTCATCGCGTCCGACGAGGAGCGTATTGCCTTTATCCTGGGCAACCAGGGCCCCGACCCGTTTTTCTTCCACATGCTCACGCCGCGCGTTTCCGATTGCACGTTGCTTGCTCAGGTCATGCACCGCTCGCGTATGTCGCGCCAGTTCTCGTGTCTGCGCGACGGCGTGTCGCACCTGCAACCGCGCGATGCCAACCTGGGTCGCGCCTTTGCGCTGGGCCTGCTGTCGCACTATGTGCTCGACCGCAATGCCCACCCCTTTGTTTACGAGCAGCAGTTTGGCATTGTGGACTCCGATCCCGAGCTCGAGGCTTCGGGCAGCCAAGTTCACGCCGTGCTCGAAAGCGACCTGGACGTGCTGATGCTGCAGCTCAAGCGCGATGGGGCAACGGTCGAGGATTATCCGCCGGCGGGCGAGATCGTCACGACCGACCGCATCAATCGTGTTGCCGGCGTGCTGATGAGCTACGTCGCCGGGCGCGTGTACGGTATCGACATCCCGGCGGGGGAGTACGCCGGCGCCGTAGCCGACATGCAGCTGCTCTACCGCACTATCGAGCCGGCCGGTTCGGCCAAGACGCGCGCGATTGCCCTGATCGAGGGCTTGGTGCACGATTATTCGCTGCTCGACGGCCTTGCGCACCGTGTGACGACCGAGCTGCCCGAGCGTACCGGCAACCTGGGCCACTTGGCATGGAAGAACCCCTTTACCGACGAGGTCTCGAACGAGAGTTTCCCCGAGGTCTTTGACCGCGCACTGGTCGATTACGAGTGCACGGCCGCCCGCTTTATCGAGACCGGCGATATGGAAGCCGTGACCAACCACGTCAATTACAGCGGTCGCGTGCTCGGTGCCGACGAAGAGTTCGACCGCGAGGAGTAGGGCTCGTGCGTGCCCCTTTGCCGAATCCTTACCGGCGCCTCTGGACAATTGGGGTACGATGAACTAACTGCATATCGGGCGAATACGAAGGGGCCCTGTCCATGAAATACACCAAGCTCGAGCGTAACTGGGTTATGTACGATGTGGGCAACTCGGCCCTCGTGCTGCTCAATACCTCGGTGGTGCCCATCTACTTTAACGCCATCAATACCGGTGCTTCCTCGGCAGACCTGGTGGTCGCTTGGGGCAACGCTCAGACGATTGCCTCGCTAGTCATTGCCATGCTCATGCCCATTCTGGGCGCGCTTGCCGATTACGCTGGCAACAAGATCAAGTTCTTCTTGGGCTTCTTCCTCACGGGCCTGGTCCTTTGCCTGGCGCAGGCTATCCCAATGTCCGCCATGGCATTTTTGACCGTGTACGTGCTGTGCACCATCGGCCTTAACTCTTCTATGACGTTCTACGACGCCATGCTGCCCGACATTACCACCGACGAGCGCATGGACGCCGTGTCCAGTTCGGGCTATGCCTGGGGCTACATCGGTTCCACCGTGCCGTTCATCATTTGCCTGGCGCTTATCATGGGTGGCCCCGCTCTCGGCGTCCCCACCATGCTGGCAACGCGTCTGTCGTTTATCATCACCGGTGCCTGGTGGCTCATCTTTACCCTGCCGCTCATTCGCACCTATAAGCAAAAGTACGGTCGCGAGCGCGGTCCCCAGGACACCATCGGCCACATCGTGGGCGGTGTGTTCTCCGAGGTCGGACACACCATGCGCGAGATCGCCCACAACAAGACCGTGCTGGTCTACATGATCGCGTTCTTCTTCTACATCGACGGTGTGCACACGGTCATTTCCATGGCAACCAGCTACGGCTCGGCTCTGGGTATCGATTCGACCCAGCTGGTGCTGGCGCTGCTCGTCACGCAGTTTGTGGCCTTTCCGTCCGCCATCATCTACGGCAAGCTCGCCGGACGCGTGGGCACGCTCAACATGATTCTGGTGGCGGTCGCCGCCTACATGGGCATTGTGCTGTTCGCCGCGTTCTTCCTAAAGACCGCCTTTGAGTTCTGGGTGCTTGCCATTATGGTCGGCCTGTTCCAGGGTGGCGTGCAAGCGCTCAGCCGTAGCTACTTTGGCCGCATTATCCCTAAAGAAAAATCCAACGAGTACTACGGCTTCTTTGACATCTTTGGTCGTTATGCAAGCGTCATGGGCACCTTTCTAGTGTCGGTCGTCACCTCGCTGACCGGCAACCCGTCGCTGGGCGTCCTTTCCATTGGCGTGCTGCTGGTTGTTGGCTTTATGCTGCTGGTCCGCCTGTCCCGCATGACTCAGGCGGCGGCGTAAGGCAACCGGGCTCAGTACAGCAATTGTGCCTATCTACAGTACTCTTTTGAAAGTAGCCGCATAAATCATTCTGACTTCCGAGCAATGTTTAGCCCAAGTGGGTATGATGGAATCAGCTAGGTCGCGGGGCGTCGCCTGTGTTTGGCGGCGCCCCGTTTTTGTGTTGCAAGGAGGGTAAAGGTATGAACGCCACGGTTGTGATCCCAACATATTGGGCGGGCGATGATACCCAAGCAAACGCTCCCGGCACCTACGATCACTCGACGTCGCTCAACGCCGCCAACCCGGAACTCGATCGCTGCCTGACTTCACTCGAACAGGTGCGTGACATTCCGCGCATCATGCTCTTGGTGGTCTGTCCGGTTTCTGTCACGCCCGACGTATCCCATCGCGTGCACGAAATCGTTAATGCGCATCTCACACTTAAGGTCACCGTCGTTACCAATACTCAGGCTTCGCGTGTTGCCGACCGCGTGGCACAGATTGCGCCCAAAGGCTCGGGCGAGTGCGTGAGCCTGCGCGGCTACGGCGCCATCCGCAACATGGGTCTTGCCTGCGCGGCGGTGCTGGGGCACGACGCGGTTGTGTTTTTGGATGACGACGAGACCGTCATCGATGCCGACTTTATGAAGCGTGCGACCTATGCGCTGGGCCAGCAGACGCGTCAGGGCCTGCCGATTTTAGTCAAGAGCGGATACTTTTATGATCGCGACGGGTCGCCGCTGGCTCCCACGGACAAAGCGGGCATTTGCCATCGCTGGTGGACCAAGCGCATCGAGTTCAATCGCTGGATGAAAAAGGCGCTCTCGGGCACCCGCATCTCGCGCTCCAATTACGTGTGCGGCGGCCTGATGGCCCTGCACGCCCGCGCCTTTACGCGCGTGGCCTTCGACCCGTTTATCACCCGCGGCGAGGATCTGGACTACCTGTTTAACATGCGCATGTTCGGCTATGACGTGTGGTTCGATAACGAGTGGACCGTGCGCCACCTGCCGCCCGAGTCCGAGAAGCGCTCGCCGCGCTTTATGCAGGACGTGTACCGTTGGTACTACGAGCGGGCCAAGCTGACGTTCGCTGCGCACCAAAAGGAGCTCATTCCGGTTACGGCCGCATCACTCATGCCCTATCCGGGTCCGTGGATCTCGCGCGAGCTCGACGACCGCGTGTGCAAGACCGCCATGGTTCGCAGCATGTTTACCCGCGAGCACGAGGGGTATCTGCGCATCTGGCGTCATGGTATTGATGAGGCCAAGACCTATGCCCGCCAAAACGCCGCAAGCTACCTGCGTTTTCAGAGTTTCTGGCCCAAGATTATGGACGAACTTTGGCGCGACGCACAACTGATTAGCATCCTGGAGGGGGCTGAATGATCGACCGCCGCGCCCAGCGCGATAATTCAATTTCAATCTTTCGTATCATCGCCGTTGTCTGCGCCGTTTGCGTGTTGGCGTACTTTATCTTTGCCCTGGCGACTGGCATTGAGCCGATTGCCACGGTGATTGCCTGTGCGTTGCTGTGCATCTTCCTGTGCATCTTTATCTTTTTGACGCTCAATCCCGATTCGGTACGCTCCCAGTACACCGAGGAGACGCTCTCGGTTGCCTCGGCCATGCTCGAGGACATTAAGGGCGGTCTGACGCAGGAATCGGCGCTTTTGGTGTGCCGGCGTATCCTGCCCGAGACACGTGCCATGACCGTTGCCATCACCGATGAGGGCAACGTGCTGGCCTGCGCGGGCGAGTTCGAGGAAAAGCTGCTGCCCGATTCGCCCATCCACACGCTTGCCACGCGCTACGTCATTGAGCACGGCATCGTGCAGTCGTTCAACCGCGTGGTGGACGTGGTGGGTTCGGATGGCTCGCACAACCATGTTCCCGCCGGTATCATCGCGCCCATCAAGGTGGGCGACCGCACCGTCGGCACGCTCAAGTTCTACTACAAGACCCCGCGTGCCGTCGACCGTACCCAGTATGCGCTCGCCTCGGGTTTTGCCGAGATCCTGTCCACGCAGCTCGCCATCCACGAGCTCGAGGTGCAAAAGGAGCTCACGGCCCGTGCCGAGGTTCGTGCCCTACAAGCGCAGATCAATCCGCACTTTCTGTTCAACACGCTCAACACTATCGCGTCGTTTACGCGCACCGATCCGCTGCGCGCCCGCGAGCTGCTGCGCGAGTTCTCGTCGTTCTATCGCGCCACGCTCGACAACTCGGGGTCGCTTATCCCGGTCTCGCGCGAGGTTGCCCAGACCAAGCGCTACCTGACGTTTGAGAAGGCGCGCTTTGGCGAGGACCGCGTGCTTGCGACCTTCGATGTCTCCGAGGATGTCGAGGACACGTTGGTCCCGGCCTTTGTAATACAGCCCATCGTCGAGAACGCCGTGCGGCATGGCATGGGCGATGACGGTGCCCTGCGGATCGATGTGACCGTCCATCAAGACGGCGACGACGCAATCCTGATTGCCGTAGCCGACAACGGTGTGGGCATGGACGAGGGCACCGCCGCCAGGCTGTTTGATGAGCGCTCCGCCCGCCCCGATGCCAGTTCCCCGCAAGGCGGCGGCGCCGGTGTGGCCATGCACAATATTTCTGAGCGCATCCATCGCTTTTATGGACCGCACTCCTATACGCGCGTCGAATCGGCGCCGGGCAAGGGCACCAAAGTGCTCCTGCACCTTGATTTGTCAGAGAGCATCTTTGACATTCAAGAGTAAAATAAAAGGCTATGGGCTCAACGCCAAGCGGCGGATGCCCGGCGTAGTTTGTTGACGAAAGGTTTAATCCCTATGCTGCGTGCGATGATTGTGGATGATGAGGCCCCGGCCCGTTCGGAACTTCGCTTCTTGCTCGAGCAGACGGGCAAGATCGGCACGATCACTGAGGCGTCGAGCGTCCGCTCCGCCATTGAGATGTTGATGGAAAGCCGCGTCGATGTCGTATTTCTCGATATCTCGATGCCCGGCGCTTCTGGTCTGCAGCTTGCCGAGGCACTGCATAAGCTTAAGAATCCGCCGGCGATTGTGTTTGTGACCGCGTATAGCGATCATGCCGTCGAGGCGTTCGACGTAGATGCCGTCGATTACCTAATGAAGCCGGTTGAGGAGGCACGCCTGGATCGCGCGATCGAGAAGGTCATGCAGCGCGCCAAGCCCGTCACGGACAGCAAGGCCACCATCGAGCGCATTCCGGTGGAAAAGGGCGGCCGTAAGGTCCTCATTCCCGTGGATGACATTCGCTTCATCATGGCCAAGGACGATTACTCCTGTATTTATACCGTCGATGATCGTTTTCTATCGACGACTTCGCTGGCTCAGTTCGAGGCCAAGCTTTGCGACTTTGGCTTCTTTCGCGTTCATCGCCGCTATATCGTCAACTTGGCGTGCGTCACAGATGTCGAGACGGTGCCCTCGGGCGCTATCCAGCTGGGCATTACGGGCGTCGACGAACGCGTGCCGGTCTCGCGCCGCCGCGTTGTGCCGCTCAAGAAGGCCCTGAGCCTCTAGCACACTGGCCCCGCAGCCCTGTAGACCAATTGTCTGCGGAGCCGTGGGGCTTTTTGTATATACGTCGAATCGGTTTTGCAGAAGGGATCCCATGAACAGTGCAAGAGCCAAGCGCATCGACATCATCTCGGACACCCACGGCTATCTTTCGCCCGCGCTTCTGGGCGAGCTCAAGGGCGCAGATCTGATCATCCACGCCGGAGACCTCACCTCAGAGATGGATTACGAGCATCTATGCACCATCGCCCCCGTGCGAGCGGTCCTAGGAAACAACGACTACTACCGCGACTACGGCCCGGATGTAGACCGTCTGGCCCTCTTCACCTACGAAGGCCTCAAATTCGCCGTAGCCCACTACCGTGAAGACCTGCCTGTGGGATCCGTAGACGTAGCCATCAACGGTCACACCCACGTAACCAAAGAAGCCCAAGTAGGCCGCTGCTTGGTACTCAACCCAGGCAGCGCCAGCTATCCAAGAGGCACCCGAGGCCCCACCATGGCCAGAATGCTCGTCAAAGACGGCCATGTCATAAGCACCAAGTTTATTGATTTAGGCTAACCGCAACAAAAACGGGGGATGCAGATGCGTCCCCCGTTTCCATTTGAGCCAAAGGCGGAAGTTCAACAAGATCCATCAGACCAACCCCGCCGAGGAGCACGCGGGCTAGCCGCGCAGCGGCGCACGCCCGCAAAACTGGTTGAACTAAGTGACGGCAGGGAGGGTTTCCCGGGCCGGCGGGCGGGGGTTAAGTTTGTCGCGAGTTCCGCACGCAAAGGAAAGCACTTAATGTGCTTTCCGTCTTGCGCAGGACTGTAGAGCAGCAAACTTAACCCCCGCCCGCCGGCCCGGGAAACCCTCCCGGACAGCCCAAAAATTTTTTTCAAAAAAGTTGTTGCGCACCGGACAGACTTCTGTGTATACTAATCCCCGCAGCGCACGCGAGCGGAAACAAACGCGAACGACTGCCTGGGGAGTTAGCTCAGTTTGGTTAGAGCGCCGGCCTGTCACGTCGGAGGTCGCGGGTTCGAGCCCCGTACTTCCCGCCAACGCAATTAAAGCCACGTCTTCGGACGTGGCTTTTTGCGTTTAAAGGCTTTAGCCTGTGCGGGGCGCGCAGCGCGCCGCATCAGAAACCACCCGCTATGCGGGTGGGGACAACCGGCTTTACAAAGCCGCCCCCTCGCCGGACACTTGCGATTGTTCAGGCCGCAAGGAATCCGAGTCGAGAGGGCGGTGGTGGCGTATGGCCCAGAA
>NZ_JAQLFP010000030.1 GCF_028207065.1 Collinsella aerofaciens
GCTTGCCCGTATCGTAGGCAATGCGCCGAATGCTCGCCATCGAAATTTATCGGTGGCCCACTTCAGACTGTAATGGGCGGACACCAGCCACGGTGCCCGCCCCCCTGTATTTGATACGCTCGGTATGTTTATCCCTCACAAACAATCAAAGAAATCTCGACCACAATCGGTCGACCGTAAAGCAGATGGCAAAAACGCTTGCTACGTTTATGAGGCAGTCAATTAAAATCGAAACGCATTGACCGTCCCCCAACGGGGTCACGCCGCAAATCCACATGAGCATCGAGGCTGGAAGCGGAAGCATGGAATTGGCCCCGATCTGTATGTAGATCGCTACAACGTTGACAAGCAACAGCATGCCAATCGGACCGAAGCCGGACCCAAAATAGGAAACAACGATTACGCAAGAAACCACGTATGCAAGGCAGGCGGCGGCAGCAAGAACAAGTCGATAGCAAAATACATGCAGGTTGAAATACTGCTGAGCATCCAAAACGATCGCGCAGTTAAGACAGTACAAAACGACACTCGTCAGGATAAACGCGCCCAAAAGGGCAAAAGAAGACAGCATCGCTCGCGCAACGATAGCGCACACACGCTTCCCTCCCCGGGCCTCCGACAGCCCCCACGGTTCCTCGACAAAGCCCGAACTGACAAAGCACGGCACAATGCAAGCCGCGATGAACGGAAAGAACAATGCATGGGCCAACGGGGCTACGTTGAACAGCAGACCGCGAAAAACCTCTGCATTGCCAAATAGAAGGACATCCTCCGCCGATAGCCGAAGCGTCGGGTCTGGGAAAAAACCCAAGAAACTGTTCTCACGGAGGCTACAGAACCACATCGGGAAAGAATTAAGCTGCAATATCACCATGTACGCATAAATTACCAGGATTAAGGCGTACGCCCATTTGCTCACATGCTTCAATTCTGACTGGAGAAGTCTTTTAATCTGACGAGCCATTGAGCACACCCCCCAGCGCGAAAGCTCAAGAGAGCGTAAATCAATACCGATAGACAGCTGGCTGCCACGCCATATCCCAGAAGCGTCAGCTGCCCCATATCGCTATACCCAAGGGCACATCCGACTCCAAGGTACGGCCCCGGAAGGAAGAAGATCCATCGCAAGGATGGTATAGGTGCCTGAAGGAAGGCTCCGTAGAGCGTCAAGCTCATGACAAATCCAACTATCACCACGGCCCCGCTCAATACAGCGCTGCCCGTTATCCGATAGATGGTCACCGTCTCCAGCGCAACCGATATCACCAATACGGCGTTGACTACCATTGCAGGCAAAAATACAGTTAGTATGTTGTGCGAGTAGTTATGCCCTCCACGTATTATGGCTATTGCAAAAAGAAGAAGGCAAAGCGCGCTATACGCTGCGCCAATTATTAAAGCAGACGAAAATGCATGGGCTAGAGCCCCATAAAAGCGGTTGAGACCTCTTGCCGAAGAAATTCGGTACCCCTCTTTATAGCCATGCTCCTGTAAAAGCACCAAACAAACGATGAGTGGAACGAACAGGGATGTACCGGCAAAAGCGCTGCGCGCAAGGGACTCATCAGGCGCAGAAGGATCGATTGCATTCCAGAGGAAACCAATATCCTCCCCACAAACGCCATAGCCAAAGACGAGCAACGTTGTTCCGTTTTTTAGAAAGATGCCGAAGAGAAGGCCGAACGCCAACATAAGCGCAAGACCAAACTTCGCCGGAAATATCCTGTGCAAACGCATCATATCTGCCTTTATGGGATGGATCGCCCGCTTCATAGCGAGACCGCCTTCATCAAGCGCCTGTAATACTCTTTTAGGGACGACGCCTCATCCCTTATGACGTCCATCGATTCCTTTTTTAGCAGTTCGCCGTCATGAATAAACAGGCAGCTTGTTGCAACCGATGCCAACTCATCCAAATCATGACTAGAGATGAGCATGGTCTTACCCTGCTCTCGATTCAATCGACCGATAAGGGCCCATATACTCTCGATGCCCAGCGGATCCAATCCATTTGCCGGCTCATCGAAAATTAGTACGTCGGTGTCGCCCAATAAAGCCGTAGCTATATCCAGTCGCCGTTTCATTCCCAGAGAAAAACTGCCTACGCTCTTTTTCTCATCGATGTCCAGCCCGACTAGGCTCAAAACGCGAGGAATCTCACGTTTCTCATCAAGCCCCCATTCCGCACATCGGATTTGAAGATTCTCAACCGCGCTGAGAGATTGGTATGCTCCGCTGGAATCTGGCACATAGCCGACACGCGTCCGCATCAGACCAAGCTCTTTTTTTGATTTGCCTCCAAAGAGCTCCACGCTCCCCGACGATGGCTCACAGAGGCCCAGCACTATTTTAATAAGCGTGCTTTTACCCGCCCCGTTTGCACCGACAAGGGCACAGAGCTCAGACTGATGCACCTCGAAGGAAACGTCATGCAAAACGTGCCGTTTCCCGTAGCGTTTTGAAACTTTTGATAGCTTTATCGCCGATGCGTTCATTGGCCTCCCGTTCCGCTTGATAGCAAAACCGCTCATATCGTTCCTTCTTTCCTTTATCGTTTTCCATAGTTGTTATTGTTTTTCGATAACTCATATTTGTCAAGATAATCTAAAAGAAGGAACCCGTGTTAGACACGGGTCCCTTCACGCTGATATTTCGTTTTAGTTGTTCGCCTTAAGCTACTCGTCACTCAAATCGACAGCAAAGACTGATGTCGGAAGCGACGCCTCGTTGCCTCCGCCATCCTGCATCTGTCTCACGACATTTTTCGCGCGCTCGACAATAAGCTCCTCAAGCTCTTTCTCGCTCACGCGCTGAATAATATCTCCCGGTTGACAATCAAGCTCATCACAGATATCGAGAAGCGTCTTTAGGCGAATAGCTTTTATCTTTCCGTTTCTAAGCTTTGAAATATTAGCCGGAGTATGCCCCGTCGCCCGAATCAGATCAGCGCTGGTCTTTCCGGTCTTAAGCAGCTGCGTCTCAAGCTCAATGATGAGATAGCTCATGTTTCCTCCTACACAAGCTCGTCAGACTGCTCTTGGAGCAGCGAGGCATAACTCCAGATCGCCGAGATAAACAAACAGACAACTGCGCCGATAAACGACCCCGCATCAAAGGTAGCGCCTTGGCAAATCTCAATAACAAAGGAATGAGGCACGATGTAAAGCTCCAGTCCGCCAATGGTGAGATTGACCGATCCATAGGCACCAACAAGCGAAACCGCGGCGTTAACAGCAAAGGCAAGCGCGAGAACACGGATAAGCCACACATGCGTCTTGGTAAAGGGCGAGACGCCCCGAGAGATATTACGGCTGATCCCGCACAAAACGACAAGCGAAATACCCACGACGAGTGCCAGGCACAGTCCGCTTGGGATAACGATGCACCCGCCATTGAGAAGCGTCACGACACCGAAAGAATCGACAGAAGCAACGTTTGTAACCGCACACCAGATCACGTAAACAACCAACGCGGCAAAAGCGACGAGCATCCCTGCAAAAACGGCTGTCATGCAAAAACCAAGCTTCCTGATATTTTCGCCCGCCTTGGCCAAACGCTGAACGCTGTTGGACATACACTCACCCTCATCGACTCTATCGTTATTCGAACAGTTTATCGAACAACGATATGGATTGCATGCGGAAAGCCCCGCCAGTGCGCATAGGCCATTCACTAATCAGAAGGGGTGAGAGTGGATTTTTGGACACGTATCGAACGAGAGTGGATAATCTCCCACTTTGAGGCCGCCACCGGGCCTAAAACGGGAGATTATCCACGCTCATAGTCATCAAGGCTCACAGCCTCTTACTCGGCCGCCTCGCGCAGGGCCGACATCGTAGCCGCATATTGCTGCTGCAGCGCGTGCATTCCCTCGCGAGCGCCGTCAACGGCATCGGCGCCGCGCAGCGCCTCGGTCACCACGACCGCCGGCTCGTACAGATTATCGAATCCCAGGTTCTGGCTCACGCCCTTGAGCGTGTGAGCTGCCATAAACGCTTCCTTGGCGTCTCCTGCCGCCATGGCGGCCTCCAGCTTGTCCATGCTCTCGTCATCCAAAAACTTGAGGGCAAAGCGGGCAAGCATCTCCTCGCCCATCAGCCGAGCGCAAGCGTCATCATAATTGGCGCCGATCTTCTCATACGTCTCGCGCATGGAAATCATGGATTCAAACTCCTTTGGTCAAACTAAATCGTAGGAAGCGCAACGACCTCGGCAGGACGCGCCAATGTTTCGGCAATACGGTCTTGCACCTCGAGCAGACAGTCGAGCAGCAGCGGGTTAAAGGTGCCGCACTTACCGTCCAGGATCATCTGAATCGCCTCCTCGTGCGGGATGGCATTCTTGTACACGCGGACGCTCGTCAGCGCATCGTACACGTCGGCCACCGAAACCACCTGCGCGGCGATGGGGATATCGTCGCCCTTAAGGCCGTCGGGATAACCCTTGCCGTCCCAGCGCTCGTGGTGCCAACGCGCAATCTGGTACGCATATTCCATAAGCGCATTGCCGGCGTGATGGCGGCCCAGCTCATGCAGCATGTCGGCGCCGATCGTGGTATGCGTCTTCATAATCTCGAACTCCTCGGGCGTGAGGCGCCCGGGCTTGTTGAGAATCGCATCGTCAATCGACATCTTGCCGATATCGTGCAGTGCCGAAGCCAGGGCAATCGTAGAGCGCTCCTCGTTGTCGAGGGAGATGCTGTCGCTACGGTGGACCAGGCAGCCAAGCAGCAGCTCGGTCAGCTTCTCGATGTTCGTAACGTGCCTGCCGCTCTCGCCATTGCGGAGCTCCATGACGCCGGCCATGATGTCGATGAGCATGCGGCTGTTCTTTACGCGCTCGTTGTACTGCTGGGACAGCAGGCTCGTCAGGCGGCGCTGTTTGGCGTACAGGCGGATGGTGTTGCTTACACGGCGGCGCACGACACGGGAGTCAAACGGGCGGTTGACATAGTCCGAGGCACCCAGCTCATACGCGCGCAACACCACATCGTCGGAATCTTCGCTCGAGATCATGATGACAGGCAGATTGTCAATAATCGACCGGCGCGACAGATCGCCCAACACCTCAAAGCCGTTCATGCCCGGCATGACAATGTCCAGCAGCACGAGCGACAGCTCATCACCATAGCGGTCGACCATGTCGAGCGCTGCACGACCGCTATCGGCCTCGAGGATGCAATACTCGTCCTTGAGCATCTCGCTGAGAATAGCTCGGTTCATCTCGGAGTCATCGACGATAAGCACCGAAGGCTTTTCGCTTTGGAAGGTATCGACGGAATCGGTATCGGTCATGACCGTACCGGCTTTTGCCTTAGCGCGGCTCAGTAATTGGACAGCGCGGCCAACGCCCTCATCGACCGTCTCGCCATTAATGCGAACGCCACCAACACATGCTGTCAAGCTAACACGCTCATGGCCCGGAATAATCGCGGAATGAACGGCATCGGATACGTGACGCAGACGACGGGCGAAGTCATCGGAGGGGATATTGGGCATGACGGCCACAAACTTATCGCAACCATAGCGGACAAGCTCATCAGTCGAACGAATACTGCCTCGTATGGCCGTCGCCACCGCACCGAGTGCAAGGTCGCCGGCATGACGGCCACAGGTATCGTTGAAGACCCTAAAATCATCAAGGTCGATCATGGCCACACCGGCCTGCATGCGGGCGCTGCGAAGCTTTTCCTCGTAATATCGGCGATTGCGCACGCTCGTCAGCACGTCGGTGTAGACAAGGTCCTCTTCTGCGGCCTCTTGTTCATCAATCGGACGCACCATCAGCAGAACGTGAGGCTCGCCCTCAACCATCAAAGAGCGCAGGCGAGCGCGGTACTCAACGCCATCGTTGAGCAGCCGTTCCGACACCTCATCGGAACCCGCCGCCAAGGCTTCAAGACTTGACTGACGCAGACAGGGACACCGTTCGCCGGCGAGCAGGCAGTTAGGATCGCCCTTAATCTGATCGACAGACAGCAAACGCACCACGGGGTAGGTCTTCGCGACACGGGCGACCTCGGCGGCAGCCTCCTCGTCGGTTAGATTGGCCTCGTGATTATTGAGCATAGGGGGCCCTTTCAGTAGTTTTGCTTGGTAGCAGTGGGTGCCAAATGTTACAAGGGTAGCACCTTGTCGATGCAGGTACGCACGTGAATACCGTTTCTTTTTCATGAGTTGGCAGACGGTAGGGCTGAAGCCGCAGCCGTAAGGTTCTGGGCGCATCTGTTAACACGGTCGAAATGTTTACGGGAAAAGCCCGTTTTGATTATTGCGGCTGCTAGAACCCTAGGACGCCACGGACGGCCTGGGCAGCCGCTACCGGTCGATCGCGCAGCCCGTTGTGCGCGCCGGGGACCGTTACGAGCGGACAGCCCAAAAGCTCAGCCGACGCTCTCGTGCCCGCTTCGCGGGGCGTGCCAATCGAGAGCTCGCCCAAAAACACGGCGGCCACTGTTTTCGATGCGCGGACGCGATCCCAATCGGGAACGCAGGTCATAATGATCCCGTATTCGTTTGCCATAAAGCTGCGGCCGTTGCGCAGGGCATGCTTGGCTTCCGCCTCGGTTGTCTTGGGAGCTTGAGGATCCGAATCACTGATGGCACTCAGGAAGGCTCTTAATGCCCTCGAGACCTTTCCCGCAGCAATCATCTCGAGCAAAACCGGGGCCGTGCCCAGGCCAGCGCCCTCGTTTGTCACGGCGGGTTCGTGCAGCATCGCGCGCGAGACAATGGCCGGGTTTGTACGGAGAAGCTCCAGGGTCACCAGCGTACCGGCGCTGTGCGCGAGGACATTTGCCGGGGCGCCGACATGCTCGATAACGGCCTGCAGGTCGGCGGCCTGGGCGGCGAGGTCGTAGCGCCCGTCCGCGGCATCGCCGCTCTCGCCGCAACCGCGGCGGTCGTAGGCAATTACGCGATAGCCGCAGGCGAGCTCGCGGGCGATCCCGTCAAAAAATGTGCCGTCGACGCAAGCGCCGTGCACGCACACCAAGGCAGGCGCATCCGACGGCACGCCCGGCTCGGCAAACTCGCGACAGGCAATCGTGGTGCCCGCATTCTCGACCGTAAAATCCATGTTGTGCCCCATCGCCTTGCACCTTGTTAACGCATTAACTGTACCCAACCGGGAACCTCTCATAGCGCGGACATCGAGGGCGGCGTGAAAAAACGAAATCTGAAAAGCACAAGCCCGAATCAGACTTTGGCACCGATGCTATGCTTAGGCACAACTGTCCCAAGGAGCATATGCCTATGTCTACGTTTTTAAATGCCAGCCCCATCTTTGGACCGGTGCGCAGTCGCCGCCTGGGCCTTTCGCTCGGTGTCAACATGATGCCGGCGTCGGGCAAGATCTGCACGTTCGACTGCATCTACTGCGAGAACGGCCTTAACGCCGAGCGCCCCTGCCATGAGCCGTATAACACGGCCGCCGGGGTGCTCGACGCACTCGAGGCCAAGCTGCGCGAGATGGCAGCCGAGGGCGAGCTGCCCGATGTAATCACCTTCGCCGGCAATGGCGAGCCCACCGCCGCACCGGAGTTTCCGCAGGCTATCGCCGGCGCCATCGCACTTCGCGACCAGCTGGCCCCGAACACCAAGATCGCCGTGCTCTCCAATGGCACGCGCGCTGACCAGCCCGCTGTGCACGATGCGCTCATGATGGTCGACGACAACATCCTCAAGCTCGATACGGTCGACCCGGCTTTTATCCAGCTGCTCGACCAGCCCGTTGGCCCCTACGACGTCGAGCACCAGATCGAGACGTTCGCGAGCTTTAACGGCCACGTTATTATCCAGACGATCTTTTTGAACGGCGAGTACCAGGGCAAGTCCCTCGATAACACTGGTGAAGCGTACGTCGGCCCTTGGCTCGCGGCGCTCGAGCGCATTCGCCCGCAGGAGGCGACCATCTACACGGTGGCGCGCGAGACACCGGTCGCCGGCCTTGCCAAAGCAGCGCCCGTGGTGCTCGACGCCATTGCCGCGCGCGTTCAAGCCCTCGGCATTCCCTGCCAGGTGAGTTACTAGCAAAACCACGCAGCAGCTAGTGCCGCCATCCCGCCCCATCAGTTGCGGTGATATAGTTCCTATTTGTGCTGTTAAACCGCTTAAATCGGAACTATATCACCGCAACTTTTATGGACACGTGGGTGGGCTATACTAGCTGCGAATGAAAGGAAGTTAGCCATGTATGACAAAGGACCCGTGCCCGGCCGCAACGACGCTTGCTGGTGCGGCAGCGGCAAGAAATACAAGAAATGCCACAGCGCCTTCGACGAGCGCCTCGAGCGCCTGTGGGAAGAGGGCTGGGAGGTTCTGCCCCGCACGCTCTACAAGACGCCCGCCGATATCGAGGGCATCAAGCGCTCCGCCGCCATCAACGTGGGCGTGCTCGACTACGTAGGCGAGCACATCGCCGCGGGCATGACCACCAACCAGATCGACCAGATGATCTACGACTACACCGTCGAGCACGGTGGCACGCCGGCCGACCTCAACTACGAGGGCTATCCCAAGAGCGTGTGCACCTCGATCAACGACGTGGTCTGCCACGGTATCCCCTGCGATACGGACGTGCTGCACGAGGGCGACATCATCAACGTGGACTGCTCCACGATCCTAGACGGCTACTTTAGCGACTCGAGCCGCATGTTCTGCATCGGCGAAGTCTCGGCCGAGCGCCAGCGCCTGGTCGACGTCACCCGCGCCAGCGTGGAGGCGGGTCTGGCGGCCGTCAAGCCGTGGCTGCCGCTCTCCGTCATGGCCGAGGCCGTGCAAAAGACGGTCGAGGACGCCGGCTTTAGCGTGGTGCGCGAGTACGGCGGACACGGCATCGGTAAGGAGTTCCACGAGGACCCGTTTGTGGGCTTTACCACCGAGGCGCCCGATGTGGACACCATCATGGCTCCGGGCATGGTCTTTACCATCGAGCCTATGGTCAACGCCGGAGCGCCCGACATCAAGATTAGCAAGGGCGATGGTTGGTGCGTGCGCACCAAGGACGGCAGCGATTCGGCCCAGTGCGAGGTACAGCTCGTGGTGACCGAGGACGGCTACGAGCTGCTGAGCTGGTAGCCGCAGATGCGCCGGATGCTGACGGGCACGCTCGTCTTGCATCCGGCGTTTTATTTGAACGTTTTGCCCGATAAAACCTGCCAAAATAAACCTGTCCCTTTTTGGTAGGCTGAGCGGAGAGGACTGCTTGTGAACATCCTGGTTTTGCTGCCCGTCAACGACCGCCATCGCGCAATTCTTGAGTCGAGCGCTCCGGGCGAGGACTTTATCTACACGAGCTCCGACGCCATCACGCGCGAGCAGGTCGCCAACGCCGACGTGATCTTGGGCAACATAGACCCTGCCCTGCTTACCGCATGCGAGCACCTCCAGCTGCTGCAACTACAGACCGCGGGCTATGACGATTACTTGGCCGCCGGCACCGTGCCAGCCGACGCCAAGCTGTCTTGCTCGGTGGGCGCCTACGGCCAGGCCGTGAGCGAGCACATGTTTGCCATGGTGCTGTCAATGATAAAGCGCCTGCCCGGCTACCAGGACCTGCAGCGCGAGCATCGCTGGGAGGACTTGGGCCCGGTCACCTCGCTCAAAAATGCCAACGTGCTGGTGCTGGGCGCAGGCGATATCGGCGGCCACTTTGCCACGCTCTGCCGCAGCATGGGCGCACACGTCCGCGGCATCAAGCGCCATCCACTCGTCTACCCTATTGTGTTTGAGGACATGGACGGCATGGATGCCCTGCCCGAGCGCCTGGCCGAGGCTGACATCGTTGCATCCTTTATGCCGAGCACACCCGAGACCCGCGGCCTGGCGAACGCCGAGTTCTTCGCCGCGATGAAACCGGGTGCCTTCTTTGCCAACGGCGGCCGCGGCGATCTTGTGGTCGCCGACGACTTGGTTGCCGCTCTGGAATCGGGACATCTCGCCGGCGCCGCGGTCGACGTCACCGACCCCGAGCCGCTGCCTGAGACAAGCCCCCTGTGGGATGCGCCCAACATGCTCATCACGCCGCATGTCTCGGGCTGGTTCCACCTAGCCGCCACGCTCAACAACGTCGTCGACATCGCCGCAGAGAACCTGCGTCACCTGCAGGCCGGCGAAACCCTGCGCTGCTGGATCGAGCACTGATTTGTTCCGGCGTTTTGCCAAACGCCGGAACCCCTCGACGCTGCGAGCCCGCCGTTTGGCCAATCTGCCGTTCAATTTCAAAGGCGCGACCAGAAGGTCAGCGCCTTTTCATTTCACGGCACCTTGGCTCAAACGGCGGGCTCTCGCTGACTTTTGTTCAACCTGCGGCGCTTTGCTGGCGCGGCCCTACCTGTGGACTCTCGCTGACCATTATTCGACCAGAGGGGTCTAGCGCTATTTAAGCGTTGTTAGATAGTTTCTTGCGTTTTCGACGTTCATTGCTGCGACGGGCGCATGCGAACAGAGCTTGACATCGTTGGTGACCAGGAGATCCGCTTGGGCGCGTATCGCTGCCGCAATGATTAAATCGTCTTCGTAATCGCTATGGAGATTACGCTGCTTGCTCGCCATCCATATGTCACTCAGGTTGCAGGGTACCGGCGTGGCAAGTTGCGACAACACGTCAAGGCAATCCCATGCAAGTGATGTCGCCGCCACGGCGGCATCTTGGGACAGTGAGCCATGCTCGCGCCGATACCATGCCTTATGTTCGCTTGAAATCAAATAGAACAGGTCTTTGGACGATGTCGCCGCATACAGCAAATCCACCTGCGCCGTGCATGCATCGCGTAAAAACTCAATCGCCACCGAACGACCACGTCGTGAGGGAATGAAGTAATCGAGCCACACGTTGGTGTCAACCAAGATGCGCTTTGGAGCCTCACTCATAGAGCCAGCTCATCTCCTCGCCATAGCGATCCGCATAGGCATTCCGTTTGAGCCCTTCGTCGTCCGATGGCTGAGCCTTGACCATATCGATTCCCGACTCACGGCAAGCGGCAGCGAACAGCTTCGACCCCTGATCCATGAGCTCGAGCTTACGTTTGGCGGCCTTTTCGCGCTCGCGCTGCTCCGTCCGGACACGACTGGGCAGAAGGATATCCTCGAGCGCACCGGGGCGATCGGCCAGCGACGCTGCAAGCTGCCAGAGCGCTCGCACCGCTTGGCTCGGCGTCATACCGGCCCTGGAGAGAGCGGCGTCCCCACTCCTTTTAAGATCGGCATCGAGACGCACGTTGATCTGAGCGGCTGTTGTGGTCATGACCCCTCCTTAATACTTCAAAACTATCATAAAACTCTATGGTAGATACGTAAAGCATGTATAGCATTTACAAGCATTAGCCGTACTCTGTACACAAGAAGCCGCCGAGGCGCATTGCACCTCGGCGGCTACGAATCACCGATCTAGTTCGGTTTCACCCCTTGCATTCGCCCAGATAAAACCTGCTAAAATTAACATCCCTTTTTGGCAGGTTTTAGAGCTCCACGCTTTCGGCACCGTTGATGGTTAGGTCGCGCTCGTAGAAGGCGGTGAGAGCGCGGATGGCGTACATCACGTCGCGCACGCCGCCGGTCTCGTAGCTCGAGTGCATGGCAAGCTGCGGCAGGCCCACGTCCACGGCATGCATGCTCGCCTGCATATTGGACAGATTGCCCAGGGTAGAACCGCCCGCCATATCGCTCTTGTTGGCGAAGGCCTGCGTGGGTACGTCGGCGTCATCGCAGATGGCCTGGAACACCGCGCGGCTAAAGGCATCGGTGCAGTAGTGCTGGTTGGCGGCCTCCTTGATGACGATGCCGCCGTTGAGCACGACCTGGTTGCGGGCGTCGCACTTCTCGGCGTGGTTGGGATGCACGGCATGCGCGTTGTCGCAGCTCACGAGCATCGAGGCGGCAAGCGCACGGTGGTACGACTCGTCGTCAAAGCCCAGCGAGCCGTTAATGCGGCGCAGTGCATCGGCCAAGAACGTCGACATGGCACCCTGCTTGGTCTCGGAGCCAACCTCCTCGTTATCAAAGCAGCAGAAGACCGAAACGTCGTGCGCGTTCTCGGCACCCAAAAATGCTTGCAGCGAAGTGTAGGCGCAGGCCAGGTCGTCGAGCTTGGGCGTCGAGATAAACTCGTCGGCCCAGCCCCAAATGCGCGCATCCTGGCGATTGACCAGGAACAGATCGCGGCCAAGAATCTGCTCAGGCTCAACATCCAGTTCTTCGGCGATCAGAGCATCAAAGTCGCCCTGTTTAAGGTCACCAGCGCTGATGAGCGGGCACAGGTCAACGGCTCGGTTGGGAGCAAAGCCCTCGTTGACGCCACGGTTCATGTGGATGGCAAGGCTCGGGATAATAGCGACCTCGCGCTCGGTGGCAAGCAGGCGGCTCTCAATGCGGTCACCCTCGCGCACCAGCACGCGGCCCGCAAGCGCCAGCGGACGGTCGAACCAGGTATAGTCAATCATGCCGCCGTAGGCCTCGGTGTTCAGGCGCAGCGTCTCGCCCGCGCCGTCGAGCTCGGGCACGGCCTTGACCTTAAACGTCGGTGAATCGCCGTGCGACGCCGTGAGCTGAAAATGATAGTCACCGGCAACACCGTCCTCGCCCCACGTCGCGGCCAGGTCCTCGCCCACCTTAAAGGCAACAACGCTCGAGGTGTTGCGCTGCGTGTAATAACGCCCGCCCGGCTCGATATCCCATGCCGCGTTCTCGGGCAGGTAGGTAAAGCCCGCCTCGTCGAGCTCGGCCATAATGGTCGCCGCCGTATGAAACATGCTGGGGCATGCCTCGATAAAGTCGATAAGGTCGTTAGCGGCCTCGATATCGTCGGCCGTCACATGCGCGCGCTCGGGCGTTTCCTGATCCGTCATGCTCTCCCCTTTCGCTGGGTTGATGGTCCCCTCCAGCATACCCCGCCGCGCCAGTGCCGTGCCTTTCATTCCATGTTTAATCCCGCGCCGCTCGCCAAGTTGAGCCATCATGCCCGCACTCCTTTTGCGACAATTACGCTAACAGGACGAGAGGAGCCGTCATGAAGCCACGTAACATTGCCATCGCCTGCGGTGTCGCGGGAGTCGCCGTCGGCCTTGCCGCTGCCGCCGGCATCGTTTACCGCAAGCAAATCAAGTCCGCCGCATCACTCAAACGCTTGACCGGCAACGCGGATGGCTATGACCTGTACGCAATCGACATCGCCTACGACTACGATCTTGATCGCATCATCGCCGCTGGCGTGCGCGATGACCAGGCATACATCGATGCCGTGGTGGCACAGGTGCTGCCCGGTGTGCCGGCACATGTCCAGGCGCCCCAGTTTGCCTGCAGTGCTTTTGTCGCCGTAGATGCCGAAGGCCGCGTGCGCACCGGTCGCAATTACGACTTTAAGGACGACACCTCGGCGCTGCTGGTGCGCAATCACCCACGCGGCGGCTATGCCTCCATCGGGTTTGCCGCCCTTAACAACCTGGGCGATAACACTCCGCTTGACTCCGTCGGCGGACGCGCTGCGGCGTTGATGGGCCCGTTTGCCCAGCTCGACGGCGTCAACGAATGTGGCGTGTCCATTGCCGTGCTCACCCTGGATTCCAAACCTTGTGACCAGGACACGCAGCGCCCCGTCATCAACACTTCGCTCGCCATCCGTCTGGTGCTCGACCGCGCGGCCACCACGCAGGAGGCCGTCGACCTGCTTTCTGCCTACGACATGCACGCCATGGCCGGACGCGACTATCACTTCTTTATCAACGACGCCGCCGGTGACGCGCGGGTGGTGGAGTGGGATCCGCGCGATCCCGACCGTGCATGCAAGGCGACGCCCGTACGCCAGGTCACGAACTTCTACGCCTGCTATGGCGACGAAGTGCTGCCCAACCAAAAGAATGGCGAGATGGGCCATGGCAAAGAGCGCGCCATCGCCATCGCCGATGTCCTTGACGCCCATGTCGGTGCCCAGGACGAAACGATTGCCTGGGAAGCCCTGCGAGCCGCAGCGCAAGAGCCCAATCCGGAAGACATCACCAGCAATACGCAATGGTCGGTCGTCTTTGACAATACCGAGCCCGCTGCCGCCATCACGCTGCGCCGCCACTGGGGCAACGTCGATGCCTTCGCACTGTAAGGAGCCAGGCCCGTCGACCTTACGTTCCCTGACGTTGCTTACATTTCCATACGCTTGAGCTAACACGTTTTACCCCCGTATCAACAGTGTGCGGGGGTAAACTTATGCGCATGTTATAACTTGCCCGGAAGGATTCACCATGCTTAGGATCGGTCTTCTTACTAGTGGCGGCGACTGCCAGGCGCTCAACGCCACCATGCGCGGCATTGTCAAAACGCTTATGACCAATAGCGAAGAGCCTATCGAGATTTATGGCTTTGAGGACGGCTATCAGGGCCTTATCTACAGCAGGTTCCGCGTCATGACGCCCGCCGATTTTAGCGGTATCCTCACCCGCGGCGGCACCATCCTGGGCACGAGTCGCACACCGTTCAAGCGTCTGGATACCCCCGAGACCGATGGTGTCGAGAAGGTGCCGGCGATGGTCCACACCTATCATAAGCTGCAGCTCGACTGCCTGTTTATGCTGGGCGGTAACGGCTCCACCAAGACCGCCAACCGCCTGCGCGAAGAGGGCCTCAACGTTATCGCCCTGCCCAAGACCATCGATAACGACACCTGGGGCACCGAGCTGACGTTTGGCTTTACGAGCGCCATCGACGTCGCCACCAAGTGCATCGACGACATTCACACCACCGCCTCGAGTCACGGCCGCGTGTTCGTTATCGAGATCATGGGCCACAAGGTTGGCTGGATCCCGCTGTACGCCGGCGTCGCGGGCGGCGCGGATGTCATCTTGATTCCCGAGATCCCCTACGACATGGACAACGTCATCAAGACCATCGAGCATCGCATGGAGACCGGCAGCCGCTTTACCATCGTAGCCGTCGCCGAGGGTGCTATCTCCAAGGAGGACGCGGCGCTGTCCAAGAAGGAGTACAAGAAGAAGCTCGCCGAGCGTACGAGCCCGTCAATCGTGTACGACATCGCCAAGGAGATCGAGGCCAAGACCGGTCGCGAGACCCGCGTCGCCATCCCCGGCCACACGCAGCGCGGCGGCCAGCCCGACGCCCAGGACCGCATCTTTGCGACCCAGTGCGGCGTCGAGGCAGCGCTCGGCTGCCTACGCGGCGAGTTTGGCTACATGATTGCCCTGCGTGACGGCAAGATGTGCCACATGCCGCTCGAGGAGGTCGCCGGCAAGCTCAAATATGTCGACCCCCAGAGCGACCTGGTGCGCGAGGCCAAGGCGTTGGGCATCAGCTTCGGCGACGAATAACCTCGGCCGAAATCCATCCCATCGGGCCCTCCGACCCCGCCCGACGTATTTCGATTTGGCTCCTCCCTTGACTTCGTCAAAGGTCGCCAATCGAAATCGTCGGGCGGGATCGGAGGGCCCTGCGTTTACATACTCGCCGGGGCTATTCGTCTTCTTGCTGCGGGTGCCTGGGCCGGAATTGAGTTGCGGTGAAATAGTTCCCGCTTAGCCCGCAAATGGCTGAATCTAGAAACTATTCCACCGCAACTTACTGAGTGGGGACTCTTGGCTGCTACTTGCACTGACATTTGTCCCAAAATGGCTGGTCGTTAGGGATTGCTACCGGTAGTTGCGGTAGGGTTGGGGCAGATTCTAACTAGAAATGGTGGTCGCTACCGGTTGTTCTCGGCATACTCGGCTCATACGATTCGACCATCAAACGAAAGGAACCACCATGGATCTTGCGATGGCACAGCGCCTCGTCGATCGCCGTAAAGCTGCCGGCCTTTCTCAGGAGGCGCTTGCTGCCCAGCTGGGCGTAAGCCGCCAGGCTGTTAGTAAATGGGAGCGCAGCGAGTCCTCACCCGATACCGATAACCTCATTGCGCTCGCCGCGCTGTATGACGTGTCGTTGGACGAGCTGTTATATGGGGAGGCGGTGGCTAGCGCTGATGACTCACAGGCTGATGATGAGGCACAGAACAGCAACGCCGGCACCAAAGCTTCAGATAAGGCTGAAGAGGCTGAGGCTTCTACTGAGCACGCTGATTGCAGCGATAAGCCACTTGTCGATATTTCCCTCGCGCGCGGTATCCACGTCATTGATCCCAATAAAGGCGAGGAAGTCCATGTTGGCTGGAGCGGCATCCATGTGACCAACGAGCGCAAGGGCGAAGAGGTGCATGTGGGGCCGGACGGCGTGCATATCGATACGCTTGAGGACGATGGACATAGCGTACGCACCAATGACGACGGCACCGTCACCATCGACGGCGAGACGTTTTCCAGCTGGAAGGAAGCACACGACAAGCTCGACCATCATGGCAAGCATTTCCACACCAAGGTCGGACGTGCATGGAACAAATTCCCCTTCCCCGCACTTGTCACTCTCGCCTATCTGGTGCTCGGCATTGTCTACGGCACATGGGGCATGGGGCTTTTCCTCGTCTTTCTGGTTCCCGTCTACTACGCGATTGGTGACTTCATCGATCGGCGCCACCTGTCTAAGCTGATCGAGGCCATCTACCCGGCAGCCGCCATCGCTTGGTTCCTCTACATGTGGCTCTGTTTGGGACAGCCCCATCCTGCATGGATCATCCTCATCACGATTCCCGTCATAAAGGCGCTCATGCGCTGGTGCCGCAAACAATGGAAGTGCCGCAAACAGGCCTAACACGCTCCGACCCACCAGCACCCAACCACCCCCGCCCTTCTCCTAAGTTGCGGTGAGATAGGGACTGTTTTGAAGCTCCAAAGCGCCAAACAGTCCGTATATCACCGCAACCTACAAACAACTGGGTCAGTTCCGGCACGGAGATTAGCATTGAGCTGACCACGCGCCAAGAAAAGGGCCTATTTACTACGTTTAACTCGAGAGGGCCGACCATACCCGCCTTTTCCGAATATTTGCAAGCCCTCTACCTGCGGTTTTAATTTCATAATCTTTGTCATGGTCGAGGGTGTGGTAGCAAACGTAGTAGATAGGCCCGTTTTGCGGCATACGACCCATTCAAGCCCAATCTCGAAGGCTAAAGAGAGCCTCTCATCCACGCCTGCGAGCGAAAGCCAAATAGAATGAAAGGCAAATGGAAAGCCCGTTTGACGGGGCAAACGCCGGGCCACCTAATGGTTGTCCGGCGTTTGCCCAGATAAAACCTGCCAAAATAAACCTGTCCCTTTTTGGCAGGCTACTCGGCGCTCTTGAGGGCGCCGACCATGTCGATCTTGTTGAGCGTTCGGTTGGTGGCGAGGTTGACGATGATCGTAAAGCCGAAGGAAAGCACCACGGCAAGCACGTAGCTCAGCGGCTCGACTTCGACGTCAAAGTACAGCGACGGCATCTGCAGGATGTACGTAAAGCTCTCGGCAAGCAGGCCACCCAGCGGCACGCCCAGCGCGGCGCCAATCGCCGTGAGGATCAACGTCTCCTTGTTGACGTAGTGGTGCACCTCGCCACGGCGGAAGCCCAGCACCTTGATGGTCGCCAGCTCGCGTTCGCGCTCCGAAATATTCGTATTAGACAGCGTAAACACCACCACAAACGACAGGCACGCCGCCATAAAGGTCACAAGCACCACGACCGAGTTGATGATGGTGAAGTTGGCCTCATAATTCTCCCAATGCTCGGACGTACTCGAAATTGTGAGCCAACCGTCACTCTTAAGCTTCTTGCTAAACGCAATCTGGTCAGCCGACGAACCCTTAAGCAACACAAAGACGCCGTTAAGGCGTGCACTTCGACCGAACGCGCGCTCATAGGTGCCCTGCGTCATGTAAAGCGTGTTGCCTAGATAGTTGAGCGAGATGTCGCTGACTTTGACCTTGGCAACATTGAGCGACGAATCCTGGACGTGAGCCGTGTCACCCGGCTTGATCCCCAGCACCAGCTGAGAGCTCTTGCTCAAATACACGTCTCCGTCACGCAGGGCGAGCGGTTCTTTGGGCTCATCCTCCAGGCGCACGTAATCGCCCAAGTCACCCGTGCGGTCATCGGGCACCACGATCAGCTGCACAGTCTCGCTCTTACCGCCAAACGTAAAGGTGACGTTGTCGGTCATAATCGGCAGCGTCGAAGTCACAGTCACGTTGGAATCATTGGCTGCACTGCGCTCATCCAGTGCCGCGCACGTCTGCGAAAAATCATCGGGATTGGCAACCGCCAGCAGGTCATAGCGCGTGATATGCCCGTACTGCTTGGGCGACAACGCGACCGACGTATCACGGATGCCCATACCGCAAATCACAAGCGCCGTGCAGCCCGCAATGCCAAAGATGGTCATAAAGGCGCGCTTTTTGTAGCGGAATAAGTTGCGTGCAGCGACCTTGTTCAAAAAGCTCATGCGGTGCCAGATAAAGCCGATGCGCTCGAGCAGAATGCGCGAGCCGGCGCGCGGGGCCTTGGGGCGCATGAGCGAGGCTGGGGTCTCGGCCATCTCGTGGCGGCAGGCGATAATCGTGGCGCCCACCACGCCCACGGCAAACAGCGCTACCGACACGAGTGATGACACGATGTCGTACGAAAGCAACATCTGGGGCAGCGAGTACATGTCGTCGAACACCGTAAACAAGAACAGCGGCAGACCCACAAATCCGATGATATTGCCGAGCACGCCACCGATCAGACACGCCCACAGCGAGTAGTCCACATATTTGGACAGGATACGCCCGCGTGAATAGCCGAGTGCCTTGTACAGGCCAATAAGCGTGCGCTCCTCCTCGACCATGCGGGTGGCGGTGGTGAGACTGATAAGCACGGCGACGATAAAGAAGATGAACGGGAACACCGTGGCAATGGCCTCAATTGACGAGCTATCGCTCTCCACGCTCGAGTAGCTTGCGATGTTATCGCGGTCCTGGATGTACCAGGTGCATTCGCCCAGGTCAGAGAGCTCGGCGCGGGCATCGGCAAACTGCTGGTCGGCGGCGGCGCGGCGCTGGTCCAGGTCGGCTTGCGCCTGCGCACGCTCGTCGCTGCCCTCGGCCATGCGATTGATGTTGTCCTGCTCGATCCCAAAGACCATATTCGCCTGACGCTCAGCCGCGTCCAAGCTCGCCGGTGTGTCGACCGTCAGCTCCTGAGCGCGCGCCTTCTCACGCCCCTCGCGGATCTTCTCGATATTGCCCTTGACCTCATTGATCTTTGCCGAGTAGGCATCCGAATAGGAGTTGAGGCTCTTGGCTCCCTCGACGACCACGTGGACAGCGGAGTAGGAAGAAGATGTCGCGGCATCCTCGCTCACGTAGAACTTGTAGTCCGCAGTCGAAGCAGCGCGAAAGGCGTTGACTGTCGAGTCGGAGCTCACGTCGGTAGGATCGAGAACCTCGGCCGTGATGGTGTAGTCCCCATCGGCAAACTGGTCCTTGGCGCTTTGGTTCGACGAGCTCGCATCGTTGGCGGCAAAGCTCACCGTATCGCCGATTTTCTTGCCCGAAGCCTTCAAAAAACGTGAGGTCACTGCCACTTCGCCCGAAGTCTCGGGCAGCTCGCCGCGCACTAGCACCGGTTGGTCAATATTCTCTTTGGAGAGGCTCTGTACGACGACACGCTCGCGCGTCGTACCCACGGCGGTATAGGCGGTCTCGGTATAGATGCCCTCGGCCGTCTCGACGCCATCGACCTCTTGGATCGCGGCAATATCGTCATCGGTCAGACCATAGGTCGACTGCACGTTGATGTCATAGACATTCTGCTGGTCAAAATAGGCGTCGACCGAATCACACAGGTCCTCGCAGCCCGCCTTAAGGCCGCACATCACGCTCACGCCAAGCGCGGTGATCACAACGATAGACAAGAAGCGTTTGAGGCTGCCGCGAATCGTGCGGTAGATGCCACGGCGAAAAACCGTCGGCACCATATCGTTTGAGCTTTGGGCGGTACGGTAGGTCGTAAAATCCTGCTCGCGCTCCGTGTTCTGCGCGTCGCGGCGTTGACTGTTTTGGCGGTCCTGATTCATGGGCGCTACCACTCGATCGTCTCGATAGGCACAGGATTTTGCTGGATCGTCTCGCTCTCCACGCGGCCGCTCTTAAAGCGGATCAGGCGATCGGCCATGGGCGCCAGCGCAGAGTTGTGGGTGATGATGATGACCGTAATGCCTTGCTTGCGGCAAGTGTCCTGTAGCAGCTGCAAGATCTGCTTGCCGGTTTTGTAGTCGAGTGCACCCGTAGGCTCGTCGCACAAAAGCAGCTTGGGGTTCTTAGCCAGCGCGCGGGCGATGGATACGCGCTGCTGCTCGCCGCCCGAAAGCTGCGCCGGAAAGTTAGCGAGGCGGTCGCCCAGGCCAACCTGGCGAAGCGTTTGCTCGGCATCGAGCGAATCGGGGCAGATCTGCGCCGCGAGTTCGACGTTCTCAAGCGCCGTCAGGTTAGGGACCAGATTGTAGAACTGAAAGACAAAGCCAACATCGGCGCGACGGTATTCCACAAGCTGAGCCTCGTTGGCAGAGCTCACGTCACGCCCGTCCACCGTCACGGTGCCAGAAGTTGCCGTGTCCATGCCGCCCAGAATGTTGAGGGCCGTGGTCTTGCCGGCACCCGAAGCACCCAAAATGATGGCGAGCTCGCCGCGCTCGACCGTAAAGCTCGCGCCGTCGAGCGCGTGGATGCGGGCATCGCCCTCGCCGTATGCCTTGATGACGTCTTTGAATTCGATATAGGCCATCGATTAATTCCCATCTGGTCGGATAACTCTTTAGTATTACCCATTTCCCACCTACCAAAAAGGGACAGGTTCATTTTGGCAGGTTTTATAAGGGGAAACGTACCTCTTTGGGGGCAGCGCGGGACGCGCAGGGGCGGCCGTGCAGATCGGCACAGCCGTCTCACGTGGAATCGACCGACGCCTGCCTTTCCGTGACACCGGCAACTCGTTTTTGCTTGTTGGCATGGCCGCCATTATGCCTTGGGACTGAGCACTCAAATTCTCACTCCTCATTGCCACGCTTGCCGCAAGCTATCAGGGTGACGAGATGACGACGCTCGCTGTAGCAGCGCAGCCACACTCTATAAGCGAGGCGTTTGCCAGCAAAAAAGCGCGCGACAGGGTAAGCCCGCCGCGCGCTATCCTATGCGGACTAGTTATTGTTGTTGGTCATCGAGGCCACTGCTGCCGCAAGATTGGAAATGGGCATCGTCTGCAACCAGATGCGACCGGGACCGGTGAGCACGGTGTTGAACACGCCCTCGCCACCAAACATGATGTTTTTGACGCCCTTGACCATTTGAGCGTCGATGCTCACGGTCTCCTCAAAGCCGGCCACGTTGCCGGTATCCACAATCATCTGCTGGCCAGCAGCGAGCTCGTACTCAACCAGGTCGCCGTCGATCTCGGCAAAAGCAACACCCGAGCCCGTGAGCTTCTGCATGATAAAGCCCTCGCCGCCAAAGACGCCGGCCTTTGCCTTCTTGTTAAAGTGAATGCTCAACTCGACGCCACTTTCCGCGGCAAGGAACGAACGCTTCTGCAAAATCCAGCTCTTGCCCGGACCGATCTCGATTGGCACGATGCGGCCGGGGAAGCAGGAGCCAAACGCGATCATGCCATCGCCACGCGCGGTCCAAATGTTTTGGAACAATGCCTCACCCGAAAAAGCCTTGGAGAACATCTTGCCGATGCCACCGCCCGAGGTAGACATTTCCATGTTGGGGGTCATCCAAGCCATGGCGCCGCTTTCGGTGATCATGGATTCGCCATCGCTAAGGTTGCACGTAACAACCGGGAAAGCCCCTCCGCCGATCTCGTACTGCATGACCGTCTCCTTTCCACTCAGGAGCCGAATAACGATGCCTATATTTTAGCAGGTAGAGATGCATATGTTCACACCGCCCATGCCCTCTCCTGCGGACGTTTCCCCAGATAAAACCTGCCAAAATAAACCTGTTCCTTTTTGGCAGGTTTTAAAGGCAAACGGTGAAGGTGATCTGGTTGCCGTGACCGGATACGGTGGCGGCGCCTCCATGGGCCTCGGCGATGGCACGCACCACGGACAGGCCCACGCCCGAGCCACCCGTCTTGGAGCTGCGCGACGCATCCGCACGATAGAAGCGATCGAACAATCGGTCCAGGTCGCCCTCGGGCAGCTCGTCCACGGCGTTCGATACGACAAGCTCGGCGGCGCCCTTGCCTTTGCCGTGCGAAACGGCGCACAGGCTCAGCTCAATCACGCTGCCCTCGCTCGCATAGCGCGTGGCGTTGTCCAGTAGCAACTCAACCACCTGCGCCACCGCCGCGGCATCGGCATGGGTCCGCACGCCGGTCGCAATCGACGTCGACAGGCGTTTACCGCCTGAGACCGCCACCGACTTAAACGGCGCCGCCACCTTGTTCACCGCCTCCGAAAGATCGATCGACGCCATGGTAAAGCCCGCCGAGCCCTCGTCCATGCGTGCCAAGAACACCAAGCGCTCCGTGAGCGCCGATAATAGCGCACCCGCACTCGCCTTAGTGCTGCCTTAGCAGGTCGATGAGCATATTTAAAAAAGCAAGGTTATAGCTTAGTCGGACTTAAGGAACGGGCGGCTTCACATCTCGCCCTGCAAACAACGCCCGTACAGCGAGCGCGCTTGCCGCATGGGCGTTGCGGCCGCCTGCAGCTTATAGATAGGCACCCTCGAGGCGCAGCAGCCATTCTTTGCGATCCAGTCCACCGGCGTATCCGTTGAGCGATCCGTCGGCCGCGACCACGCGATGGCACGGCACGATAATCGAAATAGGGTTGCGAGCGACCGCAGCCCCCACCGCGCGAGGAGATACAACGGGCGCTTCATTTCCCGGCACACGATGTCGAGCCGCAACACGCTGGGCGATCTCGCCATACGTAGCGACCTCGCCACGCGGAATTGAAAGTAGCTCAAACCAAACCTCACGCTGAAACGCCGTGCCAATCAAATGCAACGGCGGCGTAAACCGAGGCTCCTGCCCCGCAAAATAGGCGTTGAGCCAAGCCCAAGAACGCTCTAGCACCGAAGAAGCCGCGCCATTGGCCGGATTTACCGTCTGCATGCCCCCGGCACCCGAAACTGCATCGGTGCCCTCAACGTATTCGGCGCTTTCTTTAAGAAGCGTGGAACCAAAGTGCTCCTGCCCCTCAAACCAAAGCCCCGTCAGACCGCGGCCATCAGCGGCAAGCAAGATTTCGCCCAAAGGCGAAGCAAACGTCGTCGTGACCACCAGCGGCTCCCTTCAAAACTCCGCAACATAATACCGCGAATTGTACAGACAACCCCGCAGATACGTCTGGGCGGGCTCGCAATTACTTAAGCGAGACTGTTCTCTCTAATCAAGCGAAAAAGACGCAGGGCATCGACACCAGAGCGGTACCCCCGCCAGCTGAGCTCTAATACTTTTCCCGAGAAGTGAACGAGTAAAAACGAAGTCCCGGAGCATCCACACCTTTAGACCGCAAAACCGCAGGATTCGCGCTGCAAATCCGCAGGAAATAGCGGTCAAAATATGCCAATGCTTCGGGGGTCCAAATAAGGTCGTTCACTTCACGGGAAAAGTATTAGACCTCAATTCACACCAAGCCCAAAGTCACCCCAGGCAGCAGGCGCGAAGCGCCGAGGCCGCCGCCGGGACTAGGGCCCGCAACAACCACGTGCCCCCACATCAGCCCAGCGGCCCCAACCAGCAACGGCCCCATCGCAGGCCGCTCGCAGCCGAGTCACCGCAGGCAGGGGCCGGGCTTAGTTTTCAGAACACTCCGCAGACCAGTGTGGCGCCTTGTCCGCGGCTCCGAAGGAGCAGGACAAGGCGCCACACATGGTCGAGGACGTTCTGAAAACTAAGCCCGGCCCCCGCCGGACAGGTCGCACTACTCGCAGAGCAGCTTAGCAATCTGGACGGCGTTGGTTGCCGCGCCCTTGCGGATTTGGTCGCCGCAGCACCAGAAGGTGATGCCGCGCGCGGCCTCGGGGTTCGAGATGTCGCGACGCACGCGACCGACCCAAATCAGGTCCTGGTCGGACGTATCCATCGGCATGGGGAAGCGATCGTGCGCGTCCTCGGCGCTCATGTCGTCGACCAGCTTCACGCCCGGAGCGGCGGCCAGCGCGGCACGGGCCTCTTCCACCGTAATATCGCGCTCGAACTCGAGCGTAATGCTCTCGGAGTGCGAGCGCAGCACGGGCACGCGCACACAGGTGCAGTTCACGCGCAGCTCGGGCAGATGCATGATCTTGCGGCCCTCGTTTTGCAGCTTCATCTCCTCGGAGGTAAAGCCCTCCTCCTTGACACCGCCAATCTGCGGAATCAGGTTGCTCGCCAGCTGGGCGGCAAAGGCGCGCGGCTCGGGAATCTCCTCGCCGCGGCCCAGGGCGGCCAACTGAGCCTCGAGCTCGGCCATACCGGGAGCGCCGGCACCCGAAGCCGCCTGATACGTCGAGACGATCATGCGCTTCACGCCGGCGAGCTGATGCAGCGGCCACGTAGGAACCAGGCCGATGATGGTCGCGCAGTTGGGATTGGCGATAAGGCCGTGATGCCACTTGATGTCGTCGGCATTGATCTCAGGCACAACCAGCGGCACCTCGGGATCCATGCGGAAGGCGTGGCTGTTGTCGACCACGACGGCGCCGCGCTTGACGGCCTCGGGCAGTAGCTCCTTCGCAATATCGTCGCCGGCGGCGCCGAGCACGATGTCGCAGCCCTCAAAGGCCTCGGGGCAAGCCTCCTCAATCACAACCTGCTCGCCGCGGAACTCGACGGTCTTGCCCGCAGAGCGCGCGCTCGCTAGCAGCTTGAGCTTGCCGACCGGAAACTCCTGCTCGTTGAGGCACTCGAGCATCTGGGTGCCCACGGCTCCCGTCGCGCCCAAAATAGCAACCGTGTACTGTTTCATGCTTCCCCCTTTAAAGGCTGTGGCTTTTGCCCGCACGCCGAGCAGGCCGATTATTGTTGCCAGTGTATACAAGAACAGGGCGGGCACGAAACCCGCCCCGTCGAAACGAAACCGAAACGAAACGCCCCGCCGTAGTTTTTGAGGCAAGTCCCAAAAATCTACTGGGATAGCAGCTACTTGTGGAGCGCGGCCGGGGCGGGATCGACCGGCACGGGAGCCTCCAGGTCGGAGACCTTCACAATGCCGTTCTCGTCGGAGAAGGCGCGGTAAATGGTCCGAATCGCCAGGTCGAAGTCCTTCTCCTCGACACCGATAATGATGTTGATCTCGTCACAGCTCTGCGAAATCATGCGCACGCTCACGCCGGCCTGGCCGAGCATGCCAAACAGATGGCCCGAGATACCTGCGCGGCCGCGAAGGTTACGGCCGACGGTCGCGATGAGCGCCAAACCCTCGACAACCTCGATCTCGAGCGGCTCGACCTCCTGCTGAATGTCGCCCACGAGCGAGTACAGCGAGTCGTGCACATCCTGCTCCTGCACCACGGCGCCAAAGCGGTCGACGCCGGTGGGCATATGCTCGACGGAAACGTCATAGCGTTCGAACACCGAAAGTGCACGGCGCATAAAGCCGACACGGGGCTTGGTGCGGTCGCGGGCAACGTTGATGGCGACAAAGCCGCGCTTGCCGGTCACGCCGGTAATGATAGGCTCCGCCTCACCCTCGTCAGCCGTCTCGCTAATGATGGTGCCGGGGTCCTGCGGCGCATTGGTGTTCTTGATGACCAGCGGAATGCCTGCCTCGCGCACGGGGAACACGGCCTCCTCGTGCAGGACGCTTGCACCCATGTACGAAAGCTCGCGCAGCTCCTCGTAGGTAACGCGCGCAATGGGCTGAGCCTCGGGCACAATGCGAGGATCGGCAGAATAGAAGCCCGAAACGTCGGTCCAGTTCTCGTACAGGTCGGCGCCTAGGCACTTGGCCAGGATCGAGCCGGAAATATCGCCGCCACCACGGTCGAGCAGCTTGATCTGGCCCTCACGCGTCGCGCCGTAGAAACCGGGCATAACAAAGCCGCCCTGCTGGCCGTACTCCTGCACCAGCTCGGCGGTGCGGTTCATGCTGAGCGTACCGTCATGATGGAACGCCACGACCGTCGCGGCATCCAGGAACGGCAGGCCCAGGTACTCGGCCATCAGGCGAGCGGTAAAGTACTCGCCGCGGCTTACGAGCTCCTCAGTAGAGTAGCCACCGGAGCGAGCACGCTCGGCAAAGGCCGCAAACTCTTCGCGGATGGGATAGGTGAGCCCCAGCTCGTCAGCGATATCAAAATAGCGCTGGCCGATGTCCTCGAGCAGCTCCTCGCACGACACGTGGTACTTGACGTGCGCGTTGACCAAGTAGAGCAGATCGGTCACCTTGGTGTCGCCCTTAAAACGGCGACCGCAGGCAGAAACCACCACAAAACGGCGGGCCGGATCGGCATCGACGATGGCCTTGATCTTCTTAAAGTGTTCGGCGTCGGCGACCGACGAGCCGCCAAACTTGGCAATCTTAATCATGGGCTGGAGGTTACCTTTCTAAAAAGCCTCTGCGAACCTATTTTGCGCGCTCTGATACCATGGTTTCACCGATTGGGACCAAGGCATCCGAGGAGCAGTGTTATATGGGAACTTATCATAGTACACGAGGACGCACTTTATCGTGCTCAAGTAAGGTGGCAATCCGTACCGGCATCGCTCCCGACGGGGGCTTGTTTGTCTCGGACGAGCTCGGCACCCAGCAGGTCGATATCAGCTCGCTTGCAGATAAATCGTACTTTGAAATCGCTCAAGATGTGTTGGGAATGTTACTGAATGATTACACGACCGAAGAAATTTCGGCCTGTGTGAATGAGGCATACCGCGGCACGTTCGCGAGCGAAGAGGTCACGCCGCTCGTCAAACTCGACGCCGCACCGGGCGCCGACGCCCCGCAAACCTATGTGATGGAGCTCTTTGGCGGCCCCACGAGCGCCTTTAAGGACGTCGCCCTGCAGATGCTCCCCCGTCTGATGGCCCGCACCTCTGCCAAGGACGGCGGCGCCGAGCGCATCATGATCGTCACCGCCACGTCGGGCGACACGGGCAAGGCCGCACTCGCCGGCTTTGCCGACGCCCCGGGGACGGGCATCACCGTCTTCTATCCCGAGGGCAAGGTCAGCCGCGTGCAGAATCTGCAGATGTCCACACAGGAGGGCGATAACGTCGCCGTCTGCGGCATCCGCGGCAACTTTGACGACGCCCAGAGTGCCGTCAAGCTCATCTTTGCCGATAAAGAGCTTGCCAAGCGCCTGGAGGCCGCCGGCACGGTGCTTTCGAGCGCCAACTCCATCAACGTCGGCCGCCTGGTGCCGCAGGTCGTCTACTACTTTGCCGCCTATGCACAGCTGCTGCGCGCCGGCGCCATCGAGGCAGGCGACGCCGTTGAGTTCTGCGTACCGACCGGCAACTTTGGCGATATCCTGGCCGGCTACTATGCCAAGCGCATGGGTCTGCCCGTCGCCAAGCTCATCGTCGCGAGCGACAAGAACAACGTGCTTGCCGACTTCCTGACCACCGGCGTCTACGACCGCAACCGTCCGTTCTTCACGACCATCTCGCCGTCGATGGATATCCTCATCAGCTCCAACCTGGAGCGCATGCTGTACTTCCTGTCCGACGGCGACTGCGAGCTCGTTGCCGGCCTTATGGAGCAGCTTGCCCAGACCGGCCGCTACGAGGTGCCCGCCGAGCTGCTGGCCAAGATTCAGGGCGTCTTTGGCTGCGGCTGGGCCAGCGAGAACGAGGTTCGCGCCGCCATCAAGAGCTGTTGGGATGCGAACGACTACGTGATCGACCCGCACACCGCCTGCGGCTATCACGTCTTTGAGCAGGTCGCCCCCGCCGAGGGCGCCAAGGCCCGCGTGCTGCTTTCGACCGCCAGCCCCTACAAGTTCCCGCGCGCCTGCTGCGACGCCCTGGGCCTCGACGTTCCCGATGATGATTTTGAGGCTATGCGTGTGCTCGAGCAGGCCACCGATACGGTCGCCCCGGCACAACTTGCCGAGCTCGAGTCCAAGCCCGTCCGCTTTGAAGACGTCTGCGACGTCGATGAGATGGCAAGCTACGTCGAGTCTGCAGCAAAACGAATGAGCACCAACTAAACCCCTTATTAAGCGCCGGCGAAAGCCGGCGCACCTTCTTTTATCAGAAACCCACCGGGATGATGACGAACTGACATGCGGGTCTGCCTGTTTAGTTCGTCGCGAGTTCCGCACGAGCCGGAAAGCACTTAATGTGCTTTCCGAGCGAGCCAGGACTGCCCGAGCAGCGAACTAAACAGGCAGACCGCCCAGGAGATTCCCATGATCAAGATCACCGTCCCCGCCACCAGCGCAAACCTAGGCATCGGCTACGACACCCTCGGCATGGCCGTCAGCCTCTACTCGCACTTCACCTTCGAGCGCGCCGACAAGCTCACCATCACGGGTTGCCCCGAGGAGTTCCAAAACGAGAATAACCTGGTCTATGTGAGCTTTGTCGATGCTCTGGCCGCCTGGGGCGAGCCGGCCTTTCCCGTCGCTATCGACATTCAGACCGATGTGCCCGTCGCCCGCGGCCTGGGCTCCAGCTCCACCTGCGTCGTCGCGGGCATCATGGCAGCCGCCGCACTGACGGGCCACACCGTCGACCGTGCCGAGCTCGTCCGCATCGCCACCGAGGTCGAGGGCCATCCCGACAACGTCGCCCCCGCTATCCTGGGCGGCGCCGTCTGTTCCTTTACGCCGACCGATTCGCTCCCCCAGTGCCTGCGCTACGAGGTGAGCGACAAGCTTCGTTTTATTACTGTGATTCCGCCCTACGAGGTGCATACGAGCGAGGCTCGCAAGGTTGTGCCGCAGGAGATTCCACTCTCCATCGCCGTATGGCAAATGGGCCGCATCGCCGGCATGACGCGCGGCCTGGAGACCGGCGACCTTGACCTGATTGCCGCCGCCAACGACGACCGCATCCAGGAGCCCTATCGCCGCCGCCTCATCCCCGACTACAACGCTGTGCGCGACACCTGCCTTAACGGCGGCGCCAAGACCATCTGGATCAGCGGTTCGGGCTCGACCCTCATGGCCGTAACCGATGACACCATCGTAGCCAAGTTCCTGCAGGTCAAGCTGCGTGAGCAGTTCCCCAAGTGTGAGACGCATATTCTGACGTGCGACACCGAGGGCGCTCAAATCGAGTACCTGTAGCGCCCTGCCTCATTGCTCTCACCGGTCCCCTTGGGGCTTCCCCTGAAAACGTCCTCGATCATGAATTGCCCCGTCGTGCGCTTCGCGCGACGGGGCAATTCGATCGGCTTATAGGACAAAATGTGTGTCCCGATAGAACATCCGTTTCCATCCATTAATCCAGCCAGAACGGGTACGGGTCC
>NZ_JAQLFP010000031.1 GCF_028207065.1 Collinsella aerofaciens
AACCTGACCCCATCGCACCAAGTTGGTGCAAAGGGGTCAGGTTACTTTGCACCAATCGTTGTTTGATGAAGGGCGGATTCTCGTATGGCGCTTCCTATGGTTTACGGCGGTCCCGGCCGGTATGTTCAGGGGCCGGGCGAACTTTCGCGTCAGGGCAGGTATTTGTCATGGTTGGGCTGCGCTGCCTATGTCTTGTTTGACCAGGGCGCCGAGGATCGGCTGTGCAGGCAGATCGTCGATGGATTTCTGGATGAAGATCTAAGCGAGCCGTTCTTTAAGATTTACAACGGTCCGTGTACGGAAGATGCCGTTGTCGAAATGGCCAAGGAAGCCCAGGCCGAGTATTGCGACATGGTGGTGGGCATTGGCGGCGGCAAGATGCTCGATATCGCAAAGGCCGTTGCGTTTTATGCTGAGCTGCCGTTGTGCGTATGCCCCACGGCGACTTCGATGGACGGTCCGTGCAGTGCGATTTCGGTGCTGTATCACGAGGATGGGTCGTTCGACCGCTACCTGATGCTCGAGAAGAATCCAGATCTGGTCGTGGTCGATACCAACGTGGTCGCGGCGGCCCCACTGCGTATGACGGTCGCTGGCATGGGCGATGCGCTGGCAACGTACTTCGAGGCGCGTTCGTGCGCCGCGGCGCACGGCGCCAACGAGCACGGTGGCACGCCGGGGCACTTGGCCCTGGTTGCGGCTCGTGCCTGCTATGACACACTCATGGAGTGCGGCGTCGCTGCCAAGCGCGATCTCAAAAAGGGCCGTATATCGCCGGCGGTTGAGCGCCTGATCGAGTGCAATATTCTGCTCTCGGGTGTTGGCTTTGAGAGCGGTGGCCTAGCGCTTGCCCATGCCATCGCCAACGGCCTGACGATTCTGCCCGAGTGCAAGGCCATGCATGGTGAGGCCGTGGCATTTGGCCTGGTGGTGCAGCTGCGCCTGGAGCGTGCGCCCGAGCTTGATCAGGTGCTCGAGTTTTGCCGGCGCGTCGGTCTGCCGACGACGCTCGAGGAGCTGGGCCTTGGCGAGATTTCCGATGCCGATCTGCTGAGCGTTGCGGACGCAACTTTTAAGAACGAGCGTAACATGGCCAACGAGCAGGCCAAGGTGACCAAACAAAAGCTCGTGCAGCTCATGCGCGAGGCATAGTTTGGCGCTTGATTGGCCTTGTGCAATCGAGGCGGCGATAGGCCATGGGCTATTTGCCGCAAAGATGCTCCGCGTGTAATTTGCCCGAGGCGTGGGCCGATAGCGTATCATTATCTCTTGCTTGTTTGCACTGCTCAGGGAGGGGCCGCGCATGGCGCAGGAACACGATCTGTTTGATGACATTATCGAGATCAGCAAGGGTTTCGACTTTCTTAAAAACCCGCTTGGCGGTGTGACCGATGCGCTCGATCCGTCGGCGCCGCAGTGGAATCCTGCTGACTACAAGGAGCGTCCGCGCGGCAACACCATTCCGTGCTTGACCTGCAAAAACGAAAAGAGTGGCTGCACCGCGTGCATGGACGTGTGCCCGGTCAACGCCATCGAGGTCGAGGAAGATGCCATCGAGATCCTCGATTCCTGTCGCAAGTGTGGCCTGTGCGCCGCTGCCTGTCCGACTGAGGCGATCATCTCGCCGCGCCTGGCGCCCAAAAACCTGTATGACGACATTGTCTCGGCAGCTACGAGCCACGAGACCGCCTACGTTACCTGCACGCGTGCCCTTAAGCGCATGCCGCGCGAGAACGAGGTCGTCGTAGCCTGCGTGGGCGATATTACAGCCGAGACCTGGTTCTCGGTACTGGCCGACTATCCCAACGTGAGTGTGTATCTGCCGCTGGGCGTGTGCGATAAATGCCGCAACACCGGTGGCGAGGACATGCTGGGCGAGGCGATTGCGAAGGCCGAGGAATGGGCTGGTACGGGTATGGGCCTGGAGGTCGACCCCAAGAGCCTCAAATGCCATAAGCGCCGCGAGTACGAGCGCAAGGAATACATGGAAAAGATCGCCCGTACCACGGGCCTTACCGTGACAAAGCTCAACCCGGCGACGGCGGCACTGGCTTCGGTGACGCAGAAGCTCAAAGCCCATCGCCATCAGATTACCCAGCTGGAGCGCACACTCAACACCATGTGCGGTACCACGACGACCAAGCGTCGCCGCTCGCTCACCCATGGGCGCCAGCTGGTACTCTCGACGCTGCAAAACCACCCCGAGCTTGCCCAGAACATGCAGGTGAGCACGCCGGAGTGCGATTTTGACAAGTGCACGTCGTGCGGCGAGTGCGTCAATGTATGCCCCACGTTCGCCTGCGATTTGGTGGGAAGCGGCCGCTTTGCGTTGGAGTCCACGTATTGTTTGGGTTGCGGAGCCTGCGTCAAGGTTTGTCCCGAACATGCGCTCAAGCTGGTCGAACACGATGCGTCCAACTTGGTTGTCGTCGACCCCGAAGCCGAGGAAAAGGCCGCCCAGAAGGCGAAGGCTCACGAAGAAGCTGAGAAGGTCAAGGCCGAGGCAAAGGAAAAGCTCAACAAGGTGCTCGACCAGGTGGAAAAGCTCGCAGACTAGTCGGCGACCCCAATCTCTGCTTCATTTGCGCCGCCGTGGCGCCCGGGTTCGCCTGGATGCTGCGGCGGCGCTATACTTATGCAGTTTGAAGTACCTGTATCAAAAGGAGCTGTCGTGTCCCTTTCCATCGGTATCGTGGGCCTGCCCAACGTGGGCAAGTCGACGCTGTTCACCGCGCTTACCAAAAAGACCGGCCTTGCCGCCAACTACCCGTTTGCCACGATCGACCCCAACGTGGGTATCGTCGATGTGCCCGATAGCCGCCTGCAAAAGCTCGCCGACATCGTCAACCCGGGTCGCATTGTGCCGGCTACGGTCGAGTTCGTCGACATCGCAGGTCTGGTGAAGGGCGCTAACGAGGGCGAGGGTCTGGGCAACCAGTTCTTGGCAAACATCCGCGAGACCGACGCCATCTGCGAGGTCGTGCGCTACTTTAAGGACCCCAACGTCATGCGTGAGGTGGGCCGCACCGGCGAGTTCGTCGATCCCGCTGGCGATGCCGACACCATCATGACCGAGCTCATCCTGGCCGACATGGGCACGCTCGAGAAGCAGCTGCCCAAGCTCGAGAAGGAGGCCAAGCGCGACAAGGAGCTCATGCCCAAGTTTGAGGTCGCCAAGCGTCTGCTTGCCTGGCTCAACGAGGGCAAGCGCGCCGCGTCCATGGAGATGACCGATGAGGAGCGCGCCGCCGCCAAGGGCCTGTTCCTGCTCACCATGAAGCCCATCCTGTATGTGGCCAACGTGGACGAGGATATGCTTAACGACGATCTGGCGCCCATCGATGGCGTCAAGCCGCTGCCGATTTGCGCCAAGATCGAGGCCGAGCTTTCCGAGCTCGATCCCGAGGATGCGGCCGACTACCTGGAGAGCTTAGGCCTGGAACAGCCCGGTCTGGACGTGCTCGCGCAGGCCGCTTACAAGCTGCTCGGCCTGCAGTCGTTCTTTACGGCCGGCGAGATGGAGGTCAAGGCTTGGACGGTACGTCAGGGTGCGACCGCCCCGCAGGCTGCCGGTGTCATCCACACCGACTTTGAGCGCGGCTTTATTAAGGCCGAGGTCATTGGCTATGACGACTACATCGAGCTCGGCGGCGAGCAGGGCGCCAAGGCCGCCGGCAAGCTGCGTATTGAGGGCAAGGACTATGTCATGGCCGATGGCGACGTCGTGCACTTCCGCTTTAACGTGTAAGGACGACGCACATGTTTAAATATGGCAAAAAAGCCGGCTACATGGGTATTGCGCTGCTCGTGCTTGCGGTGATTCCACTGGTGGTCGCAGCGTGTGTTATCCCCAACATCGGTCCCGAGGTGGCAACAAAGTTTAATGCCGCCGGCGAGGCGACGCGCTGGGGCAAGAGCTACGAGTTGCTGGCACTGCCGGTGCTCAACCTGCTGCTGAGCGTGGCGACGTACTTTACGGCAGGACGCCAGGCTAAAAACAATGATGACTCCGCCGCCATGGCGCGTATCGTGTGCGAACGCTACCTGCGCAACGGTTGCATCACGGGTGTGTTCCTCAACGTGGTTAACGTTTACTTTATGTACTCGGCTATTACCGGAACGGGCTTTGGCTTTGGTTTCTAACTTGTTCTTCTAGGCAACGAGCCTGCACGCATATTCAATGGCTGCTGCGAGGCCGCCGCTCGATCGTGGTTTAAAGACCATGTCGGCGGCGGCCTCGTTTTCGTATCCGGCGCCGCGAAGGGTGAGCGCGGTACCGGCTTCCAGGAGAAGGGGCAGACTGCGTTGGCTGGTTGCGATTACGGCAGCCTGATTGAGCGAGCAGCTGTGCGCTTGGCATTGGATGGCAAGTTCGCCTTGCGCCGGGCAAGGGACCAGAACGGCGGCGACGCGACTTGATAGCAATGCAAATGCTGTGCGCTCATCGGGCGAAAGACATTCTGCTTCAACGACGACGAGCTTGGGCGGTGCGCTGTTTGTGCGAAGCGTGGCTCGGTACGTGCGGACCGAAGAACCCGACATAGAAAACTCCTGTGTATTCGGCAAAACGTAAACTATAGTTTACGTTTATGTTCGGCTCCATTTCAAACTCGTCTGCATGGACGAACGTGCTAAACAGATTCTTGGCAGGCGGGTCGAAGAGACACGCAGGGACCTTGGTATCTCCAAGGTTGATTTTTGTGTGGCGACAGGAATCAGCCGACCCTACCTCGACCGAATCGAAGATGGGACGGCAAATTTCACGCTCAAGGTTCTATTTAAGATCGCACCCGCACTCGGCATGACGGTGTCAGAGCTTCTCGAGGGCATCGAATAGGGCGTTCCCCCGCTGTATTTGACGCTCTTTGGGCGGGTCCCCCTGGTTGCGATGTGCAAAATCGCGAGTATTCAGCACCAGTTCGGCCGTAGATGGTAGCTCGAGCGGCTGGCTTTGCCTTTTTGACAGTAGATAATCCACACTCTAAATAAAAATGAGGAATAAATATTTACTAGACGGACCCTTCGTCCTAAAAGTTCGTCTAATAATCGGCCGATTCTATGCCTCCGGAGGAGAAATTGCAGAATACTCCGATTTTTGCACGGCCCGAGGGGGACCACCTGTCGTTTAAGGCTGCGATAAGTGGAGCTGCCTTAGGGATTACGCCATCGGGATGCGGTCGTGGTTGACTTGGCTGTAGAACAGGCGCTGAATCTCGGCCGCATCACGTGACTGGCCGAGTGCCCACATGGTTTTGGCCACGAGCGTCTCGGTGGTCATGTCGTCGCCGCGCAAAATGCCCGGATGATCGGCGTAGGCACGGCCGACCTCATAAACACCCAGGTCAAGGCCCTCTTCGGGGACCTGCGTGGTCATAACGACAGTGCGACCCGAATCGACCCAGCGGAAAATTGCCTCTTGGAACGACTCGCCCGACTCACCAAACTCGGGGATACCGCCAATGCCAAAGGTCTCCAGAATCACAGCGTCGTAGCTATCGGCAAGAGCGTCCAGGATACCCGGGTTCACGCCGGGTGTCAGCTTAAGGACAAATACGCGCGGGTCGATGCTGTCGTAGAAACGAACCGGGTTCTCGTCCTGGTGAGTGCCGTGGAGTCCGTTGCGAACGATGCGGTCGTTGCGGATATAGGCAATGGGCGGATAGTTGACGCTAATGAACGCGTTAAAGCTCATGGTGCGCTGCTTGCGGGCGCGCGTGCCGGCAATGGCTACGCCGCCAAAGACAATCGAGACGTCGTGCGAATGCTCGTCGAGCGCATAGAGCAGGCTCTGGTACAGGTTGAGCTTGGCGTCGGTAAAGGGATTGCCCATGGGCTTTTGCGAGCCGGTGAGTACGATGGGCTTGGGGCTGTCCTGAATCAGATAGGAAAGCGCCGCCGCGGTGTAGCTCATGGTGTCGGTGCCGTGCAGAATCACGAAGCCGTCGTGGTCGGCATAACCCTCGACGATGACGTCGCGGATACGCATCCAGTCGCTCGGACGCATATTGGTGCTGTCGATGTTCATGGGCTGCACGACGTCGAGCTCGCAGAGGCCCGAGATCTCGGGGACGCTCTGGGCGAGCTCCTCACCGGTCAGGGCGGGGGAGAGGCCGTTGCCGTCCTCGGTCGATGCGATGGTGCCGCCCGTGGCGATGAGAAGGATGCGCTTCATGCTGGTATTCCTATCGTATTTGCCGCCGCAGAGGCGGAGTCGTTCGGCAGTATTGTGGCACAGGGCGTCCAATGTTCAAACGTATTACATCATCTGTAACGTTTGGTAACACTTCAATTGCCGTCAAATAGGCCCCGGTCGTGCGTTTGCCGTGCGCTGATGGCTGCGAGGGACGAGAAACCCCATATAACGTGTACACTATGTAAGCTGTTTTCGTTTATTCGCGCGGGTGGGCACAGGCTCCCCGCCAACAAGAGGGGGAAACCATGGATCAAAAGGCTTCCGCAAAGGTCCTCGTACTCGACTTTGGTGCGCAGTACGGTCAGCTCATTGCCCGTCGCGTCCGCGACCTCAACGTGTATTCCGAGATCGTTCCCTGCGACATCTCGGCCGATGAGATTCGCGAAATGAACGCCTCTGCGCTCATCCTCTCTGGCGGCCCGGCTTCTGTGTATGCCGAGGACGCTCCGTCCATCGATCCCGCCATCTTTGACCTGGGCCTTCCCGTTCTGGGCTTTTGCTACGGCCATCAGATCACGGCCGTGACGCTCGGCGGCAAGGTCGGTCACTCCGAGGTGGGCGAATACGGCCGCGCCACCATCACGCGTACGGCCGGCGCCAAGCTCTTTAACTCCACGCCTATGGAGCAGACCGTGTGGATGAGCCACCGCGACGCCGTGTCCGAGGTACCCGAGGGCTTTACCGTTACCGCCAGCACCGACGTGTGCCCGGTTGCCGCCATGGAGTGCGTCGAGCGCAAGATCTTCACCACGCAGTTCCACCCCGAGGTCAAGCACTCCGAGTACGGTCAGCAGCTGCTGAGCAACTTTCTGTTTGAGATCTGCGGCCTGGAGCCCAACTGGAGCATGGATAACCTGGTCGAGACCATGACAGCCGAGTTCCGCGAGAAGGTCGGCGACGACCGCGTGATTCTGGCCCTGTCCGGCGGCGTCGACTCCTCCGTCGTGGCTGCGCTGGGCGCTCGCGCCGTGGGCAAGCAGATGACCTGCGTGTTCATCAACCACGGCCTGCTGCGCAAGGGCGAGCCCGAGCAGGTGGAGGAGGTCTTCACCAAGCAGTTTGACGTCGACTTTATCCACGTCCACGCCGAGGACCGTTATGCCGAGCTTCTGGCCGGCGTGACCGAGCCCGAGGAGAAGCGCCGCATCATCGGTACGCAGTTCTGGAAAGAGTTCTTCGCCGTGGCGCAGCAGCTCGAGACCGATGGCAAGCCGGTCAAGTACTTGGCTCAGGGCACCATCTACCCCGACATCATTGAGTCCGGCGCTCGCAAGACGGGCGGCAAGACGGCTACCATCAAGAGCCACCACAACCTGATCCCGTTCCCCGAGGGCGTGCACTTCGACCTCATTGAGCCGCTTGATCACTTCTTTAAGGACGAGGTCCGCGCGCTTGGTCTGGCACTGGGCCTGCCGGGTCGCATCGTGTTCCGCCAGCCTTTCCCGGGCCCGGGTCTGGCCATCCGCATCATCGGTGCGGTCGACAAGGAGAAGCTCGAGATCCTCAAGAACGCCGACGCTATCGTGCGCGAGGAGCTCGATGTCTACAACCAGCGTCTGTTTGAGCAGACCGGCGAGCGCAACTCCGAGCACAGCTGCTGGCAGTATTTCGCGGTCCTGCCCGACATTAAGTCCGTTGGCGTTATGGGCGACGAGCGCACCTATCAGCGCCCGATCATCCTGCGCGCCGTCGAGTCCAGCGATGCCATGACCGCCGACTGGGCCAAGCTGCCCTACGACGTGCTGGCCCGCATTTCCGGCCGCATCGTTGCCGAGGTCCCCGGCGCCAACCGTGTGTGCTACGACATCACGTCCAAACCGCCCGCGACGATTGAGTGGGAGTAGGCTGGCAGGGTTCTGACCTGCACTTTTGAGTGCTGCACTGTGCCGCTGAGTTTCGTTTCGTACGAGAGTCATGACAAAGCCACCAGCGACGGAGATGAGTAAAAGCGATTAAAGAGCCTCCGTTCCCTGCGTTGGGACGGAGGCTCTTTCTTTGCCGTTTTACTCCCTTGTCTCCGTTCGGGGATTATTTCCTGCTCATTTAGGGCTATTCGCGCTGAAAGATTTTGACTAGCTTGGTGTCCTTTATTTCGTAGACAATGTCTGCGACGTTCTCGACCAGCCTCTTATCGTGGGAGACGAACACTATCGTTCCGGCATAGGCGCTCATCATCTGCTCGAGGGCTTCGGCGCTCTTGATGTCCAGGTAATTTCCAGGCTCGTCCATGAGCAAGATGTTGTATCTGCCCAGCAGCATCTTCGCGAGTAGCAGCTTGATGACTTCGCCTCCCGAGAGAACGCCAACGTCCTTTGTCAGGTCGCGCGGTCCGATTCCCATAGAGGCGAGGATGCCTCGAATTTCGGTCATGCTGTACTCGCAACCATTCTGCATGAACGAGATCACAGACTGGCGGGCGTCGAACTTGTAACCTGTCTGTTCGAAGTAGCCGATCTCTGCTTTGGGAGAGATGTTGATACCGTCGGCGCGTCGAACGATTGCCTTCAGCAGGCTGGTCTTTCCTGTGCCGTTGCCACCGGTGATGGCCACTTTGGCACCGAGCGGTATCTCGAATTTCGCGTGGTCATAGAGCACGCAGTTGCCGAAGCTCAAGCTGAAATCATCTGCCGAGATGGGAAATTTGCTGTGCAGTTCCAGGGCCTTGCTCTGGCGGAAGCGCACGGCGCGAATGCTATCTGGGGCCTCGATCCCTTCGAGCGCTTCGAGGCGCTTCTCCATGTTCTTAGCTGCCTGATGCATTTTCTTCTGCTTGGTGCCGGTTGTTTTCTGATGCCCCAAGCGACCTGCATACTCGCTGCTTTTTTTCGCACCCTTCCGCTTGGCGTCGACCTGCCGTGCTTTTTTCCGCTGTTTTTCGATGGCGGCTTCGAGGCGATCGCGCTCGCGCATCGCCTCTTCGTATCGAGTCGCCTGAGCTTTGCGCTCTTCTTCTTTCTGTCGCAGATAGTCGGAGTAGTCACCCCAGAATTCGGAAATACCGCCGTCTTTGAGCTCCCAGATCTTGTCTACCACCTGGTCGAGAAAATGACGGTCATGGCTCACGATGAGCAGGGCCCCATCAAATGCCTTGAGTTGTCCGACGAGAAGGCGGATGCCGTCTTGGTCGAGGTGGCTCGTAGGCTCGTCGGCGAAGATCGCGCTTGCATGCTGGGAGAGCACAGAGGCAATCTTGGCGCGTGTTTCCTCCCCGCCGCTCATCGTCTCCTGCGCCACTTCGGCGACGTTGAGACGGGAGAGCATCTCGCCGTTGTCCTGAGCCGCATCAAGGTCGAGTTCGTCGAGCTGGCCGATGAGGGCAATGCTGCCGAAGCGCCTGACGTCGGCGTCCGCAATGGTTAGATTGCCGCTCAGGATTTTTAGCAGGCTGGTTTTGCCTGCACCGTTGTCTCCTACCAAGCCGATGCGATCGTAGGGGTAGATTTCCAATTCTTCGATGTCCAGAATATCGCGGCCGGCATATTCCAAAAAGATGTCTTTAGCTTTGACTATGAGTTCCATAAGTTGAACCACCTTTTGTGTATTGTCGTTTTCTGGAAGCGCAGCCATGCCAATAAAGAATCGTTCACGTCGATTTTTCGCCTTTGCCCGATCGCCGGCGTGAGCGTTTTGGCCTTGCGCAAGCCGGCAAATCCGAAAATGATAGTTGGCGGCGAATAAGGAGCGCGATGTGGGATGTCGGCGCAATACCTCGTCGTCGCAAGGGCTTGAAGGCTGACGCGCGAACCGATGGCCGCCGCCTCTTTTTTCGAATGCTTGGGCTATTGAATCTGCCCGGAATCTTTTTTCCCCACGTTTCGGACGCTTGGAGCGAGAAGCATCGCCAACGTAAGCAGTGTCATGGTCGCTCCAGAACCGACGGACCACAACGGAGCTCCGAGCAGGTCCGCAAAAACGGAGGGGCTGCGAGGCCCATGGGCATGGCCCACGCCATAATGGTTCCATAGAGACCAAAAACGCGGCCTAGGTACTCAGGAGGTATCTGCTCCTGCATAAGGGCAGTCTGGGTTCCCGCGTACAGCGGGGAGCATGCGCCCATAAGAAAGCTCGCCGGTAGGAAAGCGGCGAACAGCGACGGGCCGAGCAATCCGGATGCGATTGCGACGACGCCGAAGCCGGCGATCACGGCGACCATGGTGAGCGACCTATTGCGGAACCCTCCCGTGGCCGCCAAAATGCCGGACCCAGCCAGCATGCCTGCGGAGAAAAGGACCTCCACCAAAGCAGCATCCCCCGTGCTACCGCCGAAATGTCCCAAGGTCATTATTGGGAACAATGCCGCGAGTGGGGAGAACGCGAAAGCGAAGACGAACCCGCACCAAAGAAGGGCGAACAGCCCCCTGTATCCCCTGATCAGCTTGTAGCCGTCCGAAATCTCAGAGAAAAGTTCTCGAACTTTATTGGAAAAGGACGAGCTGCGGTCGGCTTCGTCGAGTCCTCCTGCGTCTATCTGAGCGGCGAGGACAGCTAGAGAAGCGAAAAGCGCCCCCAGCACGTCGAGGGCAATCATGGCGGTAATGCCCGCCACAGGATAAATCACTGCCGCGAGCGCGGCGCCAAGAATGTATCCGGCGGACTGAATCGCTTGCATCACTCCCGATAGGCGAACGAGATGCTCTGGCGGGGCGAGATGGGGCGTGAGGGATTGGGAGGCCGGCGTGTAGAACGAAGTGCCAGCTGCGCGGAGAAGCAGGGCGATGAGTATTGACCACGCAGGTAAGCTGCCGGCCAACGAGGCAATCGCCAAGGCGGCGCCCACCGCGGCAACGAAGAGGTCGGCGCCGATGAGAACACGTTTCAAAGGCAGTCTGTCGACAACGGCGCCCGCAAGGACTCCGAACAAAGCAATCGGCAGAAAGCCTGCTAACGATGCCAGGGAGAGGAGGGAAGATGATCCTGTCGTGAGGGCGATATGCCAAATGAGACCCATTTGGAGAATCGAGCTCGTCAATGTCGACACGAGCTCCCCGCCCCATACGAAACAAATCTTAAATTGCCATGAATGGCACAGCGAAACAGACCTGCGCCGAGAGGTTTCAAACATCATGGTTATGTCCAATCGTGGAATGGCGTGCAAAACAGCGCGACGCCATAACAGCGCCGCTTTTTAGGCGCTCATCCACGTGCGGAAAAGACCAACCACGACACCCCTCCTTCGCTGACTCAGTTCGGCAAACCACGCAATTTTAAGGAGGCTGAAGCTCGTTTGTCAAGGATTGCCTGTCGGCAAGGACAATCCTTTCTGGCCATTCGATCCCTTTTGTATCTTTGGTTGCATAGGTGACCCGCCAGGGCTATTACGCGTGGAAGAGGCGCCTGCCGAGCTGGCCGATGAGGCGCTGAAGATGGCCCTGGTCAGGCGAAACGATCCCAAGGGATGCGTACATCATTCGGATAGTAAGAATGTTGCCAGCAGGTTTTGCGGCAACCGCAAAGGAGCCGTATCCTGCAGCTGGAATCACGTTGCAGCATCCTGACCCGCATTCCGATTGGCGGACGGCCCGCTTCGGCATCCTGACCAGCACAGCGATCGAGCCTTGTCATTCCTTGGATATGCCGGTTGCTAGGGCGGTCCCGACGGAGGCCCTCGCCTCCCCGGTCCGTGACCCAAGAAGGGCAAGCATGCTGATCTGCATGGCTGGTTCCTCCTTTATGTAGACGACCATGCAAAGAAGGGACAACCGAGGAGGCAGGTTACTGATGCGGGCTCCCGCACGCCCATGACTACCCGACGAGCTGTTTTTTATCTCCGATGCCCGCATTGCAGTATGAACGAATGTGCCTCGACATCTCTGCTGGCATGGTACGACTGGGATCGCTCCTCGACGCATCCTTGCGCATACTGCCTTCCAGGTTTCGAAACCGGGAAGGAGAGTGTATGTGAGCGACGATATCGGCGCCGATTCGACGCTCGAGAGGGAGATTGCGCCGATTCTATCCATCGGGGATGCATTCCCGAAGATTCTCATCACTCGCACGAGGCATGAGCCCCATACCCGGGAGGGCGTGCTCGTGCTGAATTTCGCGAGGTGGCTGCTTGGCGGGTAGGGTTCTGAACGTCGCATTGGGATATCGCGCGACAGGGCACGCAGGGCTGTTTGTGCCCGCACGGGAAACGCCGTCGCCATGCGGGCGGCCTGTCGTGTCCGATTAGCCTTTTGCTAAACAGGCTTACGCCAACTCATGGGCAAGCCACCTGAGACTATTCACTTTGCTTATCGTTGACAAAGACCTGTGGCCTGCGGTTTTGTGAACGGCTCGTAAGCCACCCGCGTCGACTCACTTACTGTTGAAGCTGGTGGCTTGCAGGCTCAAAGGCGGTTGAGTTTCAAAACGGGCGTTTTCGGCGATATCGAGCCTCCAAAGGCGGCTCTCCGTGCCCCTTGGGACAAAAATAAAAACTCAATACTCTGAGTTTGAAAATGGTTTTTGAAGTTGTCCCAGCTTTTGTCCCCGAAGCCGATGAAACGCGACGTCGCGTCATTCAGCGACACTCACTTCGAGATGCCGCCGAAAACTGGGTGCAACTGGAGTGACGAGACGGCAAAACTATAACCACCGAGTGGGAATAGAACAGACGTTCGATAAAATGCTATAGTATCAGATAGCGGGCACGGTTTCAATTGAATCCGTGCCCGCTGCTGTATGCGTGTCCCTGCACGCCCAATATGCGCCGTAAAAGCCGTCTTCTTCGACGTCAAAGTGAATGCGCTTCGTTTTTGCCTCTCAAAATCTTATTTTCACGATTTGCATTTTCATCCCGTTGTCACCGACCCTTGCGAGAAACCGGAAAAAGCCGCTGACAGAAGAGTCCCTCAAATCGTTGTAACCCAGCATGTAGCCCCGGCTGGTGACCTGCAAGCGGCTATCCCACGCACTAATCTCTTTGGGAGCGTCGGAAACCGCGAAATACGCGCCCACATCCTTGATCTTCGCGCTCTTGAGCCATGTCTTGGCAATCATCTTTACCGCCGTTCGGTTCGCCGCATCAAACACCAGCACACCGCCGGGGAAAGCGTCCTCCATCCCCCGCACCAGTTCCCGGACCTGCTGGGTCAGAAAGTAATAGAACACTCCGGAGGCAAAGAACACCGCCCCGCCGGAGGCATCGATTTTGCCAAACCATGCGGTGTCTTTCAGGTCGCAGGGGATATTTTGTTCTCGATCCCCGGCGGGCAGCAGCTGCTGCCGCAAGGCAATCACATCCGGGAAGTCCAGATTGTAGATCTTGCATCTACCGTTGTCGCAGGTTCTGCCGGTGTTGTCCAGCCCGCAGCCCAGATTGACCACCGCCGCATTGGGGTGGTCTTTCAGGTAATCCCGCACCTCGAAAGCAAGATCACCCTGCCGCATGGCCACCTCCAGCGCACCAAAGCGCTGCATCAGGCTGCGGGAGTTTTTCTCTGCCTCTGAAAAGTCGTAGTCGATCTGGCCGAGCAGACGAACCGCTGTTTCATCCTTGTAAAGGTTCGGGTACAACTCCGTACACAGCTTCCGGGAATACAGCGGGAGGATCAGCGTCTCCTGCACGGTGTTTTTCTCAATTTTACATTTCATAGGTTTCTTCCTCAGTGAATAAAAACTGTCATAATTGCCGCCAGCACAGCCGCTATGACCGTCATGCCTATCGCCATGTGCAGGATGGATGAAAAATGCCCGTGCTTGATGCCCTTACTTCTGCGCCGTGACGCAGAGCCACCTTTTCTTTTTGCGTATCTGCACCTCGTGAAAACCCGCCTGCTCCAGACATGCCTTTAATTCAACGTCCTTATAGATGGTCATGCCGCCGATGATCTGCGTCCACCTCTCGTCCTTGTCCGTATCGCCATTGCTCTCGTTGCAGATGAGAATTGTCCCGCCTGGCTTCAGCGTCCGCCAGACCTCACGGAAGCATCGGGGCAAATCAGGCCAAAAATAGACGGTCTCAAAGGCCGTGGCGGCATCGAAGTAGCTATCCTCAAACACCATATCCGCCACACTGCCTTGCAGAACGGCGCAACGCCCCTCCTGAATTGCAATTCGGTTGAGCTTTCTAGTCTTCTCCACGCTGACGGGCGAATAGTCGACGCCCTTGACGACGCCATGCGGGCATTTTTTCAGCAGCCGTTTTATGTTCGCCCCGCCGCCGCAGCCGCAATCCAGCACCTTGGCATTTGGCGCAAGTCGTAGAAATCGAAGTCCCCACCGCGCCACAGGGCTGTGGCCCAGGTTCATCATGGCAACCATAAGTTTTCCGCCGAGGCCCACGGGCTTGCGGGTGTTTTCAAAGAACGACATCTGCCCCCTCCGATTTTGTGCATTCCGCATAGGTCAACGGGAACGAGGCCTTCAACACCGCGCTTTTCTGCACCGCCCAGCCGTTTTGACGCAGGAAACGTAGGTATTCCTCGCTTGTCCACCTGCTGTGGAGGGGGAATCCCGCCATACTCATGAAAAAGGCTTTTGCCTTGCCGGAAACCGAGTTCTCCGCGTGGGTGAAGGTTGGCGCGATGAGCACGCCGTCGTCCTTCAGCACCCGCCTGATTTCTTGCAGGGCCTTTTCCGGATGCGGCACTATGTGAAGCGCGTTGGACGCAATCACCACTTCGAAGGACTTCTGTGCATAGGGCAGGTGGAACATATCTTGTACGGAAAAGTGCAGCTTTGCGGATTGAATGTCCCGTTTTGCTTCAAGGATCATCTTTGCAGAAGCGTCCGTAGCCTCGATGTGTGCCGCCGCATTCACGATGCTCTTTGCGATAAGCCCCGTGCCGGTGGCAACCTCCAGTACGGTTTTTGCTTTCACTACCGGCCGGATCAGCCCATACATCTTCTCATACGCCGCCCGGTCCTTTCGCATGAAACGGTCGTACCGACCGGCATTCTTGTCCCAGAAGCCCTTGCGTTCGTGCATGGCTATCGCCCCCAAACAGTTAGAGCCATCTAACTATAACACACGAATCATACAGTAAGATAATGCTAACCTTTTTTCTTGGCTAAGATGCATCTCTTCGGTTTTTGCTTATAACAGCGCGAGTCAGATACTAGGCTGGAGCTGAAGAAGGAGCTTGGCGGACAGGTAGGTCGATACCGGTTCCCGGAACGGTGATCCAGCCAATTACACCAGGGCTCTAGTCATTGAGTGGGAATAGAAAATTCCTTAGTTATGGGGGTAAAAATTTGATTCCCTTTAGGATAAATCCCCATGACTATATGAATTGACCTGCTGACTTTAATGAAGATTGGAGGGTAACGGCCAGGGGTGACGGCCCAGCGAGTGCTATTTTGCGAGCTATGCGCATTGAAAGCGACCTCTCGTGGTATAAACTACTTGCCGGAAGCTGCGGCTTTCAGAGTACGGCTTACGTGTACGTTTAACCTCCGTGGGCGATGGGGTGCCGCAAAGCGTAGAATATCGCCCACCTGTAGGGGCCCGCAGCGATGCGGGCCCCGCTTCGTATGAAGGGGGCGTAACCGATGAAGATTGTATCCATCCCCAGGACTTCTTCGTCCACGCCGAGGGCGACCGCGAGCTCATGCTTAAGCACAATCGTCCCTGCATCGTAGTGGTGAGGCTGCGTTTCCGCGGGAAGCGCAGGGACTTCGCCGTGCCGCTGCGTTCCAACATCGCCCCTAACGTGCCCAAAGACCAGTACTTTGCGTTGCCACCCCGCCCCACGACGCGCCCCAACTGCCGCCACGGCATCCACTACATCAAGATGTTCCCCATAACCAGGCCTACCAGCGCCGCTTCAGGACCGAGGGCTCGGCCTACTACGAGACGCTCCAACGCATCATCGACGGCAGCACCAAGCGCATTGTCTCAGAGTGCCAGGCATACCTCGACCGCTACGAGCAGGAGGGAAGGCCTCGCTTTGCCGTCGACATCGACCGCATCGTGGTGCTGCTGGAGGGCGAGAAGTAGGGCACCTCGGCTCAGTCTCGAGCCATACAGAGTCGCTCCGCATTTTTGAACGCCGTGTGTGCGTCCCAAATACTTGAGAAACAAGCTGTGAAGTGCGGCGGCGCGCCCGTGCCCGTGCATAGCCGTCACCATCAGCGTCTACGCGGCGTCGGCTTCAAGTGGAACTGGCCCCACTGCTGTATATGGTTTGCCTTGCTGCACATGGCGATCAATGCCCGCGATGCTTCTGCTTGCGCTTCAGCTTTCGCTGCTCGAAGCGCGCCTCCGCCTCATCCGCGCGGCGTTGGCTTCTTGCGCGGGCTGACTCCCGTTTCATTGTCTCCCGCTGACTCGCGAGCACCTGCTGCGCCCTGGTGCCCATCGCCGGCTGCTTAAGGGCCTTCGACGCCTCGCGGGCGCGGCGCTTGGGGTTCCTCGCGGGCTTGCTCGCCTCGGCGGGATCGTCACCGAAGAACGCGAGCTCCGCCCATTTGCTTGTAACGAATCGCAGGATTTCCTCATCGGACGGTTCCGCGCCGAAGACGATGCGGGCGGCGCCGTATCTGCCGTCCTCGACATGCTCCGCCAGCCCGACCCAGAATTGGCTGTCGTGATATACGGTCAGGGTGGATGACACGCTGATCTGCATGGTTGGTTCCTCCTTTATGTAGATGACCATGCAGAGAAGGGACAACCAAGGAGGCAGGTTACTGATGCGGACTCCCGCACGCCCACGACTACCCGACGGGGACTGTGTTTTCATCTCTGATGCCCGCATTGTAGCACGCGCGGATTTACGATGTTGATCGCCGGCGCCTAGGCGGAGATGAAGGCGGTTCGATCTAGGTCAAGCCGGTCGCTCGTTCATGAAGCGGCTGATTCCCTGAAAATAAAAGGCGCCCAGGAGGACACCTACAGGCTATCTTCGAAATACTTGGTTTGGGGCAGACGGAGGAAAAAATAGGGCAGAATCGCTCTCACGATCCCGCCCCGCAAACCCGAGGGTTTCTAACTGGCTCCATTATTCCGGGCTTCTCAGTTCTGTCATTGACCCAGGTATCACCCGTCTCTTATAGCGAGTGAATATAAAAATAGGGCAGAGTCGCTTGCGCAAGTCCGCCCCTAAAACCGTGAAGGTTTTGCTATCTGCAGGCTATTCTACCAACCCGAGCGATTCTGTCAACCTGCGAAGGAACTCGAGCGCGGAGCGAGCTGCGGCGTCGGGCCCCTTGTCGGGCAGCGCCTCGGTTTCTCCGTCGGCCCTGGCGAACATCTCGGCGAGCTCGGATGCGGCGCGCGAGCGCGAGGAGCCCTCGGGTACCAAGCCGGAGTGCGCCACGAGCACGGTCGCGACCTCCTGCATGGCCGTATTCCCCATCCACTTCCTCCTGGTCGCCTTGGGGATTCCCACGGCGGCGACCCTTCGGGAGACGCCACTGGACGCCGAGCCCCGGGCGGCGCCCCTCTCGGCGAAGCAGTTGATCAGGCACGAGCCGTGCGCGGCGCAGTTGCGGACGGACTTCACGCGCTTGAGGTCGTAGTGGGAGGCCTCGAAGCGCCTGTCGCCCCATCGCCTGGCGCAGAAGCGCACGAAGTCGATGAGGGTGCCGAACGAGGTGAGCTCAAGGAAGGCCCAGGCAGGCATGTCGCCGGAGTACTTCGCGTAGAGGCTCGAGCTGTAGGGGCTGCGGCCGCTCATCTTGAGCTCGCGCAGGCGGTACTCCCTGTTTGCAGTGGTAAGCGATGCCATGTAGTCGGCCACGATGGCGTAGCCATCCTCTCCACGGTCCTCCATCTCGCGAAGCAGTGTCACCTTCTGGAAGTGCTCGATGTCGAGCGTCATGCCGAGCAGGGCGTGGCGTAGCTCCTGGTCGAGCGCCGCGAGCAGGCGTAGCTGGCCGAAGTCGAGGTCTACGTAGCGGCCGTCGCGCGGGCCTCCCTCGTATTTCGAGAAGAGTTTGCGATAGGATGCGAGCTTGAAGAAGTTGCACTTGTCGCGCAGGTAGTCCTCGGCCTCTTCCTCGGAACACAGCTCGAAGGCTACGCCCTTCTGCTTGAGGTGCTCTATCTGCTGCTCGATCGTGAGGATCGGCTTCCTATCGTGGGGTTCGGCCATGCTCGTTCTCCTGTCATAAAAAGTATTGCCTATTTTACCAGCATGTTCTCGACATTCGGTGAAGGCCTCATCGTCGACTCATGGGCAAGCCGCCTGATACGACTCCCTTTCCCTGCCAGCAGCGCAGTCGCCTGACCTGCGGCTTTGGAATCGCGTTGGAAGCCGCCCTCGACCAATCATTTGCAGTTGTTGCGAGTGGCTTGTGCGTGATGCTGCGGTTGAGTTCCAGAAACGGGCGATTCCGCCCAATCGGGCATCCGAATCACGGCCGGAAGCTCCTTTGGGACAAAAACAAAAACTCAAAGCCCTGAGTTTGAAAAAAGTTTTTGAAGTTGTCCCAGCTTTTGTCCCCGAAGCCGACGAGACGCGACATCGCGTCATTCGGCGGCACGCGTTCCGTGTCGATGCCGAAAACTGGGTGCAACTGGAATGACGGGACGACAGAACCAAAGCCACCAGCGAAATAGTGGGAATAACAGCCCTCGAACCCTTTGGTTCGAGGGCTTTCTTTTTGCATCTCTACCTGGGAAAACGACCCAATTATTCCCGTGTGTCCCTACTGGGCGGTACAACGGAGTACTCGGCGGTACGGGAATAATTAGGCCCTGCGGGAATAATTCACAATTCGGGTCCCCCGAAGGCCGATTTCGAGCGGATGAAACTGACTTGAAACTGCGAGGCGGATTCAAGCCCTCTTCAATTGCGTTCGCCCAGGTCAACAAATGGGAATAAAGAAATGCGAAAATCGGTTTCCGCAGTTTCAGTGACCCCGAATGCCGCCGAATAACGCCGTGTATTCTGAGCGTATTGCTTGCATTGTTGCATTATTTTCCACAATGCAAGCATGGAATAAATCGAAGTCATACGAGCCACCAACGACATCGCCTCTTCCCAAAGGGGGCTCTTCACATCTGTGCAGGCGAAGGTGCTCGGCGTCGAGCGGTACGCGCTCTCGAGGCGGGAAGGGCTCGGCAACATAGAGAGGCTCGCGAAGGGCGTCTACCGCATGGGCGGCTCGCCGAGCACGCGGGAGGAGGACGTCCTCGCGGCCTGACTGTCGATCGACCCGGGGAGGCGCCCCGTCGCCATGGGGGCGACGGCTGCATGGCTCTACGGCATCGGCGAGGTCAGCCCCTCGCCCTACGAGTTCTGCACGCCCGAGAGAAAGCAGACTAAGCGCCCGAACCTGATTCATCAGGAAGCGCCGCCTCGACCCGAAGGACGTGGCGATCGTCTCGGACATCCCGGCGACGAGGCCCTGGCTCACGGTGGTGGACCTGATAGACTCCGGGGAGGAACTGAGCCTGGTCGCGAACGTGCTCGCGGACGCGCTCGAAAGGGGCCTCGTCGAAGACGAGGGCGCGCTGAGGGAGAAAATCGACGCCGGGGGGGCAAAAGCCGGGATGCCGGCGGGGGCCAGCCTGTACGATTCGTTAGCTAGGAGGCGGGAAGAATGACGTACGAGAACGGCGGTCAGCTCGACAGGGCCCTGAAGAGGGCCGTTCGCGACAGGGGCGGTGACCCTGGGGACGGCTGTCGTCGGGCTTTGCGCGACCGGTTCCTGCGCAGGGTGTTCAGCAACCCCGACGGCCGGTTTATCCTCAAGGGCGGAAGCGGGCTGCTCGCGCGCATCCCCGACGGCCGCGTCACGCGCGACATCGACTTCGCGACGGCATCTGTGTTTGATAGCGTTCAATTTACGGGTTGGGGCTGCGGTGGAAATCCTGGACCAAAAGAGGACCAGGATTTCCACCGCAGCCCCAACCCGAAAATCAGGCTTGACTAAACACAGACGGTCTGCTGCGCGAGTACTTCCCGAAGGGGACCGGCTTCTCTGCGGTCTCGGACGAGGAGGTCGAGCGGGTGTACGATGCCATCAACCGCAGGCCCCACAAGCGCCTGGGGTTCAGGACGCCCTACGAGGTCCACTACTCAGGGGTGTTGCAGTTGCTCTGAGAATTCAAGCTCGAAAAGGCGCAAGCAAAGGTATCTTGACTACGCTCTAAAGCGTGGCGTGAAGTCCGGCATCGTTGACGCGCTGAGGCTTCAGGGAATTGCCGCGAGCGAGGTTGATGCAGTTTCTGTTGTGGTTGACGAGCATTCGACTTCGATCGACGGAAAGTACAACCTGGCAGAATCGGTTGATGAGGAGCTGCGCTGCGGCATGTTCAACCCAACGTGGCAGACCTCCTACCCTCCTGTATTTAGCGACTGGCTGCCCAAGATTCCAGTCTCCTATGTCGACTCCTCCAAGGTGGCTATGGTGAGGGCGGCTGACGTGACGGCGAACTGGGCATTTATGGCCGAGCGCGACAAAGAGACATATCCGCGAGCCTACGAGATGCTATCAAAGGCGACGGTCCTCGGGCTTCTGTAGCGTTGGACATGTAACTATCTGTCTTTTCAAAAGCCGTGAAGATCTTGGTGGATGATAAATTGCGATTTGTCCGCCTCGGCAGCGAAGTCGGCGAACTCCTGTTGGAGGGACAACGGGGGAATTGCAATGGGAATAGCGGCCAAGTCTGCTGCGCTGATATTTGCCTGATGGACACTTCCCTTCGCTATATTACGAAGGACTCGCTTTCCTTCCTTTGAATTCAGGTAACCAGATACATATTCGGCAGAGCTGTGGTCAGCGAACCTTACGCACACGATGTACCCAGCAATAACCATGGTCTCTGACTGATGAAAAACGCAAGTTTTCCCAACCTTGTCAATGCTGTTGGTTCGATTAAAAAGCATATCGCCATAGCGGACGGTAGCATTTTCGAGAGCTTGGCCCTTTAGGGTGATTCGCTTTGTATCGGTTAGGTCAAGGATGCCGTCGTCGGTGATATTGTTCATTCGGATGTAGACATAATCGCCATCGGCGCCGGCTTTTGCTGAAGTGCCGTAGTGCATTTCTATGCTGTAGTTGCCGATTGTTTCGATTGGCCATGATGCGTGTGTCTTGGTTCTAAACATCTCGACAAACCGTGATTTGACTTAACAGATATACCTTCTATGAGAGTCCCTTACGTTGTCCTGATCGACCATTGCGTACATCAACGTTGTATCAATCTTTTGATGGCCAAGCAGCTTCTGCACCTGCTCGATGGGCATTCCTTTTCCAATTGCTTTGGTGGCCAGCGTTCTCCTGAACTTATGTGGGTGGACGTGTTTGACGCCTGCTTTTGTTCCCAAGGAGCGAAGGCGGAGCTCGACTCCGCTTACTTGCAGCCTAGAACTCGGCTTTGTGAGACTACAGAATAGCGCGGCGACGTTATCGCTGCGTTCTTGCAGGTAGTTGTTTAGGTGCAGCTTTGTAGTCGCATCAAAATAGACGACTCTCTCTTTGTTGCCCTTTCCGAGTACAATGCACTCTCGCCGATTTAGATCAACGTCTTCTCGATTGAGCGAGACGAGTTCGCCTATTCTCATCCCTGTTGAACTAAGAAGGTTGATGATTGCCAGATCCCTCTTGCAAGAACAGGCGTCTGTGAGGGCTATAAGTTCTTCATCAGAATATACGGACTTGACCGTTCTCTTTGAGCGAATCTTTTTAATGCGTCGTGCAGGGCTTTTGAGTATATGGTTCTCGTCTTCAAGCCAAGAGAAGAATGACGACAGGATGCGCCTGACGTTGTCGACGGTGATGCTCCCTGCGTTATTACCCATGGGATATTCGCTCAGGTATGTTCGTAAGTCATCTGAACTAATCCGGACAATTGGTTTTTTGATTGCTTCGAGCGCCCTTGTAAGTGTGGCCTTGTAGTACCTGATGGTCTTAGGCGAGCATCCCTCGATGGTTTTGGCTGCGAGGAATCGCTCCATGTACTTTGAGGCCTCGTCTTCGACATTGCTGAGCGCGTTCACTTCAAGTTCGATGCCCCTGAGTTCGCTCATAAGGACGCTCTCGAGATACGAAAGCACTTCGCCGCTAACGAGTGCCTGCATTTTTGTGAGAACCGCGTTTGCTATTTCGATCGTCGTGTGCATCAGTTCCTCCCATCCCGATATGGATGGGAGGAACGTATCACGCGAGGAATCGGTCTAGAAGGGCGTCGCGCTCTGCGGAAAGGGCGTCGACCTCTTGCTCGAGTGCAAATTGCGATTTGTCGACCTGAGCGACGAAAGAGGCGAACTCTTGCTGAAGCTCAAGGGGAGGCAAGGGAACCGTCATTCTCTTTAGAGCTTCTTTGGTAATTGCCTCCCTTGTTGCTCCAGCCGCTCTTGAGCCGTTTAGCAGGAGTCTCTGATACGAATCGCTGATCAGCACCGTGTTCAATAGCACCGGCAGCATCCGTTTTTGGTCGACTCTGACAATTGAGACATGCTGATTAACACGTCCACCAGCCAATTCATCTGGCAAAAGACATGAACGAGCAACCGAAGCGCCAGTAATATTCAGAAGCACGTCACCCTTCATCAGCGTGACGCCTTCTAGTTTTGCGGCTTGTTCATCATCAATACAAGCAAGGTCCTTCCACACGAAACGACCGTTGTGAACATTCGTACTTCTGACCAGCGGAACACCTTCGGCCTTGTATGCCGTTTTGCCACCTCGTGGCGTTGCTCCGGAACCCAACTTGGTACAGAGGTCTTCAAGCCTAACGAAAGGCCATTTTTTACCATCGACCGGATCGCCAAATACCTCTACAAACCGTGATTTGACGCTCTCCTTGAGAGCGGCGATTTGCTGTCGTTTGCTATTGATTTCATCTGTTAAGCGATTGAAATCGTCGATGAGGGCTCTCTGCTCGGAGAGCGTCGGGACTGGGATGGGGTATTTGAGCAGCTCATCCTTGTCTCCGCGAGGCCTGCCGGTTCCCGTGAAGGTGGACATATCGTAGTCGAAGAAGTCCTTCTGCCACAGGAGCAGATGGAGAAACTCGGGCAATAGGCTGTCGGTATTTATGCTTCGGAATACCAAAACGTCCTTGGAGCACGCCCCATCGCGGTCTGCGAGCCAAATCTTCTGCAGATAGGGGCGAATATTGGAGACGAGCGTGTCTCCCTTCTTGTATGCGGTGCCAGCACTTGCCGGAAGCTCTCCACTATAGGTGGTTATGCCGCCACGGTTCTTGACCATGTTTTCCGTTGTTACGTAAGTGTCGGTGGTGATGGAACTCTGGGCCACGCTGTTGGTAACGTAGGATGTGATGTCTCTAAGCGTCTTGACTACGGTGCCCTGGGCGAACGAGCGGGGCTTGTAGAAAGAGCGGGGAATCGTAAGAGTCTCGTCGAACTTATCGGCATCAAAGTCAATGAAATCGGCGGTCTTGGCATAGTAGTAGTACTGGGCAAGGTCGCCGGGCTCAACCTGCTCGCCGGAGAACCATGCTCTGATGATGCCGCTTAGCGAGTTCGTGTCGTCCGATTCGTTGTCCGAATAGAGCACGCCCTCACCATCGATGGGCTGTATCCCCTCGTTGCCTTTGCGATTGCTCCATTTGTAGCCAAGGAAAGAGGCGATTTCCTTGGTCGTGTTAGGTGAGTTGATGATGAGCGTCTGTTCACCGCAGACGAGACCCCAAACGCGCAGGCGTTTGCGCTCTTCCTTGTGCGCATGGCGATAGAACAGCTCGTTCTCTGCTTTGAGCCGTGAGTTCTTGTCGGCCGCCTTCCAAGTCTTGCTCTTCCGAAGGGTCTTGAGCTCCTTCGATGATTCGAAAAGATGGCAATAAACGCTGAAGTGGCGAGTGTTTGCCCATTCGTTCCAGTTAGCCTCTCCTGCGAGAAAAGCCCGGTAAGTATCTCCGTCTACATTAATTGTGCCGAGATAAGCGTTGAAAGCGCTTTCGTCTCTCCAGCCAGTGAGCTTCCTGCGCTCAAAAACAGCGTCAACGAAATCAAGTGCGTTCGCATTGCGGGGCGGGATCTCGTCAAAGCGACGTAGGAACATAATTGCGACGTTTGTTCCTGTGGCCGCGAATGTGCCTGATCCAAACCTGGCGATGGAGACGATCTCGAAGGAGCTCAAAAGCACATCGCGTGCGGCCATGAAACTCGAGCTCGTGCTCTTGTCGAGGATCGAGGTGGGGAGGACGATGGCGGCGTAGCCTCCGGGCCGAACAAGCTGTGCCGCACGCTCGACAAAGAGGGTCTCGATTTCCGAGCCGCTATCGCTGATGGTTTCCAGCACTTTGAGTTCGTTGTTGTGAAGCTTGAGATGCGGTTTGAAGGCCGCGACAGAGTACGGGGGATTGGCGACAAGAATGTCGAAGCGTCCCCTGTCGGTTCGGCTGTCGATTCCCTTGTCGGGATAATTTTCAAGTCCGTCGCCGAAGACCACGTTGCTCTGCCCTGCGCCATGCATGTAGAACGAGACCTTGGAAACGCGAGCGAGTCGATAGTCCTTCTCGATGCCGACGAGATTGTCTCTGACCCAGTCGGCGTCTCCGAGGTCATCCTCTATGGTCGGATCATATTGGCATGCGGCGTCGGAGATTTCTTCGAATCCTTCTGTGAGAAAGTGCCCCGCGCCACAGGCGTAATCGATAACGCGTGGATAGTGCACGGCACCAGCCTCGTCCTGCACGATGCTGTCGAGTGGGAGTGACTTCCAAATAAAACGGGTGATGGGCACAGGTGTGAAGAATTGGCCCTCGTTTTGCTTAAAGCCCTGATTAAGGAGCTGTTCGAAGAGGTCGCCCAAGAATTGAATGTCTTGAGTTCCTACGATGCGATACGGCTGTAGAAGTTGCACCGTCTCTACGAGTACCTTGCCGTTCTGAAGAAAGAGTTCCTCGTTGTGGACGTCTTTGAACGCAAAGTCATTGTTGGTATAGAACTTGAGCTTGCGCAGCGTGCCGTTCAGCTCCTCGATGAGCTTCTTGCGGTGCTGGCCCGTATAGTTGCTTATGAGGTTTTCGGCGTAGTCGTTGGGAACGTACAGGACCTCTTCCCGCATGAGCTTTCTCATGCCGTCTGAGTGGAGTCTCTGGAGCCTGTCCTGGAGCGTTTCGTAGGTGTCGCGTCCTTGGCGGTATTGGAACTCAATCTCCTGGGTTGGCATTTTCGAGAGCTCGTCTTGGAGCTTCGCGATAAAGAGCGCGATAAGGCGATTGAAGGCGTTCTCTTTATCGGAGACGTTGTTGTGGCGGAGGATTTCCTCGAAGCGGTTGACGATGCTGTCTTCGGCCCTGAAGTCGACAAGGTCCTTCTTGAGAAGGGGAGGAACCATCGGGTGGTATGCCGTCGACCTATCGCCAAAGAGGATGTTTCCCTCGACTTGTTGGTTGTACGTTTCCGTCCAAACTTGATGGAGCTGTTCCACTGTATGGGCGTCGCGGTAGAGCGCAATGGTGTCATCGCGTTTGGCGAGCGCGATGAAGTTCTCGTCATCGCTGCAGTTAATTGAAACCTGGTCTGGCACGATTTCGTTGTTGATGAAATCGCATGCAAAGAGTACCAACCAGCGAGTCGCGCGCTCTTGTTGCCAATAGGAGAGGAGTTGCCCTCCGTCTGACTGCATGTTCTTGAATTCGTTTTTGAACTCGGTTCCAGGGGTCTTGCATTCGACGATTGCGAGTGTGTCGCCCCTCTCGTCATTAATGCAGATATCAGCGCGGCCGCTCTTTTGTTCGTGCCCAAGGGCCCATTCGCGCTCCAGCTCAAGTGATTCGGGGCGATATCCTTTGTCGAGGAGCATGGTTACGCAGGCGAGTACGACGAAGTTCTCGTTATCGGAAAAGTTACAAGTTGTGTCTTTGTTGACTTTGAACCCCAGGTCTTTCGGGTAGCCGATGCGTTTCTTGGAAAAATCGACCGTGATTTGCGCGCTGGTCTCTTCCCAGGATTTCTGATAAACGGTGCCGTCGCCCGAGGGCTCGTAGCACAGAGCCCTAAGTGCGTCGCGAAGATTGTCCAGAGTAATCATCTAATGTCTCCGTAGCTGCGAGGTGAAAACACAATTCGCTAATTTTATCGCAGAGGGCGCCGTAAGAACGTAGTGTGATTGGCGGTGCTGCTGCTTGCCAGGGCATTTGATTGGATGATGACGCGCACGGGGCGGGATTCGCCAGTCCGCTAAGCCACGCTGGCAACAGTAGCGTACCAGGCGGTTGCTTGCAGAGATCCTCACGCGCGCCGTGCTTGAACCACTGGAGGTACGTGTTTCTCGTCGTGCGTCCATCGGTGACCGATCCGCCTTTTACTAAACAAGTTTATCGAGCGCGCGAAGCGATTGAGCCAATGGCGAAGCTCCAACTTATTCGTCAACTCATGGGCAAGCCACCCGAGACTACTCATTTCTCCTACTAGCAATGAAGGTCTGCGACCTGCAGTTTTGCAAACTGCTTGAAAGCCACCCGATGAGATACCCCCGATTTCCACTTGGAATCGGGGGTATTTTTATTTACAGGCTTTAGCCTGTGCGGGGCGCGCAGCGCGCCGCATCAGAAACCACCCGCTATGCGGGTGGGGCCAAACGGCTTTACAAAGCCGCTCCCTCGCCGGACACTTGCGATTGTTCAGGCCGCAAGGAATCCGAGTCGAGAGGGCGGTGGTGGCGTATGGCCCAGAA
>NZ_JAQLFP010000032.1:0-25104 GCF_028207065.1 Collinsella aerofaciens
GGGCATTTTTGCCCCGCCGGCCCCTATTCCAGCGCTATACCAGCCCCATTCCAGCGCTACTCCGGCTTGGTTTCTACCGTGGGGGTCTTGTCCGCCGCGACTGGAGTGCGCGCGGTGTCCATAGTCAGGCAGTGCTTGGGGCAGCTTTCGATGCACTCGCCGCACACCACGCAGGCGTACGGGTCAATCGACCAGGTGCCGCCCTTGCGATCGACCGAAAGCGCGCCCGCCGGGCAGCGACGCGCGCACATGCCGCAGCAGATGCACACATCCATGTCATTGACGATATGCCCGCGCAAGCGCTCGGGTGCCGTCAGCCCCTCCTGCGGATAGCACACCGTAACCGGCTGCTTGACCATAGAGCCCAAGGCCGTCTTGGCAAATGTCAGCAAACTCATGCCGCGCCTACCTTTCCGTGCAGCTAATGCAGGGGTCGATGGTCAGGATAATCATGGGCACGTTGGCAATGAGCACGCCCTGCAGCGCATGCGTCAGACCCGCCAGGTTTTGCGACGTCGGCGTGCGCACGCGGAAACGGTCCAGGTTCTTGGTGCCGTTGCCGCGCACATAGTAATACGCCTCGCCACGCGGCTGCTCAATCACAACCTCGCCGCGCGCGCCGTCGGCCGGCGTGAGCTTGGTACGCCCACCGATACCGTCGTGCGGAATCTTGCCCACAAGCTCCTTGATGATGTCCATAGCCTGCGTGACCTCGGCGCAACGCACCTGGCAGCGGGCATAGCAGTCGCCATCGGTAGCGACAATTGGCTCAAACGCAGCCAGATCCGCATAGGCGCCGTCGCCAAACATGCGCACGTCATAGTCCACGCCCGAGGCGCGCCCAAACGGGCCGACCATCGAAAGCTCCAGCGCGTCCTTCTTGCTGATCACGCCCACGCCGTGCAGGCGCTCGCCGCAGCTGTCGTCGTCCAAAAACGTATGCACCAGGGCCTCGTAGTCGGGACGCATGGCATCGAGCGTCTGGACAATACCCGCCAGCTCGGAGTCCTCGATATCGTGCTTAAGGCCGCCGATCTCATTGATCGACAGAATCACGCGGCCGCCGCACGTGCTCTCAAAGATCTTGAGAATCTGCTCGCGCAGGGTCCACGAACGATAGAACAGCGCCTCAAAGCCAAAGGCATCGGCGAGCAGGCCCAGCCACAGCAGGTGCGAGTGAATGCGCGAAAGCTCGTGCAAAATGGTGCGGATATACTGCACGCGCCCGGGCACCTCGATGCCGAGCATGCGCTCGCAGGCGCTGGCATAGCCGTAACTGTGGCCCACGGCGCAGATGCCGCAGATGCGCTCGGCGATGTAGCCAAACTGATGCATGTCGCGCTTTTCGGTGAGCTTCTCGAGTCCGCGGTGCACAAAGCCGATCTGCGGAATTGCCTCGAGAACGCGGTCGTCCTCGATCACCAGGTCCAGATGAAGCGGCTCGGGCAGCACCGGGTGCTGCGGGCCAAACGGAATAACGGAGCGATGTGCCATGGACCTTACGCCTCCTTTTTCTGCTTGTCGCGGACGACCTTGGCGGCAAGCGCTGCGCGGACCTTGGCCGCTTTCTCGGGATCCATGGCGGCGAGCTTTGCCTCCATCTCGGCGGCTTTAAGTGCGGCCTTGGCCGCGGCCTCGTCATGCTGAGCATCGGAGCCGGCAGCCGCAGCGGGCCGAGCGACGGCGGCGCCCGCGGCATCACCAGCGCCCGCGGCGCCCTCCCCTGCAGCAGCCGCAGCAGCGGCGGCCTTCTCGGCCGCGGCCTTGCGCGCCTTGGCCTCGGCAGCGGCACGGACCTTCATGGCTTTCTCTCGCGCAGCCTTCACCTCGGGCGTGATAACGCTCATGGGCTCGGCAGTCGAGACCTGGTAGAAAAAGCCCTTAAAGTCGATCTGCATATCGGTGATGGCAAGACCGAATAGGTCGTGCGCTTCGTTTTCAAACGGGAATACCGCCGGATAGTACGAGCTGATGGACGGAATCTCCTGGTACTGATCAATTCCCTCAACCACCAGGTTCTCGATCGCATAGCTGCCGTCCTGCGCAATATGCTCCTGAGCAGCACGAACGTTGATAAACGTATAGACCAGGCGATACGATCCGTCGTCCACACAGCGCTCGGCGTGCATCTGCACAAAGCGGGCACCGGCGCCCTTGAGCGCCTGGACATGCGACAGAAGCTCGTCGAGCCCAACGGTGGTATAGATAGCCTTTTGCATTACTCGGCCTCCTTTGCAGCGACGGGCGTCTCAGCAGGTGCGTCGCCAGCAGCGGGTGCGGCGGGCTTCCCGGCAGGCGCGTCACCGGCACCGTCAGTCCCGGCCCCCGCAGCCACAAACCCGTCCTCGCCCAGCTCAACGCCACCGTCCCAGGTAGCGGCACCGCCCACGGTAAGCGGATCGCCGCCGGCGCGCATCACGGCCTCCTTCTGGTCCAAGATGCCGCACGCCTCCACGATGGCATCGATCACGGTCTCGGGGCGAATGGCGCATCCGGGCGCGTACACGTCCACGGGAATCGCGCGGTCCACGCCGCCGATCACGTTGTAGGCATCGCGGAACACGCCGCCCGAGCACGCGCAGATACCGCAGGCCACCACGCACTTGGGCTCGAGCATCTGGTTGTAAATCTGGCGCACGACAGGCAAGTTCTGAGCGTTGACCGAGCCCGTCACCAAAAAGATGTCCGCATGCTTGGGGTTGCCGGTATTGACCACGCCAAAGCGCTCCGCATCGAACAGCGGCGTGAGCGAGGCCAGCACCTCGATATCGCATCCGTTGCAGCTCGAGCCGTCGTAATGAATAACCCACGGCGAGCGCGACATTTTATGATCCATGGATGCCGCCTCCTAAATAAACACGTCGACGAGGATGGGCATAAGGTTGAGCAGGCCAAACACCAGCGCCACGCCCCAGCCGAGCTTAAAGCAGCTGCGCCAGGTGCTGCGTGCGAAGGTGTTGTCGATCAGCACCTCGACAAAATACGTCGCGGCCATCACGACCAGGGCTACGACCCAGCTCACCGGGTTGTCCCAAACAAAGAACATGCCCACCCACATCAAAAACAGCACGGTCTCGCACCAGTGCATAAGGGTCATCTTGGCCAGCGTGCCGCCGCTCATCTCGGTGGCGACGCCCTGGACAATCTCCTGATGCGCGTGATGCGAGTACGAAAGGTCAAACGGCGACTTGCGTAGCTTGATGGTGAGCACCGCAAGCAGCGCCAGGAAAATGGGCGCACTGTACACGATGATGGGCGCCGACTGCCCGGTCACGGCGATGGAATCGAAGCTATCGGTGGCGAGATACAGACCCACGCTCATCAGCAGAACGGCGGGCTCGTAGCTCATAACCTGCAGCAGCTCGCGATCGGCGCCGACCTGCGCAAACGGGCTTTGCGTCGAGGCGGACGCCAGCACCACAAAGATCGCGGCGAGCGTCACCATAAAAGCGCACAGCAGCGTGTTGGAGCCCGACACAAAGATGCCGCCGCCCACGACGGTAAAGATGAGCGCGCACGCCATATAGGTATCGTCCATGGTGTTTACGCTGGCAGGGGCCTTGCGCAGCAGCTTGGCAACGTCGTAGAAGGGCTGCAGCAGGCGCGGGCCCACGCGGCCCTGCATGCGAGCCGAAAGTTTGCGGTCGATGCCGTCGATCAAGCCGCCCGCAAGCGGCGCCAGCAAGGCAAACGCCACGGTGCCAATAAAGATGCCCACGACGCCCGAACCTTCGAAATACTTGCCGCGCAGCACCGAGGGCGCGCTCATGGCAAGCCGCTCGGGCCCAATCCATGCGCAACACAGCAGCGCAAACAAGATAATGCTGCAGCATACGACGCTACCCGCGGGGCCAATACGCTTCTCGCCAAGGGCGTCCTCCGAGTACCAATTGCGCTTTTCGGCCTTCACCTCGTGTCCCATCGAGCCGCGGAAATGGCGATATTTGTCGGTTCCCACGCCCGAAAGGTACACGTTGACGTGCGGTTTGTTGCTCACGCGGAATGACGTCAGCAGCACCACGGCGATAAAAGCCACGATAACCACCATCAGATACATGGCGTCCTTGCCAATAACGTACGGCACGCGGCCAAACACCATGGCCAAGTAAGGCGACACCAGACCGCTCGAGATAACCGGAAACGCCACGCAGCACAGAATCAGCAGCGCGGCGATGGTGTTGAGGGCCATCCATTCGGTCTTATGGACATTGACCTCAACGTTTTGAGCCGTGGGGTCGACGCCCGAAAGCTTGGCAAGCCACTTGCCCCAGAAGTAAAACGTCGCGGCCGAGCCAAAGGCAAGCACCATGATCATGAGCACGTTGCCGGTCTGCGCAAACGCCACCAGGGCGCCCCACTTGGACACGAGCATGCCAAACGGCGCCACAAACATGCCCATAATGCCCAGCATCATCAGACGCGTCAGGTGCGGCATGCGGCTGAACATGCCGTCCATGTCCTCGATATTGCGGCTGCCGATATGATGCTCGGCCGTGCCCACGCACAGGAACAGCAGCGACTTGGCCACCGTGTGGAACAAGATCAGGAAGATGGCCGCCCATACGGCCTCGGGCGCGCCGACACCCAAGCAGGCACTGATGAGGCCCAAGTTGGAAATGGTGGAGTACGCGAGCACGCGTTTGGCGTTGCTCTGCGAGATGGCCATGAGTGCAGCGAGCAAAAACGTGATGGCACCCACACTCGTGACCATAAAGCCGGTCACGGGGTAGATGGCATAGAGTGGGCTCAGCTTGACCATCAGGAACACGCCGGCTTTGACCATGGTTGACGAGTGCAGCAGGGCGCTCGTGGGAGTGGGTGCAACCATGGCACCCAACAGCCAAGTGTGGAACGGCATCTGTGCGGCCTTGGTGAGCGCGGCGAGCGACAACAGGATGACCGGCATCACCAGCAGCGCGGACTGCGCGGTTCCGGTGCCGGAAAGCTCGATCATGCCCGAGATGGTCAGCGGCATGCCGTTAACGTGCAGATACATAAGTCCGGCCAAAAACGCGATGCCGCCCAGCATGTTGAGGATGATTTGGGTAAAGGCGTTCTTGATGGCCTCGGGCGTACGCGTGTAGCCAATCATAAGGAACGAACACACGGTGGTGATTTCCCAGCCGCAGAACAGCCACTCAAGGTTGTCGCTCGTCACGATGACGAACATGGCCGAGAGGAACAGGAACATGAGCGCCAGGAACTGCGGGCGACGGTCGGGCGCGGTCTGCCCGCGCAGCGCGGCCTCGTGCTCGTCATGGGCCTGGAAGTCCTTCATGTAGCCCAGGGCATACAAGCAGATTAGACTGCCAACGATGCCGACGGCGAGGACCATGATCACGCTCATGTAGTCCAGGTAGAGTGGCGTTGCCGTGACGGCTTCGGCCGCGGGCAGCGTCATGGCTGCAAAGGCGAGCGAGCCCACCAGCTGGACTATGCCGAGCACCGTGGTGAGCGCGTTCCTATATTTGTACGCGTTGTACAGGATGACAGCGCACAGGATGACGTCGATAACGGAACTGATGATCGAGAGCACATGCGAGGTGCCGGGGGCAACCTCAAAGCTCTGCGGACCCGTGCCAAAAAACATGACGGCGACTACAACTGTCACCGCCATAATAATGCCGGAGCCTATGAGCCCCGCCGCATCGCGGGCGCGGTCACCGCGCGCGAGCAGCATGCCCAGCGCCGGTACCAGCGGAAACAGGGTAAGGAAATACAGTAGCGTCATACCATCACTCCCCCATGCTAAAACGCTGCAATTGTTTAACGTTATAGCTCAATTGAGGAGTAGCGGCGGCGGGTTTTCGGTCAACTGGGGAGTTTTAGGCGTACGGGGTAAGGGCACGCCCGCATTGGAGCAGAGGGGCGGCAAGAAAAATGCGCCCCTGTGGGTGCACCATCCCGTTTGCTATTCCGCCTTTTTAACGCGCGGCTTGCGACCGCGCGGCTTATCGACCAGTGCGGACTCACCGCTCTCGCGGTACTGACGGCACCAAGCCTTGACCGAAGACTCGCTAGGAATCTTGTGCTTGATCATGGCCTCGCGAACCGTTAAGCCGTTTTCCAAGCGGTCCTTGACCACGGCGAGCTTAACTTCGTACGAATAGGTGTGATGATGCGAACCGGCGTTGAGAACGGCGTCGGCACCGCCCACGGCATATGCGCGGGCCCACTGACGAGCCGTGGCCTGGGGAATGCCGAGCTCCGCGGCGAGGGCGCGATGACCGACCCCCTCTTGGAGGACCTCGACGGCGCGCTGCCTAACCTCGGGCGCATGCGTGCGAGTCCTTGTTGCTTCCGACATACCTGCCACTTCTTAGCCTTAACCGTTAATCTGCTTTCTTACGTGCATGTTAGATAGTAGCATTTTGCTGTTTGCTCAAAGCAGTTAATTAAAATAGACGCGGCGTTATCTGGGCATTTGGCACCAATTTACGACATTTCTTTATCGATTATTTACGCTGGTAGCTGACTCGCAGCCAATCGTCATTCGCCTGTCAACAAAATTGACACCTCTTTATGTCCTTTGCTATAGCGGATATGATTATTAACCCCTCCCCCAATAATTTTGAGTAATCGGCAAGGCAGTAGACGTCCTTACTCCTCATGATTACCGCGCATTACCATCCACCGGAGCAAAACAAAAAGGGCGGGGCCTGCTGCGCTTGCAGGCCCCGCACCGGTTGACACCCGACGGGACACAGCCGGGCGAGGCGGATCCGTGCTACCGCCCCGCCTGGCCGCGATGTTCAACTACAGCTCGTTGGCCGCGTGATACGCCGTGCGAATGGCGCTCGCAATATCGGCGGTACGCTCGCCCGAGCAGTCGCCCACGCAGGTCACGGGCACCGTCACGCCATCCAGGTCAAACGCGTTGGCCTTGGAGCCCACGGCCATCACCACGTAATCGCAGGCGATCTTCACCGGCTCCTCGGCGCCATCCTCGGTGGTGCGCACGGCCTCCACGCCCTCGTCGGTAATGGCGGTCAGGCGGGTCTTAACGTGCTGCTCCACGTTGTGCTCTGCAAAGTCGCTCATAATCAGCGGCAGAATGGTCTCGGACTCGCCCGCGGCAATCTTGTCGAGCATCTCCACGATCGCCACCTCGCAGCCGTGCTGCAGCAGGTACTCGGCAGTCTCGGTGCCCACCAGGCCGCCGCCGATAACGGCGACGCGGCCCGTAAGCTCCGCCTTGCCGGCCAGCACATCCCAGCTCGAGACGACCTTCTCCGAGTCAGCGCCCGGAACGGGGATGACCACGTCGTGCGCACCCACGGCCACAATCGCGGCGTCGGCGGCGTTGAGGCCCTCAGTGGTAGCGGCATGGTTGAGCTCGACCTTCACGCCCAGGCCGGGCAGAATCTTCTCGTAGTACTCGACCGAGCGCATGATCTCGTCCTTGCGCGGGGGCGCGGCCGCCAGCACAATCTGACCGCCCAGATGATCGCTCGCCTCGTAGACGGTCACGTCGTAGCCGCGCTTGGCCGCCACGCGCGCGGCCTCCAGGCCGGCAATACCGCCGCCCACCACGGCAATCTTCTTGTCGCCCTCGCCCGGCTTAATAGCGATGGTCGCCTCGTCGCCGTTCTCGGCATTGAGCACGCACGAGATGTACTGGCGGTTTTGAATCGCATCGACGCAACCCTTGTTGCAGTTGAGGCACTCGCGGATGGGCTCACCCGTGGCGGCCTTGAGCGCAATGTCGGGGTCGCACATGAGCGAGCGGCCGTACGCGACGATGTCGGCCGAACCGTCTTCCAGGATCTTCTCGCCCGCCTCGACCGAGACAACGCGGCCGACGGTTGCCACCGGCACGGAGACCAGGGCCTTGACGCGCTCGGCCACGGGCAGCGTCCAGTTGTAGGGCATGGCGCCCATGGGCGGAATGGTGTCGCCCATGTTGCCGGTGTGGTTTGCCTGCGCAACCTGGATCATGTCGATGCCCGCGCCCTCGAGCAGCTTGGCAAACTCGCAGGCCTCGTCGGGCAGCAGGCCGCCCTTGCCGCGCGGCGTGCCGTCGGGGTTCTCCATGATCACTGGGAGCTTATACTCCACCATCAGCTGCGGCGCGGCCTCCTTAATGGCGGCGACGACCTCGAGCGCGTAGCGAACGCGGTTCTCGAACGAGCCACCGTACTCGTCGGTGCGCTGGTTGAGGATGGCCGAGCACAGCGAACCCACTAGGCGGTCGCCGTGGACCTCGATGGCGTCGATCCCGGCCTGCTGCGCGCGGGCGGCCGAGGCGGCGATAGCCTCCTTGATCTGGGTGAGCTGCTCTACGCTCGCCTCGTTCACAAAGTGCTGCATGTCGTGGTGCAGCTTGGCATATGCCTGCTTGCGGATCTCGTTGGACTCGGCCATCTTGGCGGCAAAGGTCTCCTCGTCGCCGGCGGCCTTGGCCTCCTGCGCGGCCTTGGCGGCGGCCATGGAACCCATGACCATGCGGCCGACACCGGGCACGTCGTACTCGGGGTGGAACAGCTGCAGCGCGACCTTGGCGCCGTGCTTGTGAACGGCGTCGGCCAGCGCCTTAAACGTGGGAATCTGAGCGTCAGTCGCCAGCTTGGGCGTGGGGCTTGCGGTCATAACGGGAGCGACGTCGCCGATGACGATGTAGCTCACGCCGCCACGGGCCAGGCGCTCGTAAAAAGCCAGGCTGCGCTCGCCAATGGAACCGTCGCGCTCCTCGTAGCCGGTGGTCAGCGGCGGGAACATAATGCGGTTCTTGAGCTCAAGGGGGCCAACCGTGATGGGCTGAAGCAGCTTAGACGCGGGTGTGGTCATGAACATTCCTCTCTTGTAGGCGCGGCGGCGATGATGCCGCGTAGTTGTCTAAAGGATATGGCATGGGAGCACGGCGACGCAACGGAAATCGGCGGATAGCGGGTGGCGGCAGGTGGATGGGGCGGGGCCGGCTGCCGGTTTGTCTCGATCTGTAACAGTTACTCGGCAAAAGCCGTTCCTCGTGTTACAAATCAAGACAAACGGAGGCCGGCATGCTGGTTTGTCTCAATCTGTAACACCTGGAGCCCCAAATCAGCTCCACCTGTTACAGATCGAGACATTCCCCTCAGCCCATCCTCAACAATCTAAATCTGTAACACCTAGACCCACTTTTTGCCCCTACCTGTTACAGATTTAGATAAACCAACCCGGTCTGCCAGAACATCTAAATCTGTAACAGTTACTCGGCAAAAACCGTCCCTTGTGTTACAGATTTAGACAAACGGAGGCCGGCTGCTGGTTTGTCTCAATCTGTAACATCTAGCCGCCCAAATCGGGCCTACCTGTTACAGATCGAGATTTTGCTTCAGAAGCCGAGAGCAGAAGCCCGAGCGGAAAAGCGGGCAGGCCGACGGCATCGCCCCGCCGTCATACCGAGGACCGCGCCACAGCAGTCCGGGCGTGGGCCAACCCCGCAATTCCGGACATTTCACCCCTTTTCCGACTCCTCCTCCTTTCATCCAGGATGCCCGGACGGCAAGAGTCGGAACGTCTCCTCAATATCCAAACTTCACGCAAGCCCAATGCGAATAGAGACGGACCTGGCAAATCAAGACACGGCTAGCCGCTCGCACCCAAAGCCGTTTGCCTAAAAATGTATACCGCTGGCCGAAATGGAAAGATGGTAACAGCGAAAAAGGCTAGCCGAGCTCGTTTTAAGCACCGTTTGTTCCGTCCCGCATGTTTTGTGAACACGCTAACTATCATGAAGCCAGTAAACAGAGGTGGACATCAACATCCAACGCCGGCAAGCATGTGAGCGCCTCCTCTGTCCAAGGGGCAAGCCCCCGAGATTAGTTAGGAGAGGGGAAGAGATGGATAAAGTCAAAACGGCCTTCCAGAACTTTGGCCGCGTTATCGTCGACCCTATTTTGTACCTTTCGGTAACGGGCATCATTTTGGCCATCGCCACGGTATGCTCGCTCGGCAGCGGAGTTGTCGCGGATCTGGGCACGCTGCTCTCCGCGGCAACCAACTCCGCGGTGATCGGCAACCTGCCGGTGATTTTCGCAGTCGGCCTAACGGCAGGCTTCGCAAAGAAACAAAAATCCAACGCGGCAGTGTTTGGACTTATTAGTTACCTCATGTTCCTGTATGTCAACAACGCCTACCTGACGCTCACCGATCAGCTGGCAAAAGCCGGCGCGATGGGTCTGTATGGCACTGGCCAGGCAACGGTACTGGGTCTTCAAGTTACCGATGTCAACGTCTTCGGTGGCGTACTCATCGGATGCTTCTGCGGTTGGCTCTATAACAAACTGATCGACGTAAAGGTATCGGAGTATATCCGGATTTACGGCGGACCCCGCCTGGCCCTTCTGGCGATGGTTCCGCTGAGCATTGTCTTCGGCATCGGAGCGACTATCGTGTGGCCCCCTATCGCCAACGCCATCAGCAACGCTTCTTCATTCATCGCAGCCTCGGGTGGTCTGGGCGTTTTCATTTACGGCTTCCTGAACCGCGTCCTCGTACCTCTCGGCATGCACCACTTTATGTGGATGCCGTTTGACTACTCCGCGATTGGCGGCACGGCGGTCATCGCCGGCCAGAGCGTTTCTGGCGCAGCAAACATCTTCTATGCCGAGCTTCCTCTTATCGCCGACGGGTCCCTCACCACAGTCGATCCCTCTGTCCGCTTTGCCATGTTCGGCTTTGGCAAGGAATTCGTAACCCTTGGCACCGTGCTCGCAATGATTGCAACCTCCCGTCCTGAGAATCGAAAAGCCGTTGCAGCCATGCTGGTGCCTATTTACATCACAGCCATGCTCTCCGGCATCACCGAGCCGCTTGACTTCATGATCCTGTTCGCGTCTCCGATTCTCTGGGTTGCCTACAGCCTGTTCTACGGACTGGGCGAGATGCTCCTGTTTGTCCTGGGAGTCCGCTTGCTTAACATGTACGGTGGCATCGAGCTGCTCACGCTCGGCCTGCCTTTGCCAATGGGCGTCACCAAGTTCCCGATTTACATCGTCTTGGGCATCGTGTTTGCCGCCGTTTCGTTCATCGTTCTGGCGATGGTAATCAAGAAACTCAACCTCATGACGCCCGGCCGTTCCGCAGAGTGGTCTGCAGAGGTCTCCGGAGACAACAATGCTCTCGAGTCCTCCGGAACGCCGGAAGTCGACGCAAAACAGCAGGAGATGGTGCAGAACATCATCAACGGCCTTGGCGGCAAGGACAACATCAACACCATGGGCTGCTGCATGACTCGTCTCCGTGTCGAGGTCAAAGACCCCAGCAAGGTCAACGAAGAGACCATCAAGAAGGCTATCGACAAGGGCTTGTTTAAGAACGGTACCAATGTCCAGATTGTTGTGGGAACCAACGTGCACTCCGTCTACGACCTGCTGCGTCCCATCCTTAATCTGGAAGATTAACGATCGCCTAATCGACAGGCGATAAGCGAGGAGACCTCATGTTAACCAAGACGTTTCATTCAATCCAAGACATGTTCGAACGTTTGCTCAACATGTATAAAGAAAAGTCGACAAAGGGTCTTCTCGCTCTCATGGCTGCATTCGTATGTGGTTTTATCTGGCCGCTCCTTGGTCTGCTCGCAGCGGTTTGGACCCGGCATTCAGGAAGGCACACGGACGCAGGCAGCATTGCAGGCATGGCAGCGGTTATCAACATCGCTACTTACTTCATACAGATAGTGGTCAAGATTATCTGCGGCTCAATTTGATTTGAAAGGCATGAACAACATGAACGGATACAAGATTGTCATCTGCGGCGGCGGCAGCACCTATACCGCCGGCATCGTCAAAGACCTGATCGACCAAAAGGATGAATTGGGGATTCGCGAGCTTTGGCTCTATGACATCGACGAGGAGCGCCAAGATACGGTCGCCGTGGTGGTTAAAGCAGTCATCGATGACCTTGCTCCCGAGATTCCCCTGCATGTAACCGTCGACCCCAAAGAAGCATTTACAGATGCGAACTTTGTTATGGCGCAGATGCGCGTGGGCGGGCTCAAGATGCGTATCCAGGATGAGCAAATCAGCCTGCGCCATGGCGTAGTCGGCCAAGAGACCTGCGGAGCAGGTGGCATGGCATATGGCATGAGAACCATCTTCCCCATGTGCGAGCTTGTCGATTTCTGCGAGGAGTACGCCTGCAAGGACTACTGGATCGTCAACTACTCCAACCCCGCTGCCATCGTAGCCAAGGCAATGCACAAGCTGCGTCCTAACGCTCGCATTCTCGACATCTGCGATATGCCGGTGGAGATTGAAGCCCGCATGGCAGAGATTTTAGGGTGCGAACTCAACGACATTGAGGTCGACTACTTTGGCCTCAATCACTTTGGGTGGTTTACCAACGTACGCTGCAAGGGCATCGATGTTACGGACAAGCTCAAAGAGCACGTGCGCAAGTACGGTTACATTTCCGAAGCAAGCCTCAACGATGCCTTGGTGAAGGACCCAGATTGGGCCCACACCTTCAAGAATGCGGCAACGATTTCTACGCTATTCCAGGATTACCTCCCCAACACCTATTACCAGTATTACCTGTTGCCCGACGCCTGCGTGGAGTACATGGACATCAATAACACGCGTGGCATGCAGGTCGTAAACGGCCGCGAAAAGCGCATCTTCGACGCATCTGCGGCGCTTAAGCGCGGTGAAAAGGTCGATCTCACGCAGTTCTACGTAGGCGTGCATGGCAAGTTCATTGTCGATGTCGTCAAGTCTCTGGCAAAAGACCTGCGCCATCGCCAGCTGGTGATCGTGCCCAACAATGGTGCAATCGAGAACCTCTCGGACGACGCGACAGTCGAGGTTCCGGCGTACATCACTGATCGAGGAGCCGAACCGATTCGCGTCGGGAAGATTCCCCGCTTCTATAAGGGCCTTATCGAACAGCAGGATGCCTGTGAAGGCCTTGTGGTCGAAGCCGTTATCGAAGGTTCCTACCAGAAGGCACTCGAAGCCTTCACCCTCAATCGCACGATTCCCTCAGCACGCGTGGCCAAGGAAGTCTTGGACGACATGATCGAGGCGAACAAGGGCTATTGGCCTGAGCTGAAGTAGAGGAACCGCCCAAATACCAAAAGCACAAAAGATGGCCCCAAGGCAATTGCCTTGGGGCCATCTTTTATATGCCTAGATCTCAGCAAAACTCGTGAAGATGAATGAATCGGCCTCGTGTTTTACACGATAGTTCTCTTGATAGTCCTGATTGAATATAAGCGAATAAATAACCTGAAGCGTATACGTGAGCGAGATCAAAGAAGAGTAATTTGCCACCTTTCCAATCACGCGTTCTGATTTTGGAATGGGCAAGACAGTATCGCATTGCTTGGCGAGCACCGAATCAGAAAACGCCGTAATTAGACACGGCTTGATTCCGCGCTCGGAAAGAGTGGCAGCGTATTTGGAATAGTCATAGTGAATGCCACTGTAGCTTAGGAATAAAAACAGGTCGCCGGGCTTGCCGTTTTTAACATGCAGCGTCTGCAGGCCTCCGTCGTCCGCCATGGTGACATGACGATCGAGCTTAAGAAGATTGTTGCGAAAGATGCATCCCGCCAGGTAGCTTTCCCCTTTGGCAAAGATGTAAATTCGTGGGGCGCTAAGAACCGCCTTAGCGATTATGCTTAATTTGGCGCTATCGAGCTCGATTTTCGTTTGATCTATGATGCCCTTCAAGAGATTCGCAAGGTTACCCTCGATGGCCTCAATTGAGTCGGTGCTGTCAAAAGGACGATTGCGATCAACGGTGGCAGCCAGAAGATAATCCCCGCTTATCTCCTGGATGAGTTGCATGATCAACTCTCGATAGCCGCTTAGGCCCAGTTTCTTGCAAAAGCGGATGATAGTCGCGTTCGAAGTATAAGTCTCCTGTGCGAGCTTTGCCATAGTGAGGGTCTTAAGGTCGCCGGTATGATTGAGCAGATAGGTAGCAATAGCTCGGTCGGTTTCATTAAAAGACGCGCTGTTACGCAGGCTATCAAGAATCATGGTCGCTCCGATCGCTTTAGTTTGCCGCTTAATTATGTCATTATCAAAACGACGGGCAGCCCTTCATGCACTGACTTACGCCCTGCGATCTCTCTTCTGATATTCCGCATATAACGGCAACATTAATTGCGAGGAGCGTGTCGCTCAGTTCCCAGAGAACAAATGCGAAGAGGCTCGATTGCCTGAGTTTACTGCCCGCCTTGAGGCAAAGAGACGGCCCCGGCCAAGCTCCATGCGGATTTGAGGCAGCATGGTGCTTGTCCGTCGGCATCCTACAACCCGTAATCCCTACCCTCTGTTTCTGTGCTGGCTGGTTCAGGCAGGCGCCCTGTTCAAAATAGGCTGTTTAAAATTGATTTCGACCAAAATTCGACCAAGATTGAAAGCCAAAAAAAGAAAACAGCCCAGAGGAACAATGCCTCTGAGCTGCTAAAAGTCTTGGTCGCGGGGGCAGGATTTGAACCTACGACCTCCGGGTTATGAGCCCGGCGAGCTACCAGACTGCTCCACCCCGCAATGTCTGGGCGCCTCATGTGCGCAAGAGAGTTATTACACTCCCGCCTGCGCGATTGCAAGCCGGCTGCCCAAGGTTGTGAAGGTTGCTCCACATTCAGTCTTACCACGCGAACACTTTATCAAGTTTTCCAACCTCCACAGGCCCCCCGTACGAGCAGAGATATATTGGCGCCTCGCTGCGCTCCGCATCGGCCATGAGCAACCAATCCTCGCCTTCTCCCGCGCTCGGGGCACGCACAGTAGCGCACCCGTCGGCTACAATCTCCGGCACGGGACCACATATATCGCCGTTGCGCGGGCTGTACCACCAGCACCATGCTGTCACCCAGCCCTCGGGCATCTGCAGGCGCGCGGTGCCGCCGCTGGGCAAGTAAGCGAAAAGGCGCGCGCCATCTTCCGCACAACTCACCTGCACATGCGCAGCCAAATCATCCGTCTCAGGCGAAACCACGGCATGCGGACACGGAAGGGAGCCAACAACACCAGACTCATCGAGGAAGGCTCGCAGATAGCGCATCTGATTTGCTCCCTCGGCGTCGAGCGCTTCAAACCAATCCACGTGAAACATATCATTTCGTTCCTTCTCGGCAATGGAGCTCCACACCGAGCAGTGTCCATAGGTAACTCCAAACGCCCCGGCGAGCACCGACCAGTACGCTCGGCGTCGCACCATCCACGCCCCGTGACGTGGACCGGTCGGCGGCCAACTCGTGGGCATGTCCTCATACGCAGGCTCGCCATCCCAAACGGGACGCGCGGAACCAGGCTGTTCATCCTCCGCCTCGACAAGCTTCCAACTGCACACGCCTGGGCCATGACCCGACTGCAGCATGGTTAGCGCAAGCCATCGCTCGTCATCGCCCCAATAGGTAGAAGACGAGCAGTGATTTTGGTCTTCACAACTTGGATGATAGGCAAGGGGCAACCGGCGCCACGCCTCGCGGGGCGCATCAGCGGGCAGCGGGCTGCCGAGGACGCCCTCGGCAAGGCCCTCTGCCATACGCCGCCACACCGAACGGTAATCAACACCGCGGTGAACCGGCTGCCGGTCGCCGCCCAAACACCACACGATGTTCTTTCGTGAGGCATACCGCGCGCCAATCCACTTGCCAAAGTCGTAGGCGTTCTCGTCGGTCACCGTTATACCAAACGTGCCACCCATCCAGTTGTCGCCTGTCACCAACTGCCCCCACACAGGAAGCAGAAGCACGTGAAAGCCGTAGTGTTCAGCACGATCGAGCACCCAATCAAGATAGGAAAAATAGCGCTCATTGGGATGTTCGAGGTCACCGTTGATAAGTGCTGGCTCGCCCGCGGGTGAGCGCATGAGTACATCGCGCTCGGGGTCAAGGGCAACCATCTGCAGCACAGTAAAGCCCTGCTCTTTACGGCGACGCAGATAGTATTCCACGTCATCGGCTTTTATACGCTGTGGCAGCGTCCAAGCGGTGTCGGCTATCCATGTAAAGGGCGCGCCGTCCTCCGTCACAAGATACCTGCCGTTATCACTTACGCGCAGCGCCTGCATACGCCATCCCCCCTTTCCTTCGCGACACCGATATAGGCGCCGCGTGCCCATCTCCTTGCGCGAACGTATCTACATCCGCCCATTGAGCGTGCGAACCACATCCGCGTACACGCGCGCGCTTGGCTTTGCGATGCGGTCGTACGTACCGTCACGACGATCGACCTCATAAAGCCCCAGTCGACTGTCAAAAGCAGAAATCCACTCAAAGTTGTCCATAAGCGTCCAGTGGAAGTACCCCAGCACTGACAGCCCGCGCCGCACAAGCCCCGCAAGCGCGGGCAGCGATGCGCGGATGAAGTCGCAGCGCAGATGATCGTCCTCGGTAGAGATGCCATGCTCTGTAACCACGACTGGAAGGCCCGTGAGCTCGTGGATGTAGAGCACTGCACCCGCAAGCGAGCCGGGCTCCACCTGCGTGCCCATACCGTTGATGGGCTGGGTAGGATCGGGTGCGATGAGCCCTTCGTCGCCAAAGACCATGCGCTCGTAGTTCTGCACGCCGATGAAGTCATCCCCTTGAATGGCATCAACCCACTTGCCATAGCAGAGTTCGCGCTTACGCTCGCAAATTGCACGGCCGGCGGGTGTGGCCCAGTCGTCGTCCACTACTGAAAGCGAGAGTCCCACAGGGGTACCCGGCGCTACCTCACGCACCACCTCCACAGCACGGCGATGAGCGCGCGCCATAGCCTCGTCCATAGCGTCGAACTCGTCGATGTCTTGCACGTTGCCCGCACGGTAATGCGCAACGCCCGCCTTTGCCGCTGCGGCATGCAGCACCACCTGCTGGAAGGCAAACGCCTCGGGAGGCATCGCACCGTTGGCGAGGAGCTGGTTGAGGTTGGGCTCGTTAAGTGTCACCACCGCAGCGGCGCGGCCGCGGGCGAGCTCCATAACGCGCCGCACATGCGCCGCAAAGAGGTCGACAGCGTCGGGCGCGAGCCAACTACCCCGTTTGGCAAACCAATGAGGACAGGTAAAGTGGCAAAGCGTGAGCACCGGCTGAATACCGCGCGCCAGGCAACCATCCATCAGGCGGTCGTAGTGATCAAGGGCCGCCTGGTCGATGACGCCCTCCTCCTGCTCGATGCGACACCACTCAACGGAAAAGCGATACGCGTTGAGCCCCATCTCAGCAACACAGTTGAGGTCGTCCTCCCAACGCTCCCAGCTACGGCAGGCGTCTCCCGCGGGCTCCTTAAAAACCGTCGGCTCCACATGCTCCAAGAAGGTGGTGTCGGCAGCCGCGTCGCCGCCGTCGGTCTGGTGGCCCGCCGTCGACACGCCCCAGAGGAAGTGGTCGGGTTTATTCATATTCATCCTTTCTCTATGGTGCGCCACCGTTACAGCACGGGCGTCCGAAGCCAGATGGCGCCCCCGCTCTTAGCTGCGACTTGCGTAACATCCTAGTCCTCGCAGTAGTTTTCAAAATTCACCAACTGCACGTGTTTCTGTTCGATCCACTGCTCAAGCTCCTCACTCACCAGAAACGCCGTTTCCATGGGACGAATCAAGGCAAAGGACGAGTGGTCGAGCACATATTGATCCAGGTACCCCGGGTGGAATACGAGCATGCTGCAGGCGTGACGCGCAATGTCGGCCTCGTCGTCAAACAAGTACTTGCGCGGATCGTACAGGCCTCGATCATCGAGGTGATAGGGTTTTGCACACACCACACCCCACTTCTCACTCCAGACCGGATCCATGGGGTTGATATAGAAGAGCCCATTGCGCTCCGCGACGTTCTGAAGTGCCTGAAAAAACGTCGGAGAGAACACGGCATGGCCCTCAAAGTACGCCGGGTCGCGCCCGGTCAGCGCACGAAACCGATCGAGCTGCGCCTGTATTTCGCGCTCCGCTTCCTCGAGCACGATGGCGTCCTCCGTGCGCGCCCTGATGGTTCTGCTAGAACAGAACTCCCCGTGTTCATCCACGAGCGAGGGAATGGACGCGGGGTCAGAAACCGGCTTACCAAGACAGATGTTTGTATGTTGCCCCACGCTCACACCGCTTGCGGCAACGAGGTCGAAGCCGTGGGAGGCAGCAGGCATGTTGGGCATGAGCCCAACGCTCTTAATCGGTCCGCAAGAGATGGCTTTGGCGATACCGTAGTTGATGCCCTCGCTCATGCCCAGATCGTCTGCCCTAAAAATGACCTTCATCCCAAGCGCCTCCTTTACGCGCACAGCGAGAACAGACTCACTTTGCGCCATCGGTTGTACTCTGCCGTTTGCCACCCATGGTATAGGACGTCCCCGTCCGCTCAAGGACGGCTTTTTCCGCGCGCAATCCGGTAAATGAGGCAATTGAGCTGCTAGGCGCAGCGCTCGTATAGTATTTCTATCAACGATATCTGAATGCGGCGAAATGCCCCGATGCCCTAGGGGGCGACATGGATAGGGAGCTCCTCAATCTTCTTGAGCTCATCGAGCAGAGCGACTATGTAACGGCAGAACAACTTGCCCAACATATTCAAAAGAGCGAGAAGACGACGCGCACGCGCCTTAAGGCGCTCCGGCAGAATCTTGCAGAAAGTGGCGCCGAGCTTGTCTCCAAGCCACGCCACGGATACCGCCTCGAGATTAACGACGCTGAGCGCTACCATGCCTGGCGACAGCGTAGCCTACAACGCATTGCCCGCCACACGCCTGAAACCGCCGAAGAGCGTCTTATGTATCTCGTAGAGCGCTTCATAAGCGGATCGTTCTTCAAGCTCGCGGACGAGTCGGAAGCCTTGTTTGTCTCTACCAAGACACTCTCGCAGGAAATTCGCCATGCAGAGTCTATCCTCACACGCTCCGGCCTCACGGTGGAGCGTGTCCCTGGATACGGGATGAGAGCCATCGGAGACGAATTTGCCTTCCGCAAGGCAATCATGCACTGCTTGCGATTCCATACGGTCGGTTTTGATGATTGCCGCAGCGTACAAGATCAAGCCGCGGCAATCATCGGAGACCTTGTCGTGCAGACCTTTGCTGCCGAAAACGTCGTAATGTCCGAGGCTGCCCTCGAAACATTCATTCTCTATCTCGTGGTGTCAAGCGCACGCTGCCACCGTGGCCACATCATAGAGGACGTCTCCGGGCGAAACACCTGGGAGGGCGCGGAGCATGACCGACATTGCGCGCACGTCGTTATAGAACAGCTGGAAGAACACGACATCCCGCTTGACGATACCGAAGGCGAGGTCCAGCTCATAGCTGCCTTCGTTGCCGGCGGTGTCGTGCGCCACGACGCATTCGGACTCGATGGGAACCTCGTTATCTCGGAGGATATCCAGCGTCTCATCGACCCTATGCTCGACGCCATCTACGATATGTACGGCGTCGACTTCAGCGATAATTTGCGTCTGCGCCTTATGCTGGGAAACCATCTCATTGCATTTGATATACGCATGCGCTATGGCATCGAAATCACAAACCCCCTGCTTGCAGAAACACGCCGCACCTACCCCTTCGCCCACGCACTGGCGCAGCAGGCGGCATTACCACTCGCTGCTCACTACGGACGCCCCGTATCCGAGCACGAGATTGCCTACTTCACCATAATGTTTCAAATGGGACTCGTCATGCAGCGACGCATTCCTCATAAGAGCCGTGTGCTCCTGGTTTGTGCGACGGGTAAATCGAGCTCGCGCTTTTTTGCTTATCAGTTTGAAGAAGCATTCGGCGATTACATCAGCGAGCTCACCGTCTGCAGCGTCTTTGAGCTCAACGACATCGACCTCAATACATTCGACTACATCTTCTCGTCCGTCCCCATTGACCGAGCGGTTCCCAAGCCCATCATGCAGGTGAACAGCTTCCTTGAGGCGCGCGATATGAACCGCGTACGTCGTAGACTTGAACTGGGGGATAGCTCATATCTACGCCGGTTCTACCGGCCAGAGTTCTTTTTCACGGGCCTCACGTCGCGGCGTCGAGACGACGCGCTCGCCGAACTCTGCGAACTCGTCCGACAAGTGCGACCCCTACCGGACAACTTCCTCGGCTCCGTGTTGGAGCGTGAGAAACATGGAAGCACCGATTTTGGTAACCTGGCAGCTCTGCCTCATCCCGTAGAGGTGCTTCCCGACGAGAACCTCGTGGTCGTGGGTGTTCTCAAGCGCCCCATCCGTTGGAAAACCAATGACGTCCAACTCATCATCCTTACGTCGATCTGCGACTCAACCGCAGACGAGACCCAACGATTCTATCAGACGACCGCACGGCTTCTTACCGACGAGAAGCGGGTACGCTGCATCGTAGAGGGTGGCAACTACGAAACCCTCATGCGCGCCCTGTGCGGCTAGAAGGAAGGGGTGCGCATGGCGTTACCAGCTGATTTTCTATGGGGAGCCGCTTTGGCGGCAAATCAATGTGAGGGGGCCTATCAAGAAGACGGCAAGGGTCTCTCGGTTGCCGATGTGATGACCGCCGGCGCGGTCGATACGCCACGACGTATAACGACCGACGTTGAGGCAGGGGTCTACTACCCGAGCCACGACGGCGTGGATTTCTATCATCGCTACAAGGAAGACATAGCGCTCTTTGCCCAGATGGGACTCAAGGTCCTGCGCCTCTCCATCGCATGGAGCCGCATCTTCCCCGAAGGCGACGAGATCGAGCCCAACGAGCGCGGCCTCGCTTTCTACCGTAGCGTATTTGCCGAGCTTAAGCGCTACAACATAGAACCTGTTGTTACGCTTTCGCATTACGAGATGCCACTTGGCCTCGTGAGAAAGTACGGGGGTTGGCGCGATAGGCGTCTCGTGGACTTCTTCGCGAGGTACTGTGATGTATGCTTCCGGGAGTTCGGCGATACTGTGCGCTATTGGCTCACTTTCAACGAGATCAACGTTGCCGAGTACAATCCGTGGTCGCCCACCGGCATCAATAAGCGACCGGGAGACGAGGGCTATTGGCCCACCATCTATCAGGCGGCCTACCACCAATTTGTCGCAAGCGCTAAGGCGGTCATCCGAGCGCACGAGATCGATCCCGGCCTCAAGGTCGGTTGCATGACACTCGCGGGCATTGTGTATCCAAAAACCTGCCACCCGCTCGACGCGAAGGCGGCAGACGATTTCCAAAACGATATGCTCGCCTTTGCGGATGTGCAGGTGCGCGGCCATCTCCCCTCCTTCTTATGCAAGGCCATGGGGCGACGCGGGGTTACCCTTGTGCGCGAGGCGGGAGATGACGAGATTCTCCGCGCCGGTACGGTAGACTTCGTTGGCTTTAGCTACTACTCATCGATGGTGCAAAGCGGCACCGAAGCCGACGCCGAAAAGACAGGCGGCAACATGGTGAGCGGCGTGAAGAACCCCTACCTCGAAACGAGCGCTTGGGGTTGGCAGCTCGACCCCATGGGCCTGCGTCTGACACTCCGCCTGCTTTACAACCGCTACCAAAAGCCGCTCTTTGTGGTAGAAAATGGCCTCGGCGCAGCAGACGAGGTGGTAGATGGGCGCGTTGATGACGACTATCGCATCGCCTACCTTCGCGCGCACATAGCTGCCATGATCGACGCGGTCGATGAGGACGGTGTGGACCTGATGGGGTACACGCCCTGGAGCGCGCTCGACCTCGTCTCCGCCGGCACGGGAGAGATGAAGAAGCGCTACGGCTTCATCTATGCCGACCGGGACAACGAGGGCGCTGGCACGCTTGAGCGCATTCCTAAAAAGTCATTCTTCTGGTATCGCGACGTCATCGCATCGAATGGTACGAACCTGTAATTCGCCAATCAGTCACACGGCTGTTTATGTCACATGGACAAGCGAGCGCAACGCTGCCTTGTTGCGCTCGCGCAACAACAGAAAGGATATTGCACCATGACTCCCGATGAAGAACTGCAAGTTTTTAAGCTCATCAGCACGGCAGGCACTGCAAAGAGCGCCTACATGGAGGCCATCAAGCACGCGAAAGATGGCCGAGCAGATAAGTCTCCCGCCCTCATTGCAGATGGCGATGCAAACTTTCTGGAAAGCCACGACGTTCATCTGGAAATGATCTCCTCCGCAGCTCAGGGAGTCAATGCCCCGGCATCGCTTATTCAAGTTCATGCAGAGGATCAGCTCATGGCGACCGAGGTCACCAAGGCTTTTGCACGCGAGCTGGTTGACCTGTACCGCATGATCGACGCCATGCAGAACCGTATCGATGAGCTGGAGAAGAAGGTCAACGCAGCGTAAATCTTGTGCGCCATAACCGGCTAGAGATAATCGGCAACGCCAAGTACAGGGCCCCGGGCATTCAGCCCGGGGCCCTTCTTGTGGGGAGGCGTCGTCCTTGTGGTGGAGGTGTCGTCCGCACCGTCCAATCCATACGGCGCTACGAATCGAGCCCGCGCAATACGCGGCGTCGGTATACAAAGCGAGGTGGGCAGCGCTTCTGCAGCACCGCCCACCTCGCAAAACAAACGCGGCAATATGAAGGGGACTTGTTACTATGCCACCTGTGCTTCCTGCTCCGCCTTGAGCCTGGGGGCGTCCATCGCCTTGATAAACGGAATCCAAATCAAGATATCGATGATGAGAAACACGACCTCAGCGATGGCGATGCTGATACCACCGGAAAGCATGCCAGTGATGACCACCGGGATGTTGAACGGCAGAATGCCGACGCATTTTGCCACAATACCCAGGGACTGCAGTGCGTACATTCCAATGACATTGACAAGAGGCGTCACGATAAACGGAATAGCAGCCACGGGGTTCAGCACAATGGGGAGGCCGAAAATAATCGGCTCGTTGATGCCAAAGAAACCGGGCGCCAGCGCCACCTTGCCGACCGTACGCAGCTGAGCGGAACGGGCGACCAAAAGGATGGCAATGGGAACGGCGGGGTAGGCAATTGCGATAGTCGTAATGTAATTGAAGTTCATACCGATGATGTTGGGGAGAGCCTCGCCAGCAGCGTAGGCGGCCTGGTTGGCACCATCGAGCATCATGAAGAGCGGGCCGATGAGGCTCGTGATAAAGCCGGGATGAATGCCGAAGCACCACAGCAGGCACATGATCACGCTAATGAGAACAACGGAAGCGATGTTGCCGCCAATCAGACCCTGGATGGGCATCTGGATGAGAGCGTAGAAACAGCTGAACGCGTCGCCCCAGGGAGTCAGCGCAAAGATCATGCGCACCACGATAGCGCACAGCGCAATGGCAAACGCGGGAATGAGCGAAACGAAACTGTTGGACACAAAGTCGGGCGTGCCAGTGGGCATCTTAATAACAATGTTCTTAGAAACAATAAGGTGGAAGAGCTTCGTTGCAAGGAACGCAATAACGATGCCCAAGATCATGCCTTTAGTGCCCAGATAGTCAAAAGCAAGCGACGTCACACCATCTTCTGAAGTCAACGTAGGCATCAGCGCAACATAGACAACAAGGGCGAGCACACCGGCGGCAGGAGCCTTAACCCCGATGTTCTCACCGTACGAGCGCGCAACACCGTAGGTGAAGAACAGGCCGAGCATGTTGGTGGTTGCGTTCACCACGGCAGAAAGCGCCACATTGACGCCGCTCGTTGTAAGGAACTCCTGATAAGCCGGAATGGGAATGCCCGAGAACAAGCTTGCGAACGATCCGACGATGATGATGGGGAACATCGACATGATGCCCGACGAAATCGCCTGGAGAATCGTATTTTTGCTGACAGCGTTACCCCAAGAAGAAATCTTGGCAATGATACCGTTCATGGATGCCATGTGCGACGCGCCTCCTAGTTCTCACCCATAAGGGATTTGGCCTGGGCAAGCGCAGCGTTGCCATCCATCGTGCCGTACGCCACCATGTCAATGACGGCAACCGGCACGCCCGGGCATGCCGCGCGAACTTCATCGGCTTGGAACTGAATCTGAGGGCCCAGCAAAATGCAGTCGGCATCCGAGGCGACTTCTGCCGCCTTATCAGTGGAGTAAGCGGCAATGGCGCACTCGAGGCCCTCGGCGGCGGCGGCATCCTTCATCTTCTGAACCATGAGGCTCGTAGACATGCCGGAATTGCACAAGAGGATAATCTTCTTCATCGGCTTCCCCTTCTCGTTATCGTTATCGTGGAACCGTTCGAAGTGCATGCGAAGCTTCGATGACACCACTATATGAGGGGAAGTACGGCAACTCCATAGCCGTTCTTGCCACGTTCGAATCCGGCAAGGGTGGGTAGGCCCCTTTAGCGCTTGAGCTTTTCCTCGCGGGCGACGAGGGCCTGCTTGAGCGCACCGAGGTCGCGCTCGGTGCGCTTGGCGCGGCGCGACAGAACAAACGCGTAAACCGCAAGTGCGAGCCAAATGCCCACATAGGCAGCTATAACAAAAGGAGCGGCCGGGAGAACTCCTCGAACGGCACGCCGGTCCAGCCCCTGCCCTCGAAGAAGTCGCACTTGAGCGTGCCGAAGAACCCCTCGGCACGCGCGTTGTCGGGGCTCCGGGCCCTCCTCGACATCGAGCGCCTGACCCCAGGCCCGCACGCCTCGCGCCACTCGCGCCCCATGTAGACGGCGCCGCCGTCGTAGCGCTTGCATTGAATCGCCCACCATTCCCCCGCCTCGGCGGTCTGGGCCATGAGGTCGATTCCGTTGTCTTGGGTGTCGTGGACGGGACAATCGTCCCATTCGAGTGCCCGGGCTATCGTCCCGACACGGGAAAGAACAGCGCGTAGAAGGAGTCGTTCTTGAGATAGCAAACGCAGGCCGCCTCGCACTTGTCGCCCTTCTCCTTGGTCGTTGCCGACCCATTGACGATAGGATCAAGGGCATCGTAGACGGTCTTGATATAGCGACTCCTTTGTTGTTATTCAGACGTCACTATTTTAGCTAAGGACCGCCGGAACTCTTTCTAATTGGAGCTTATCGGTCGACAAGTCAAGCCGCCCGGCCCGCGATTATCAATGGTTTATATGCTTCACAAAATAAACTGCCACAGGATTCACCCGCAATTCACCCGCAAAGTAAACCAATAAAGAAAAAGCTCGGAAGCAATTATGCTTCCGAGCTGCAAGTTCTTGGTCGCGGGGGCAGGATTTGAACCTACGACCTCCGGGTTATGAGCCCGGCGAGCTACCAGACTGCTCCACCCCGCAATGTCTGGGCGCCTCATGTGCGCAAGA
>NZ_JAQLFP010000032.1:25204-26531 GCF_028207065.1 Collinsella aerofaciens
CGACCTCCGGGTTATGAGCCCGGCGAGCTACCAGACTGCTCCACCCCGCAATGTCTGGGCGCCTCATGTGCGCAAGAAAGAATATTACGCGGGAGTTCGGTAAACGGCAAGGAAAATCTCGTAGAGCATAATTCCTTCATATTTAAACCTCTCAGCCCTTATCACCGTAAACGAATCACAGCCGAGCGCCGTCGATGGCACGTATACAATGGTGCGCGTCCTTTTATGCCGACACCGGGAGTAGACATGCTGCTCGCTATCGATATGGGAAACACGCAGACGGCCATGGGCCTGTTTGACGGAGACGAGCTGGTGCAGTCGTGGCGCATGCCCACCGACCGCTCCTATACCGCCGACGAGATCCACGTGCGCCTGATGGGCTTCTTTAAGATGTACGACCTTTCGCTCGATGCGGTCGATGCGATCGCCTTTGCCGGCGTGGTTCCGCAGCTCTCACGTGAGTGGCACGCCGTTGCCGACCGCATCGCGGCGGACGCCATCGTCATCGGGCCGCAGACGGCCGCCGTGACCAAGCTGCGCGCGGCGCGCCCCCAGGCCGTAGGTGCCGACCGCGTCGCCAACGCCGTCGCTGCCGAGACCTTCTACGGCGCGCCGGCAATCGTGGTGGACTTTGGCACCGCGACCAATATCGACGTCATCGATGAGGACGGTTATTACATTGGTGGGGCGATTGCGCCGGGCATCCGCATCTCCATGGACGCGCTTGCCGCCCGTGCCGCCAAGCTCGCCAGCGTGCCGCTCGAGGCGCCCGAGCACGCCATCGGTCGCGACACCGAAGAGTGCATCAAGGTCGGCGCCGTGGTGGGCGCTGCCGCCATGGCCGAGGGCCTGGTCGCGCGCATGAAGCGCGAGCTGGACCGCGAGGATGCCACCGTTATCGCCACGGGCGGTCTCGCCGGCATCGTCGCCGATTCGACCGATGCCTTCGACGTGGTGGACGGCCAACTCACCATCAAGGGCATCTGCGAAATCTACCGCCGCATGCAGAAGCTGGGATAGAACAGGGGCTTAAGTCGAGCACGCCCGATGTCACAGCCCCGCAAACGTTCGCCAAGCCTATTCCTCAAAACTGAAAAATTTTCAATTTTGAGGAATAGAGACTCCTCGAATACGCCCAGCGCAGCGATATCGTGCATGTTTCCTATTCCTCAAAAACGAAAATTATTCAGTTTTGAGGAATAGGGTGCTGACAACCCATTCCCCAGACAACAAGACCCTCCCCGGCACAGTGAACTGCCTCCCATTTCTTGGACATGAGAAATGGGAGGCTTTCTTTATGCGCGTTGATTTGAGAGTGAAGCATGAT
>NZ_JAQLFP010000033.1 GCF_028207065.1 Collinsella aerofaciens
TCACGACGGAGGCCACATTAAGTGGCCTCCTGTTCGTGCGGAACTCGCGATAAACCTAAGCCGGTGTCCCCGCTCTCCCGGGGCCTGTCGTGGCTTGGCCGTTGCATGCGGCTCGCTTTTCGGAACGGGGCTGACGGACACGTTCCGAAATCTTCCGCCGTCGCTGTACAGGGTGTCTATAAAGAGCCGTGGCCAAAAAACGGCAAATATGAGTACTGATACTCTTTTAGTAGCAGTAATTTTGACCATATTTAAGGTGATTTGACGTGTCGATCGAGCAGATAAGCTGCCGTATCTCCTCAAGTGTTCATTAAAGGAAGACCTTGATGCGAATAAATCTCATTAAGATCTTCTTTTATTAACGAAAATAATGTAGCTACAACGGTAACAGTACTCATATTTGCCGTTTTTTGGCCACAGTCCTTCGGAGGGTCCTCGAAAATAGTCCCGAGCCGGCACTTGGGGACGTTCCTATAATGTCGGCACTTAGGAACGTCCCCAAGTGCCGACACCGCGTCTGCCTGCGGCGGCCGCGCCCCGCTGCGTCGCTCCGCACCCTTGCGGGTTCGAATTCCTCCGCTTGGCGGCGTTGGCTCGATTTGCTTGACGTGAGGGGCTCTTGGCTGGTGTGGGACGGAGGGATTCCGCGTCCGCCTGGTCGGCGGCCGCGCCCCGCTGCGTCGCTTCGCTCCTTGCGTGCTGCGCTGGAAAACGCTTCGCGTTTCCTCAGCTCCGCACCCTTGCGGGTTCGAATTCCTCCGCTTGCCCACAAGAAAGCGCCCTGGGCCGTTATGGGCTTAGGGCGCTCAGTTTTAATGGCTGGGACGGAGGGATTCGAACCCCCAACAGCCGGCACCAAAAACCGGAGTTCTACCGTTGAACTACGTCCCAATGTTTGGTGTTGCCCAAAAGCAACTCGTCTAGTTTACCTAATCTGCGAGGGCATCGCAAACGCCATCGAGAAGGCGGACGGCGAGGGTCTGCGCGTCGCTTGCGGTAAAGGTGCCGTTGTAACGCGTCATGCCGGTGAGCTCGATGCGAATTCGTGCCGGCTTTTGCTGTGCGGCGACATTGGCGGTACGGATGCGCTGGGCCAGGTTGTGGCACTCGGCGAGGGCGATCGTGGCGCGCGGGGCGGCGTCTGCAGGCAACTCGTCGCTTGCGATCTCGAGCACCAGGTCGACATCGGTCGGAACCTCGGAATCGCAAAGCATCATGCCGCTGCTGTCGGTCGTCGCCGTGGCGATATTCCACATGCGCGACGCAACACTGCGCGCGATGGGGTCCTCGCCGATAACGGCAATCTGGAAGCGCTCGAGCACGTTGGCGGCGCGAGCAAAACCGATGCGGGACTCGGCTTCGGTGACCGAGGGCTTGCCCTCCCACACATGGTGCAGGCGGTTGATGTAGGCGTAGGTGTCCTGGAAGGCCATGCCGTCGGCAAACAGGCCGACATTTTCCTGGAACTGCTGCAGGGCGGCCTCGGTATGCGGACCAAAGTAGCCGTCGTCTTCGCCGCAGGCAAAGCCCAAAACGTTGAGAGCGCGCTGCAGGGCCTGCACATCGGCGCCATGGAAATTGGGCATGCGCAGATACAGGGTGCGGTCGCCCAGCTTATACGAGGCGTCGACCAGGGCGCTCCAACAGGGGATATCGACGGCATGACCGGCAGCAAGGCCGCTGTCGAGCCTGAAGGTGCTGACGGCCTGCTCGGTGGTGGTGCCAAAGCGCTTGTCGACAACCTCGGCGCCATCGATTGTATAGCCGAGCTGCAGAAGGCGGGACTGGACGTCCTCGACGGCTGCTCCCTGCATGCCCGTGGTAATAGGTTCCATGAACGAACCCCTTTCGGCGTACCATTCGTACTATTTTGAGCGTGTGTCGGATAGACAACGCGAGACAATTTATAAACATGCACTCAATAGTGTAGCAACTTGTACCAAAACTCGCTGCCCACAGGTTTTATGACCCCCGCTAGTTAAGACGCTCCACAAAGAAATCTGCCATTGAGAGGAAGAGCTCGCGCGCATGCGGGTCGAGCTCGACGCCTTCGATAGCGGCCTTGGCCTTAGCGGTCAGGTCGAGCGCATAGGTGTGGGCGTAATCGATGGAGCCAGTCTCCTGGAAGATCTCCACGGCGCGTGCGAGCTGCGCAGGGTCCTCGGTGCCCGAGGAAAGGATTGCCTCGATCTCGTCGTGATAGCGCTCGTCTGACAGGGCATGCACGGCAACGAGGGTGCGCTTGCCCTCGGTGATATCGGTGCGGAAGTCCTTGTTGGCGGCCTCCTTGGTGCCGATCAAGTTGAGCAGGTCGTCTTGAATCTGGAAGGCAAGGCCCGTGTGCAGCCCAAAGGCGCGCAGTGCCTCAATCTGCTCTTCGCTGCCGCCGCCGATAATGGCTCCGGCGGCAAGCGGCGTCGCTCCGCTGTAGTACGCGGTCTTGTGCGTCGCCATGTCCAGATAATCGTCGACCGAAATGTCAAAGCGCTCGTCGCGGACCCAGCCCAGGTCGAGCGCTTGGCCCTCGATGGTACGGACGATCATCTCGGTAAGCTCGTGGAGCACGTGAAGCTTCACGTCTGCGTTGAGTGTGGGGTCGTCGAGAACCGTCTTGGTGACCATGGTGAGCGCCAGGTCACCGCAGTTGATGGCAAGACCGGTGCCCTCGGTAAGGTGCATGCAGGGCTTGCCGCGACGAATCTGCCCGTTGTCGGCGATGTCGTCGTGGATGAGTGCGCCCGACTGAAAGTGCTCGATGGCCGCCGCTGCGCTGCGGGCGCTCTCAAAGCTGCCGCCTACCGCAGTGGCGGCGAGCATGCAGATGAGCGGGCGGTGGCGCTTGCCAGCGTTTGCCGTAAATGCCGAGAGCGGGGTATACAGGTAGCGCTCGATATCGGCGGAAGTCGCCTGTCCGTCAAAGAACGTGGCCAGATAGTCGTTAATCTGGTCAAAGTGCTGGGCTAAAAAGCTGGTAAACGGACTGGACACGGGTTCTCGCATTCTTTGATAGGTTGCATCGTTGCATTATGCAGACAACATATTGCCACATTAGGGCGTCGAGCGCGGCGGTTGAAGACGATTGGTCCATGCGGCCGCAAGTGCGGTAGGGGCTTGGCTAGATAAGCCCAAAGTGTTCGAGCGCGGTGACGACGCCGTCGTGGTCGATGCTGTCGGTGACATAGTCGGCCTTTTCCTTGAGGAAGTACGGCGCATTGCCCATGGCGATACCGACATCGACGGCGTTCATCAGCGAGACGTCATTGCTGGCGTCGCCGATGCCGTATACGGTTCCGTGGTGGGGATCGAGGGCGTCGAGTACGGACTGGATACCCTCGCGCTTGGTGCATTCGCGAGGCGAAATCTCGGTCACTTCGAGCTCGAGCTCGTTAAAGCAGAGCAGCGGCTCAAACGCTTGATCCTGAGCGATGCGGTTGGCAAGCGACGTGGACATTAAGATCTTGTAGGCGCTGTAATGTTGCAGCTGCGTAATTGCATCGCCCACGGTGCGGGCGTATCCCGGAGCGTCGGGCGCATCGGCACTCATGCGAACGACGCCATTGAGTCCCTCAAAACGAATCACTTCGTCCGATTGCTCAAGAATGGGAGCAAGGCGCTGCAGCATGCCGGGCGTCATCGCCAAATCGCGAATCACGTGTCCCTCAAGTTCGACATAGCCACCCGCGAGGCAGACGATGCCGGTCCAGGGCAGCTCGAGCAGCTTTGGATGGATGCAGCTCAGCGTGCGCCCTGTGCAGATAAACGCCATATTGCCCTTGGCGACAAAATCACGGATGGCTTGCGAGACCGCTTCATTGGGATAGGGGGAGAGGTCTCGCTCGCTCTCGGGAAGCTCTTGTGCCACTCGAGGGTCTTGCCAGGCGAGTGTTCCGTCGATATCGAAGAAGCAGATATCGCCGCGCTTATGGGCTGCGCTGGCGGCAGGGGAGGCCGAGGTGGTGGGCACAAATCCCGGCTCGAGGCCCATGATCTGGTCAAAATGCTCTTTAACGCGGGGAACGGAGATGCCAATAATCACCTGGGCGGTCTTGCCCGTAATGATGAGGCCCTTGGCGCCCACCGCGACAAACGACGCATTATCTGCAACGATGGAAGGGTCTGCGACCTCGACGCGCAGGCGCGTGGCGCAGTTGGTTGCGCCCACGATATTGCCAACGCCACCTAAAAGCTGAATTACCCGCTCAGCGAGGACGTGATCTTGATCGGATTGAATACTGACCTCGCCATTGGGAGATTGTTCTTTGACAAAGCCGCTTCCCGTTAAACGATCGATTGCCGCGCGATTGGAGGCATGATTCTCGCGGCCCGGCGTCTTAAGGTCATAGACCAAGATGAGTGCTCGAAAACTAACAAAAAAGATGAGGCTAAAGGCAAGACCGATACCGAGCGCCAAAAGGTAGGAGCCGGCATGCATTCGCATGAGTGGGATGAAGTTGAAGGCCGTCATTTCCATGAGACCGCCCGAGAAGATGCCGACGATGCCAAAGAAGTTCATGGTCATGGCAAGGCAGGAGGACAGGACGGCGTAGAGCAAAAAGAGTCCGGGATAGGTGAACATAAAGAGAAACTCGAGCGGCTCGGTGACGCCGCAGACCACCGAGGCGACGATGGCGGGCAAAAGGATGACCTTAAGACCGGCGCGGCGTTCGGGTTTGGCGGTGAAATAGAATGCTGCCGCGATGGCGGGAAGGCCAAAGAGCTTGCCCCAGCCGGTGGCGGTAAAACCTGCCCAGGGCGCAAGTTCATTTAAAGGGCGCGTGCTATGGGAGAGAATGGGGAGCAGGTTGGTCCACGTGGCGTAAATACCGTCGTGAATGACCAGATTGTCGTAATAGATGGGCATATAGAGCAGATGGTGCAGCCCCATGGGCTCGAGCGCTCGCTCCAAAAACACAAAGATGCCCACGCCGAAGGGGCCGACGCCCGCAAGTGCGTGGCGCAGCGTTTCGGTCACAGCGTATGCGAAGGGCACGATGGCGGCCGAGATGGCGGCAAGGGCAAACACGGCAAAAAAGCTGATGAGGTAGACGAGCGAGGAACCCGAGAACGTGCCGAGCCAATCGGGAACCTTGGCATCGTAGAAGCGGTCATGGATGGCAACGACGGTTGCCGACACCGCCAGCGGGCCGATAATGCCGGTGTCGAGCGTCTTGATGCCGTCGATGACGGTGATGCCGCTGGCGGGGGTTAAAGACGACGGGTACTTAAGTCCAAGGTTGTCGCCGCTCAGCTTAATGATCTCGCTCAAAAAGAAACAGTAGGCAAAATAGGCTACGAGCGCCTCGAGGCAGCAGCGTGCCGGTTGCTTTTGGGCAAGGCCGATGGGCAGCGCTACGGCAAAAAGGAGTGGAAGGCGCTTAAAGACCGTCCACGAGCCGCGCTGAATGATAGTCCAGAAAACGTACCAGGGGGTTCCGTATACGGCGAGGTCGCCGACGATATCCACGGTCGTGGCGAGGGCGGAGATGCCGACCATGAGGCCTGATATAGAAAACAGCATGGCGGGCGCGAACATGGCTCCGCCAAAACGTTGGATTTTCTGCAGCATAATATGCCTTTCGGATGCAACATGCTGTGCGAGCAAGAACGTTTAAACAATGAACTCATTGTAGAGGACTGGCTGCTTGCCGCATTGACGGTTTTGATTCGGTCCGATTTGGGTTTCGGGGGAACCGTCGACGGTAAATAATCCGTGCTTTACCGATAATCGGTTTAAACAACTTTAAGAAATGCTATCGTGCCTAGCCATACATATTCATTAGAGGTGAAATCATGCCAAAAGCGATTTACGAAGGAATCTACCGCGAGATCCGTTCGCGCATCATCAACGGGACCTATGCGTTTCAGGAGATGCTGCCAACCGAAGCCGAGCTGACCGCGGAGTTTGGCTGCACGCGCAATACCGTTCGACGCGCCTTGAGCATGCTGGCCGACCAGATGTTTGTGCAGCCTATACACGGCAAGGGCGTGCGCGTTATTTGGCTTAAGGGCGAAACCGATATGCTGGGCGCACTCGAAGAGGTTGAGTCGTTTGGCGAGTTCGCAAAACGCAACAATGCCGTCGCATCGACCGAGGTCAAGTCTTTTGAACATTTGATTTGCACTGAGCAACTCTCTCGTCGCCTGGGCTTTAAGGTGGGCGAGGAGCTGATTCGCGTCGTGCGTGTCCGAAGCCTCAACGGCAGCGCGCGCCAAGTGGACCACGGCTACTTTTTGGCGTCGATCGCCAAGGGCCTGACCCCCGAGATCGCGGCGGATTCTATCTACGGCTATCTGGAGCACAAGCGCGGCATCAAAGTGATGGCGAGCCGCCGTACGGTGAGTGTCGAGCTCGCCAACGATGAGGACTGCAGCTATCTGGACCTTGGCAAGTACAACTGCGTCGCCGTTATGGAGAGCCAGTCGTACACCTCGGACGGCATCTTGTTCGAGGTCACGCATGCCCGCACACACCCCGAGATCTTCCATTACCGCGTCAATTCCAAGCGATAGCCGGCTAGCTCGCAGCCTGACGAGACTCATGCCCTCAAAGCGAAAACGCCCGGTCAAACCGACGATGCATCGGCTTGATCGGGCGTTTTCTCTGCATTCGATAACAAATAATTGTTTATACAAAACTTGTCAAGTATCAAGTCGAAATTACCGTTCACCGAAGTTTTTCTACCGCTCTAGTAATACTTGTTCAAACAACTAGCCAAATAGCGTATTGTACAAGTCAGCAAAAGGGGCAAAGTCCCCGAGCCAATCTCCGAAGGCGGCGGCAAAGGGTGCCGCCACGGTGTGAAAGGGTGGATTGTAATGAAGAACGAAATGAGCAGAAGGCAGTTCCTGGGCTTTGCTGGTTCCGCGGCTGCGGTTCTTGGTCTGGGCCTCGTGGGCTGCGGTGGTTCTGCCGGCTCTGGCTCCTCTGCTTCTGGTGACGCTGCCGAGGTCTACTTCCTCCAGTTCAAGCCCGAGGTCGACAAGGAGTGGAAGGAGATCGCCAAGGCGTACAAGAAGGAGAAGGGCGTCGAGGTCAAGATCGTGACCGCCGCCTCCAACACCTACGAGGAGAAGCTCAAGTCCGAGATGTCCAAGAGCTCCGCTCCGACGCTGTTCCAGGTCAACGGCCCCACCGGCCTTAAGAACTGGAAGGACTACTGCGCCGATCTTTCCGACACCAAGCTCCGCGGCGAGCTCATCGACGACTCCCTGGCGCTGCAGTCCGACGGCAAGGATCTGGGTATCGACTGGGTTCAGGAGAGCTACGGCATCATCTACAACAAGGAGCTCCTCGAGAAGGCCGGCTACAAGGCCGAGGACATCAACTCCTTCGACAAGCTGAAGGCTTGCGCCGATGACATCCAGGCCCGCAAGGACGAGCTCGGCGTTGACGGTGCCTTCACTTCCGCCGGCATGGATGACTCCTCCAGCTGGCGCTACACCACCCACCTCGCCAACCTCCCGCTCTACTACGAGTTCGAGAAGGAGCACAACCAGGAGGACGACGAGATCAAGGGCGAGTATCTCGACAACTTTAAGCAGATCTTCGACCTGTACATCACCGACTCCACCTGCGATCCTTCGCAGCTTGCCTCCAAGACCGGTGACGACGCCACCAACGAGTTCGCAACCGGTAAGGCCGTTTTCTACCAGAACGGCTCTTGGGCCTACGCCGACCTCACCAAGGCCGGTATGACCGACGACCAGCTCGGCATGCTGCCGATCTACATCGGCGTCGACGGCGAGGAGAACCAGGGCCTGTGCTCCGGCGGCGAGAACTACTGGTGCGTCAGCTCCCAGGCTTCCGAGGATGCCCAGAAGGCCACCGAGGACTTCATGTATTGGTGCGTCACTTCTGACACCGCCACCAGCATCATCGCTGACAAGATGGGTCTGACTGCCCCGTTCAAGAGCGCTAAGGAGACCACCAACGTCTTCTCGCAGCAGGCCGTTGCTATGGCCAAGGACGGCAAGAAGACCGTCGCTTGGGACTTCGTTTACATCCCCTCCGAGGAGTGGAAGAAGAACCTCAAGCAGGCTCTCATCGCTTATGCTGCCGACAACACCAAGTGGGACGGCGTCAAGAACGCCTTCGTCGATGGCTGGAAGACCGAGAAGGCTGCTTCCGAGTAAGCAGTTGCTGCCCAAGCTATCTGATTAGCGACAGGGGGCGGGCAGACGTAGGTTTGCCCGCCCCCTGCATATTGAAAGGACCCTTCTATGGGCAAAGCACTCAAGCGCTGGTGGCCGCTCTTTATGCTGCCCACGTGCCTGGCGTTTATGATCGGGTTCGTGATTCCCTTTATCCAGGGTTTCTATCTCTCGTTCTGCCAGTTTATTACCATCAATAACGCGCACTTTGTCGGTATCGAGAACTACGTGCGCGCGCTGTCCGATCCGCAGTTCTCCACGTCGTTCTTCTTTACCGTGGCGTTTGCCTTCCTGTCGACGGTGCTCATCAACGTGATCGCGCTGGCCATTGCGCAGGCGCTCACTCGCAAGGCGCTCAAGGGCACCAACATCTTCCGTACGATTTTCTTTATGCCTAACCTGATTGGCGGCATTGTACTGGGTTACATTTGGCAGATTCTGATCAACTGCCTGCTCTCCAACGTGGGTGCCCAGCTTATCGCCCTCAACTCCGCCGCTGGCTTCTGGGGCCTTATCATCCTGACCCTGTGGCAACAGGTCGGCTACATGATGATCATCTACATCGCCGGTCTGCAGTCCATTCCGTCTGATTACATCGAGGCCGCCAAGGTCGACGGCGCTACGGCATGGCAGACGTTTTGGAAGGTTAAGATCCCCAACCTGATGCCGACCATCACCATCTGCCTGTTCCTGTCCATCACCAACGGCTTTAAGCTGTTCGACCAGAACCTCGCCCTTACCGGTGGTGCCCCGGCGCACTCCACCGAGATGCTCGCCCTGAACATCTACAACACGTTCTATTCGCGTGCTGGCATCGCATGGCAGGGCATCGGTCAGGCCAAGGCAGTTATCTTCTGCATCCTGGTTGTCGCTATTTCTATGATCCAGCTTAAGGCCACGAGGTCCAAGGAGGTGCAGCAGTAATGAAACGCGATAAGGCTATTAACCGCGCGCTCTCGATCTTCTTTACGATTCTGTCGCTCGCGTGGATCTACCCTGTGTTCATGATTGCGCTCAATTCCTTTAAGAAGGGGACCGCAATCAGCACCACCACGGCGTTCGATCTGCTCACGCCCGAGACGTTCAACGGCCTCGCAAACTACGTGCACGCTCTTAACGAGCAGGGCTTTGCCTCGGCGTTTATGTACTCGCTCATCATCACAGTCACGTCGGTCGTGCTGATTCTGGTGTGCTGCTCCATGTGCGCTTGGTACGTGGTTCGTGTCAACAACAAGATCTCGAACTTCTTCTATTACCTGTTCGTGTTCTCGATGGTCGTACCGTTCCAGATGCTGATGTTCACGCTGTCCAATTTGGCGGACCGCATCGGCTTTAATACGCCGTTCAACATCTGCTTTATCTATCTGGGCTTTGGCGCGGGCCTGGCGGTCTTTATGTTCGCCGGCTTTGTAAAGAACATCCCGCTCGAGATCGAGGAGGCGGCCATGATTGACGGCTGCAACCCGGTTCAGGTGTTCTTTAAGATCGTTCTCCCCATCATGAAGCCCACCTATCTTTCGGTCGGCATCCTCGAGACCATGTGGGTCTGGAACGACTACCTGCTGCCCTACCTTACGCTCGACTCCACCAAGTACAAGACCATTCCTATTTTGATCCAGTACTTCCGCGGCGGCTATGGCCACGTCGAGCTCGGCCCCATGATGGCCTGCATCATGATGGTCGTTGTCCCCATCGTCATCATGTACATCTTCTGCCAGAAGTACATCATCGACGGTGTGGTGGCAGGTGCCGTCAAGGGCTGATGCCGTAACTGTTTTGCAAGTTTTGGCGGCGCCCCTCAGCGCGGCGCCGCGTATCGAAAGGTAGAGACATGGCCGAGATCGTTCTCAAACATGTTCAGAAGGTGTATCCCAACAACGAGTCAAAAAAGAAGGGCTTCTTTGGCAAAAAGAAGAAGACCGAGGAGAAGAAGCACAACCTCAAGGTTACCGAGGACGGTGTGCTCGCTGTAGAGGACTTCAACCTCACCGTTCACGACCAGGAGTTCATCGTCCTCGTTGGCCCTTCTGGCTGCGGTAAGTCCACGACGATGCGCATGGTCGCCGGCCTGGAGGACATCACCTCCGGCGATGTGTTCATCGATGGCAAGCGCGTCAACGACGTGGCACCCAAGGACCGCGACATTGCCATGGTGTTCCAGAGCTATGCTCTGTACCCCAATATGACGGTGTACGAGAACATGGCGTTTACGCTTGAGCTCAAGAAGGTCCCCAAGGACGAGATCGACCGCAAGGTTCGCTCCGCTGCCGAGATCCTGGGCATTACCGAGTATCTTGACCGTAAGCCTAAGGCGCTTTCGGGTGGCCAGCGCCAGCGCGTCGCCATCGGCCGCGCCATCGTGCGAGACCCCAAGGTCTTCCTGATGGACGAGCCGCTGTCCAACCTGGACGCCAAGCTTCGTAACCAGATGCGTGCCGAGCTCATTAAGCTGCGCCACGAGATCAAGGGCACGTTCATTTATGTTACTCACGACCAGACCGAGGCTATGACCCTCGGTGACCGTATCGTGGTCATGAAGGACGGCGTCGTCCAGCAGATCGCCACCCCGCAGGAGGTATTCAACCATCCCGCGAACATCTTCGTCGCCGGCTTTATCGGCGTGCCGCAGATGAACTTCTTCGATGCCCAGCTGGTGCGCTCGGGCAACGGCTTTACCGTCAAGACCGAGGATATGAACGTGGCGCTCGCCCCCGAGACCTGCGCTCAGCTTGCTCTCAACTGGGACGGCGGCGACGTGAAGGAGATCACGGCCGGCGTGCGTCCCGAGCAGATTCTGCTTGCCGACAAGGACGAGGAGGGCGCGCTCCAGGGTACCGTCGAGGTGACCGAGCTCATGGGTTCGACCGAGCATGTCCACGTGACCGCTCCCGATGGCCAGTTCGTCCTGATCATTCCCGTTGTCGACCTTGAGGCCAAGGGTGCGCTCAAGGCGGGCGACCCCATCTGGTTCAAGTTCGAGAAGAACGCGACCCACCTCTTCGATAAGGTGTCTGGCAAGAACCTTATCTAGGCCCGGTTCATCCAGGCCCTCCCTTTGGGCGACTGCGGTATTGCCATCCTTTTGCCGCGGTCACATATAAGGCTCCCCTCCCGTCCACTGGGCGAGAGGGGAGCCTTTCTTTGTGTTGGGGCTTTCCGTCTGTCAGTTTGTCTTGATCTGTAACAGGTAGGGCCGATTTCGGACGTTAGATGTTACAGATCGAGACGGTTCCGCTGTGCCAACCATTTCATCTAAATCTGTAACACCGAAGGCGAATTTCACCTGCTAGATGTTACAGATTGAGATAAACCCAAGGGGAGGGGCCGGTATGTCTCAATCTGTAACAGCTGGGACCGTTTTGGTTGAGTAGTTGTTATGGATCGAGATTGTTTGGCCGAGTCGGATCACAGGGTAACGTGCGGGCACAAAAAACGGAGCCGCGTTGCCGTGGCTCCGTTTTCAAGAGGATGGGCGATGAAACCGAATTAGCTCAGGTGCCAGATCTCGTCGTTGTACTGGGAGATCGTACGGTCGGACGAGAAGGTGCCGGCGTTGGCGATATTGATGAGCGCCTTGCGCATCCAGGCGTCCTGGTCCTCGTAGTCGGCCAGCACGCGCTCCTTGGTCTGGATGTACTCCTCAATGTCGAGCAGGGCCATAAACCAGTCCTTGCCCTTAATGTCGTCGTGCAGGCGCTGCAGGCGCTCGGCGTTGCCGGTTGCCATAAAGGCCGGGTTGGTGATGAAGTCCACCAGCAGTTTAATTCCGGGCTTGCGGTAGAGCGCACCGGCGTTGTAGGTGCCGTCGGCGTAGAGCTGCTCGACCTGTTTGGACGAGGCACCAAAGGTATAGATGTTCTCGTCGCCCACGAGCTCGGCAATCTCCACGTTGGCACCGTCGAGCGTGCACAGGGTTAGGGCGCCGTTGAGCATGAACTTCATGTTGGAGGTGCCGCTCGCCTCCTTGGAGGCCAGGCTGATCTGCTCGGAGATGTCGGCGGCGGGGATCACGCGCTCGGCGGCGGTGACGTTGTAGTTCTCGATCATGACAACCTGCAGGTAGGGAGCCACGTCGGGGTCGTTTGCAATCCACTGCGACAGCGTCAAGATCAGATGGATGATGTCCTGCGCGATAGTGTAGGCAGGGGCCGCCTTGCCGCCAAAGATGATGGTGACGGGGTGCTTAGGCTTATTGCCGTTCTTGATGTCGAGATACTTCCAGATTATGTAGAGCGCGAGCATCTGCTGGCGCTTGTACTCGTGGATACGCTTGACCTGAACATCGATGATGGCGTTGGATGGGATCGTCACGCCCTGTTCGAGCGCCATGAACTGGCGCATGATGGCCTTGGCCTCGGTCTTGGTGGCGGCCAGGCGCTCAAGAACATTCTTGTCGTCGGCGAACTTGGCGAGTTTGCTCAGATCGCCGGTGCTGCGCCAGTCGGTGCCGATCACATCGTCGAGCAGGCTGGCGAGCGCGGGGTTGGCCCCATGGATCCAGCGGCGGAAGGTGATGCCGTTGGTCTTGTTGGAGAACTTCTCGGGATAGATCTCGTAGAACGGATGAAGCTCGGTGTCCTCCAGAATCTTGGTGTGGAGGGCGGCTACACCGTTGATGGAGAAGCCAAAGTGGATGTCCATGTGGGCCATGTGGACGGTGTCGTGCTCGTCAATGATGGCGACGCGCGGGTCATCGTGCTCGGCTTTCGCGATCTCATCGAGCTTGACGATAATGTCGGCGATGGCAGGGGAGACCTTCTGCAGGCTGACGAGCGGCCACTTCTCGAGCGCCTCGGCAAGAATCGTGTGGTTAGTGTAGGCGACCATGGAGCGTACGATGGTCACGGCCTCGTCAAACTCGATGCCATGCTCGGTGGTGAGCAAGCGAATGAGCTCGGGGATGACCATGGTGGGGTGCGTGTCGTTAATTTGGACCACGGCGTAGTCGGCCAGATCGTGCAGGTTGCTGCCGCGCTCGATGGCCTCGTCGATCAGGAGCTGGGCGGCGTTGCTCACCATGAAGTATTCCTGGTAGATGCGAAGCAGGCGGCCCTGCTCGTCGGAATCGTCGGGGTAGAGGAACAAGGTGAGGTTCTTGGCGATCTCTGTCTTGTCGAAGTCGATGGAGCTGCCGGGGACCAGGCCGTCGTCGACGCTCGCCAGGTCGAACAGGCGCAGACGGTTCTTGGTGGGCTGGCCGTAACCGGGCACGTCGATGTTGACGAGCTTGGAGGTAACGGCAAAATCGCCGAACTCGACGGTGTAGGAGCGGTCGTCGTCGACTAGGATGTCCTGCTCACCGAGCCACTCGTCGGGGACGGCCTTCTGCTGGTTGTCCACAAAGCGCTGACGGAACAGGCCGTAGTGATAGTTGAGGCCCACGCCATCGCCGGTCAAGCCCAGCGTGGCGATGGAATCCAGGAAGCATGCGGCCAGGCGGCCCAGGCCGCCGTTGCCGAGCGACGGCTCGACCTCGAACTCCTCGATCTTGTTGAGGTCGTGGCCTGCGGCGGTGAGCTGGTCCTTAACCTCGTCGTAGATGCCGAGGTCGATCATGTTGTTGATGAGCAGCTTGCCGATCAAAAATTCGGCGGAAATGTAATAGAGCTTTTTCTTGCCGTTGTTGAGCGGGCAGGCGGCGGAGCGCTCCTGCACGAGTTTGACCAGCAGCTTGTAAATGCGACGGTCGTCGAGCTGCTCGAGCGAGGTGCCAAAAGACTGCTCGGCGAGTTCCATGAGGTTAATTTGGGGCATGTTTCCTCCTGTAATGGGTTGATTACATGTCTGCAATTCATAAGAATCCCGCGCGAGGGGATTGGGGTGGCCTCGCGCGGGTAAGCAAGCGCGTCCGCACGGTGGGGAGGGGTCGGGCGCGGTAGCTCCTATTGAGGAAGCTCGATTTCGGCTTCCGACGGGATGCGGAAGTAGGTCTCGGTCCAGTCGGTGAGTTTGTGCTCGAGCTCGCGGGTGATGGCGCCGTCGAGCATGCGCCAGGTCCAGTTGCCGCCCAGCGTGGCAGGGGTGTTGATGCGCGCCTCGTTGCCCAAGTTGAGCAGGTCCTGCATGGTGTAGATGCACGTGTCGCTCACGCTGGCTGCGATGGTTCGGTTGAGCGCGTCGGCGATGGGTTCGCCGGCCTGCTGATGGGTGTACAGGGCTGTCTGCTCGCGCTGACGCGGGGTAGCCGTTCCTTCAAACCAGCCGCGTGCCGTCTCGTTGTCGTGAGTGCCCACGTAGGCGACGGTGTTGGCAATGTAGTTGTGCGGCAGGTAGTACGAGTTGGTGCCCTCAAAGGCAAACTGCAGGATCTTCATGCCGGGGAAGCCCGAGTTGTCGCGCATATCGATGACGCCGGGGGTGAGGAAGCCCAGGTCCTCGGCGATGATGGGCAGCGTGCCGAGCTTTTCCTCGAGCGTCTTGAAGAGCTTGAGGCCGGGACCCTGCGTCCACGAACCGTAGGACGAATCAGGCGAGGAGAACGGCACCTCCCAATAGGCCTCGAAGCCGCGGAAGTGATCCAGGCGGATGACGTCGTACATGTCGAGGGCGGCGCGAATGCGGCCCTCCCACCAGGAGAAGCCGTCGGCCTCCATGGCGTCCCAGTCGTAGATGGGGTTGCCCCAGTACTGGCCGGTGGCCGAGAACTGGTCGGGCGGCGTGCCGGCGACGCTCACGGGATTGCCGGCGGCGTCGATCTTAAAGAGCTCAGGTGTCGCCCACATCTCGACGGAGTCACGCGAGACATAGATGGGCAGGTCGCCGATGATGAGAATGTCGCGCTCGTTGGCATAGGCCTTGAGGCGGCTCCACTGGCGATCGAAGAAGTACTGCGTCATCTGGTGGTAGAGCATACGCGCCGGATGGTCGGTGCAGACCTTGGCGGAAGCCTCGCCGCGGGTGCGGAGCTCCGCGGGCCACTCCCAAAACGCCTTGAGACCGCACTCCTCTTTGACGGTCATGAACTCACAGTAGGGGATGAGCCAGTCCTCGTTGGCCTGGATAAAGTCATCGAAATCGGCCGGCTTGTCGGCAGCAAAGCGCTCGGCGGCGCGGTCGAGAATCTGACGGCGGCCGCCAAAGATGGCACCGTAGTCGACATTGCTGGGGTCGGATCCCAGATACACGCCATCGATATCGCGCTGCTCCAGATACCCTGCCTCGATAAGCTCGGCAAAGTCGATAAAGTTGGGGTTGCCTGCGCGGGCCGAGAACGACTGATAAGGCGAATCGCCATAGCTGGTCGTCGTAAGGGGCAGAATCTGCCAGTAATGTTGTTTGCACGAGGCGAGAAAATCGACGAAGTCGTAGGCATTCCAGCCAAAGCCGCCGATTCCGTATGGTCCGGGCAGAGATGAGACGGGCATGAGGACGCCGCTTGCACGCTCCATGAATGCGCTCACCAACCTTCTTGTTGTGGGGTCGGCCTGCCGATGGGTGTGCAGTCCGCCTCCGATGTTCTGATTCGATACGCCTATTGTAAAACATGTTGTTTAAACATGTACAGGCAAGATAAAAAAGTTGGTCGATTTTCGGCGAATGGCTACATGCCATGAAAAAAAGCCCTGACCTCACAACGTGAGATCGGGGCAAGAACGGTATGTAGGTTTTTGCTACTCGGCGTCGGCGAAGCCGTTGGGGTTGTGGCTCTGCCAGTTCCAGCTATCGCGGCACATGTCCGCGATGTCGTACTGGGCCTTCCAGCCCATCATGCGCTCGGCCTTTGAGGCATCGCACCAGTTGGCAGCGATGTCGCCGGCGCGGCGCTCGCGGATCACGTAGGGCAGCTCCTTGCCACAAGCCTTGGAGAAGGCGGCGACGACCTCGAGTACCGAGGTGCCGGTGCCGGTGCCCAGGTTAAAGATCTCGACGCCGGTCTTGCCGTTCATCCAGTTGAGGGCGGCCACGTGACCAGATGCCAGGTCGCACACGTGGATGTAGTCGCGAACACCGGTGCCGTCGGGGGTGGGGTAATCGTTGCCAAAGACCTGAACGGCCTCGAGCTTACCGACGGCGACCTGGGCGACGTAAGGCACCAGGTTGTTGGGGATGCCCTTGGGGTCCTCGCCGATCAGGCCCGACGGATGAGCGCCGATGGGGTTGAAGTAACGGAGCAGCACGACGTCCCACTCGGGGTCGGCGGTGTGAACGTCCATGAGGATCTGCTCAATCATCCACTTGGTCCAACCATAGGGGTTGGTCGCGGGCTTCTTGGGGTCCTCTTCGGTGACAGGCGGATTGTCCGGATCGCCGTAGACGGTCGAAGAGCTCGAGAAGATGATGGACTTACAACCGTGGTTGCGCATGACATCGATGAGCACCAGGGTGTTCTCGATATTGTTGTGGTAGTACTCGACGGGCTTGCTCACCGACTCGCCAACGGCCTTAAAGCCGGCGAAGTGGATGACACGGTCGATCTGGTGGGTATCGAAGATCTTGTTCATCGCATCGCGGTCGAGCACGTTGGCCTCGTAGAAGGTGAGGTTCTTGGCGGCCTCGTCGCCCACGATGGTCTTGACGCGGTCGATGGCAACGGCGCTGGAGTTGGAGAGGTCATCGACGACGACAACCTGGTAGCCACCCTCGAGCAGCTGAACGACGGTATGCGAGCCGATAAAGCCGGCGCCGCCGGTAACGAGGACGCAGGTGTCTTTGGGGTCGAGTGCTTTGGACATGTAGTCTCCTATCGAATCAGGAACACTTCTAGAGGGGAGTATAGCGCAGGCGGGGACGCCCAAATGGTGCACTGTAGGAAAAGCAGAGGATTATGTTAACGTACTCATATAAGAGCTTGCTCAATTGTTACCTCAAATTTGACAATTGCTTACGAGCCGCCGACCTTGTAGTTTCCTGCCGTTCGTGGAAATCGTTGGGACGCGCCATATGTACGCTAATATGTATGAGTTGAGCGACATATAAATAAGCATGTAACGGAGTACATATGTCACCAAACAGCGATTCCATCCTTTCCCAGGAGCTCTCGCGCCGCACTGCCCTTAAGGCTCTTTTCGGCGCCGCTTCCGCGGCTGTTCTTTTTGGCCTACCCGCCCGCGCCCATGCGGCTGAGGCCAGCCAAGAAACCACCGACAAACTAAATGCCGCCCAGGCCCAGCTCGACGAGGTCCAGGCTCAGCTCGACAGCATCGCCAATGAGTACGCGACGCTCGCCAACAAGAATGCCCAGACCCTCAGCGATATCGAAGGCGTGCAGGGCCAGATTGACGAGACGCAGGCTCAGATCGACACCAAGAAGACCGAGCTCAAAAAGAGGCGCGGCGACCTTTCCGATCGCGTTGCCGCCAGCTACAAGTCGGGCGGCACCAACATCCTGTCGCTGCTACTGGCTTCGGGCTCATTTGAGGAGCTCGTCGCCAACGCGCATTACGTTGAGAAGATCAACAAGAGTGACCGTGACGCCATTGAGGACATCCAGACCATCCAGAAAGAACTCGATACACAGAAGTCCGAGCTCGAGTCGCAGAAGGCCGACCTGGAGAAGCTCAAGGACCAGCAGACGGCCCAGATGCAGGACATGCAGGCCAAGCAGCAGGAGGTCCAGACGGTTCTGAACGGCCTCTCCGACGATGTCAAGGAGCTCATGGCCCAGCGCGATTCCGAGATTCTTGCTGCTGCTCAGGCCGAGGAGGCTGCCAAGAAGGCTGCCGCTGCCGCGGCTGCCGCAAACAAGAACAATTCCTACTCGGGTGGTTCAAGCTCGGGTGGCGGATCGTATGCGCCCGGAACTCCGCAGCAGAATGCCGGCTCGGGCAAGCAGCAGGCTGTCGTCAACGCATGCTACTCCACGCCTTCGCCTGGCCTGAACTGGTGCGCTGCCTGGGTTACCAACGTGTTCCGCAACGCCGGCGTGGGCTACTTTGGCGGCAACGCGTGCGACATGTTTAACGCCTGGTGCTACAGCTCCGATCGTTCGGCGCTGCAGGTGGGCATGATCGTGGCCGACTCGTCGCACAGTGGCACCGGTACGCCGGGTCTGCTGTACGGACACGTGGGCATCTATGTTGGCGGCGGCATCGTTATGAGCAACGAGGGCGCCATTACGTCTAAGTCGCTTGATGCGTTTATTCGGTTCTACGGCACTGGCTCTGGCGTGCGTTGGGGCTGGCTCGGCGGTATTGCGCTGTCGTAAAGCCGACTGGGCCGCGTGCCCGCCCGCAATATATTTGATTGCCTGCTCGGGCAGTCCTGCGCAAGAAGAAGGCCACATTAAGTGGCCTTCTTTGCGTGCGGAACTCGCGATCAATCAAATATATTGCGGGCGGGCACGCGGCCCTCTCGGGTCCTGAGCGCGACTCACCGGACTGGTTGTCTGAATATAGGAAAGCGCCGGTCCCTTGGGCTAAATACTTAGTTTTACTTTACGCTGCGCTTTTTCTTTCCGCCGTAAACGGTTGTTAAGGTTACTGCGCCGACGCTGGCGAACAGCAGGGCGATCCACAAAGCAAGGCTGTTTGTATCGCCAGCCTGCGGAAGCTTATCGGATGTTCCCGGTTTGGTGCTGGCAGGTTTTTTCTCCTTGGTGCTGACAGGTTTTTTCTCAAGAGCAGCAATCGCATCTTCAATAGCCTTTGCCATTGCATCAACTTCGCTCTGTTCAGTGATGTTCTTGTCGCGGACAACAGCCTTGACGGCAGCTTCTACCGCAGTGAAGTCTTTATACTCATCCTTGTTCAGAGCGTTTACCTTGGCGATAGCTGCATCTACCTTTGTGTAATCAGCATCCTTGTATTGCAGGGCAGCAATGGCATCTTCGATAGCTTTCGCCATTGCATCAACTTCGCTCTGTTTAGTGATGTTCTTGCCACGGACAACAGCATTGACGGCAGCTTCTACCGCAGTGAAGTCTTTGAACTCATCCTTGTTCAGAGCGTTTACCTTGCCGATGGCTGCATCGACAGCTGTGTAATCAGCGGGAATGTTATTGGCATCCCACACAAAAGTCGGATGTCCAATCCCGGATACCCATTCTACATCGCTTCCTGCATTTGCCTGAAGTCCTACGAGAACATCGTCAGAGTTAAAGTCGTTGGTAGCGGTTCCGGCTGAGTTGCCGCTTTGTTCATTAGAAACATTTGAACCATATCTGTCATCAGCAGGCCAGAAACAATTCTTTGCATCAGTATTTACGACATACCCCAACCAGCAAGTGTTTTCCAAGCCGTCGTTGCCGATTCCCTTCGTAGCGACAAGACAGTTGACCATGCTCACACCTTGGCCAAAGCCAACAATACCGCCAACGGGAGCCTGAATGGAGTTTACAACGATTTCACCACCAAACCAGCAGTCGCTTATTGTCACCTGTCCCGTATACGAGGCTCCGACAATGCCACCCAGCGAATCCCAGCAATCCATAGGCTCTAACCCGCCTTCTTGTTCTGCATAGTACTCGCCGTCATAGTTACCCGTAATTGCAGCGGTAGAATAACACTGGCTGATACTGTTGTTCCCATTTAAAAATCCTGCAATACCACCTATGAATTTTTCTATATAAGAACCGCCGGTAATGGAACCGGTAGTATAACAGTTTTTAATAGTGGAATCGGTCATCCAGTCCACCAAAATGCCTTTTCCGTAGGTGGAGGTATCATTCATCGGTATCACGATATCCGCATTTTCAATGCCGAGATTTTGCACAGTTGCATTGTAGATAGCACCGAACAAACCATTTCTATACAAGTTATTGTTATTGTCTTTGTTTTCAGATTTTAGGCCCTCATGAGAATACAGGTTATAAACTACATGGCTTTGTCCGTCAAAAATCCCCTGAAATGATCCCCAAGCCGTATTGGCTCCGTTACCGATAGAGATCCATTCATGCCTGCCTAAATCCAAGTCATTATCAAGGTAAACAGTTTTGTCCTTAAAATTTGCTGTATTATCATTGACGAGCTTTGCCATGCCTGCCAACTGCTCGGCTGTTTGCAGATGAAATTCCGTTTTATTCTCATCATACCAGCTTATATCGGCTGTTCCATCCCAAGTGTCCATGGTGTCTGCCGCAAATGCTGTTATGGGAACAAGCACCATCACAAGGCACAGCGCAAGCAGAGCGCCTAGAAGCTTCTTCTTCATTTCCATTCCTCCAAACTATTTCTATCCGCTATTTACTTCCTCCGACAGCGGGCACGCCGGAGAAGATAGAAGGCTTAACCGGAAAAGATTGATTTGACAGTCGTGGTTAGGTCTTCAATATCAAACCACCATCCTTCCGGAAAACGCAAAAAGCCGAAGCCAAGGCATAATGCGTCCTGTCTCCGGCAACCGGTTCGTTATAAATTGTATGAAATAAGACTTGAAAGGCTGAAAAGGCGGCGCTATGCTCCTGCCGAGCCGAGCCGAGCCGAGCCGAGCCGAGCCGAGCCGAGCCGAGCCGAGCCGAGCCGAGCCGAGCCGAGCCGAGCCGAGCCGAGCCGAGCCGAGCCGAGCCGAGAAAAAGTCGCTGCATTTCCATTTGCCATAGTCAAGTCCTCCTTCCATATTGTAATTCTCCACGTACGATTGATTTTACCAGCCAATTCAATCATTAGTGGAGGATTACAAAAGCCGAAGGGGAGAGGACTTCCTTACGAAGCCTCTCCCTTTCGGGGCCTTCTTTGTTAGAGGAATTCGCCGACTCGGTGGACTTCTGGTTCTAGGTCTACTCCGAATTGTTCCTTGACGGTTGCTTGAATGTGGCGGATGAGTTCGTCGACGTCGGCGGCGGTGGCGTGGTCGGCGTTGACGATGAAGCCGCAGTGCTTCTCACTCACCTGCGCACCGCCAACGGCATGGCCGCGCAGGCCGGCGTCCATGATGAGCTTGCCGGCAAAATAGCCCTCGGGGCGCTTGAAGGTGGAGCCGGCGCTCGGCATGTCGAGCGGCTGCTTGTCCTCGCGGCGTTGGCGGTAGTCATCCATGTCGGCCTTGATCATCGCGGCGTTGCCCGGGGCGAGATTGAAGGTGGCCGAAAGCACGATAAAGCCGTCGTCGGCAATGCGGCTCTTACGATAGCCCAGGTTGAGCTCATCGACATCGAACTCAATGATATTGCCGCTGCCGCGGGTACCGTCGTCGAGCTGGCGAGCAGGTTTGTAGACGCGCACGGACTCCAGCACATCGGCCATGCAGGCGCCGTAGGCACCGGCGTTCATGTAGCAGGCGCCGCCGACCGAGCCGGGGATGCCCGAGATGGGCTCCATGCCGGTAAGACTAGCCTCGGCTGCCGCTGCCGCTACGTCCGAGAGCAGCGCGCCGGCTGCTGCCGTAACATGCGTGCCGTCGACGGTGATGTTAGAGAGGCCTTCGCCCAGCGCCACGACGACGCCGCGGATGCCCTTGTCGCCGACGAGCAGGTCGGAGCCGTTGCCCACGATGGTGAGTGGCAGATCGCAGCGGTAGCAGGTATCGAGCGTGGCAACGAGTCCCTGCTCGGTGTCGGGCGTGACAAAGACGTCGGCCGGGCCGCCGATCTTAAACGTGGTGTGCTCGCGCATGGGCTCGCTCATGAGCACGTTGTCCTCGCCGGCAACGCCAGCGAGTGCGCAGAGCAGGTCCTCGTTAAAAAAGTCATTCTCGTGCATACGTATATCCGCCTTATGGTGGTCGTTTTCATCAATCGAATGCAATATACCCCACCCGGATGGATTTGGTGCAAAGCAGCCTGACCCCAATGCATCACATGGTGCAAAGGGGTCAGGTTGCTTTGCACCAATCGCGGCGATAAAACAGCCGTCTACCGGATTGGTAAAGTGTTTATCATCGAGGTAGAGGGACGGTCGCTATACTTTCAAGAGATTGCGCGAATACTCGGAAGGAGCGAGATGGGCAACAAAGTTACTCTCAAGCAGATTGCCCAGGAGGTGGGGCTATCCCCCTCGTCGGTCTCGCTTGTTCTCAACAACCGGCCTTGTCGCATCTCGGAAGAAAACCGCAAGCGCATCAAAGAGGTCGCGGCGCGCAACCACTATGTTCCCAACCAGATCGCGCGCAGCCTGGTCATGCGCGAGTCGCGCACGCTGGGCCTTATCGTTCCCAACATCGAGAGCCGATTTTTTGCCTCGCTCGCTGGCAGTCTGGAAAAGCGCTGCCGCGAGGACGGCTACGCGCTCTTTATTACCAGCTCGGGTGGAAGCGCCGAGGACGATCTAGAGCTCCTGCGCCAGTTGGTGACGCGCGGCGTCGATGGTGTGTTCTTGGTCGTGGGCGACGAATTCTCGGACGACCGCGCTTTGCGCGAAGAAGTCAGCCATCTGCCCATCCCGGCGGTAATGGTTGACCGTGCCATTGAGGGACTCGAGTGCGACAAGGTGATGTTCGACCACGAGATGGGCGGCTATATGGCCACCCGCTATCTAATCGAGCAGGGCCACCGTCGTATTGCCTGCTTGGTTAATGCGCGCCGCTCCAATACGGGTCGCAAACGACTTGCCGGCTATGAGCGTGCGCTGCGCGAGGTGGGGCTGCCCATCGATGCGCGCTTGGAGTTCGAGAGTGAGTATTACATTCCGAGTGCCTACGAGGCCTCGGAGGCGGTGCTCGCAACTGACGCAACTGCTGTGTTCGCAAGCTCGGACAACATTGCGCTGGGCCTGCTCAAGCGCCTGCACGAGATGGGGAAGAGCATTCCGGGCGATATCTCGGTGGTGAGCTATGACAACTCGGCGGCCGACGTTCTCTTTGAGCCGGCGTTGACCGCAATCGAGCAGGACCCCGGCGTGCTCGCCGAGCATGCTTTTGGCTGCATGTCCAAGCGTCTTGCCGGCAGGGGCGGCAGGCGTGCCGAAGAGGTCGTTCTGGAGCCGGCGCTTATCGTTAAGGACAGCGTGCTCGAGCTTACTAAACACAACTAAACACGTTTATCAATTCATGCAGATTGAATGTGGAGTACCTGTGACAGACAATGCCGCAGGTGAATGTCTGCTTTGGCCTGTCCATAGGGCAAATCAGGATGGTAAAACGTTTTTTCACCATGATAAAACGTTTTAGCAAATATACTAGTCCCAACGAAAGGTTGCCGTATCGGAAGGCGACCGCGCAGCGAAGGGACATAAACAATGGCTAAAACACTGGGAACGCCGTGGCAAAAACTGGGACATGAGGTTCCCGCTTCCGAGCTCGAGGGTGTCGACCTGTATTGGCGCGCCTCGAACTACCTGTCCGTCGGCCAGATTTACCTTCGCTCCAACCCGCTGATGCGCAGCGACTTTGCCGACGAGAAGACCGGCGAGACGCGCGATTTTGGTCGTCCGGACGTTAAGCACCGTCTGGTCGGTCACTGGGGCACCACGCCCGGTATCAACTTCCTGTTCGGTCATGTCAACCGCCTCATCGCCGATCACAACCAGAACGCCATTTTCTTGATGGGCCCGGGCCACGGTGGCCCTGCTGGCACCGCCCAGTCGCTGCTCGATGGCACCTACCGTGAGATCCGCCCCGACATCACCAATGACGAGGCCGGCCTGCAGAAGTTCTTCCGCCAGTTCTCCTATCCCGGCGGCATCCCGAGCCACTTTGCGCCCGAGACGCCCGGTTCCATCCACGAGGGCGGCGAGCTCGGCTACACGCTCAGCCACGCCTACGGCGCCGTCATGGACAACCCGAGCCTGCTGGCCGTGGCCGTGGTGGGCGACGGTGAGTCCGAGACCGGTCCGCTTGCCACTTCTTGGCAGTCCAACAAGCTCGTGAACCCGGCAACCGACGGCATCGTCCTGCCGATCCTACACCTCAACGGTTACAAGATCGCCAACCCCACCATCCTCGCCCGCGTGTCCGACGAGGAGCTCACCAAGTTCTTCGAGGGCATGGGCTACAAGCCGCACTTCTTTGTCGCCGGCTTTGACGACGAGAGTCACGCGAGCATCCACGAGCGTTTCGCCGCCCTGTTTGAGCAGGTCTTTGACGAGATCTGCGACATCAAGGCCACCGCGCAGGCCCAGGCCGCCGCAGGCGAGACCGTGGTCCGCCCGGCCTACCCCATGATCGTGTTCCGCACGCCCAAGGGCTGGACTTGCCCCAAGCACATCGACGGCAAGAAGACCGAGGACTCCTGGCGCGCCCATCAGGTGCCGCTGGCGAGCGCCAAGGACACCCACGAGCACTTCCGCGTGTTGCGCGAGTGGTTGCGCTCCTACAAGCCCGAGGAGCTCTTTACGCCCGAGGGCCAGGTGCGCCCCGAGGTGACGGCCTTTATGCCGACCGGCGAGCTGCGTATCGGCGCCAATCCCAACGCGAACGGCGGCAAGGTGCGCCGCGAGCTCGAGCTCCCCGATATTCACGCCCACGAGATCCCCGTCGCCGAGAAGGGCCATGGCTGGGGCTCCACCGAGGCCGCTCGCGTCTTTGGTGAGTACACTGCCGACGTTCTGGCCAAGAACATGGAGGATTTCCGCATCTTCGGTCCCGACGAGACCGCGTCTAACCGCCTGCAGGCCGCCTACAAGGTGACCAAGAAGCAGTGGGATGCCGGCTTCTACGAGGACGAGGCCAACGACGAGCTGCTGGCCGGCTCCGGTAAGGTTGTCGAGCAGCTGTCCGAGCACCAGTGCGAAGGCTTCCTCGAGGCTTACGTGCTCACCGGCCGCTCCGGTGTGTGGAGCTCCTACGAGAGCTTTGTGCACGTGGTCGATTCCATGGTCAACCAGCACTGCAAGTGGCTCGAGGCCACCAAGCGCGAGATTCCGTGGCGTGCCCCCATCAGCGGCCTCAACATTTTGCTATCGAGCCATGTTTGGCGTCAGGACCACAACGGCTTCTCGCACCAGGACCCCGGCTTTATCGACCTGCTGCTCAACAAAGCCAACGACACGCATATCGTGAATGCTTACTATCCGGCCGACGCCAACATGGCCCTCGCTGTGGCCGAGCGCGTCTATCAGTCCACCGACTGCGTCAACGCCATTTTCTGCGGCAAGCAGCCCGCCCCGACCTTCCAGACGGTCGACGAGGCAAAGGCCGAGCTCGCCGAGGGCGTCGCGACTTGGAAGTGGGCATCGACCGCTGGTTCACTCGCCGAGGCCGACGTCGTGGTTGCGACCTGCGGTGACGTGCCGACGCTCGAGGCTCTGGCCGCAACCGATATGCTGCGCGAGCTAGGCATTAAGGTGTGGTTCGTTAACGTGGTCGATCTGCTCAAGATTCAGAACGTCTGCGAGAACGACCAGGCCATCAGCGATGGGCGCTGGGCTGAGCTGTTCGGCTGCGGTGAGAAGCCCGTGCTCTTCGCATTCCACGCCTATGCCGGCACGATTCGCCGCCTGATCTGGAACCGCCCCGGCCACGACGCCTTCCGCGTCCACGGCTACGAGGAGAAGGGCTCCACGACCACGCCGTTCGACATGCTGCGTCTGAACAACATGGATCGTTGGGCTTTGGCCGCCGACGTGCTGCGCATGGTCGACGCCGACAAGTTTGCAGAGCAGATTGACGAGTGGGAGGCATTCCGCACCGAGGCCTTTGAGTTCGCGTGCAACGAGGGCTTCGATCACCCGGCCTTCACTGACTGGGTCTGGCCCGACGCTGCGGCTGCAACTGCCGCCGACGGCACGCTCTCCGCAACCCAAATGACCGCAGGCGACAACGAGTAGGTAGGCATCCGGGACGGCCTCGCGCTGGGGCCTTGCCCGGCGGGGTGGCCTTGCTCCGGGAAGTGGGCTTCGCG
>NZ_JAQLFP010000034.1 GCF_028207065.1 Collinsella aerofaciens
ATCGGTCGGAGGGGTGGCTTTGTAAAGCCGTTTGTCTCCACCCGCGTAGCGGGTGGTTTAAAGCTGGCCGCTGCGCGACCAGCAGACTAAAGTCTTGAAACAGGGCCGCGACACCTATATGGCGTCGCGGCCCTTTTCCTTGGAGAAGGATCGATTGATTGAACGGGATGACCGTTCTAGTCTTCGAGTCCGCTATTGATGAGCTCCGCGATCTCAGCGGGATCGATGCTCGCACGCACCTTGTCGCGGCAGCCGGCGTCCATCAACATCACGGCAGCCTTGGAAAGCAGACGCAGGTGCGTGGTTCCGGCTTCGCCGGCGGGCACGTACAGCGCAAGCGCGACATCGACGGGCACGCCATCGAAACTCGGCCATTCAACGGGCTCGGCCAGTTTAAGCACGGCAACGCCCGGCGTGTGAATCGCGTCGCTTTTGGCATGCGGAACGGCAAAGCCGGCGACAAGGCCGGTCTCGGCCTCGTTTTCGCGAGCAATGAAGGCGGCCTCTACGGCAGATGCGTCATCGGCAAAGCCGAGCTCGATGGCCTGCTCGGACAAATAATGCAGGGCGTCCTCGCGCGAGGCGGCGGCATACCCGATCGTCACTTGGTTGGCAGATACAAATCCCATGGAAACCTTCCTTACAACACGGACCTGACCGCGGCTTCGATGCCGTCGGCGTCCAAACCGTACTTGTGCAGCAGATCAACCGCAGGACCGGATTCACCGTACACATCGCGCACGCCGACGCGACGCATCGGCGCTGGATGCTGCTCCGCGAGCGCCGAGGCAACGGCCTCGCCAAGACCGCCGATAATCGAATGCTCCTCGGCAGTGACCACGCGACCGGTCTTCTTGGCGCTGGCAACCACCAGACGCTCATCAAGCGGCTTGATCGTGTGCATGTTGATGACCTCGGCGTCGATGCCATCGGCAGCGAGCGCCTCGGCGGCCTCGAGCGCCTCGGCGACCATGAGGCCGCATGCGACGATAGTCACATCGGACCCTTCCCGCACAACCACGCCGCGACCAATCTTGAACTCATAGTCCTCGTGGTCGTTGATAACCGGCGTAGCCAGACGGCCAAAACGCATGTAGACCGGGCCCTCAAACTCATAGGCGGCGCGCACGCAAGCGCGAGCCTCGATGTCATCGGCGGGAACGATCACCGTCATACCCGGGATTGTGCGCATGAGCGCGATATCCTCGCAACACTGATGCGTGGCGCCGTCTTCACCGACCGAGATACCCGCATGCGTGGCGCCGATTTTGACGTTGAGGTGTGGATAGCCGATGGAATTACGCACTTGTTCGTACGCGCGGCCTGCGGCGAACATGGCAAAGGTGCTCGCAAAGGCAACGTGGCCCGTGGTCGCAATGCCGGCGGCAAGCCCCATCAAGTTGCTCTCGGCAATGCCGGCATCGTAGAAGCGCTCAGGATGCGCAGCCTTGAACTTACCGGTCTGCGTGGCGGCGGCCAGGTCGGCATCGAGAACCACAAAGTCATCGCGCTCATTGCCCAGCTCGACAAGTGCCTCGCCATAGCTAACGCGCGTGGCGACTTTCTTGACGTCTGCCATTAGAGCTCCTCCCCTGCTGCTGCGAGCTCGGCCATGGCCTGCTCAAACTGTTCATCGTTGGGTGCCTTGCCGTGCCAGCCCACCTGGTTTTCCATAAAGGAGACGCCCTTGCCCTTCACCGTCTCGGCGATAATGGCCACGGGCGAGTCGCTCACTTTGCGGGCCTCGGCAAAGGCGGCGGCAATCTGCGCCATGTCGTTACCGTCGGCAAGCTCGATCACATGCCACTTAAAGGCGCGGAACTTGTCGGCAAGCGGCATAGCAGAGTTAACTTCGTCGATACTGCCGTCAATTTGCAGGCCATTGTGATCGACGATAGCGACGAGGTTATCCAAGTCGTGGTTGCCGGCGAACATGGCCGCCTCCCACACCTGGCCCTCCTCGCACTCGCCGTCGCCCAACAGCGCGTAGACGCGGTAGCTGTCACCCCAGCGCTTTGCGGCGAGCGCCATTCCAACCGCGGCGGAGATACCCTGACCGAGCGATCCAGTAGACATGTCGACACCCGGCGTGTCATTCATATTGGGATGGCCCTGTAGGCGGCTGCCGATATGGCGGAGCGTCTCGAGTTCCTCCTTGGGAAAGAACCCGCGCTCGGCGAGCACGGCATAGAGTGCCGGAGCGCAATGTCCCTTGGAGAGCACAAAGCGATCGCGCTCGGCGCGGCTCGGATTCGCCGGGTCGACATCCATTTCCTCAAAGTAGAGGTAGGTCATAATGTCGGCGGCGCCAAGCGATCCGCCCGGATGCCCCGACTTGGCGGCGTGGACACCCGTGACAATACCGCGGCGAACCTCATTGGCAATCTTGGCCAGTTCCTGATCGGTCATGGAGTTTCCTCTCTTGAGCACGCCGGCCCGGCATAACAAATGCTGGGCCGGCAGAACCATCGTTACTGTGCCTCGACGACCTTTTTCCAGTCGGCCTCGAACGAGGCAAGGCCCTGGTCGGTCAGCGGGTGATGCAGGCATTTCTTAAGAGCAGCCATGGGGACGGTCGCAATATCGGCACCGAGCAGCGCCGCCTGGGTCACGTGGTTGGGCGTGCGGACCGAAGCGGTGATGATCTCGACGGTGTCGTCGACGTTCTTGCCGGTCCAGTCATAGTTCTTGATGCAGGTCACGACATTGTCGAGCTGCGAGATGCCGTCCTCGGCGATGTCGTCAAAGCGGCCGACAAACGGGCTGATGTAGCGGGCGCCGGCATTGGCGGCCATAAGGGCCTGCGTCGGCGAGAAGACGAGCGTCATGTTGACACGCACGCCCGCATCGGCCAGCGCGCGGCAGGCGGCGAGGCCGGCCTCGCAGACGGGGAGCTTGACCACGATGTTGGGGGCGAGGGCGGCAAGGCGCTTGCCCTCCTCGGTCATGCCCTCGGCCGTGGTGGCGGTAGACTCGGCAGACACGGGCAAACCCTCGCAGAGCTCGGCAATCTTGAGCATATGGGGCTCAAAATCGGCGAGCTTACCGCCGGTCTTGGCGTACAGGGACGGGTTGGTGGTGACGCCAGCAAGGCAGCCCCAGCTCTTGGCCTCGGCGATCTCGTCAAGGTTGGCGGTATCGATAAAGAACTTCATTGTGCAAACTCCTTCTAAGGAATCCAAAACTCAAAAAATAGGACAAAGGGGATGTCCCTTTGTCCTATGTGCCGGGCCCGCAGCTGGGACACGCCCCGGGCCCGGCGTCGTGTAGGAAAAGCTACTTAGAGAGCCTTCTCGATACGGCTCGTGACACCCTTGAGGTTAAGGCCGACGACGTACTGCTTGATCGGGCGCTTGATGTGCTCGATCACAAAGCGCTTGCCGTCGATGTCCTGGGCAGCGAGGTTGCGGTAGAGCTTCTCGACCTGCTCCTTGACCTCGGGATCGTTAAAGGCGTAGTGGCCGGAGACATCCAGAATCTTCAGGCTGAGCTCGTCGTCGGCCAGAATGTCGTCAACCTGCAGGTTGACGTCGTCGCCGGTCATCCACTTGCGCCAACGCTCGGTCTTGATAGCCTTGACCAGCAGCGTGTGATACAGGTCGGAGGGATCGTCGCACAGGCCGTTGTCGACCAGAATCTGCTCGGTAGCGCAGAGCTTGAGGTAAGCGCGGGTCTCCTCGGTGCCGTACTGAGGAGCGACATTGGAGGCGGTCACGTGAGCCGGGATGTGCTCGAGCAGCGTTGCGTCATCCAGATAGTCGGCGTTGTGCTCCTTCAGGCCCACGCCGTATCGCTTGGCCATGTCGGCGAGCTCGCGGGCGTTCTTAAAGTTGTAATGACCGACCTGCTCGGTCCAACGGGTGAGCGTACCGGTCTGGCCGACGATAAAGGTGGGCATGGGGCAGCCGCGCTTCTCGAGCTCGGGCTGCAGCTGAGAAATGAACTCCTCGTACTTATCGGTAGAGGTCAAGCCGCCGTTGGTCTCCTCGGTACCGACCTCGTAGGCAACCTCGGGCAGATTATGCTCGCGACGGTACTGCTCAAGATAGTCGATAAGATCGATCGTGCGGCGAAGCACCACGTCGAGCGGAATAACCTTGCCGATCTGATAGGGGTCCTTGGTGGGGTCGACCATCAGCAGGTCAAAGCCTGCCTCCATGTCGGCGACGAAGGACTTGCGGGCGAGCTCCATGGCCTCGTCCTCGGGCAGGTGGGCGTTACGCTCCTCGTCGCGCTGCCACGGACCGCCGTGATCGCGGCACAGGTAGTACGGACCGGTGTAACCCACCTCGTCGGCAACCTTCTTGATATCGGCGGCAAAGCGCGTCTGGTCCCAACCGTTAACGTAGCCGGCGCCCATCTCGTCCATATCGACCTGGTTGCGGCTGGCGATAAACATGGGCGGGAAATCCTCGTCCTTGGCAAGCTCGAACACGGCCTGAATCAGGTTGGGGCTCATGGGGCCAATGCCGACCATGGTTGCGTGATCGCCGCTATCCTGCAGCTTGAGCATGCCCTGAACGGCCTGGCGGATGGTGAGGTTGGACATTTTGTTCTCCTTCTCCAGAGGATTTTTGACAAAAGTTCCCTGGGACCCAGATGTGGGCCCTATCAGTACGGATGGATTTTGTTGTGTAGGGGCGGTTGTGCGGAGTCAAATCCATCCCTCCGCACAACCGGAGTCCTTAAAGATTTACTTGGCCTGCTTATCGAGCGTGGGCTTCATGGCAATCAGGATTGCAGCGGCGACCACGGAGCCAATCACGATGTCCAAGCAGAACAGCGCGACGTTGTTGGTGGCCAGGGCGACGATAAAGCCACCGTGCGGGACGTAGCAGTCGATACCCTGGAAGGCGGCAAGCGCCGCACCCGCGGCAGAGCCGATGCAAATGCCGGGAAGGGTGTGACCGAGGTCCTTGACCGCGAAGGGGATAGCGCCCTCGGTGATACCGATGCAGCCCATGAACAGCGCGGAGATGCCCATCTGACGGTCAGCGTCATCGAACTTGTTCTTGGCGATGAGTGCAGCGAGGCCACAGGCGATCGGGGGAACGGCAACGGCGACGCGGAACATACCATTAGGACCGTAGATGCCGGAGGCCATGATGGCCATGGTGAAGGTCGAGGCGGTCTTGTTGATGGGGCCGCCCATATCGAAGGCGGTCATAACGCCAATGACCAGACCCAGGACGACGGCGGAGCCGCCCTGCAGGCTGCCGAGCACGCTGGTGAGCCAATCCATCACAAAGCCAAGCGGCGTGGCCAGGATGTAGATGTAAGCCATGCCCAGGACGAGCGAGGTCAGAATCGGGATGATCAGGATGGGCATGATGGTCTGGATGGTGTTGTTGACCTTCCAGGTCTTCATCCAGCGGACAAAGTAGCCGCAGATGACCGCCATGATCATGGCACCCAAGAAGCCGGTCGAAACGCTGTTGCCGTTAGGGGTGACGACTGCGTTGTTGACCAGGTAGCCCAGGACAAAACCGGGGGCGAGCGCGGGCTTGCCGGCCATCGAGTAGGAGATGTATGCCGCAAGCACCGGGATCATCATGGAGATGCCGGCCATGCCGATGGTGTTAAGGCTCACCATCAGCGGGTTCGTAACCTCCATGCCGTTGGCGCCGGCGGTACCGGATGCCAGCGAGAAGGCGAGAAACACGCCGCCGATAACGACGATGGGGATAAAATAGGAAACGCCGGTATTGAATGCATTGAGCAGCGTCTTACCAGGATCGGCAAAGATAGACTGCTTGGACGCCGGTGTCGGGGCCTGCGGGGCAGCGGAGACGGCCTTCTTCTCTGCCTTGGCCTCGGCCTTGGGCGCGTCAACGGCACCACCCGTCGCCTTGATGATCTCAACGGCCTGGTCGATGATCTTTACCGGATCGGCGATTACATCCGAGGTGCCGACCTTCAGGAACTTGCCCTCGGCCATCTTCTGCTCAAAACGGTCCTCGTTCTCGACGCCCACGTCGACGGACTCGAGCACCAGGTCGGCGGAATCCACGTCTTCCTGCGTCAGCTCATTCTCGATACCCAGGCCACCCTGAGCCTCGACTTTGCACTCGATGCCACGGGCGGCGCATTCATCCTGAATCGCCTTCTGGGCCATATACGTGTGGGCAATACCCACGGTACAGGCGGCAACGCCTACAATCTTCATTGCTTCCCTCTTTTCATAGAGTTGCGTGCGCAAGACACCGTTTGCGGAGGCCTCCGGAGCATCCCCTGCCGTTTGGACTTGCTGTCTTTTCGACAAGACCAATATATGTGCTCGTTTTTCTTAATGCCAGCTTATTTCGGTAAACGCGCAGGTCAGAGCGTTGGTTATGCTATTTGGTTATGCGTTTAACCAAAAATGAATCCTGCGATTTTACCCTCGATTTCAAAAGTCAAGAAGTATTTGATTTTCTCGGTAGACGGCAGATGCGCATGCCGGTCACAAATTTCGACCCCACCCGTATACCGCATTTGTTGCATACTCATATGAAAGGAAAAGGTCGCTCACCGGAGCGCATCCCTCACCAAGACTCAAAGTCATCATGTTGGAAAATGCTCATCTGTCGGAAGGAGTCGCTGTGGCAAAACAGCGCGTTACGATCGCAGACGTCGCTCGAGAGGCGGGAACCTCGACGGCAAGCGTCTCGTATTACCTCAACGACAAACGAGAAAAGCTTAGCGAGAAGACGCAGGCAAAGATTGCGCGCGTCATCAAGGAACTCGGATACGTTCCCAACGCCCAAGCGCAAACGCTCACCGGCAAGCAGACCCACGTCATCGCCATCATCATTTTGGATAACACCAACAAGTGGGCGGGCCTCGTCCTCAACGGCATGGAACAAGTCATGCTCCCCGCGGGCTACCAGACGGTCGTTTGCACGAGCAACTTTAACCCCGAGACCGAGCTCATGTATGTCGACAAAATGCTCTCGCTGGGCGTCGATGGTTTTATCATCCAGCCCACGGCAAATTTCAAGGCCGTCCACGACCGCATCAAGCGCGCCGGCAAGCCCGTCGTCTTTTTTGACGCGGCCATCTACAGCCCAGGCACCAGCTGGATCAAAACCAACCTCTACGACGGCGTGTACAATGCCACGCAGGCGCTTCTCGATGCCGGCTACGAGGACTTTTTCTCCATTGCTGCCAATATGACCGAAATGCGCACCCGCATGGAACGTTTTCAGGGATATGCCGAGGCATTGGCCGCGAATGGGCAGCTCTACAAAGCCATCCCCATCGATCACAACAAGCCGTCAATCAGCGAGCTCACCGAATACTTTAAATACAAGCTCAACCCCGCCAAGCGAACCCTTATCTTCGTGCAAAATCAGTGGGCACTCCCCCGTGTCTACAAGGCACTCCAGCCCATGGCCCATCTGCTTCCGCAGCAAATCGGCCTTTTGGGACTCAACTGCGAAGACTGGACCAACCTCACCACGCCGACCGTCTCCACGATCATCGAGCCCGTCGACCAGGAAGGCAGAGAGGCGGCCGAGATGCTCCTCGCGCTACTCGATGGCAGCAGCACGCCAGGTGAGCAGCGCATTCTCGAATGTAAACTCAATTGGCTCGGTTCCACCTCGATCTAGCCATATGTCAAATATGAGGCAAATGAATCCGTAGCGTTTGTCCCAAATCTTAAGTATTTGTTCGACAGAACGGCCCCTGTCGGCTCCTGCTAGACTGGTAGATTCCCAACCATCCATCCAGGAGCCTCAATGTCGCGCAAGTCCGTCTACAAGCAAGTACTTTCCATCGGCACCGCCGTGGTGCTGGGGTTTGCGCTGTTCACAGGATCTCTCGACGGGGCACCCAAACTGTTGTCGCCGCAAAGCGATGAGCAGGCGGCGGCCCTGGCCGAGAAGCAAAACGAGAGCCCCAGCCGCACCGAGGACGAGGCTGACCTGGTCGCCCGACTCGAATCGGGAACAGCGAGCTCCGAGGACTCCGGCGATGGCTCCGAATCCGCCACGACCAACACCAACGACAACGTTGCCGAGGACAGCTCCACCACCCCCATCGACGAAGTCGAAAACCCCGATCTCAACCGCGCCCGCGGTGTTTATCTCAGCAGCATTCCCGACTATGCCGGCAACCCCTACGTTGCCCTTCGCGCCGACAGCACGCACCCGCTCGGCACGCCGTCGTTCACGCTCGATGAATACGAGCGCGCCACCGAACAAGGCTGCTTTAAGAAGTTCTCTAAACTCGACAGCCTGGGCCGTGCCCGCAAAGCACTCGCCTGCATCGGACCCGAATCGCTCGGTCAGGGCAAGCGCGGCGATATCTCGCGTATCCACCCCGCCGGATGGCACCAGCAGCGCTACGACTTTATTCCAGGCCAGAGCCTCTATAACCGCTGCCACCTTATCGCTTGGTCGCTCTGCGGCGAAAACGCCAACCGCAAAAATCTCCTGACCGGCACGCGTTATCTCAACGAAACGGGCATGCTGCCCTTTGAGGAGCAGATCCTCGACTACATCCGCGACACTGGTAACCATGTGCTCTACCGCGTCACGCCCATGTACAACGAAGAGGAACTTCTCTGCCGCGGCGTGCGCCTTGAGGCCCAATCGGTCGAGGATCACGGCAAGACGCTGTGCTTCCACGTGTACTGTTATAACCTGCAACCGCATGTGCAGATCGACTACGCCACCGGCCGCAACCAGGCCTCAGGGGACTAGCCCTACCCACGACAAGAACCGATTTGCAATCCCCTAGGGATCAAAAAAGGCCGCTCCGAATCACCCAGAGCGGCCCTTGCATCGACATGCGTGGCGCAGGCAAAGCCACGCGCTACTTGGCGCGACCCTCCTCATAGCGCTCGACCAGCTTGGCCTGAACGTCATAAGGCACCTGCTCATAGCCTGCAGGCTTCATGGTAAAGTCGCCCGTGCCGCGCGTGATAGAGCGCAGGCGCGTCGAGTAATCCGTTAGCTCGGCCAGCGGCGCCTGGGCAATGACCACGGTATCGCCGCGTTCGTCGGTCTCCATGCCCGTCACGCGACCGCGCGAGGCCGAGATGTCGCCCATCACGGCGCCGGCGTAGCTCTCGGGGATCGTCACCGTGATTTCCTCGATGGGCTCCAACACCACCGGATCGGCATCGGCGCACGCCTTGCGCAGGCCGATGCGGGCCGCCGCGCGGAACGCCATCTCGTTGGAGTCGACGCTGTGATACGAGCCATCGTACACAGCAACGCGAATGCCCGTGAGCGGGTAGCCGGCAATGATGCCGTCCTTCATAGTCTCCTGAACGCCCTTGTCCACGGCGGGGATGAGCGAGCGCGGGATGCGGCCGCCCACGACCTCGTCAACAAACTCATAGCCGTCGCTCGTGCCGTCGGGCCCAATGAGCGGCTCCACGCGCAGCCAGCAGTCGCCGTACTGACCGGCGCCGCCGGTCTGCTTCTTGTGGCGACCCTGGGCGCTTGCCGTGCGGCGGATGGTCTCGCGATATGGAATGCGGATCGGCACGCTTTTGGCCACGACCTTGGTGCGATCCTCCAAACGGTTGAGCAGCACCGAAACCTGCGCCTCACCCACCGCCGAGATGATGGTCTGGCCGGTTTCCTCGTCGCGGTCGATACTCATGGTCGGATCGGCCTTGCAAGCCTTCTCGATAAACGTGTAGAGCTTCTCTTCGTCGCCGCGATTCTCGGCCTCGATGGCAATGCGGTACTGCGAGTTGGGGAACTTAAACGCCGCAGCCTCGACCTTACCGGTAATCGAGAGCGTATCGCCCGTCTCGGCAGCCAGCTTGGGCGCCACGATGATATCGCCGGCATAGGCGTGGCCGACCTCGGTCATATCACGACCGCACATCACATACAGGTGAGCCAGACGCTCGCCCTTGCGCGTGCGCGCATTGATCAGCTCAAGGCCCGGCTCAAGCGTGCCCGTCAGCACCTTGATAAAGCTGATGCGACCCTGTTGCGGATCGGCCAGGGTCTTAAACACAAACGCCACCGGGCGGTCATCGTCACTCGAGATCTTGAGCGAATCGCCGTCGATGAGCGGCATCTCGCCGTAGTCGGTCGGCGCCGGGAAGTACGTCGCGATGTCGTCCATCAGCGAGTTGACGCCCTGCTCCTTAATGCAATCGCCCGCAAAGACCGGCACAAAGATGCGCTCGGCAATCGCCTTCGACAGCAGGCCTTCAAGCTCCTCCTGCGTCAGCGTCTCCTCGCCTTCCAAGTACTTCATCATCAGTTCGTCGTCGGCCTCGGCCACCAGCTCGCACAGATGGTCATGGGCCTCCTCGGCCTGGGCACGATACTCCTCGGGAATCTCCGACTCAACGGCCTCGGCGCCGTTGCAGTGGCGCGCCTTCATGCGCACCAGGTCGATGATGCCGTCAAAGTCCTCGCCCTCGCCCCAGCCCAGGGTCACGGCGCCCAGGCGCGTACCAAAGCGCTCCTGCAGTAGGTCCATTGTGGTCGCAAAGCTGGCCTCGGAGCGCGACAGGCGGTTTACGAACACCGCACGCGCCAGGCGCAGGTCCTCGGCGGCATACCAGAGCTTAACCGTCGTAGGCTGCGGGCCGGCCTCGGCGTCGACCACAAACAGGGCCGTCTCGCAGACGCTCATCGCGGCAAAGGCGTCGCCGATAAAATCGGGGTAGCACGGGGCATCGAGCACATTGATGCGCGCGCCCTTCCAGTCGATCGGCGCAATGGTCGTCGAGATGGAAAATGCACGCTTAACCTCTTCGGGGTCATAGTCGAGCGTGGGCTTGGTGCCGTCGTGGCCGCCCAGGCGGGCGGTCTTGCCGGAAAGGTGGAGCATGGCTTCGGCGAGTGAAGTCTTGCCCACCCCGCCTTGGCCTACGAGCACCACGTTCCTTACGTTACCGGTCTTGGGAGCACCCATGATGACCTCCTTGCAGGGCCGCGCGCAATGCGCGACGCCAACGGGGAGAGTTCGCGGTCGGTGCCATCCCGGGAGCAGCATGGTCGGCAGCCGAGCCGACTCACCCTCCAAATGTCCTATGCCACCACCCTACCCTCACGGGCGACCGTCCATGCACACCTTTCGGCACGCGTATGAATACAGACGGCGAGAGGATGGGGCGAGCAGGCGAGAGGATTATTAAACCCCATCGATACAAATAAAAGCCGCCGCAGACCATAAGACCTGCGACGGCTTCATCTCAATATATAGTTGAGTCTAGCTCTCGATACGGCTCAAGAACTCACGGGTGCGCTGCTCACGCGGATGGTCGATAACCTGCTCGGCAGGACCCTCCTCGACAATGCGGCCGCCGTCCATAAAGACCACGCGGTCGGCAACATCGCGCGCAAACTGCATCGCATGGGTCACGATCACCATCGTCATATTCTGCGCGGCGAGGTCTTTAATGACGCGCAGCACCTCGGCCGTCAACTCTGGATCGAGCGCCGAGGTCGGCTCATCAAAGAACAAGATTTCCGGGTCGAGCGCCAGGGCGCGGGCAATACTCACGCGCTGCTGCTGGCCGCCCGAAAGCTCACATGGTACCTTGTTCTCATTGCCCGTAAGCCCCATCTGCGCGATCAACTCATGCGCACGCGCCTCCGCCTGCTCACGCGGGCGCTTGAGCACGCGAATCGGAGCATCGGTGATGTTTTTCATCACCGTATAGTGCGGGAACAGGTTGTAGTTCTGAAACACCAGACCAAAACGCGAACGCGCTTGCTTGGGAACATCTCCCTTCGCATAGACCGCACCCGATCCCGCATCCGTCGCAACCGCAAGGTCGCCAAACGAGAGCGAGCCACCATCGAGCGTCTCGAGCAGCGTGGCGCAGCGCAGCAGCGTGGACTTACCGCCGCCCGAAGGCCCGATAATCGCCACGACCTCGCCGCGCTTTACCTCGAGCGAGATATCCTTGAGCACCTCATTGCCGCCAAACGCCTTGCGCGCGTTCGTTATATTCATTACCGAATTAGTCATGGTAGTAATCCAATTTTTTCTCGGCGGCGCCCAACAGCATCTCGACCACAAAGTTAAAGACCCAGTAGATCAGCGCCGCAATCGCAAACGGCACCATGCTCACCTGCGACGCAACCAGCGCCTTGGCGGTCGAGAACATCTCACCCACGCCAATGGCAAACGCCAGCGACGTGTCCTTAACCAGCGTGATGATCTCGTTGCCCATCGCCGGCAGAATACGCTTGGCGACCTGCGGCATCACGATATACAGAAACGTCTGCATGCGCGAATAGCCCAGCACCTCGGCTGCCTCGTATTGACCGCGCGGAATGGACTGCAAGCCCGAGCGATAGATCTCGGCAAAGTAGCCGGCGTAGTTGATGATGAACGCCACGACGCATGCCGTCCATTTGGAATCGGGCGTGAGCGAGATGCCGAACACGTAGTACGGGGCAAAGTAGATGGCAAACATCTGTAGCATGAGCGGCGTACCGCGCATCACCGAAATATAGATGCGCGCGATCCAGCGAAGCGGCGCAATTTTGCTCATGCGCATGAACGCCACGGGGATTCCCAGCGGAATCGACCCGAGTAGCGTCAGCACAAACAACTGCAAGCTGACCAAGAATCCCTGGCCAAGCATCTGCATCATGACCTGAATAGACATTACTTGAGCACCCAATTATCGAAAGATAGACCATAGCTTGAATACTTGTCGCACAGGTCCTTGACCGTGCCGTCCTCGTAGAGCGCCTTGAGCGACTCGGTCACGGCATCGGCGGACTTGGTGTCGCCCTTCTTAAAGCCGACGGCGTAGTGCTCGCTGGACAGCGGCTTGTCGAGCTGCGTATAGGCATCGGGCTTGGCGGCAAGCTGATACTGGGCAATCGAAAGGTCGCAAGCCACGGCATCGACCGCGCCGCTCTCGAGCTGCATAAAGGCCGTGTTGTACTCGCCGATGGTATCGAGCGTGGCAAACGTCGCGGCCAGATCCTTCTGGTCGCCCTCGAGCACATCCTGCGCAGCGGAATCGGTCTGAGTGATCACGGTCTTGCCAGCGAGATCGTCCCAGCTCTTGATACCCGCGTCCTTCTTGACCACGAGCACTTGCTCGTTGAGCATGTACGGCTCGGAGAACGTGTAGCCGTCCTCACGGCCCTCCATGGTAAAGCCGTTCCAGATGCAGTTGATGGCGCCGGAGTTGAGCAGCGTATCCTTGGCGTCCCAGTCGATGGCCTCGTATTTGACCTCCCAGCCCTGCTTATCGGCAACAGCCTTGGCCAGATCGAGATCAAAGCCGGCGTACTCGCCATCGTCGCCCACAAAGCCGTACGGAGGATAGGACTTATCAAAGCCCACCACGAGCTTCTTGGACTCCGCGGCGCCCTTCACATCCTTGGCCGCGGCAGAGCCAGCAGCGGAGCCCTTGCCAGCACCACCGCCGCAACCGACAAGACCAAGGCCAAGCACCGTTGCGAGCGAGCCGGCTAGACCAACAAACTGACGACGAGACATATCGGTATTCATGGTATTCCCCCTTGATAGCACTTTAGTTAAGTAAAGTAAGTCATGTAACGTTCAGAATCATACACTCTACCTTGATAAAGTACAAGGGAGGGTTAGCCCGGCGTGGGCAGGGAGCGGCGCGTAATTAAGTTTCCTGCTCTACAGTCCTGCGCAAGACGAAAAGCACGCATGGAGCACTAGGTTGGAGCACCCGGCTGGGTGGCGCCCGGCGCGGAGTTTAATTTGCTGCTCTACAGTCCTGCTCACGACGGAGGCCACATTAAGTGGCCTCCTGTTCGTGCGGAACTCGCGACAAATTAAACTCCGCGCCGGGCGCCACCCAGCCGGGAGACAACGTGCTCGGAACCTTAAATAGCCTCCTCTCCAAACGGGCACGTTGAATGCACGGTACAATTGCTTCGGACTTTTCTTTTATTTAATAGTGGGGTTAATTCATGGCAGAATCTCGTGCGGAGCGTAAGGCTCGTCGTGCTTTGATCGAGGCGGCTGAGGGGTCGGAGGAGAAAAAATCTTCCAAGAAATCCAAGTCGTCTCAGGATGCGAAGGGTAAGTCGGCGAAGGGCAAGGTTAAGACCAAGCGTTCTGGCTCTCGTCAGGGCGGGGATAAGGCGCCTCACGTTCGTTCCAAAGGCTCGCGCAAGGATTCGGCTCAGCCTGCGCGTAAGGCCGTGGATCCCAAGTCTCCCTGTTCGATCATGAAAGCTTGTGGTGGGTGTACGGCGCTCAATCGTCCTTATAAGAAGCAGTTGGCGGCCAAGCAGGCTGCTATGGAGGAGCTGTTTGCTGAGCTCTGTGAGCGCGAGGGTGTTGCCGCGGATCCCATTCGCGGTATGGGTGTTACCTTGGGCGATCCGGGCAAATATCCTGCTCCGCGCGGTTTTCGTCATAAGGCTGCCACTCCCTTTGCTCCCGGTAAGGAGGGTACTGTCCGCTGCGGCTTTTTTGAGCGCGGTTCGCACAGAATCGTTGCCGTGCCCGAATGCCCCGTCGAGGTACCGGGCGCCCGACAGATTCTTAACGGCATCGCGCGTGAAGCTGAGCGCCTGCACATTCCCGCCTTTAACGAGGACAAGCATCTGGGCTTGCTCCGCTATGCCGTCGTCCGCTGCGGTTGGCGTACCGACCAGATTATGGTCACCCTCGTGACCGCTCAGCGCGACTTGCCGCATGCGCAGGAGTTCTTTGAGGCTGTCGCCGCACTCGATCCGCATATCGTCACCGTTGCCCAAAACATCAACGGACGCCCCGGTAACGCCATCTTGGGTGAGGAGACTCGTATCGTCTATGGCGCCGAGTGCATGCGCGACCAGCTGCTCGGTTGCGAATTCGATATCTCCCCTACCGCGTTCTACCAGACCAACCCGCAGCAGACCGAGCTGCTCTACCAGCTCGCTATCGATGGCATGGATCTGCGCCAGGACGATGTGCTTATGGATGCCTACTGCGGCAGCGGCACCATCGGTCTTTGCGCAGCTAAAGAAGCCCAGAACAAGGGTATCGGCATTATGCTGCTCGGAGTGGAGCGCAACCCGGCGGGCATTGCCGACGCACGCCGCAATGCCGAGCTCAACGGCCTCACCCGCAGCGCTTGGTTTATGGCCGACGACGCCACCGATTACATCCTGGACGCTGCCGATAACAACGAGCGCGTTGACGTTCTCTCCATCGACCCGCCGCGCGCCGGCTCTACACCCGAGTTCCTCGAAGCCGCCTGCGCACTTAAGCCGCGCCGCATCACCTATATCAGCTGCAACCCCGTCACCCAAGAGCGCGACCTACACCAGCTCCTCGACGGAGGTTATCGCCTGCTCAAGATCACGCCGGTCGACATGTTCCCTCATACCGACCACACCGAGACCGTCGCGGTCCTCGAGCGCCGCTAATCCACCGGCACAAGAAAGGGGGCGGCCCGTCTGGACTGCCCCCTTCGCTTGGTTTATGAACTCCGCTACATCCCCTTGCGCAGGTCGCACACGCCGGCTGCCGCCATCTCGCGCAGCAGCGTCTCGCGATCGCGCGTCACGATCAAATCCAGCGGGAAGTGAATCTCGTCGAGCATCTTGCGCGCGTGATCGAGCTTGCCAATGGCCATGCCAATGTGGGCATCGGTCGACACGCCAATGCCAACGCCCAGCTCGGCGCAGCGCTCGGCGATCTTGCGGCATACGGCCCAATGCTCAGTGTCGGCACCGTGCTCAAGACTATGGTTGTTGATCTCGATAATCTTGTGCTTGGCCTTAGCCGCCAACAGCACCTCGTCGATATCGAACGGCACGCCCGAGCGCCCCGCATGCCCCAGCATGAACACCTTGGGGTGCTCCAGGGCATTGATGTACATCTCGGTCGTCTCGGCGAGCGTCGCGCCTTCGGCAAACTGCGGGTTATGCACGCTTGCCACCAAATAATCCAAATTACGCGTCACCAAATCGAACAGCGAATGCTCACGACTATACGAATCGCCGGCGATATTGAGCGAAACGGGAATGTCCTCGCCAAACAAGCTTCCGTCCAGCGAAACGATATCGGCCTCGGCGCCGCGGAGCACCAGCACGCCGCTCCAAATGCGCGGCCAGATATCCTGGTTAATAAAGAACTGGAAACTGCGCAGGTCATTGGGGCAAGGCGTAACCATCGAGCTTAAATGATCGGCGGAACCGAGCACCTGAAGGCCGCGCTCCGCCGCCCAATAGATGTTCTCCTCGATGGTTGAGTACGCATGCGCAGAGAACATCGTATGAGTATGAATATCACAAGAAAGAAGGTAGGGCATCGGGTCTCCTTGTCCAGTATGGCCGTCGCGTGTATTCATTGTACGCATAGCTTTCGGCAGTCGTAAAACTGCTTCATCCCAATCACACAACGGCATAGACAACGGGGTCTGGCTTAAAACCAAACCCCGTTTCACGTAAAACATTGCAAGCAGAGCGCTTTACTTTCGACGATATTCGTCGGCCAGTTGCTTCCAGGCAGGCAACGAATTGACGATGGTCTCGTAGCTCACACAGTAGCCAAGGCGGAACCAGCCCGGCATGCCAAAGCTATCCGAAGGCACCGCGAGCAGCTCATACTTCTTCGCGCGCTCGCAGAAGGCGTTCGCATCGGGCTCCAGCGCCTTCACCCACAGGTAGAATGCACCATCCGGCTCAACATAGGTGTAGCCATACTCCGCCAGTGCATCGGTAAGCGCGGTGCGGTTGCGTGCATAGGCCTCAACGTCACTCGGCTCATCGACGCAATCGATAATCACGCGCTGGAAGAGCGCCGGTGCGCATACAAAACCCAGCGTACGGGCAGCACCCGCAACAGCCGGCATCAGACGGGCAGCCTGCGGATTGGTGTTGGGAACCAAGATCCACCCCACGCGCTCGCCCGGCAGCGAAAGCGACTTGGAATACGAGTAACACACCACGGTGTTCTCGTAGATCGAGGGCACCCAAGCCACCTCGGCACCGTACACGATCTCGCGGTACGGCTCATCAGAGATGAGCATAATCGGATTCTCGGGATCACGCTGAGCGCTGGCCTCACGCAGAACATTGGCCAGTCGCGTCAGCGTGTCGCGTGTATATACGGCACCGGTCGGATTGTTGGGCGAGTCGCTGATGACGGCAGCCGTCTTATCAGTAATCGCCTTGAGCACGTTACTCACGCTCAGCTGGAACGTATCTTCATCGGCGAGCGCCTCGACACACGTACAGCCGGCCTTCTCAATCCAAACGCGATACTCCGGAAAGTACGGGGCGATAACAATGACCTCGTCACCCGGGTTCGTCACGGCATTGAGCGTGCAGGTGAGCGAAGCCGCCGCGCCCACGGTCATAAAGACATCCTTGCCCTCATAGCTCGTGCCAAAGCGACGGTTGAGCGAGTCAGCGACGGCTGCTCGACATTGCGGCAGACCCGGCGCAGGCGTGTATCCATGCAGCTGGTCGCTCGGCAGCTCCAAGGCCTTCTTAATGGACTCAGCCACAGCAGCGGGCGCCGGAACACTCGGGTTGCCCAGCGAAAAATCGAATACGTTCTCCGCACCGATCTGCGCCTTGCGCTCAAGGCCATAGCTAAAGATCTCACGGATGATGGAGCTTTCCGCACCGCGAGCATACATAGTTTCGTTGATCATCTGTTCCCCTTTCGCATAGGCGCTATTGTACGCTTTAGCTGAGCAAAGTGCCGCAGCAATGTTGATTGGGGACAGACTTAAATGCGTGAAAACGCTCATTTAAGTCTGTCCCCAATCAACATATCGCTTAAAAGAAAAGCCTCCACAGGTTTCCCCGCGGAGGCTTTCGCTACAAGAACTATTTGTCGGCGTCGGTGTTGCCGTCAGCGTTGGCGGCATTGCCATCTCCGGCATCATCGGATGCGGCTTCGGCATCCTCCTGCATGGCCGCCTGCGCAAAGGCCGCGGCATCAGCCGCCAACTCCTCCTCGCTCATGCGAGGCGAGCGCTTCTTGGTCGGCATGCCGGCCGCCTTGGCGTTGCGCTCCTCCTTGGCCGCCAGGATATCGCCCTCGCGCTCAAGGTAAGCATCCCACTCGTTGTCGAGCAGGGCGTTCACGGCGTCGCCTTCGACGGTCTCGCGCTCAAGCAGCACCTTCGCCATCAGATCGAGCTGATCGCGACGGGCATCCAAAATCTCGACCGCACGGCGATGGGCTTCGCGCATGATGCGCTGAACCTCGATATCGATGCGGCGCGCCGTCTCCTCGGAGTAATCCTGGTGATCGGCGTAGTCGCGACCCAGGAACACCTGATGTTGCGCCTCGCCAAAGACCTGCGTGCCCAGCTCCTCGCTCATGCCCAAGCGCGTGACCATCTCGCGCGCCATCTTAGTCGCGCGCTCCAGATCGTTGCTCGCGCCCGACGTGATGTCGTCGCACATGAGCTCCTCGGCAACGCGACCGCCCAAGAACACGGCGAGCTCGTCGAGCATCTCGTTCTTGGTCTTGAGGAAGTGGTCCTCCTGCGGAAGCTGCAGTGTGTAGCCCAGGGCCTGACCGCGGCTGACGATCGAGATCTTATGAACCGGATCGGAGTGCTCCAGGATGTGGCCCACCAAAGCGTGACCGCTCTCATGGTAGGCAATCGTGGTGCGCTCGACTTCGGTCATCACGCGACCCTTGCGTTGCGGTCCGGCAATCACGCGCTCCATCGACTCCTCGACCTCGTCCATCGAGATCACAGAACGATGACGGCGAGCGGCCAGCAGCGCAGACTCGTTGAGCAGGTTCGCCAAATCGGCACCAGTAAAGCCAACGGTCATCTGGGCGAGCTTCTCAAACTTAACGTCCTCGTCCATCGGCTTGTTCTCAGCATGCACGCGCAAGATCTGCTCGCGGCCCTTCACGTCCGGACGGTCGACCGTAACCTGACGGTCAAAACGGCCGGGGCGCAGCAATGCCGGATCCAGGATGTCAGGACGGTTGGTCGCAGCGATCAGGATGACCGACTCGCTTTCCTCAAAGCCGTCCATCTCGACCAGCAGCTGGTTGAGCGTTTGCTCGCGCTCGTCGTGACCGCCGCCCAAGCCAGCTCCGCGCTGACGTCCCACGGCATCGATCTCGTCAATAAAGATGATTGACGGAGCCTGAGACTTGGCCTCCTTAAAAAGGTCGCGCACGCGGCTGGCGCCGACACCCACGAACATCTCGACAAAGTCGGAACCCGAGATGCTAAAGAACGGCACGCCCGCCTCGCCGGCAACGGCCTTGGCCAGCAGGGTTTTACCGGTACCCGGAGGGCCCACCAGCAACACGCCACGCGGGATCTTGGCGCCCAGCTTGCGATAGCGATCCGGATCGCTCAAAAAGTCACGGATCTCCTCGAGCTCCTCGACTGCCTCGTCCACGCCGGCAACGTCCTCGAACTTGACCTTGGGACGCGTAGCCTCGTTGGTCTTGGCATTGGTCTTGCCAAACTGCATGTTCCTATTATTGGCGCCCATCATCTGGCGCATAAAGTAGAACATGATGGCGATCAGGGCAATCGTCGGCAGCACACTCATCGCCAAGTCGCCCCAAAAATCGGGGTCGTTGGTGTTGACGATGTACTTGGTGTCGGGGTGCTCCGCCATAAGCTCGGCAAGCGAATCGGAGCCGACATAGGTCGAGGAGAAGCTCTTGAGCTCGCTCGTGTCGCCCTTGTCCTTTTTCGTCTTCCAGTAATGACCCGTCACGCTTCCGTCCTGAACCGTATAGGTCAGATCTTCGACGCGATCCTGCTTGATGGCGCTGACCATCTCACTCGTCGCGAGCTTTACGGTATTGCTGGACTTGGCAAAGCCGGAGCCCATGTTAAAGAAGGCATAGCCCAGAAGCGCGCAAGCCAAAAGAAAATACAGCCAGCCCGCACGCGTGGGCTTCTTGCCTCCGGGCATCCCCGGGATCTTTGGGTCCCGGGGAGTCTGGGAATTGTTGTCGTTACGGTCGTCGGGCATCTTACGAATAAACCTCCGGTTTCAAAATGCCCAGATACGGAAGGTTGCGATAGCGCTCGGCATAGTCGAGGCCGTAGCCCACCACAAAGGCATCGGGGCAATGGGTTCCAACATACTTGGGCGTGACGGCCGAGACGCGGTCCTCAACGTCCTTCCACAGGAAGGCGGCGACCTCCAGCGAGGCGGGCTTGCGGCTCTCGAGGTTCTTCATCAGATACTTGAGCGTCAGGCCCGAGTCCAGAATGTCCTCGACGATCAGCACGTCGCGACCGCGGATGTCGATATCCAGGTCCTTAATGATACGCACGATACCCGAGGACTTCACGCCGTCGCCGTAGCTCGAAACAGCCATGAAATCGATGTTGGTCGGCAGCTCGATCTTGCGCATCAGGTCGCCCATAAAGACCACGGCGCCGCGCAGGACCGCAATCAGCACCAGATCCTTACCCGCGTAGTCGCGAGTAATCTGCTCGCCTAGGCGAGAGACGATACCGTCGATATCCTCCTGCGTGAACAGAACCTTCTCGATATCCGGATGTTGAGAAGCCATGACAACCCTTTCTTGTGCTTATCGCCCACACACCGCCGTATGGACGCGAACTACACATTCTAGCAGCGCACGGGGTAAATTTACCAGCCCGTGCGCCATCAGCGCGGGAATACCGTCAACGTCGCACAGAATAGCAGGCATGGGACGCTATTCCGCATCGACCACGCGGAGCAGATATGCCACGCGCGTTGCGGCCGTGCACTTAAAACGCTCGTCCGCGCGAACTCCGGCGACCCACACCACGGCACCCCCCGGCGCCGTCCTCACCATGGGCACGCCGGCGCGCTCGGAAACGGGAATGCGAGCCTCACCTAGCAAGTCGGATACTTTCTTGCTTCGGCCACTCATCCCTAACGGGCACATCACGTCTCCCGGTGCGGGACCATCCACCCACAGGCGCGCCAATCGCGCCTCGGCAGGGATCTCGCCACGCGAGCCCGCCAGGATCCGCTCACTATCGCTGTCGGCGAAACCCAAGGCAGCCGCGTCTACCAAAGCTGTCACTTCCCCGGCAGCCGCAAGCTCACGGGCGCGGCGCACGATATCGCATCCCGGCTCAACGGCCATCGGTTCTGTGACCAGCATACGTCCCCCGCCCAACGGCAAACGACCGGGTACGGTAACCCAGTCCGCGACCAGGCCCTCGCGAGCCGCCGGCGCCTTAAACGCCAGCATGCCAAACTCAATGCGTGCGTCAATCCCCGCCGGAAGCGTGACCGAGCCGGCGCCCTCGGCAACGCAGGAAAGAACTCGCTCCACATGTCGCATCTCTGGACGAGCGTCCGGATCGATGCGCTTAATCGCCAGTCGCACGATGCGCCGCGCGATTACCACCTCGGCCGCAGCAAGGCGCCTGGCATCGAGCACCAGCGCGCCCGCCACCTCCTTACGCAGGCAGCTTCGAAACGCCTGTGCCGAAAGCTGAGACAAAAACGCGTCCTCATCGCCTAAGATCTCGCAGGCGGCGCCAATCGTCTTGCAGACGCTCGCATTACGCTGTGCCACCACTGGCATTACCCGATGGCGCACGTAGTTTCGCAGATACGAGATATCCTCATTGCTCTCGTCTTCACGCCACGGCTGACCATGTACCTGTAGATAGCCCACGAGCTCGCCATGAGTTAGGTCGAGCAAGGGACGCACCACGATATTCCTCCGGCGAGGAATGCTCGATAGGCCAGCGGGCCCCGAGCCCTTAATCGCGTTCATCAAAAACGTTTCCGCGCGATCCGAAGACGTGTGCGCGGTGCAGATACGAGCCGCCGTTCGCGATGCCCCCGTCTGGGCACAGAGCTCGCGAACATACCTCCGCGCCGCGGCATAGCGCACCTCGCGGGCCGCGGCCTCAATATTGCCCGACTCCCCATCAAAATAAGCGTGCTCCACGCACAGCGGTAAACCATATTTCGCGCAGAGCTCACGCACAAAGGCCTCGTCGCCATCGGACGCCTTGCCGCGCAGATGATGGTTTACATGCAGCACATGCAGGCGCTCGCGAGCAATGGGGGCAACACCGCGTCCGTCTTGGATATCCAGCTTTGATGTGCACGCCATAAGAAGCAGTGCCGTCGAGTCCGCGCCGCCTGATACCATGAGCACGACAGGAGCAGCCTGCTGCCTCGTTCGGGTCTCATCGACTGCCCCGGGCACGGCATGGTGTCCGTAATGCTGTGATACCGTTGGCATTCGCTTCCTCCTCTATTCGTCCGCACCCATTGTATCCTTTGGAATCTTATGTCTCGCCTGCACCTTCATATCCTCGGCAGTGGCTCTAAAGGCAACTGCGCACTCATCGAGGGCCCGCAGGGGCTCATTATGGTCGATGACGGACTGTCTCGCCGCGAGACATTAAAGCGCATGGCAGAACTGGGGCTCTCGGCAGACAACGTCTCGGCTCTTCTCATCACTCATGAGCACAGCGACCACATCAAAGGTCTCGATGTCTGGTGCAAGCACTGGCACGGCCCCCTCTATGCCAGCAGGGACACACTTTCGTGCAAAGAAACCCTCGCACATCTACCCGTAGAGGAATTTGACCCCGGCGACACGCTTTCCATTGCCGGCATCCGCGTGCGAACCTACCCAACATCGCATGATGTCATCAATCCTGTCGGTTATCGATTCGACACTCTCGATGACTCCATTGGCTTTGCTACCGACACCGGAGAGCTAACCAAACAAGCTATAGACACCCTCGAAGACTGCCGAGTTCTTGCACTCGAGAGCAACCACGATGTGGCCATGCTGCGCCAAGGGGATTACCCCCGCTTCCTCCAAGAGCGAATTTTATCTGCAAAAGGCCATCTCTCTAACGACCAGGCCGCCGACGCAGCGCGTGGGCTCGTCACCGATCGAACCGAGCAGCTCATCGCCATGCACATCAGCCAGGACAATAATCGTCCAAGCCTAACCGTCAAAAGCTATGCCAAAGCTCTAGCCGCAACTCTGGATGACGAGGTCGGCAGCTCCGCCACCCTTCTCCACGGATCGCGAATACTCTCGATACGCCCCGCCAGCCAGCACCGGCCAGTAACCATTCAATAGACTGTCCTAGGCAGCAAAAGGGGCCGGGAATCGCTTCCCAGCCCCTTTTGCTGCCTTTTAATAGCGCAAAACACCAACTAATCTAGTCAATGGAGATCTTCGTAACGTTCTTCTTCTCGACGATCTTAGGAACCGTAACGGTGAGGATGCCGTCAGCATACTTAGCAGAGAGACCCTCGCTCGAAGCGTCCTTCAGATATACGCCACGCGTCGCGCTGTACGAGCTAAACTCCTTCTGCAGGTAGTTCTTGCCCTCGTTCTCCTCGTCCTCCACAACGTTCACGCTAATGGACAGACGGCCCTCATTGAGCTCGACATCGATGTCATCCTTGGCGACACCGGTCAGATAGGCCTTGACCTCATAGCCGTCGCCCTTATCCTCAACGTCAACGGGAAACGCCTTGGAAGCAATCGAGTTGTTTGCAAAGTCGGTCATATCATCAAACAGATCGAACAGCGAGCTAGCAGAAGGACGAACGCCAAAAACCGAACGATAAGGAACCATGCTTGCCATGTTTACCACTCCTTTTAGGACTGCCGAGTCATCTTCTAGGTGACTGGGACTTCTTTTGACGCTGTTATATATGCCCAGCCGCTTCTTATATATACATCGACTATAAAGTTTTTTGAGTCTATTTATATAAGCATATCTAAGTCTGGTTGACTAAGGTTTTGTCTAATAAACGGAAGTTGAACGTAGGCTTAAATAATGTATGCAATCCCATCAAAACTAGACGGATGGCTTACAATGGGCGCATACACGATATTGATGACGAACTAAGGGCATCATGGACGATCAAAAACAGGACAACACGTTTATGCCGGACCAGGACGAAGCATCCAGCCCGCAACCGATTCGATTCCATCGCCCCCACATCTCGCAAGAGCCTATCAATGACCCAGAGCCCAAATATGTGACAAGAAACCGATATCAAACACTCGAAGAAGCGCAAACGGGGCGCAAACATATGGGCGTCGCCTCGGGAGACCCTGTATATCTGAAAGACGCACCATTATCTAAAAACAGCGCAGCTAGTGATGAGCCGATGAAAGCATCCGCCGCTCATCAACAAAGAGGGCCTCGACCCAAGCAAACCTTGACGCATTCGGCTCGCTATCTCGAAACGCCAAAACAGGGAAAGTCAATCTTCGTTTCGTCAAGTAAACGACGCAAGCAGCATCAACTGACAATCCTGCTTATGATCATTGCGGCCATAGCAGTTGCCCTTGTTATACGATTTATTTTCTTTAAATAAAGGCTCAATACCGAAAACAACAAGATCGTCTGGTGTAATTGAGTCATTTACACCCCGTTAACGCAAAAAAGGGGGAGGCCGCGAGGCCTCCCCCTTCTTCAAGTCTTGCGACGGCTCGGTGCCGTCCACCGGTCAGCGGCGCCCTGGC
>NZ_JAQLFP010000035.1 GCF_028207065.1 Collinsella aerofaciens
CAGGGCATAGACCTTCTGGTCATGCCCTGCCTTTTGAATGACAAATTGTCGCCCTGGGAGGCGCGTAGCGTCAACTGGTTACGCGGTTCGTAGAACCGCGTAACTAATTAGAAGCGGTTGCCGCGGAAGCCGCCACCGTTGCGGCCGCCACGATCGCCACCGCGACCGCCGCGGTCGTTACCACGGTTGCCGCCGAAGCCGCCACGGTTGCCACCACGGTCGCCATAGCCACCACGGTTGCCGCCAAAGCCGCCGCGACCGCCACGGTCGCCGCCACGGTCACCAAAGCCGCCACGGCCGCCACGATCGCCACCGCGACCGCCGCGGTCACCACCACGGCCACCGCGATCGCCAAAGCCACCGCGACCGCCGCGGTCGCCGCCACGGCCACCGCGATCGTCACGGCCACCGCGAGGACCGCGGTCCTCGTCCAGGCCCATGGCGACGAGCGGAGCGATAACCTTATCGAGAGCGGCCATCAACTCGGTGGCCTCCTCGTAAGAAAGCTCGGGCAGGAGCTTCTCCTTCTTGTTGGCAAGCTCGACCAGGCCCTCGGCGGCATCCTCGGCAGCGAAGACGACGATCTTGCGCATATCGCCCTCGGCGTCGTCGATGCGGCCGACCAGATCGGCAGCCTCGGCCTCGGCCATCAGGCCATCGAGCTCACGAAGGCGCATGCCCAGCAGGTCGGACATTTCCTTCTGCTCCATCTTGGGCTTGAGGTCAAGAAGCTTGATGGCGCGCTCGATGTTCGCCATGCGCTCGGCCTTGGCCTCCTCCTCCTTGGAAATAGCAAAGCGACGGCTACGCAGCAGGCGAGCGGCCTTCTGCATCTTGTCCATCAGCTCTTCGTCATCGTAATCAGCGGCGGCCTCGACAACCTCGGCCTCCTCCTCGGCGGAAACCTCATCAGCAGCCTCAACCTCAGCAGCTTCGGTCTCCACGGTCTCGACTGCCTCAACCTCGGCAGCCATGGTCTCGTTCTCGGTCTCGTTCATGATCTCTTCGTTCTCGGACATGAGACTCCTTCTTGGCCCTCTCGGGCATCATCGCCCCATTCGCGGGGCCCGTCGCGCACTCTTTGCGCTTTAAACATTCATGCCTCTCGGCAAAACGTCCATTAGTTTATGGTGTCGCCATCCAATCTAGCTGCAGAATCTATGTGCACACATTAATGCGACATGTCGCGGTATCATGACCTGAACCAAACGTGTCCACCTTAAGGAGCCCGCCATGATTAAGCCCATCATGAAATCCGAGTTCTTTTTGCGCCTGCCTTCCGAAGACGCGGGACCCGATGATGCCGCGACCGGGCAGGACCTCCTGGATACGCTCCATGAGCATGAGCACGAGTGCGTTGGCCTCGCCGCCAATATGATCGGCGTGCGCAAACGCATCATCTGCGTAAAGGACGGCAGCAAGTCGCTGCTTATGTACAACCCGCAGATTCTTGAGCAGGTCAATGCCTACCAGACGAGCGAAGGATGCCTCTCGTTGATCGGTGAGCGCCCCTGTACCCGCTACCGCCGCATTAAGGTGGAGTATTTGGACGAGAACTTCGTCCACCGCATCAAGAACTTCTCGGGCTACACCGCCGAGATCATCCAACACGAAATCGACCACTGTTGCGGAATCGTTATATAGTTCCGCCGTTCTACCGAACGGCGGACCACTTGACGCTGCGCGAGCCGCATTCACGCCAATCTGACGTTCAATTTCGAGGGCACGACCAAAAGGTCAGCGCCCTCTCATTTCACGTCACCTTGGCGCAAATGCGGCTCGCTCGCTGTCGTATGTCTATCCTGCGACGCCTCGATTCTTGTGGCGGCAGACACCTAATCCCCTACGATTGGCGGTAATGATCGAAGAAGTCGGCGAGGTCTTCGAGGGACTCTTTGAGCACTTCCATGCGCGGCAGGTACACGATACGGAAGTGGTCGGGCTCAGCCCAGTTAAAGCCGCCGCCGCGCGTGATCAGGATCTTCTTCTCGTGCAGCAGGTCAAGGGCGAACTGCTCGTCATCGGTAATGTTGAACTTCTTCACATCCATCTTGGGGAAGATGTAGAACGCCGCACGCGGCTTAACCACCGAGATGCCGTCAATCTTGTTGAGCGCCTCATACACAAAGTTGCGCTGCTCGTAGACACGGCCGCCGGGGCGGATGTAGTCGTTGACGGACTGATGGCCACCGAGCGCCGTCTGAACGATCGACTGAGCCGGCACGTTGGAGCACAGGCGCATGTTGGAGAGCATGTTAATGCCCATGATGAAGTCGCTCATGCAGCGCTGGTTGCCCGAAAGCACCATCCAGCCAATACGATAGCCCGCGATCATGTGCGACTTGGAAAGGCCGCTAAAGGTGACGCAGGGCAGATCAGGAGCGAGCGAGGCAATCGAGACGTGCTCGTAGCCGTCCATGCACAGGCGGTCGTAGATCTCATCGGCAAAGATCATCAGCTGATGCCTGCGTGCAACCTCGACGATGCCCTCGAGCACCTCGCGCGGGTAGACCGAGCCCGTGGGGTTGTTGGGGTTGATGATAACGAGGGCTTTGGTCGCGCTCGTGATCTTGGACTCCATATCCTCCAGGTCGGGATACCAATCCGCCTGCTCATCGCACAGATAGTGCACAGGATGACCGCCGGCAAGGGTTGCGCACGCCGTCCAGAGCGGATAGTCGGGGCTGGGGATCAGAATCTCGTCGCCATTGTCGAGCAGCGCGTTCATCGAAAGCTGAATGAGCTCGGACACGCCGTTGCCCGTGTAGATATGCTCCATCTGAACGTTGGGCAGGCCCTTGATCTGCGAATACTGCATGATCGCCTTGCGCGCGGAGAACAGGCCACGCGAGTTGGAATAGCCTTCGCAGTCGGGCAGCTGCTGGCGCATGTCCTTGATGACCTCATCGGGCGTGCGGAAACCGAAGGGCGCCGGGTTGCCGATATTGAGCTTGAGGATGCGCTCGCCCTCGTCCTCCATACGGGCGGCCTCGTCGACGACGGGACCGCGCACGTCATACAGGACGTTATCGAGCTTGGTGGATTTAGAAAAAGTACGCATGGTGGTGCTCCTTGCAATTTGAGCTGAGGGATGGGGTTCGGGCTTGGAATCGTTGCGGGGTGATGATGCCTCGCCTTGATCGGCGTCGCCGGCAAGCAGCCAGGTAACATCGACCTCCAAAATACGGGCGAGCAGCTCAGCCACATCGTGCCGCGGAATCGTCTTGCCGCTCACATATTGGCTCATCTGACTCTTGCCGAGTTTTTTGCCGAGCATCTCCGATGCGCGGATCACGTCCGACTGGCGAACGTCGCGATCGGACATAGCCTGTCGCAGACGATCGCTAAACGTCTCTTGGGCCACTAGAACCTCCTTGCTGGCAAAGTTCAATTTATACAACACGAATTGAACCTGAGTTCAATTTAGGCAGCAGTATAACGCCGTGCTATTTCGAAAAGTTCAATTTCAAAAATAAAATGAGCAAGACCTCGAGATTTATCCCAAGGCGATAACGACGTGCACGCATTTAGAGGTATTCGAGGAAACGAGCGGCGGCAAGCGAAACATCGGCCGTTCGATATATGGCGTTGATCTGCCGATGGGGATGCCCTTCGAGCGGACGCACAGCAACATCGAACTGGCAGCGACGCAAGATGAGCGCGGGAAGAATGCTCACGCCCAGGCCATCCTCGACCATAGCCATAATCGCATAGTCATCCCAAGTCGACAGTTTTGAGCGCACCGCCAGCCCCGCCCGACGGAATAGCGGCGTAATCTCATCATCGGTACCCCGTTCCAGCAGAATAAACTGCTCTCTTGCCAAATCGGTAAGAGAGACGAACTCCGCCGTGGCAAGCAACGAATCTGTCGGCACCACCGCCATCAGCTCATCACACACTAAAGACCGTGATGCCATGCCGTTTTCTCGGGGCTCACGCGGGATAAAGCCCAGGTCGCAGCGCCCCTCCGCCACCCATTGTTCAATCTCTGAGTAATCGCCCATCAGCAACTCATAATCGACGTCCGGGTGATCGGCGCGAAAACGCGCTATGACCGGTGGCAGCACGTGGGTCGCCACACTCGAAAACGTACCAATGCAGATCTTGCCGCGCATGAGCCCACGCATCTCGTCCACGTGTCGCTGCAGGCGGCCAAACTCCTCGCAGAGCGCCTCAACCGCCGGCATGATCTGCCGCCCATCGGCAGAAAGCACCACGCCCTCGCGGCTGCGATCAAGCACCTTAAAACCCCAGTCTGCCTCAAGGTCGCCCACCATGCGGCTCACGCCCGACTGCGAATAGCTCAGCCGCTCTGCAGCACGCGTAAAGCTGCCGGCACGCACCGTCTCGAGCAGCACTTGCATCTTTTGGATATTGGTCTCCACGGCACGTCCCCACCCTTGCATGAGTTTTTGTTATGTTTTCCATGCATTATATTCGCTTTTCTTCTAAAGCCAGTTCACCCATAGTGAATATGTTCGGATATAGAGGGGATGTCAGCGCATGAACAACGGACTGTTTACATACTTAGCAGCATTGTTGTTGTTTGGCTCCAACGGCATCATTGCCGCGGCCATCGCGCTGCCGAGCTCCGATATCGTGCTGCTGCGCACCTTTCTGGGAGCCTTCTCGCTTGTCACCATCCTCGCCATCACCCAACGCCATAAACTGCAGGCGCCATCCCGCCCTCGCGAAGCTGCGGCCTTGATCCTCTCGGGAGCTGCGTTGGGCGCCAGCTGGATTTTTCTGTTCCGCGCCTATCAAACGATCGGCGTCGGCGTATCCTCGCTGCTGTACTACTGCGGCCCCATCATCGTCATGGCCCTCTCGCCGTTTATCTTTGGCGAAAAACTGACCGGCGGCAAAATCGCCGGCTTTATCGCCGTCGCCTGCGGCGCTTTTCTCATTGCAGCGCAGGGTCTCGGCGGCAACATGCCCATTGCGGGCATCGTCTGTGGCATTGCCTCGGCCTTCTGCTACGCGTTGATGGTCATCGCCAGCAAAGGCGCGCCACACATCGAAGGCCTCGAGAACTCTGCACTCCAGGTGAGCGCCGCCTTTGTGACCGCGCTGGTCCTCACGCTCGTCACCCAAGGCGCCCCCTCGTTCTTTTCCCCCGGTATCGCCGCAAGCATCGATTGGCGTGCCGTCGCTATGCTCGGCGTCGTCAACACCGGCGTCGGCTGCCTGCTTTACTTTAGCGCCGTCGCCAAGCTGCCTGTGCAGACCGTCGCGGTTGTCGGCTACCTCGAGCCGCTTTCGGCCGTTGTGTTCTCCGCCATCCTTTTGAGCGAAGGCATAACGCCGGTCCGCCTGATGGGCGCCACGCTTATCATCGGCGGCGCGATTTTTTGCGAACTCGCCGGCAAACGCGCAAACGCCAAGGCTGGCATCGCCCAGATAGCACGTGCTTAAAAGCCCCTGCTTTGAAATGCTACCTGCGTAGATAAATAATCCCCAGCTGAGGATTATTGTCTAAAATAACCCGATGTGCCAAACTGCTCTTGTATGTATAAAGACGGCATAAAGTTTTTTGTCCTAGACAGATAACCGGATGTCTAAGGGAGTCCTCGTGGCACACAACAAACTGGAGGCAAACCTCCAAGACCAGCGCGGGCAAGGCGGGCACGGAGCCATCCCCCTCTCCGCTGGCATGCTGCTCGTAACGCTCGGCGTCGTCTATGGCGACATCGGCACGAGCCCCATGTACACCATGAAATCAATCGTCGCCAACAACGGCGGCATCGGCACCGTCAGCGAGGACATGATTCTGGGCGCACTTTCGCTCGTCATCTGGACCATGACGCTCGTGACCACGGTCAAATACGTGGTAATCGCCATGAAGGCCGATAACCACAACGAAGGCGGCATCTTCGCCCTGTTCAGTCTCGTGCGCAAGGTGGCACCGTGGCTGATCCTTCCCGCCATGATCGGCGGCGCGGCGCTGCTCGCCGACGGCATCCTCACCCCCGCGGTCACGGTCACCACGGCCATTGAGGGCCTGCGCACCATCGAGTGGGGTCACGCGCTTTTGGGTGACGGGCAAACCAACGTCATCATTATTACCATCATCATTATCTGCGGCCTATTTGCCATGCAGCGCGCCGGCACCTCGTCGATCGGCAAGCTGTTCGGCCCGCTCATGACACTATGGTTCCTGTTCTTGGCAGGCGCTGGCCTGTTCAACATGCTCGGCAACCTGTCCATCTTGCGCGCGCTCAACCCCATCCGCGGCATTATGTTCCTGTTCTCGCCCATCAACCATTCGGGCATTATGGTGCTCGGCTTTGTCTTCCTGTCGACAACCGGTGCCGAGGCACTCTACTCGGACATGGGCCACGTGGGCAAGGCAAACATCTATGCATCCTGGCCATTTGTTAAGGCGGCCCTTATCCTCAACTATCTGGGTCAGGGAGCTTGGCTACTCGCCAATAACTCCAACCCCCAGATGCTCGCGATGGATATCGTCAACCCGTTCTATATGATGCTCCCCGAGCCCCTACGCCCCTTTGCCATCGTGCTTTCGGCCGTGGCGGCCATCATCGCCTCACAGGCGCTCATCACCGGCTCGTTCTCGCTGGTATCCGAGGCAACGCGCCTCAACCTTATGCCGCACCTGCGCATCCACTACCCCAGCGACACCAAGGGCCAGCTCTATATTCCACTCGTCAACAACATCATGTGGGTCGGCTGCATCTTCATTGTGCTGCTGTTCCAGAACTCCGAGCGCATGGAGAGCGCCTACGGCCTCGCCATTACCGTGACCATGCTTATGACCACCACGCTGCTGACGAGCTATATCGCCGGCATCCTCAAGCACAAGCTGGGCGCCTGCGTCTTCGCCCTGCTCTTCGGTGCCATTGAGCTGTGCTTCTTCGCCTCGTGCCTCACCATGTTCTTTGACGGCGGCTACGTAATGATCTTCTTGGCCTCGCTGCTGTTTGGCCTTATGTACGTGTGGCGCCGCGGCACCGCCATCGAGCGCACGCAGACGATCCTGCTGCCCGTCTCCAAGTACATTGACCAGCTCAACCGCCTGCGCAACGACGAGACCTACCCCGTGCTCGCCGACAATCTGGTGTTCCTCACCAACAGCCCCGATCCGCTCACGCTCGACCGCGACGTGCTCTATTCCATCCTGGACAAACATCCCAAGCGCGCCAAGGCATACTGGTTCATCAACGTGCACGTTACCGATGAACCCTATACGCACGAGTATTCCGTCGAGACCTTTGGCACGGACTTTTTGTTCCGCGTGCGCCTGGACTTGGGCTTTAAGGTCAACCAGCGCGTTAATGCCTACCTGCGCCAAATCGTTGGCGACTTGATGGCATCGGGTGAGCTGCCGCCGCAGCATCACACCTACTCTATCTACGAGACACGCGGCAACGTGGGCGACTTCCGCTTTTGCATGCTGCGCAAGATGCTTGCCCCCGAAACGGACATCAACCGCAACGACCATCGCGTCATGGCCATCAAGTACGCCGTCCGCCGCGCCTGCGGAAGCCCGGCACGCTGGTACGGTCTCGAGAACTCGGCCATCATCATTGAGTACGTACCGCTCTTTGCCCGCATGCGCCCGGCCGTCAAACTTGTGCGCACCCAGGTGCCGCTCGAGGTTCAGATCGAAGAGGCCGAGGAAATGGAGGTCGACATCTTCTCGGACGACTTGGTCAACGGCAACGAGGCCGGCAAGAGCATGAACGTCGATCCCACCGAGCTGCTCGAGAGCGTCGCCGATACGCCCAAACAGCAACTCGACGGACTCGAGAGCACCCAGTTCAACGACGCCAACTTCTAACACGCCACCAGCCATTGACGACAACGGCCTCGCATCTCATAAGAGGTGCGAGGCCGTTTTATGTCGCAACGGACCAGTGAGCTACGAACGACGCGGCTCGGGAACCACGAGCCTATCGGGGCTCGCGCCCTCGGCATCCATCAGGCTCACGTAACGAATCGACGGATCCCCATACATCGCGTAGTAATAATTGCCCGTGCGCGCGCTAAAGCATCCGGTATAGATAGTCTTCTCGAACTTGCCATCGCCCATCCTGGACGCCCCCTCAATCATCACCACGCCCTCGAGCGAGCGGAACATGCGAACGACGTTTTCGGTCTCGCTCTCCTTTTGCGGGTAATTGGCATTGAGGTACGCCGCCTTTACAAAACGGCTCGGCGAATAGCAATCGCCCGGAATGCCGCGCATGCCGGCACCGGCTCCATAGGGCTTAAGCTCGGCGCCACGCCATGTCGCCGTCTGCGGAAAATCGCTTGTGGCGGTGATATAGGTGCGCAGGTTTTCCATGTGCCACGGGAAGGTCGGCTGGTTGGCAAGGGTGTCGACCGGATCGTCGTATACATGCAGGCCGTCAGCCATCATCTCGACCACGATGCTGCGCTGGCTGTCGCCGATAATCCAATGGAGCAGCGACACGCCCAGCCCCTCTCCGGCAGATTTGGCGACAATCACCGTGTCGCGCAGCGCGGCCTCGACCTCATCGACCGTCGAGAACGTCGCTGCCACCCACAGGGGAAACTCATAGGCCGCGATATTGTTCTTGCCGTCGACAGGGCCCTCGGCATACTCGGCATAGCCGGGAAAGTTGAGCCCCGCCACAGCCAGACCCGCATCGTTACCACAGTCGAAAAACATGGGATAGTTCTTGTAATCGATGCACATGCCGATTACCGCGTGTGCCGCCGACGCATCGTCGATAAACGAATACGGAATGTGGAACCCGCGCGGCATCACGCGAACCTGTTGGCCGTAGTCAAAGCTCCAGTCGAGGTTGCGGCCCAGATACATGTGGCCAGAATTATCGGTAAATCGAATGCTCGTGCACATAGCGCCTCCTAGCTTTACGGTCCTGCTAAGGTTATTGTCACCAAACAAAAAGGCGCTAAACACAAAAGCCCGGACATGACAACAATGTCACGCCCGGACCAAAAGAGACGAAGTGCGGTGCTTTGGTCCCCTTAGACCAACTTTCCAAGACAGTGGTCGATCATATGCTGGACCATCTGCGCCTCAAAGCCGACAAAGTCCTGCTTGCGCTCGCGCATCTTGCCATCGACGATCTGGTCAAAGGCAACCTTGCACTTGATATAGCGCGTGGACTTGGTGACCTCCTCGTGCGTCAGGCAGCTCTCCTCCATCTTGCTGGCGCCCAGGCCAAACACCAGACGGGGGTTGTAGAGCACGTGGGGCTCGCCGGCGTCGTCCAGGTAGACGCAGACCTTCTTGGTAACGCCAATCTGGTTAGCGGCAAGGCAGCCGGCATCGTCGAGCGACTTGATGGTATCGATCAGGTCCTGAGCAACCGACTCGTCCTCGACGGTCGCAACCTCGCAACGCTGGGACAGGATAGCCTCGTCGTGGCAAAGCTCTTTAATCATACGTTCCTCCATAGGGGTCGTTGTAACCGCTTAAGTATACGGTACCCACACATTTTCATGCGATAAATACCGTCCGTCTGTTACAAAGCGCCGAACATCAACATGCGAGGAACAGCAAGGTTGTAAAGACGATATAGTAAGTGAGTTCGTGTCAATCGGCCTAAACTCGGGGCCGAACAAGGAAAGGGTATGCATGGACGAACTTTTTCACGTCAGTGAGCGCAAGTCCACAATCGGGACCGAACTTCGCGCTGGACTGACAACATTCCTGGCGATGGCCTACATCATCGCCGTCAACCCCGCAGTGCTCTCGGGCGCTGGCATTGATGCGGGAGCGCTCGCCTGCGCCACCTGCCTGGGCGCCGGCATCATGACCATCTGCATGGGCATCTTCGCAAACCGCCCGCTCGCCTGCGCTTCAGGCCTGGGCATCAACGCCATGATCGCGGGCATCACCACCACCATGTGCGGCGGTGACTGGCACGTCGCCATGAGCGTTATCTTCCTCGAGGGTATCGTCATCTTGCTGCTCGTCCTTTGCGGCCTGCGCGAGGCCATCATGGACGCCATCCCCGTGGTCCTGCGCCACGCCATCTCGGTGGGTCTGGGCCTGTTTATCGCCATGATCGGCCTGTGCGACGCCGGCATCATCACCGCTGGCGCCGGTACGCTCGTCGGCCTGGGCGACATCGCCTCCCCCACCTTTATCGTCGGCATCATCTCCATCGTCGTGACGGTTGCCCTGGCTTCCCGCAACGTGCCGGGCTCGCTGCTCATCGGCATCATCGTCGCCGTTATCGCCGGAATCCCGCTGGGCGTCACCCATGCGCCCGAGGGCCTCATCGCACCGCTCGACTTCTCGACCTTCGGCGCCCCGTTTGCCAGCACTGCCGACGGCAACCTTGCCATCGTGAAGGTCCTGACCGACCCGATGCTGCTCGTCGTTGCCTTCTCGCTGCTCATGAGCGACTTCTTCGACACCATGGGCACCGCGATGGCCGTCGCCAAGCAGGGCGAGTTCTTGACCGAGGACGGCAATGTCGAGGACATCCGTCCCATCCTGGTCGTCGACTCCGTGGCCGCTGCTGCCGGTGGCTTTATGGGCGTCTCCTCCATCACCACCTTCGTCGAGTCCACCTCTGGCGCTGCCGACGGTGGCCGCACGGGCCTCACCTCCGTCACCACCGGCGTGCTGTTCATTCTCGCCGCGTTCTTCTCCCCCATCGTCACCATCGTTTCCAGCGCCGCCACCTGCGGTGCTCTGGTCTACGTCGGCTACCTCATGATGAGCGAGGCCTCCGAGATCGACTGGTCCGACGTGTCGCAGGGTTTCCCGGCGTTCATGATTGTCGCCGGCGTGCCCTTCACTTACTCCATCTCTGCCGGCATTGGCCTGGGCTTTATCGCCTACGTGATCGTCGCGCTCTTTAAGGGCGAGGCCTCCAAGATCAAGCCGCTCATGTGGATCGCAGCCCTTGCCTTCCTCGTCTACTTCTTCGTGGCGTAACGGCACAGCCTGCCAAAGCAAAACCATAAGGCGCAGAGTCGCACCAAGCGGCTCCGCGCCTTTCTTTTAGCGTCTGCCCCCGTGCCAGCGTGCGACAATTGAGGCTGTCAATATCACAACACCGAGAGAAGCCTGCCTTGGAAGCGCATCATAAGCAGATAACCGTTTATCCAGAGTGCACAGAAGGAGCGCCCGTCATTTACCTCCCCGTGGTTATGGGCGACGGTAATGAAGTCTACGAGCGCTGCCGAGAGCTCGACTGCCCGCCCTTCACGCTTGTCGGCATTGGCAGCCTCAACTGGAATCGCGAGCTGAGCCCCTGGGTATGCGACGGTACCGTGCGCGATGCCGAGCCCTTTGGTGGACAGGCCGCTGGTTTTCTTGACGAGTTGTTGAAGCAGATAATCCCAGAGGCCGAATCATCGCTCCCGCAACCGCCCACCTGGCGCGGCGTTGCCGGCTACTCGTTGGCGGGTCTTTTTGCACTGTGGGCACTTTGGCAAACAGATGTCTTTGAGCGCGCGGCGAGTGCATCGGGGTCGCTGTGGTTCCCCGGCTTTATCGACTACGCGCGCGAGCGCACGATGACAGCTACGCCCGACGCCGTCTATCTGTCACTCGGCAAAAAGGAAACCAAGACGCCCAACCGCATGATGCGGCACGTACTCGACGATACGCGCGCGATGGAAGAGCTGTTTATCGAGCGTGACATTCCAACAACGCTGGAGCTCAACCCCGGCAATCACTTTACCCAAACTGACCTGCGCATGGCACGCGGCATCCACTGGATACTGACGCATTAAAAATGGCATCCACGCGTACATACGCATGGACGCCATTTTTAATTTGGCTGAACGCAGCTGCTATTCAGCAGTCTCCTCAAGCTCGGAAGTATCGAACTCAAAGTCGTTACCGGGCAGGATGGCGTTGAGCACAATGCCCACCAGCGAGCCCACGGCAAGGCCCGAAAGCGAAATCGTCACGCCGCCCAACTCCAGCACGATGGCACCGGCGGTACTGTAGGCAATGCCGAGCGAAAGCACGAGCACCAGAGCCGCCACCAGCACGTTGCGGTTGTTCTGGAAATCAACCTGGTTCTCGATGAGGTTACGTACACCAACGGCGCTGATCATGCCGTAGAGCACGAGCGACACACCGCCGATAACGCATGCCGGCATGGCGGCAATCACCGCAGCAAACTTGGGGCAGAACGAAAGCACAATGGCGCAGCAGGCGGCAATGCGAATCACACGCGGGTCGAACACACGCGTCAAGGCAAGCACGCCGGTGTTCTCGCCATACGTCGTATTGGCAGGAGCGCCAAAGAGCGATGCCAAGATGGTCGCCAGGCCATCGCCGAGCAGGGTACGGTGCAGGCCGGGATCGGCAATGTAGTTGCGCTCACAAGTCGATCCGATGGCGGAGATATCGCCAATGTGCTCAATCATGGTCGCAAAGGCCAGTGGCATGATGGTGATAATGGCCGTCGTGGCAAGACTGCTATCGAACTGCGGTCCAAAGAGCGCAAACACGGTGTTGTCCCACACGACGGGCAAGCCAACCCAGGGGGCGGCTGCGACGCCAGAGAAGTCGACCTCGCCCAGCGCGGCCGCAACGGCATAGCTCACCACAACGCCCAGCAGAATCGGCACGATCTTGACCATGCCGCGGCCCCAAATGTTGCAGATGATGATCACGGCAACGGCAATAGCAGCAACAAACCAGCTGGTCTGGCAGTTAGCAATGGCAGAGCTTGCCAGGATCAAGCCGATGGAAATGACGATGGGGCCAGTCACCACCGGCGGGAAGAAACGCATGACACGCTTGGCGCCAAAGGCGCGGAACAGGGCCGCAAGCACCGGATAGAGCAGGCCGGCACAAGCTACGCCCAGGCAAGCGTAGGGCAAAAGCTCAGCCTCGCCGTTGGGCGCAATGGCGGCATAACCCGCGATAAAGGCAAACGAGGAGCCCAGGAACGCGGGCACCTTACCGCGCGATAGAAAATGAAACAGCAGCGTGCCGATGCCGGCGAACAGAAGCGTCGCCGAAACGGAAAGGCCGGTGAGCACGGGCACGAGCACCGTGGCTCCGAACATCGCAAACATGTGTTGCAAACCCAACACAAACATGCGCGGGCGGCCGAGCGACGATGCATCGTAGATGGCATCGGTGACGGCGGGCGTCGAAGACTGGGACATGGAAGTCCTTTCGAATGGAAGGGCGATCAGGCATATCGGATAACCTGCCCGAACGATACGATCCGAACCATTGTACGCGATATGCAGTACCTCGCACGCGCCGCCACCTGCAAACGCTAGCGCTATTTCCAAACGCGCTCGGCAATACGCCTGACCAGCGCAATCTTTGCCCACTGCTCGTCCTCGGTCAGCTTATTGCCAATCTCGCAGCTGGCAAAGCCACACTGCGGAGACAGATACAGGTTCTCGAGCGGCACGTACTTTGCCGCCTCGCGGATGCGCTCGACGATAACATCCTCGTTCTCGAGCTCTGCCGCCTTGGTGGTCACCAAGCCCAGCACGACCTTCTTGCCGGGAGCAACGTACTTGAGCGGCTCAAAACCACCGGCGCGGGGCGTGTCGAACTCCAGATAGAACGCGTCAACGTCCTCATGCGCAAACAGGTACGGCGCGATGGGGTCGTAGCCGCCCTCAAAAGCGTAGGTGGAGTGGTAGTTGCCGCGGCATACATGCGTGTTGATAACCAGATCGTCGGGCTTGCCCTCGATGGCGGCATTGTTGAGCGCCACGCCCAGCTCGCTTACCTTTTGCAGGTCGACCGGGCTCATGCCGGTTTTGGCAACAAAATCGGTATCGCAGTAGATGCCCCAGGTGCAGTCATCAAACTGGATGTTGCGGCAGCCTGCTGCGTACAGGTCGGCGATCACCGTACGATAAGCGGCTGCAATGGCGTCGGCAAGTTCCTCATCGGTCTTATAGACAGCGCGCAGGCTCTCCTGCTGGCCGTCGCAGCGATCGAGCGTGACCTCAGAGAACGTCTGGATCGGCGCCGGAATGGTCTGGCGCGCGACCTGGCCCTCTCCCTCGAGCGACTTGATAAATTTGAAGTGCTCGACGAACGGATGATTCTCGCCGCTAATGGGACCGGTTACCACGGCGGTGTCGGCGGTAGTCTCCTCATCGTGGAACATGTAGCCCGTGCGCGAGGCGCGGCGCTCAATGCCGTTGAGGCCCCACATAAAATCGAGGTGCCAGTAGCTGCGGCGGAACTCGCCATCGGTAATCACCTGCAGGCCGGCAGCCTTCTGCTTGGCCACTAAGTCGCGGATGGCCTCGTCCTCGACGGCCTTAAGGCCGGAAGCGTCGAGTTTACCCGCGACATAGGCGGCACGGGCGTCCTTTACAGCCTGCGGACGAAGAAAACTGCCGACGATATCGGCACGAAACGGCGCGTTCGGTTGAATCGAAGTGCTCATAGATATCTCCCTTTGCATTGGTTGCTTTACTGGGACAGAGTATGAGCGCTCATATGGACATCGTAAAATATATGTTTATAACAGTTTGATATAGATGCTTCCTATATCAGTTTGGACTGCCATAAAGAGATTTGACCCGTGCAGAACGCAGCAGTCTAGATGTGCTGACGAATCGCTTCGATATAGGCCTGCCCGTAGCGCGTAAGTGTCGTGTTCTTGCGCGTGATGATGCCGATCTCCATGTACTCGTCTACATCGAGCGGAATGGAGATAATGCCGGGGCCGTTAAGTTCATGGCTGATCACGCCCGAACACACCGTGTAACCGTTAAGGCCCATAGCTAGGTTGAACAGCGTCGCACGGTCGCGCACGCGGATATTCTTGCGGCGCTCAAAGGTCGAGGTCAGCTCCTCGGAATAGTAAAACGAGTTGTAGCTGCCCTGCTCATAGGACAGGAACGGGTAGTCTTCCAAGTCCTCGAGCGTCACACTCGAGCGACCCGCCAGCGGATGGTCGGAGCACACAAAGACATGCGGCGTAGCGCAGAAGAGTCCTTCGAATACGAGCTCGTTGGCCGCCAGCATGCGCTCGATGACCTCGCGATTGTGCTCCGACAGATACAGGATGCCGAGCTCGCTTTTCATATGCGCGACGTCCTCGATAATCTCGTGGGTCTGCTCCTCGCGCAGGGTAAAGTCGTAGCGCGCGGCATCGAACTCGCGGATCACATCGACAAATGCATTAACGGCAAAGGAATAATGCTGGCAGCTCACACTAAAGTGCGGCACCTGCTCGGACGTGCCTTTGTACTTGCCCTCGAGCAGGTCGGCCTGGTCGAGCACCTGGCGCGCGTAGCCCAAGAAGGTCTCGCCTTCCTCGGACACAATGACGCCCTTGTTGGTGCGCTCAAAGATGTGTACACCCATCTCGTTTTCGAGATCGCGGATCGACGCGGTGATCGAGGGCTGCGACACAAAGAGCCGGCGCGAGGCCTCGGTGATGCTGCCGCATTCGGCAACCTTAACAACATATCTGAGCTGCTGAAGCTTCATAGCCTTCTCCCTAGACGTTCGTGACGCCAAAACCCGCCGCGTCCATTTGGCGCATAAACGACGGCATCTCCCCCGTCGCGGCGCAGGCGGCGATCTGATGTAGAGCCCCGGCGACCGCATCGTCTGCCGCAGTGCCGATATGCCAGCGCGCTGCCGCCGTGACGGCCTCGTTGGCATTGGCGACTGCAACGGAGTTGGGAACGGCATCGATCATGGGCAAATCATTATCGGAATCGCCAAATACGGCCACCTCGTCGGACGTCAGGTCCAAAGCGCGCGCCAGCTCCAGCGCAGCGCAACCCTTGTCCCAACCTGCTGGAAGAATGTCGAACAGGCGCACACGATTGTTGGGAAACACAAGCGAGAGTTCCGGCACCTCAGCGGCAACGCGCTCGCGGAGCTCCGCGAGCTCCTCACGCGAACGAGCACTCCAGATATTCGCCTTGAACACCGACGCGTCATCGACGACAGGACGGCACGGGGCCTCTTCGCCCTTGAGCCATGCGTTGCCGCCCGACTCCATGGCGCGGCGCACACGCTCGGGGTCGCTCGTCACACAATAGGCATCGTTGCCCCAAAAGTCATCACCCAGGCCGTAGACCTTCAGATACGTATCGTCGGTCTCTTGCTCCAAGTAGTCAGCCAAGCGCATAAGGGCGGCGTTGTCGGTCGCATGCGAGGCTACCACCTCGCCGTCCACAAACATGACCTGGCCGTTGCAGAACGCGCCGGTCGAGAAGCACTCGGCGCGATTGCGGAACATCCAGCCCATCGCGGAGGGCTGGCGACCCGAAACCGGGCCAAAGTGCAGACCCGCCGCCCGCATGGCGTGAATGCCCTCGATGGCGTAGTCGCTGGCGCCGTCATGCCCGGCTGGAATCAGCGTATCGTCCATATCGGTCAGCACAAGTTTAATCATAAGGCCCCCTCGGTCATTCTTAATCCCGTCTATTGTACCGACCTGCCAAAAAGAGACAGGTTTATATTGGCAGGTTTTATCTGGGAAAACGCAAAGCCCCAGTTGTTACCTGCCAAAATAAACCTGTCCCTTTTTGGCAGGTGCGCTAGTATAGGGAACAACAGATTCGATGCGGGAGTGCCGGCGGTGCAAACCACAAGGCTGAGAGGGCATGGGGCCCAATCCTTTGAACCTGTCAGTTAATGCTGGCGTAGGGAGCATGCCGACTTTTTAGGGGCGCTGTCTATGCACAGCGCCCCTTTTCTATGCCAAGGAGGCATGTGCGGTGATCGATTCGGAACAGCTTAAGCAAGACGTGGTCAAGGCAGTGGAGAAGATTCGCGCCACCAATCCTATGGCGGGCTCCATCACCAACACGGTGACGATTGACTTTGTCGCCAACGCGCAGCTCGCCGTGGGCGGTTCGGCCGCCATGGTCTATCTACCCGACGAGGGCGAGGCACTCGTTGCCGGCGGCGGCGCCATCTATCTGAACATGGGCACACTCTTCCCCATCTACGAGCAGACGATTCCCCGCGCGGCCAAGGCGGCACACGACGCCGGCAAGCCCTGGGTGCTCGATCCGGTGGGCCTGGGCATCGGCAGCCTGCGCACCCAACTGGTAGGCGAACTCAAGCAGTACAAACCCGCCATCGTGCGCGGCAATGCCTCCGAGATTATCGCGCTCGCCGGCCTGTGGGGCCTTGAGGGCGAAGCGGCCGATCTGAGTCGCGTGCGCGGTGTCGATACCACCGACACGGTAGACGCCGCCCGCGGCGCCGCCGTGGCGCTCGCCCGCTACACCGGCGGCGCCGTTGTGGTCTCGGGCGAAGTCGACCTGATTACCGACGGCACGACCGTGGCCAAGTCCCACGGCGGCAGCCCGCTCATGTCCAAAATCACCGGCTGCGGTTGCTCGCAGGGCGGCGTGCTGGCCGTGTATGCCTGCGCCGCCGACCCGTTTACGGCGGCCATCTGCGGCACCGCCGCCTACAACGTTGCCGGCACGCGTGCCGCCGCCGTTGCCGATGCCCCGGCAAGCTTTAAGGTCGCCTTTATCGACGAGCTCTACCGCGCAACCGCCCGGGACATTGCCGACAACCAACTCGAGCTCGAGGAGGCATAAGCCATGTCCGAGCCCGCAACCAATGCCGGCATGAACACCCTGGTCGCCGTGGCCATCGCCCCGTGCGGCACCGGTGACGAGCTATCCGCCGAGGTCGCCGAGGTCGTGCGCGTCATTCGCGAGAGCGGCCTTCCTAACCGCACCACCTCGATGTTCACCGAGATCGAGGGCGACTGGGACGAGGTCATGCAGGTCGTGCGCGACGCAACCTTTGTGTTGGCGAGCAAAGGTATCCGTACCGAAGTCGTGCTCAAAGCCGATATTCGCCCCGGTTTTACCGATACCATGACCGGCAAACTCGAGCGTATGGAAGCTCAGATCAAAAAGCAGGAGGAAGCACGATGAGCATCCGCGACAACCTTGATATCTCTGCCTATCTGGTACTCGGCCCCGAAAACACCCTCGGACGCCCCGTGGGCGATGTGGTGGCCCAGGCACTCGACGCCGGCTTTACCTGCATCCAAGTGCGCTCCAAGGTGGCAAGCGCCCGCGAGATCATCGCACTGACGGGCGATGCCGCGCAGGCCATCGCCCAGGCCGGCAAAACCGGGCAGGTCGCGCTGCTGATCGACGACCGCCTTGACTGCGTACTTGCCGCACGCGAGCAGGGCATCGCCGTCGACGGCGTGCACGTGGGCCAGAGCGATATCCCCGTCGAGGTCTGCCGCAAGCTTCTGGGTCCCGATGCCATCGTGGGCCTTTCCGCCCGCTGCGAGGAGATGCTCGAGTACGTCAAGACCGCCGATATGAGCCTGGTCGATTACCTGGGCGTGGGCCCGCTTCACGAGACCGAGACCAAGCGCGACTGCGGACGCGCGGCAGATGGCTCCATCATCACCAAGAGCTTTGAGGACCTGGCTGCCCTCCATGCAGCAAGCCCCGTGCCCATCGTGGTGGGCGGCGGCGTCAAGAAAGCCGACCTGCCGCAGCTCAAGACTACCGGCGTCGACGGCTTCTTTGTGGTGAGCGCCGTCTGCAGTGCCGACGACCCCTACGCCGCAGCCAAGGAGCTCGTCGATACCTGGCAGCAGGCATAAGCCTAGACCGAGCAGTTGCTCCGCAGTCCCATATCTTCAATAGCGGAAAGCGCATCCCAGTTTGGACGTCCATTCTGGGATGCGCTTTCCGCATAGAGGACCAGCGGGAAACTGCGTCCCAGTCTGAACGCTGATTACGGGATGCAGTTTCCGGCGTAGTCCCTACCCCGCCAGATACGCTTCCAGCGCGGGCAACGTCGCCTCCGCATCGCGGCGGCCGATCTGGTAAATGCGCTCGAGCTCATCGGGCTCGCGGCACAGCGACGGCACCTTCACCGATTCGCTCGGCCGCACCACAAAGATCTCGCCAGCGGCTTCGCGACGCGCCAGGTCATCGAGCGTGGCATTGTAGACCTCGTGCCGATGCTCAAGCGCCGCAACAAACTCCGGATAGTGACGATACACGCGACGCAGCATAGGCATCACGCTATTGGGCTGCTTTACAAAACCCGCCGGCTGCGTCAGCACCACCACGTTGCGGTCATAGCCTTGCTCAAACAGCCAAGCGCTGGGAATGGAATCGGCAACACCGCCATCCAAGTACTTACGACCCTCGATGGCAACGGGACGCGTCGCCACAGGAATGGCAGACGACGCCCGGATCCACTCGATATCGCGCTCGTCGCCATAGGGCAGGTCATGGTAGACGGCCTGCCCCGTCTTAAGATCGGTACATACGCACGTAAACCGCATGGGGCAGGCGCGATATGCCTCCAGATCGATGGGATCGCGCTCGATGGGTACCTCATGATAGGCAAACTCGGCATTGAACATATCGCCGGTTCGCAACCAACTCGTCACGCTCGCATAGCGCTTGTCGGCGCAATAGGCCTTGTTGTAGCGAATGGCGCGGCCAATCTGGCGCGATTTAAAGTTGTAGCCAAACGCCGCGCCCGCCGAGACACCCACCATATGGTCGCAGGTTAAGCCGTGCTCCATCCATACGTCGAGCACGCCCGCCGTATACATACCGCGGTAGCCGCCTCCCTCGAGCGCAAGCCCCACCGTGCGCGTCGTGTCTGGCTGTGCCATGCGACCATCTCCGTTCCCGTGTTTTAAAGCGGAACAAGTATACCCGCCAACATATATCGACTCAGTCGCATTTATACCGAGCATCGCATCGTCATGCTACCGATTGGCGAATAATAGCCGCCCGCGGCAGGGGCACCCATATACAATCCTCTATTGTTGTTTATACTACTCAATAGTTATCAGCAGCGAACACGGACCGACATATTAAACCAGCGACGCAGCAAGGCGGGGGCCTGGATACACGCAAAGCGTTGAGCAGCAACGCGTGTGTACAACGAGCTCGCCCGACGCAATACACCCCGACCTCAGGAAGCCGCTTACAGCATGGATATCGCCAGCAATTACACCGAGACGCTCGAAAAGACCATCCGTGACCTTCTCGAGCGTCAGGACGATCTGATCAGGACTGCCTTTACCGACGAGCTTACCGGTCTTGGCAACCGCGGCGGCTTTACCCGTTCCCTAGAGGAAATCTGGGAGCAGGAATTGCCCGTAACCATGGCGTTTATCGACATCGATAACCTTAAGCACTGCAACGACATCTTTGGACACGACGAGGGCAACCGCTATATCTTGCAGGTAAGCCTCTATCTCAAGCTGTATATGGAGGTGGACGAAGCGGCGTTTCGTCTGGGAGGCGACGAGTTTGCCATCCTGTCTACGATTGCAACCGAGGACGACCTCGCCGAACGTCTGGAACGCTGCCGAACGGTCCTGCTCAAAAACAACGATGCCGAGATGCCTCACTCGTTTAGCTACGGAGTGGCACACGCCGACCCCGCCCTGGGCGAAGCCCCCAATCGCTTGACGAACGATGCCGATCATCGCATGTACGACTACAAGCTACGTCATGCCGTGCACCTTGATCGACGCAATATCGCACAAGCCCACACCGACGACTTCGAAATAAGCGATCGCATTTTCGACGCCCTTTCGATGCTCAACGAAGGCCGATATTTCTTTATCGAGAACTTGGACAAACATCGAACCCTTTGGTCACAAGGCGCCTTGCGCGATCTTGGTCTTCCTTCGGAGCATATAGACAACTGCCACGATTACTGGAAAACGCGTGTCCATCCCGATGACCTTGAGGCCTATACCAACGACATCGACCAAATCTATGACGGCTCCAAACATCGCCACGTCATGCAGTACCGCGTGCGCAACGCCGCCGGCGACTACATCCTCGGCCGTGCTCGCGGGTTTCGTATCGACGGCGACGGAAATGTCCCCTCGCTCTATGTCGGCGAGCTCGTCAACCACTCGCTTGCCGAGACCGTCGACGCCGCCACGGGCCTCGGAACGCAGCGCACGCTGATCAACGCTATCGATGCCTGCCGTCGCGACCGTTGCAAGACGGGGCTTATAGCAGTGCGCGTTCGCGGCACGGCAAAGTTCAACGAGCTCTACGGGGCCGAGGCCGTCGACAACATGCTCGCCGAATACGCAGGCCGCATGCTGTCGATTACTCGCGGCAGGAGTCGCGTCTTCCGCTCACGCAACGCCCAGTTCGTCGTGCTTAGCAACAATTTGGATCACGAAGCATTCGAGCAACTGATCCAACATCTCAAAGAGGCCGTTTTCGCTCCCGTTCGAATCGCGGACGACACCATTACCCCCGTCTGTCTTGTCGTTCCGGCCTTTTACGAGCACCTGACCAATCAAACGGCCGCCGTTTTAGGCGAACTCGACCGTCGCATTCGCACGGCCGGCGGGCTTGTTCCCAACGACAGCCTCCCCATACCCGAGGTGGAGCGCAAAAGCGCCATCGCCGAACGCATCGATCCGCTCACGGGTCTCTATCGACCCAGCGTGTTTATGCGCCGCGCCAACGAATTTCTCGAGACAAGGCGCAACGGCGCTTGGTGTATCGCCACCGTCGATATGGGACACATGCGACTGTTCAACGAATGGCACGGACAGGCCGAGGGCGACCGCATGCTCGCCGATGTGGGCACGGTCCTCAAGGACATCGAGAATGCCAACATGGGCGTCGCAGGGTACTGGGGCCAAGACGACTTTTGCATACTCATCCCCTTTGAACACGACACCGTCCATCAGATCTATAGCCGCGTTCGCCAGGCCGTGGCCAAGTATGATGACGGCGTGGGATTCTGGCCGTCCATGGGCGTCTACCCCATCGACTCCAACGAGAAAATCACCATCGATGCGCAGGCCAAGGCCATGTTTACCAATCGGCGCGCAAAAAACGACTTTAAGGAGCGCATTGCCATTTTCCGCCCCGAGGAGTACGAGCGCGAAATCTCGTTCCACCGCACGCTGACCGAATTCCAGTACGCGCTCTCCAACGGCCGTATTACCTACTACCTGCAGCCCCAGGTCGACATGGAAACCGGCGAGATCATTGGCGCCGAAGCGCTCACGCGCTGGATCGACAAGGATGGCTCCCTCATTTCGCCCGCCACCTTTATCCCCGCTCTCGAGGAAAGCGGTTTTGTGGTGACGCTCGACAAATACGTTTGGCAGGGCGTTGCCTTGTGGCTGCGCGAGCGCATCAATCGGGGGCTTCGTGTGGTTCCGATCTCGCTTAATGTGTCGCGCGTGGATATCCTTGCCTGCGACGTTGCCGAGCATATGGGAGCGCTCGCCGCCCAATACAACCTGCCGCCCGAGCTCATGCGCATCGAGATCACCGAGACAGCTTATACGGGAGAGTCCGAGGCCGTGGATAAACTAACGGCCGACCTGCACACCCGCGGCTTCTCGACCTATATTGACGATTTTGGCACCGGCCAGTCCACGCTCGCGATGCTCAAGAACGTCAACGTCGACGTCATCAAGCTCGATCGCACGTTTGTGCCCGATAACGGCGATGAGGGCCGCAGCGTGCAAATCATCTCATCAATGCTCGAGATGGCGCAGTCACTCCATCTGCCCGTTGTGATCGAAGGCGTTGAGACGGACAAGCAGGCAAACATGCTGCGCCACATGGGCGCCCGCTACGCTCAGGGATTCCTCTACTACCGCCCCATGCAGGCGGAGGATTTTGAGGCATTGCTCGATGGTGGCGACAACAACTAATACGCTCGCACGCAAACGCCACCGTCGAGGGGAGCGTTTGTTCCCATGAGCTAACTAATACTCCAATCTAAACCGAATTGGGAGTAAGATACAAACCATTGTTCCATCCAAGGAGGCAATCCATCATGAACGAGTCGTATCGCCTGGGCGAGCAATCAATCATCGCTCATCTTCAGCGACTTGCGAACGGGGCCTCAACCACCGAGCTCGATGTTGCCGCGCTGCCCCCGGAGCTGCGTGCCATCGGTGAGCAACTGCAGAAAACGCTCGCCATCCTGCAACAAGAACGCGAGCTGCTTGAGCACGGCGCCTATATCGACTCGCTCACCAATCTTGGCAACCGTGGCGGACTCGACCGCCATGTCGATCAGCTCTGGCGCAAAGGCACCCCCTTCACCTGCGCCTATATCGATATCGACCGCCTTAAGCATTGCAACGATAAGTTTGGCCACGCCGAGGGCAATCGCTACATTCTGAGCATCTGCCGCGCACTCACCGAGACAATGGAGCACGATGAGTTGCTGTTCCGTATCGGTGGAGACGAATTTGTACTTATATCCCCCACGACAGACGAAGCCGAGCTCGAGCAGCGCCTGGAGCGGACGCGTGCCAATCTTATCGAGGCAACATCGGACGGCAAGGCGCCCATGATCGCCAGCTTTAGCTTTGGCTGCTCGCGCGTCGACCCACTTGCAGGCGATACGCGTCGCCAGATGACAAAGGACGCCGACCGCAAAATGTATCGCTACAAGCTCATGTACCGTGTGCAACAACCGGAAGAAGGCGATGCGCTGCAACGCCCGATCACCGAACAACCCCATTACAGTCTGAAGTGGGCCACCGATAAATTTCGATGGCGAGCATTCGGCGCATTGCCTACGATACGGGCAAGC
>NZ_JAQLFP010000036.1 GCF_028207065.1 Collinsella aerofaciens
TCTAACGAACGACGGCGCCCACACTCACTTTTTATTCAGCCCTAGTCATCGCGCAAAGCCCCTTCGGCAGCACACGGTGCAACCGAGTCACCGTAGGCCGGGGCGGAGGGGGCTGAGTTTCCCCCTTCGCTCCGGCTGCAAGCAGAGTCGCTCAGTGAGAAACTCAGCCCCCTCCGCCCCGGCCGGCCAGCTCAATCTACACCGTGTACTGCGGCAGGTCCTGCAGGGCGATGACGTCCATGCCCATGTCGTTGGCGCTGCCGTGACCCTGCTGGTCCTCGCGCACTGCCTCGATGGCACTCACATACGTGTTGGCGGCAGACATCGCGGTCACGCAGGTCACACCGCGTCGCACCGCCTCGGTGCGCAGCAGATAGCCGTCGCCGCGCGAGCCCGGACCGTACGGCGTGTTGATGATCACCGCGATCTTGCCATCGGCGATGAGGTCGCCGATGTTGGGGCGCTCGCCGTCGTGCGGGCCGCTGATCTTTTCCACGATTTCGCAGGTCACGTTACCGCCGCGCAGCACGCGCGCCGTACCTTCGGTGGAGCAGATATCAAAGCCCAGGTAGCGCAGGGTGCGGACGACCGAAAGAATATGCCGCTTATCGCGGTCGCACACGCTAATGAACACCTTGCCGGCGCTCGGGTCGGGCAGCTTGTAGTCAATCGCCAGCTGCGTCTTGGCATATGCCTCGGGATAGCTCTTGGCAACACCCATGACCTCGCCCGTCGACTTCATCTCGGGCCCCAGGATAACGTCGGCTCCCGGGAAACGACCCCAGGGCATAACGGCTTCCTTCATGCAGAACCAGTCCAGCTGACGCTCGTCGCTCGGCAGGCCAAGGCTGGCGATGGAATCGCCTGCCATAATGCGCGCCGCGCACTTGGCCAGCGGCACGCCGGTTGCCTTGGAGATGAACGGCACGGTGCGGCTGGCACGCGGGTTGGCCTCGATCACGTAGACGGTCTCGCCCTTAATGGCGTACTGCACGTTGACCAGGCCGCGCACGCCCAGCGCCATCGCGATGCGGCGCGTGGTCTCGCGGAGCTTCGCCTGCAGGCTCTCGCTAAAGCTAAACGGCGGAATGCAGGTCGCTGAGTCGCCGGAGTGAATACCGGCTTCCTCGATATGCTCCAGGATGCCGCCGATGTATACCTCTTCGCCATCGCACAGGGCGTCGACGTCGGACTCGATCGCACCCTCCAGGAAGCGGTCCAGGTACACCGGGTAGTCGGGGCTAATGCGCGCAGCCTCGGCCATGTAATCGCGCAGATGCTCGGCATCGTAGGCGATCATCATGCCGCGGCCGCCCAGCACATAGCTCGGGCGCACCAGCAGCGGATAGCCGATGTGCGCGGCCACGGCCTCGGCCTCCTCAAACGAGATGGCTTGGCCCGCCGGCGGGTACATGATGCCCAGCTTGTCGAGCAGGGCGGCGAAGCGCTCGCGGTCCTCGGCAAAGTCGATGGCATCGGGCTTGGTGCCCATAATGTTCACGCCGCTCTCCTCGAGCATGCGCGCCAGCTTAAGCGGGGTCTGGCCACCGAGCGTCACCACGACGCCGTCGGGGCGCTCGACATCGATAACGTCCATGACGTCCTCGTAGGTGAGCGGCTCAAAGTACAAGCGGTCCGAGGTGTCGTAGTCAGTCGAAACGGTCTCGGGGTTGCAGTTGACTATGATGGTCTCGAAGCCGCGAGCCGCCAGTGCGTAGCTCGCGTGCACGCAGCAGTAATCGAACTCGATACCTTGGCCAATGCGGTTGGGGCCGGCGCCCAGGATCATCGCCTTGGGCTTGTCCGCCGGCGTGGTCTCGTCGGGAGCCACGCACTTCTTGGCATCCGGGCTCGTGCGGAAGATATTCTCGTAGGTCTTGTAATGGTACTCCGTGGCGCTCGAGAACTCCGCAGCGCAGGTATCGACCGTCTTCATGCTGGGGACCACGCCCAGACCCTTGCGATAGGCGCGCACAAAGCGCTCGTCCGAGCCGGTCAGCGCGGCAATCTCGGCGTCGCTCGTGCCGTACTGCTTGAGCAGGCGCATCGCGTCGGCGTCGATATCCTCCACACGCAGGCCGCGGATGCTCTCCTGGACCTGCACCATGTCGTTGATACGGTTGAGGTACCACGGATCGATACCGCAGATGGCATGGATGTGGGCGATGTCCCAGCCACGGCGCAGGGCCTCGACCACAAAGAAGATGCGGTGCTCGGTCGGGGTTGCCACGGCCTGAGCGAGCTCATCGTCGCTCAGCTTGTCGGCACCCTCCTTGCCACCGGCGCAGATGCCCTGGTGACCGTCCTCCAGTGAGCGCATGGCCTTGCCGAAGGCCTCCTCAAAGGTGCGGCCGATCGCCATAATCTCGCCCACGGCCTTCATGCGCGTGGTGAGCGTAGGATCAGTGCCTTTAAACTTCTCGAAGGCAAAGCGCGGCACCTTGACGACGCAGTAGTCGATTGTGGGCTCAAAGCAGGCGGGCGTTGCCTTGGTGATGTCGTTGACGATCTCGTCGAGCGTGTGGCCCACGGCCAGGCGAGCGGCGGCCTTGGCGATGGGGAAGCCCGTGGCCTTGGAGGCCAGTGCGGACGAACGGCTCACGCGCGGGTTCATCTCGATGACGATCAGGCGGCCGGTCTGGGGGTTCACGGCAAACTGCACGTTGGAGCCGCCGGTCTCGACGCCGATCTTCCCCAAGATGGCGAGCGAGGCGACACGCATGCGCTGGTACTCAAGGTCGGAGAGCGTCTGCGCCGGCGCCACGGTGATGGAGTCGCCGGTGTGCACGCCCATGGGGTCGAGGTTCTCGATGGAGCACACGATGATGCCGTTGCCGGCGTGGTCGCGCATGACCTCCATCTCATACTCTTTCCAACCCTCGATGGACTCCTCGACCAGCACCTCATGGGCAGGCGAGAGCTCAAGGCCCTGGCTCACGATGGAGACGAGCTCCTCGTGGGTATGCGCGATGCCGCCGCCGGCGCCACCGAGGGTAAAGCTCGGGCGCAGTACGCAGGGATATCCCACACGCTCGGCGATAGCCTCGGCGTCGGCCACGCTGTAGGCATAGCCCGAGCGCGCAACCTCCAGGCCGATCTCGGCCATGGCCTCGTTAAAGAGTTTGCGGTCCTCGCCGCGCTCGATAGCGGCCAGGTCGCAGCCGATCATCTCGACGCCGTACTTGTCGAGCGTGCCGTCCTTTGCCAGCTCGACGGCGGCGTTCAGACCGGTCTGGCCGCCCAGCGTGGGCAGCAGCGCGTCCGGGCGCTCTTTCTTGATTACGCGCTCGATAAACTCGGCGGTGATGGGCTCGACATAGGTGCGGTCGGCAAGACCCGGGTCGGTCATGATGGTCGCCGGATTGGAGTTGACCAGGATGACCTCAAAGCCATCCTCCTTGAGCACCTTGCAGGCCTGTGCGCCGGAGTAGTCGAACTCACAGGCCTGGCCAATGACGATAGGGCCCGAACCAATAACGAGGATGCGCTTGATGTCAGTACGTTTAGGCATGTTAGTTCTCCTCGGTCGCAGCGTTCTCGGACTCGGCGAAATTCCAGCCGGCGAGGCGGTCCTTCGCGGTGTCGATGTCCAGGTAGTTCTCCTCGCCGTCCATGAGTCGCGTAAAGGCGGTAAAGAGATAGTGGGCATCGGTGGGGCCAGGCGAAGCCTCGGGGTGGTACTGGACCGAGAAACACGGGGCGTCGAGCAGCTGGATGCCCTCGGCGGTGCCGTCGTTGAGGTTCACATGTGTCAGGCGAATGCGACCAAAGCGCTCGTTCATCACGACCGGCGCGATGCCGCGACGCACCCAGGCGCGCAGGTCACCGTCGGCCGCATGCTCGGTTTCGCCGCCGGAAAGCTCCGGAATCAGTTTGCCCAGACTGGGGAACAGCAGGCCAAAGCCGTGGTTTTGCGCGGTGATCTCCACGCGACGGCTCACCAGATTCATAACCGGCTGGTTACCGCCACGGTGACCGAATTTAAGCTTTTCCATTTGGGCGCCGCAGGCCAGGCTGATCATCTGGTGACCGAGGCAAATGCCAAAGACCGGCACCTTGCCGATCAGCTGCTGTACCTGCTCATAGGTCTCCACCACGGCATCGGGGTCGCCGGGGCCGTTGGACAAAAAGACGCCATCGGGATTCATGTCGAGCACCTGCTGGGCGGGCGTATCCCACGGCACGACGGTGAGATCGCAGCCGGCACGGACCAGGCCCTCCAGAATACCGCGCTTCACACCGCAGTCGTAGGCGACCACTTTGTGACGGGCAGGAGCGGCAGCCGCAAGCGCAAAGTCATGCGTGGCAGGCAGGTCGGCGGCCACAAACTCGTGAGGCGCGGGGCAACTTACGGTCTTGACCAGGTTCTCGCCTACCAGCGTGGGCGCAGCGGACAAGCGCTCGGCAAGCTCGTCGACGTCGAAGATCTCGGTCGAGATAATGCCCATCTTGGAACCATTGTCGCGCAGATGGCGCACCAGAGCGCGGGTGTCGATACCCTCGATAGCGACGATGCCGTGAGCGCGCAGGTACTCCGGCACGCTGACGGCCGAGCGCCAGTTAGAAGGCGTGGCGCACATATCGCGAACGATCATGCCGCGCATAGCCGGAGCGCTCGCAGGGCGCACGGCGTCGCCGGGGAAGGCCGACTGGACATCGGTCTCGTCGATACCGTAATTGCCGATCTGCGGATAGGTCATGGTTACAATTTGGCCGGCATAACTCGGGTCGGTCATGACCTCAAAGTAGCCCTCGAGCGAGGTGTTGAAGCAGACTTCGCCGGTCGCGGTGCCCTCGGCGCCGCATGCACGTCCATAAAAAATGGTCCCATCCTCAAGATACAGGATACAGGGACCGCAGGTGCCCTTGCTGGTTTTGGCCAGCATACGCTGGCAAAGCTCGCTGGGCGCGAAGGTGCGGGCGGCAGCGCCCGCGGTATGGTTGTTCGCCATAATTCTCCTTCCCGGTCTCACAGGACCGGCTTAAAGGTGTGTAGTTAGGCCTCGCGGTATTGTAACCGCAAGCATGCCTCATGGCGTTAATTTCATCGAAATGTTTACGAAATGATAATTATGACTTTCTATGCATAATGATTATTTAATCCCCGTCCCAGAAAAATTATCCCGCGTGGGCTTGTGGCTCACGCGGGATAATGGCCTCTTACTTTTGCTTGTCCTGTTCCAGCAGATCGGACGGTGAGCGATCGGGCTTGCCGCCGCGGAAAATCTCGCGGCCATGCAGACGATGCTCCAGGTCACGTTCGGCCTTTTCCTCGTCAATCTTGGTCTGGCTCACCACCGGGTCCTCGATCAGCGACGAAACCGAGTTCACCTGTTTTTGAATGCGCTCGGCAATGGTGTCGTCCATGCTTACGATGCGCATCTTCCAGTCGATACTCGTGGCGTTGGATGAGCTCTTGGTCCACACAAACGTCAAAATGGCGCTCTGATGACCCCGCGCGGGAAACATGCCAAAGAAGGAATCGTGCTGAATGTTGCTATCCTCGTCGATATAGGCGTGAACGTTATACACCACGCGGTCGATCTTATCGTTGAGCAGCGCGTTGGTCGCAAGCGCAGCGGCCTGAATCTGCCCGTTGGACAGCAGCTCGAGCTCGTTGGCAGACGATGTGTCCAACACCGTCACCTCGACCGTGCCCGTACGCTCATCAGCTTCATCGACGGTAAAGTCGAGCGGGAACTGCGTAAAGCCGTTGCCCCACTCAAGGCCGCCCTTCAGCGCCGTCGAAACGGTATCCACCGAAACGCTCTCGGACAGGTTGGCGGTGTTCAGGCGTCGCATCACGCCGTAGCCAATCTGCATGCCCACAATCAGCACCAAGATGCCGATGACCACGGCCATGGCAGTCTTCGTAATGGTATGGCTCACCTGCGAGCCCGAAGGGTCGTCCTCGGACAGCGGGTCGATATGTTTTGCCTGGCTCGCGCGGTCCTCGCTGCGCAGCTGCGCTAGCGCCGCTTTGTCACCGCGCTTGGCCGCAGCCTCCTTCTCACGCATGCGCTCGGTTCGCTTTTTGGCAAGCGTGGGATCCAAGACACCGGATGCATCGATTTCGGAGAATAACTCCGTCACTTCTTCCGGAGTCAAAGGGTTCTTGTCAGCCATAAACTTCCTGTCATATCAATCAGTCGAGCTCGTGCGCACGCGCACCTTCGAACTGCATTCGATAGTAACGGGCATAGGTGCCGCCACGGGCGAGAAGCTGTTCATGCGTGCCACGTTCCACAACGCGACCATGCTCAACGGTCGCAATCTCATCGGCGTGTTTAATGGTCGAGAGACGGTGGGCGATGATGATTGTGGTACGGCCGCGTGCCAGCTCTTCGAGCGACTCCTGGACCGCCTCCTCGCTCTCGTTATCCAAAGCACTCGTCGCCTCGTCCAAAATCAGGATCTTGGGGTTCTTGAGAAACACGCGCGCAATGGCAACGCGTTGCTTCTGTCCGCCCGAAAGACGGCTGCCACGCTCGCCCACGACCGTGTCATAACCCTGTGGAAGCGACTCGATAAAGGCATCGATGTTGGCGCGACGGGCGGCCTCGGCGATCTCTCCTGCCGTAGCGCCCGGCTTGCCGTAGGCGATGTTCTCGCCAATCGTGCCGTCAAACAGATAGACATCCTGCTGCACCAGGCCGATGGCGCGACGCAGGCTCTGCTGCGTCACATCGCGCACGTCCTGGCCGTCGATGCTAATGGATCCGGCAGCCACGTCATAAAAGCGCGGCAGCAGCGAACAGGTCGTGGACTTGCCGCCGCCCGAAGGGCCAACCAAAGCGATGGTCTGCCCAGGCTTGATGGACAGATTCATATGGTCGATAACGGGACGCTCTTCGGCATCGCCCTCGCCCAGCTCAACGTCCTCGTAGTTAAAGCACACGTCGTGATACTCCACGGCGCCGGCAGTCACCTGCAGATCCGTAGCGCCCGGCTTGTCCTGGATATCCGGCGCGGTCGAGAGCACCTCGTCCATGCGCTTAAAGCCGGCGATGGCCTTCTGATACGTTTCGGCCGAATTGACGAGTGTCTCGAGCGGCGTGCAGAACAGCGAAATATAGAGTGCAAAGGTCGCCATATCGACCGCCTGCAGCTGTCCCTGGGCGACCAGCCAGCCGCCCAGCAGCACCACGATCACATAGAGCACACCCGAGAGCAGGCCATACGTCGCGGTATAGACGCCCATGGCGTGATACATGTTCTCCTTGGACGAAAGGTAGCGATTGTTGGAGGCGCGGAACTTGAAGCGTTCGGTCTCCTCATTGGCAAAACTCTTGACCACGCGCATGCCCGCCAGCGAATCCTGCAGCTGCGCATTGATGCCGCTGATCTTTTTGCGGTTGTCGCTAAAGACCTCGCGCATGCGCATGTTCTGCCAAAACATGATGACCGCAAACGCCGCCGTCACCACGGCCATGGCGAGCGCCAGCACCGGGGCGATGGTAAAGAGGATCACAAACGAGCCGATAATCTCGATGCCGCAGATGATGATCCACTCGGGCACGTGGTGCGCCGCCTCGCAGATATCGAACAGGTCGTTGACCACGCGGCTCATCATGTCGCCCGAGCTGTTGCGGTCAAAGTACGCAAAGCTAAAGCGCTCATACTGGTCAAACAGGTCCTCGCGCATCTTGGACTCCATACGCGCGCCCATCACGTGACCCCAATAGCTCACAAAATAGCGGCAGGCGCAGCGGGCGGCATACATCAGCACCAAGCCCACCGCGATCATGCCGAGCGCCTGCATAATGACAGCCTGACCCTGAGTAAAGAGCCCACCGGTCAAATTGCGCAGGATAATGGGGAACGCCAGGTCAATGGCGGCAAGCACCAGAGCACAAACAGTATCAGCAACAAAAAGCCCCATCTGGGGCCTGTAGTAAGAAAGAAACCTCTTCAGCATAATCACCTTACGCGGTTTTACCAAACCGCGTTTCGTCTCGACGCTGCAAGTGCTCCATTTGGACAATCTGGCCTTCAATCGTCGGTCGCGTATATCCATACGCTTCCCTCCTCTTTTGGGCCACCTTGTCTCAAATGGAGCACTTTCGCTGACTTACACAAACCTGCGGGATCATCCCCGCTCGTTAAAGCTCCGCACCCCCAAGGCGATGCGCGATGCTATCGCAGGCCAAGGCGCCCACGACGGTCTTGGCGTCTTCGATCTTGCCGTCGAGTACGGCGTCGATCAACTCGTGCAGCGGCACCAGGTCCACGTTGACAAACTCGTCATCATCGGGGTTGGGCGCATCAAACTCGAGCTTGGTAGCCAAGTAGATGTGGATGATCTCATCGCAAAAACCGCAGGACGTGACAATCGACGTCAAAAAGCGAATACGACCAGCCCTAAAGCCCGTCTCCTCATGCAGTTCGCGCTTGGCGCAATCGAGCGGGTCCTCGCCTGGATCGAGCTTGCCGGCGGGAATCTCGACCGTCACGCGGTCGATGGCGGTGCGGTACTGACGCACCAGTACGATCTTACCGCTCTCGGTCAGCGCCACAACGGCCGCCGCACCCGGATGGCGAACGATATCACGGGCGCTGCGGCGACCGTTGGGCAGCTCAACCTCAAGACGGTGGACGTCGAGGATCTTGCCCTTCCAGGCGCACTCCTCCGAAAGAATCTTCTCGTGCAGCTCGGCATCGTGCGGGTCATCGTCGCCCAGCACCAGCGCCGACTCGTCAGCGACCTCGCCGCCGGGTTCGCCCTCGGCGTGCCCATACACGCGGCTGTCTTCCTCGACGATCTGCGCATCCACGAGCTCTTCGTTCTTTTCGTCCATCCGTCTCATTCCTCTCGGACTTTAGGCATCCCAGGCGTCGCGGCCGCGCAGCGCGCGCAGGCCGATGTCGTGACGCAGGGTCTTACCCTCAAAATCAATCTTCTCGCAGGCCTCGTAGGCAAGGTTGCGAGCGTTCTCGAACGTGTCGCCCAGAGCGGTCACGGCAAGCACGCGGCCACCATTGGTCACGAGCTGGCCGTCCACCACGGCAGTGCCCGCGTGGTACACGGTCACGTTCTCCATGGCCTCGGCATCCTCAATGCCAGTGATGACCTTGCCCTTCTCGTAGCTGCCGGGATAGCCCGCGCTCGTCAGGACAACGGCCACGGCCCACTCGTCACGCCAGTCGAGCTCAATCTGATCGAGCTCACAGTTGGCGCAGGCCAGCATGACCTCAACCAGGTCGTTCTTAAGGCGCGGCAGCACGACCTGTGTCTCGGGGTCGCCAAAGCGGGCATTGAACTCCAGCACCTTGGGGCCGGCGGGCGTGAGCATAAAGCCGCCGTACAGGCAGCCGCGGTAGTCGATACCCTCGGCAGCAAGCTCGGCAACGGTCTGCTCCATGACCTTCACCATGGTGGCGTGCTCCTCGTCGGTCACGACGGGCACCGGGCTGTAGACGCCCATGCCGCCGGTGTTGGGGCCCTTGTCGCCCTCGAGCGCGCGCTTGTGGTCCTGCGAGGTGGCCATGGGGCGCACGGTCTTGCCGTCGGTAAAGGCCAAAAGCGAGCACTCGGGGCCGGTCAGCATCTCCTCGATAACCACGGTGTTGCCGGCATCGCCAAAGGTGCCGCCAAAGCACTCGCGCACGGCCTCCTCGGCCTGCTCAAGTTCGGTCGCCACGATAACGCCCTTGCCCGCGGCAAGGCCGTCGGCCTTGACGACCAGCGGAGCGCCCTGCTCACGCACATAAGCAAGAGCCGAAGCCTCGTCGGTAAACGAGCCGTAGGCTGCCGTCGGAATGCCCGCGCGCTCCATGAGCTGCTTGGAGAACAGCTTGGAGCCCTCCATCTGGGCGCCCTCGGCACCCGGGCCAAAGCAGGGAATACCCGCCGCGCGCACGGCGTCGGCCACGCCCGCCACGAGCGGAGCCTCGGGGCCAATTACCACGAGTCCGCATCCGTGGCTCTGCGCAAACGCCGCCACGGCCGCAGGATCGCAGTCGTCGAGAACAACGTTCTCGCCGCAGCTCGCGGTGCCGCCGTTGCCCGGCGCGATGTAGAGCTTGCCGGCGCGCGGTGATGCTGCGAGCTTAGCTGCCAAAGCATGCTCACGGCCGCCGCTGCCCAACAACAGGATGTCGATGGTTTGAGTGTCCGCCTTCAAGGGTGCCTCCTCTATGGATGAATGGCCCGCTCCGCGCGAGCCCTTTGCAAGCAAATATACCCCTCGGCCGCCCGCTTGGGCTGCAAAGGGGTATATCGCAATAACCAAATAGTCCCGATTACTTCCAGAATCGGTTGATGATCTGCTCGCGACCGGCGCCGACACCAATGAACGTCACGCGGGTGTGTGCCAGATCCTCGATAAACGCCACGTAGTCCTGAGCCTCCTGCGGCAGCTCATCAAAGCTGCGGCAACCGGTGATGTCGCACTTCCAGCCGGGGAGCTCCTCGTAGATGGGCTTGGCATGCTCAAAGCGCACCTGATGCTCGGGCACGCTGGTGTAGCGCTCGCCATCGACGTCGTAGGCCACGCACACCTTGATGGTGTCGAAGGCCGAAAGCACGTCGAGCTTAGTCAGGGCGATATCGGTGAGGCCGTTGACGCGTGAGGCGTAGTTGGCGATGGGGCCGTCGAACCAGCCGCAGCGACGACGGCGACCGGTGGTCACACCGTACTCATAGCCCTCCTCGGTCAGCGTGTGGCCGGCCTCGGACTCATAGGAAAGCTCGGTGGGCATGGGGCCCGAACCGACGCGGGTGATATAGGCCTTCATGACGCCCAGCACGCGGTCGACGTTCTTCATGCCCACGCCGGAGCCGGTGATGGCGCCGCCGGCGGTGCAGTTGGAAGACGTCACGTACGGATAGGTGCCGTGGTCGATGTCGAGCAACGTCGCCTGGGCGCCCTCAAACAGCAGGTCCTTGCCCTCATCGATCATGTTGTTGAGCAGCAGGCTCGTCTCGGTGATGTAGGGACGCAGGCGCTCGGCCATGGGCAGGTACTCGTCGCAAATCTGGTCCACGGTGTAGGTGGGCAGGTTGTAGATGAGCTCGAGCTCGGGGTTCACGCGGGCGAGAGCGGTCTCCAGCTTGTCGCGGAACAGCGCCTCGTCCAGCATATCCTGCATGCGCAGGCCAATGCGGGCCATCTTGTCCTGGTAGCACGGACCGATACCGCGCTTGGTGGTACCGATGTTCTTCTTGCCGAGCTTCTGCTCAAAGGCGCCATCCAGATCGATGTGGTACGGCATGATGACATGCGCGTTGCCACTAATCTTGAGGTTCTTGGTGGTGATGCCGTCGGCCTCGAACATGTCGATCTCCTCAAGGACAACCTTGGGGTTGACGACGCAGCCGTTACCGATCACCGACACGTGGTCGGAATACATGATGCCGGAGGGCACCTGGTGCAGGCCGTACTTCTTGCCGTTGACGACGATGGTGTGACCGGCGTTGTTGCCGCCCGAGTAGCGCACGACGGCATCGAAGTCGCCGGCGACCAGGTCGCAAATCTTACCCTTGCCCTCATCGCCCCACTGGGCACCGACCAAAACGGTTGACGGCATGTTTACTCCTTACATTCATGGACTGTCTACGCGCCACGCCGGCACGCAGAAGCACAAAACATTCCCAGTATACCCGTGCAACGGGCGCCTGTCCTACTCCTCGGCATGTGCCCCATCAAGCTCATAGAACTTGGTGGATGCCGGCAGGAACATCAGGTCGACGTCGCCGATCGGGCCCGAACGGTTCTTGGCCACGACGATACGCGTAACGCCCTCGTCGGGTCGATCGTCGCGCGAGGCTTCGGCCTCGTCGGCGGAGCGGTCCAAGAACATAACGATATCGGCGTCCTGCTCGATGGAGCCCGATTCACGAAGGTCGGAAAGCTGCGGGCGCTTGCCGGTACGGGATTCGACCTGACGCGAGAGCTGCGACAGCGCGATGAGCGGGATCTTGAGCTCCTTGGCCATGATCTTCAGACCACGCGACATCTCGGAGACCTCGACGGTACGGCTCTCGGAGCGGCGTCCCGGCGGAGGACTCACCAGCTGCAGGTAGTCCAGGATGATGATGGCCTTCTCCTTGTTGTGGAGCATGCGGCGGCTCTTGGCGCGAATTTCGGTCACTGTGGTGCCGGGCGTATCGTCAATCAGAATATCGAGCTTGGACAAGGTCTGCGTGGCCTCGTTGATATTGGCCCACTGCTCGGGGCTAATGCGGCCCATGCGGAAGTCACTGATCGAAATCATGGCGTAGGCGCAAATCAGACGCTGGGCAATTTCCTTGCCCGACATCTCCAGAGAGAAGAAGCCGACGGTATAACCGGCGGCGGCGGCGTTGAGCGCCAGGTTCAGGGCGAACGACGTCTTACCCACAGCAGGGCGGGCGCCGATGATGATGAGCTGGCCCTCGCGAAAACCCATGAGCATGCGGTCGAGCGACGGGAAGCCCGTGGGCACGCCCGCAGCCTGGCCGCCGGCCTGGCACACTTCCTCGGCCTCGTTATAGGCCTCGACCATAAACTCGGTCAGCGTCTTGTAGCTCGACTTGACCTCGCGCGCCGTGACCTTGAGCAACTTGCTCTCGGCCAGCTCCACGACCTCTTTGGTGTCGGTGGGGGCGTTGTATGCCAGCGCGTTGATCTCGTTGGTGGCGCCGATCAGCTCACGCAGCATCGAATCGCGGCGAACGATAGCGGCATGGTGCTGCCAGTTGACGAGCGACAGGGTCTGACCCATCAACTCCAAAATGTACGCTTCGCCGCCCACGGCATCGAGCTTGTTGATGCTTCGCAGGTAATCGATCAGCGAGATGGAGTCGATGGGAATGCGGCTGTTGTACATATCGACCATCGCGGTATAGATGGTCTTATGAATGGGCCGGTAGAAGTCATCGGGCTGCAGCTCGACCTGGGCCTCTTCGACTACCTCGGGCGATAGCAGCATGGCGGCCAGTACATTGGCCTCTGCATCTTGGTTTTGGGGGAGACCCAACTTGGAACCACGGTCCTCGACCGTCAACCCGGTCTCCCTATCGTCATATGCCATGAGCATCCTCATTCATATCGCTTGCGAGCATCCATAGTATCAGTCACAGTCCCAAAACGGGCCGCGCCCCGGCAATCATCACCGGACGAAACGGATGAACGGTCCTGTATATAGGACTTCGACGCAACGTTCACCATGACACTCACTCAGCGCAAAAAACAAAAGGGCGCCCTGGTTTCCCAGAGCGCCCTTCTTAGAACAAGATTGTTGCGTTGCAGCAAATGCTACTCGGCAGCAGCCTCAGTCTCGACCTCGGCGGTCTCGGCCTCGGCGACCTCAGCGGCCTCCTCGACCTCAGCCTCGGCAGCGAGCTCCTCGGCGGTAACGCCGACGAGAACGACAACCTCGGCCTTGATCTCGCGGTACAGCGAGATGGCAACGGTGTGGGCACCGGCAACCTTGATGGGCTTACCGAGCTCGACGCGCTTGCGGTCGATGTCCATGCCGAGCTGAGCCTTGATGGCGTCAGCGATCATAGCGGCGGTAACGGAGCCAAAGAGGATGCCCTCGTCGCCGACCTTGACGTCAACGGTGACCGTCTTGCCCTCGAAGGCAGCCTTGGTCTCGTTGGCGGTAGCCAGACGGACGGCCTCGCGCTTGGCGATGTTGTTGCGACGCTCGTCAAGCTGCTTGAGGTTGCCCTTGGTGGCGGCAACAGCGAGCTTCTTGGGGAACAGGAAGTTCTCAGCGTAACCCTGAGCGACCTCTACGACGTCACCCTCGCCGCCCTTGCCCTTGATCTCATCGAGAAGAATAACCTTCATGATGCGTCTCCCTTCTTAGCCGCGGTCGCGGTTGCCACGAGAGGAAACCACGGGGACGGTGTACGGCAGGAGAGCCATCTCGCGGGCGCGCTTGATGGCGTTGGCGATGTCATGCTGATGCTGCGTGCAAGCGCCAGTGACGCGACGGGGCTTGATCTTGCCACGGTCGGTCATGTACTTACGGAGAAGCTGAGTGTCCTTATAGTCGATGAACTCAGTGTTCTCCTTGCAGAACTGGCAGTACTTACGACGCGGCTGACGTGCAGAAAAATCATTAGCCATGTCAAAATACCTTTCATTTGGCAACTTCGGCGAACCGAAGCCGCCTCTCACTCAAAAATAGGTGAACAACCCTTAGAACGGGATGTCCTCATCGTAGACGTCGACCGCGGGCGGCGTGGCCACCGGTGCGGCAGGACGTGCTGCGGGCGCGGGAGCTGCGGGGGCGTAACCGCCCTGATCGTAGCCACCCTGGCCACCACGGGAGCTCATAAACTCGATCTCATCGACGATGACTTCAAGCTTGCTCCGGCGCTGGCCGTCGCGCTCCCAAGAGCTGTAGCGCAGCTTGCCCTCGATCGCGACCTTGTTTCCCTTTGCCAGGAAACGGCTCACGGCCTCGGCGCGGGTGCCGAACATAGTGCAGTCGACAAAGTTGGGATAGTCCTCCCACTCGCCAGTCTGCGCGTTGCGGCGACGATCGTTCACGGCGACGCCAAAGGACAGAACCTGGGTTCCGCCGGCAGTGGCGCGCAGCTCGGGATCGCGGGTGAGGTTACCGGTGATGTTCACTCGATTGATGCTCATAACTCACTACTTCCTCTTGGGGCACAAGCCCAGTCCAAAACGACAGTCTTACTCCTGGTCGTCGCGACGGACGATCATGTGGCGGACCACAGCGTCGGTGATGCGCAGGACGCGATCAAGCTCGGCGATCTGGGTAGGATCTGCGTGGAAGTTGATGAGGGTGTAGTCACCATCGGTGAGGTCGTTGATCTCGTAGGCGAGCTTGCGCTTGCCCCACTCGTCAACGGAGTCGACCTTGCCAGCGCCCTCAGCGATCGTGGTATCGATACGCTTCATAACAGCGAGACGAGTCTCGGGGTCGAGCGACGGGTCAACAAAGAACAGCAGTTCATAAGCCTTCATATTGTCACCTCCTCTGGGCAAATGTGGCTTCAGGTCGTGAAGGTGCGCCTGAAGCAGGAAAAGACTTGGTAATAATATCTTTCAACCTCCTAGGCTGCAAGAATATGCAGCTACAACCTCATGACCTCCACATATGCCCATACTCACACGACGTTTCATGCGCATTCCAACCAAATGCTGACCAAAAGCTTGACGGATCTGTTGACAAGATACGGTGCCGTGGGGACAAGCTGAGCCAAGCCGCAGGTCAACGGGCACAAGGCTGTGGTCGCAAAATGCATACCAGTGGCCCACAGCACCACCCAAAGATTTTTAAATTCATTGCCAAGTCGCTTATGAATACCCTTTTTTGAACAATTGAGTTGATCAACCACGCTGGTCGGAAGCCGTTTTTTGGCACCTCAAGCCCCACTGCAGCGCCAAGCACGGCCAAGCGTTTTAAAAAATGCCAACTTTTCTGTTTGCACTTTGCGATTCCTCGTGTATACTGACTTTCGCATTTAACGGAGAGTTGTCCGAGTGGCCGAAGGAGCACGATTGGAAATCGTGTAGGCGTCAAAAGCGTCTCCAGGGTTCAAATCCCTGACTCTCCGCCAGTTAATTCCAAAGCAGGCCTTCGAGCCTGCTTTGTTTTTACCCCACGCGGAGGGGTGGCAGAGTGGTTGAATGCGGCGGTCTCGAAAACCGTTTGGCCTGTATAAGGTCACGAGGGTTCGAATCCCTCCTCCTCCGCCATTTTGGTTGAGAAAGCTCCCGAAAACGGGGGCTTTTTTGTTTAGAGTCCCTTACAAGCAAATACGGCGGAGGAGGAGGGATTCGAACCCGCCAGGGCGCGGAGCGTAAAGAAAACGCGCCACTGGCGCGTTTTTAGCGCAGCGCGGTCGGTGCAAGCCGACCGAATAAATTTTGAGCTCCGCTCAAAATTTGGACATCCCTCCTATTCAGCCACGTCCCCCATTGCTTTCGATTGCACCTTGAATCTCAAACATGTACGTCACCCTCCAAAACCGACATTTTTCGACATCTTTGGAGGCTGATGTACATGTTTGGTACCCATGACCGTTCCCAGTCCCGACCGTTTACCGAGCAATAGGGTCACCACGCCCGCCAACCATGTACTATGTACGGGCATTGTCTAAACCCGCAACCAAAAGGACCCCATCTTGCCCGTCGTCGCCGCTATGACTGTTACTTCACACGCCTCGGATGCCATGGTCGCTATCCCATTTTGGCTCGAGATGTTCGCCGTTGTCGCGGCATCGATCTCGGGCGTGCTGGTCGCTCGCGAGCACAAGCTCGACCTGGTGGGCGCGGTCGCGCTCGCGGTGGTCTGCGGTCTGGGCGGCGGTCTCTTGCGCGACATGACGCTGCAGGTGGGCAACGTCTACATCCTCAACCAGCCGATGGCGCTCCCGCTTTCCATTGCCACGGCAGCCATCATCTACATTTTCCCGGCAATCGTCGACAAGCCCGAAAAACTCATTCCCCTGCTCGACATCATCTCAGTCGGCATCTATGCAGCAACCGGCGCGGACAAGGCGTTGGTGTACGGATTTGCGCCCGCCGTATGTATCATGATGGGCTTCTTTACCGCCGTGGGCGGCGGCATGCTGCGCGACGGCTTTATGGGCGTGGTCCCGGGCATTTTCCAACGCACCAACTTCTATGCCATCGCGGCCATCGCCGGATCGGCAAGCTATGTAGCCCTCGTCATGAGCGGCCTCATGAGCAATGTTGCCGCGCTGGTCGTATGCGTTGTGGTGACCATGGGGCTGCGTTGGCTATCACTGCGCTTTGACATTAAAAGCCCTACCGAGGAAGATATCGCGCGCTTCTTGCACCGTAAAAAGTAAACAGCACGGCACGACCCTTCGAAATGCAACCGAGAGGTTCTTTTAGAGCGCCCACGCGTTGGGTACCCTGTTAGATACCTGTCGAGTATCTAACGAAGGATTCACTATGCCTTGCAACCAAGTACCGTCGATCCGGCGCCACAAAGCGCAGGCCCGCATCACCATCCTATTCGCGCTGATTGCGCTCGCGCTCACCGCACTTCCCACGGTGTCGTTCGCCGGCACCGACACCGCGGGAAACGTGCTCGCAACCGAAGTTGACTCAACTCCGTCCGGTATCGAAGGCGACCTGTACTGGGCCGGCCAAAGTCTCAACCTAGACGACGCCTCCATCGGCCGCGATATTATCGCGGCGGGTGAGAACCTGTCGATTCGCGATTGCACCGTAGGCGGCGCCGTTCGTCTGGCGGCACGCACCATCGATATCGCCAAAACCGCAATCGATGGCAGCGTCACGGTGGCCGGCCAGCACGTCGTGCTCAACACCGGCAGCACCGCCAACTGTTTTTACGCGGCGGGCGAAACGGTCGCCCTGCGCGGCTCCGCCAAATCGGCGGCGCTTGCCGGCGACACCGTTACCATCGACGGCACCGTCGATGGCGATGTTGAAGTCTGGGCCGACAAGCTCATCCTGGGTAAAAACGCCCGCATCACCGGCACGGTGAACGCCCACGTCTCACAGGACCCCGAGCGGGCCGAGGGCGCTCAGGTTGGAGCCCTCAAGATCGACCGGACCGAGAACGAGAACACCTCTACGGTCAACGACATGATCGGCGGCATCGTTGCCGCAGCGCTTTCCACCTGCTTTGTCGCTATCCTGCTTGAGCTTGTCTTTCCGCGCGCAACCGCCAGCGCCGCTGGCATGCTCCATCAGCATCCCATGCCGCTGTGGGTAAGTGGCCTTCTGGGCACGGTCGCCATCGCTCCCGCCGTCCTGCTGCTTATCATCTCGATTGCAGGCCTGTCGCTCGCCGGAGCCCTCATGTGCAGCATCATCGGCATCGCTTTGGTCTCGGCGGCATTTACGGGTACCGCGATCGCACGCATGGTCGGACACAACCAAAACCGCTTCGCCATGGCCGCCGCGGGCGGTATCGTCGCGGGCGCGCTCACGGCACTTCCTCTTATGGGCAACTTTGTCAGCGGCGTAGCCTTCGTCTTCACGCTCGGCTACGCCATCCAGATCATCTGGCACAACGCCCACCTCAAGCCGCAGCAGCCGGCTAACACGCCAGGCCTTCCCACCGCCTAACCACCAACCACCACAAAGGGGACAGGCACCTTTGTGGTGGCGTAGGCCGCATCAATCCCCATGCACCAAAAAGGGCGCCGACCATTGCGGTCGACGCCCTTTCTCATTAAAGCTATAAAGCCCGGCGCTTATTTGTTGACCTGACCGGCACGGACGGCGGCCTTCTTGCGGTCGGTGGCATTGAGCAGACGCTTGCGCAGGCGAATATTCTTGGGAGTGATCTCCACCAGCTCGTCATCGGCGATGTACTCCAGCGCCTCCTCCAGCGAGAAGGTGCGGGGCGGCACCAGCTGCACGGAAATATCGGAGGTCGAGGAACGCTGGTTGCCCAGGTTCTTGGTACGGGCGATGTTGACGACCATGTCGCCGGCCTTGCTGCGCTCGCCCACGATCATGCCCTCGTAGCACTCGGTGCCCGGCTCAACAAACAGCTGGCCGCGCTCCTGCAGCGTGCCCAGGGCATAGGCAACGGCCTTCTCGGTGGTCATGGAGATCATGGCACCGTTCTGACGGTTGCCGATCTCGCCGGCGTAGGGACCGTACTCCAGGAAGGTGTGGTAGAACACGCCCTCGCCGTGGGTGACGTTCATGATGCGGTTCTTAAGGCCCATGATGCCACGCGTCGGGATCTTAAACTCAAGGTGCGTCACGATGCCCGAGGTATCCATGCTCGTCATGATGCCGCCGGAGGTACCGAAGACCTCAACGACCTTGCCCGAGTACTCGTCCGGGCACTCGACGACGGCCTGCTCGACGGGCTCCATCTTGTTGCCGTTCTCGTCCTTCTTAAACAGAACGCGGGGACGGCCGACCTGGAACTCAAAGCCCTCGCGGCGCATGGACTCCATCAGGACGGACAGGTGCAGGATGCCGCGGCCCGAGACCTCGACGCCGCTCTTGTCCTCGAGCTCCTCGATCTTCATGGTCACGTTGTTCTCGGCCTCGTTGAACAGGCGCTCCTTGAGCTGACGGGCGCCCACGATGTCGCCGTCGCGACCGACGAGCGGGGAGGTCGAAGCCTCAAAGACGATGGACAGGGTCGGCGGGTCGATCTCGATGGGCTCGAGCTCAACGGGGTTCTCGGGGTCGGTGTAGACATCGCCGATATCGGTGCGGTCGATGCCCACAACGGCGGCAATGTCGCCGGCGCCGACTTCCTGGCACTCGGTGCGGCCCAGGTAGTCGAAGGTAAAGAGCTGCTTGACGGTAGCGGTTGCGCTGGAGCCGTCGTTCTTGACAACCAGGATCTGATCGCCCTGGTGAATGGCGCCGGAATACACGCGACCGATGCCGATGCGGCCGACAAAGTTGGAGTGGTCGATGGTCACGCACTGCATGGCCAGCGGGGCGTTCTCGTCAACCTCGGGGGCGGGCATGTCGTCGATGATCATATCAAGCAGCGGATACATGTCCATGTTGCCGTCGTTGGGGTCAAGACGGGCAAAGCCGTTCATGGCGCTGGCGTAGACCACGTGCTCCATGGCGAACTCGAGCTGGTCGTCGGTGGCACCCAGGTCGGCCATAAGGTCCAGGCAGTCGTTGTAGGCCTTCTCGGGGTTGGCGCCCGGACGATCGATCTTGTTGATAACGATCATGATCTTGAGGCCGGTGTCGATAGCGTGACGCAGCACGAAGCGGGTCTGGGGCATGGGGCCCTCAAAAGCGTCGACCAGCAGCAGGGCGCCGTCGGCCATACGCAGCACGCGCTCGACCTCGCCGCCAAAGTCGGCGTGGCCCGGGGTGTCGATGACGTTGATCTTGACGTCCTTGTACTCGATAGAGATGTTCTTGGCGAGAATCGTAATGCCGCGCTCGCGCTCCTGGTCGTTGGAGTCCAGGACGCGATCCTCGACCTGCTGGTTGGCACGGAAGGCGTCCGTGGCACGCAGGAGCTTGTCGACCATCGTCGTCTTGCCGTGGTCGACGTGGGCGATGATGGCGATGTTCCTCAGATTGTCTACGCGCATGTAGTTCCCCTATCTTCTATCCATATACAAACGGCACGCGTATGCGGCCCGCCCAGCGATACAACGCTCAGCGGGAATATTGAGCCTTTTACCGAAAACTCGTTTATTTTAGCGATTTTAGATAAGAGGGGTTTCCTCACCTGCAGGTTCAGGGTCGCTCCACATAAAACCATCGCCGGCACCCATGCCCTCATACAGCACGTATGCCGAAAAACCGCTCTCGAGCGTGGTTTCGAAGAAGCTCACGAGCAGGGCGTCGTGATAGCCGCCGTCAATTTCGACACAACCGGTGTAGCCGATGGCATAGCGGGCGATACGGCCCAGGCCCTCGTCCTTAAGACCCATCTTGTGCTCGGAGATAAAGTTGGTGGCAGCCTCCAGGCATGCCTCCTCGCCATCTTCGTCGAGCGCGGCCAGATAGCGGTTGGAAGCGGCGTCCTCAATTGCCACAACCACGCCCGGGTTCTCGCCCGCAGCCAGATCGTCCAAGAAGGCGCCAATCAGATCGCACACCATGGCGTCGAGCTCGGCGGAGACGTTACCGGCGTCCTGCATATCCTGTGCCATCTTTAGACCTTCCCATCGAGTCTGGCGTCGTTACAGTTCTTGTGCCTCGGCAGCAATCTTGGCGGCAGCGTCGCGGGCGCGCATCATATCCATCGCGCGCTTATCGAGTACCTTGATCTGGTTGGTCAGCATTACTGCATCGACCACGCCCCAGATTACCAAGCCCGTTGAAATCGAAAACCCAAGCGCACCAACTGTACCACGAAGGCGCGAGCAGATTGCCGCGACAAGGGCGGAGACGACAACCATCTTGATAAACGAGCCGCGGCGCTCGCGAAGCGTGCGGGCCTGCGTCACATAGGCAATGCGAGCCGCCTCAGAAGCCTCCGAGCGCATCTGGGCTTCACGCGCGATGGCGGCCGCTTCAGCCGATACGCGGGTACCCATCAGCGACCTCTCCGCTCGCGTGCCAGACATTTAGAAGTCATCGGGGGAGAGCGTATGGACGAACTCGTCGAACTTCTCGAACTCCTGCTCGTCGTCGACTTCCTCGGCGTGGGTAGAAACAGTGCCCAGGCGATTCATGATGTCGTCCTCCACAAACATGGGGGCATTGCTGCGCACGGCAAGGGCAATGGCGTCACTGGGGCGGGCGTCGATCTTGCGCTCCTCGCCATCGACCAGCACGACAATCGTCGCGTAGAACACCGGCGGCTCGGCGCGAACGATCTCGATGCGCTCGAGCTTGGCGCCCAGGGCGTCAACGGTATCGAGCAGCAGGTCATGGGTAATCGGGCGCTCGGCGCGGCCGCTATCGATGCCGCGGCTGATGGCAGCAGCTTCAAACGAACCAGTCTGAATGGAAAGGGAACGCAGCGGCGCGGGCGAGTCCGATTTGCTGCTGCGCTCACGAAGTACGATAAGCGATGGCACGGGACCGGCGGCCATGACGATGGTCTCTATGTCGACACGAACCATGGAACACCTCCGGTACGTAGCGGTTAACACGCGGCAGCCCGCCGCATTGAATAGCTATACTACCCAAACTTTCGCACAGCACACAAAATCAAAGTAGTTAATTTGGGACGGGGGCTTTGACTACTTTCTGTAGGTAAGAAAAAAGCCCCGAGGTAACGCCCCAGGGCTCTTCACGGTTTTGATGGTGGACCTGACAAGATTCGAACTTGTGACCTCCCGGTTATCAGCCGGACGCTCTAACCAACTGAGCTACAGGTCCATCATGGTGGAGGTTAGGGGGATCGAACCCCTGACCTCAGGCTTGCAAAGCCCGCGCTCTCCCAGCTGAGCTAAACCCCCACGGAGACAGTAATAAACACCCCAGCGGCGACTCGGCTCTCGCTGGGGTGTTTATTGCGAAAGAAAGTGGTGGACCTGACAAGATTCGAACTTGTGACCTCCCGGTTATCAGCCGGACGCTCTAACCAACTGAGCTACAGGTCC
>NZ_JAQLFP010000037.1 GCF_028207065.1 Collinsella aerofaciens
GCCAGAGCGAGCAAGGTGCCTTGAAACGAGGCGGCATTGATCTTTCGATCATGCCGCCGAAGTTGAAAGGCAGATTGCCGCTCTGGCGGGTTTGCAGCGTCAACTGGTTACGCGGGCTGGTAAGCCCGCGTAACCCTAATAATTGGCCTCGTAACCGTTGCCGTCGCCGGTGGGCTGTTCGTAGTAGTCCGAATCGCTCGAATCGCTTGAGCCATCGGAATCGTCAGAGCTGACCGATGAGGTTGCGGTGCCGTTTGCGTAGTCGTCAGACGTGTTGTTGCTGAGGTCGCCGATCGTAGAGCTGGAGCCGTCGGAAAGACCCATGGTGTTGGGACCCTTGGGATCCTTGCCGGCATCGACGCGCTCCATCATTTCCTTGAGCTCGTCCTCGTAGACAAAGACGTAGCTCACACCGTCGATCATGGTGCTGTCGTCGGCGTACGAGGGCAGGTTGGCCGAGTAGATACCGTCGACATCCATACCGCGCATGGCATTGACCGTAGCCACGATATCCTGAACGCTCATATCGGTTACGAGCATATCGGACAGCGAATTAACCAGGCCAAAGATCTTCGTGGCATCGAAGTTATTGAGAATCTGGTTGGCAAGGGCGCCAAGCACCTGACGCTGGTGGCGCATGCGCGTGTAATCGCCGTCGGCATAGGTGTAGCGGCAGCGGGCATAGGTAAGGGCGGTGGCACCGTCCATATGCTGCTGGCCAGCGGTAATCTTAATATCCAGGTGCTCGGGGTCGTCAACATCATCGGTTGCGTTAATGTCGATACCGCCAACCGAATCAATCAGCGCCTGCATACCGTCGAAGCTGACCTCGGCATAGTGGGAGATCTGAACACCGCACAGCTCGTTGACCGCCTCGACCATGGCCTCGGCGCCGCCAACGGTATGGCAGGCGTTGATCTTCATGGTCTCGCCCTTGTACTCGACCTTGGTGTCGCGCGGAACGGAAATGAGCGTCGCCTGCTTTTGCGTGGGGTCGATGCGAGCCAGGATAATCGAGTCGGCACGATACGTATCCTCGCCCGGACGGCCGTCGGTGCCAAGAAGCAGCACGTAGAACGGATCCTTTGCCTCATCGGTGTCAACCAGAACCCGACGCAGATTGTCAGTAATGACATTAGAATCGCCGAGCTTGCCCATAATGGTGGCAAACCACAGGCCGGCAGCGGTAGTGGCACTCAGCAGCACGCCAAGCACGACAATGAGCGCGACGTGACGAATCGTGTGGCTACGGCGACGTTGACGAGCGCGCTCGGAATAGCGAGCCACGTTATCGCGACTGTAGATCTTGGCCTGCGCACCAGTTGAGGGTCTTCGGGTGGTGGTATCCGCGAGGGGCTTTTTATTAAACATAGGCAACCTGTATTAGTAGATGACGGGATCGGGGACGGTAGCATGCTCGACATGCGCGCCAAGCGCCTGCAGCTTTTCGACAAACTGCTCGTAGCCGCGCTTGATGTGATGGATAGCCGAAACCTCGGTCGTCCCGTCGGCGATCAAGCCCGCTACGACGAGGGCCGCTCCGCCGCGCAGATCGGGCGAGGTAACCTGTGCACCCGAGAAGCCCTTGACGCCATGAATCATGGCATGATGGCTCTCGATACGAATGTCGGCACCCATGCGCACCAGCTCAGAGGCAAACATAAAGCGATTCTCGAAGATGTTCTCGGTAATAACGGAACTGCCGCCGGAGAGGGCGGAGAGCACCATAATTTGTGCCTGCATGTCGGTCGGGAAGCCGGGGAACGGAAGCGTCTGGATGTCGACAGGCTTGATACGCTCGGCACGGTTCACATGGACGCCATCCTCGACGCGCTCGCAGTCGATACCCATGAGCTCCATCTTCTTGAGCACCATACCCAAGTGAATGGGACAAAAGCCCGTGACATCGACACCGCGATCGTCTGCCATCAACGCACCGGCGACGATAAAGGTACCGGCCTCGATGCGGTCGCCCACTACGCGATGGGTAACAGGATGCAGCTCTTCCACGCCCTCGATGGTCACGACAGGCGTACCGGCGCCAACAATCTTGGCGCCCATCTCGTTGAGCATGTTGGCGAGATCGACGATCTCGGGCTCGCGGGCGGCATTGTCGATAACCGTGGTACCCTGCGCGCGCACGGATGCCATAATGAGGTTCTCGGTCGCACCGACACTGGCGAACTCGAGCGTGACGGTGGTGCCGCGCAGGCCCTGAGGCGCGCTGGCGTTGATATAGCCGTGGGCGGTATCAAACTCGACGCCCAGGGCCTCAAGACCAAGAATGTGCATATCGATCTTGCGAGCACCCAGGTTGCAGCCGCCCGGCATGGCAATTTTGGCGCGATGGAAGCGGCCCAGCAGGGGTCCCATGACGGCGGTGGAAGCGCGCATCTTGGCAACGAGCTCGTAGGGGGCCTCCCATGAATCGACCTGAGAGGTATCAATCTCGAGCGTGTGCTCGTCGAGAACATCGATCGTAGCGCCCATGCCCTTGAGCACCTTGCCCATCACGTGGACATCGGAAATATCGGGCACGTTCTGCAGCGTCGTCTTGCCCGGCGCCAGAAGCGTTGCCGCCATGAGTTTGAGCGCGGAGTTCTTGGCACCCGAGACGGGCACGGAGCCTCCGATGGCGTGGCCACCCTCAACGCGGATAATATCCAAGGTCTACCCTTTCAAAAAGCATGCCCGGGGTGGCTGGGCCATCCCGGGCATGATGTGTTCGCAAATGGTCGAACGCTAAATCGTTTGACTATTGGGCAAGCTTGAGCTTACACCATGCGATTTCATTATAGAGGTAGGCGCGGCGTGCATCATCCTCCGACAAATTACCCAGCTTCTCTTCAAAACCTTGAATATCAGCTTTAAGCTTGTCGGCATCGACGGTCGCCAAATCGCAAGCGCGCTCGGCGAGAACGGTCACGACATCGTCCGCAACCTGGGCATAGCCGCCGGCCACGGCAAACGTGTGGTCGACAGTGCCCATGGCCTTATCGGAAACGCGAACGTAACCGCGGTCGATCGTGCAGATCTCGCTGGAGTGAGCAGGCAGGACGCCAAACTCGCCATCCGTGGACGGAATCGACACAAACGCAGCGTCGCCCTCATAGGCGCAGCTCACGGGGCACACGATGCGGATACGCATAACCTACTTCTCCCCCATCTTGCGGGCGCGCTCGCGCACGTCCTCAATCGTGGAAGCATAGCGGAAAGCCTGCTCGGGCAGGTCATCGGCCTTGCCGTCGACAATCTCGGCAAAAGAGCGGACGGTATCCTCGACGCGGACGTAGACACCGGGGTTGCCGGTGAACTTCTCGGCGACGTGGAAGGACTGCGAGAGGAACTGCTGAATCTTACGGGCACGGTTGACCGTAAGGCGCTGCTCCTCGGACAGCTCGTCCATACCCAGAATGGCGATGATGTCCTGAAGGTCGGAGTACTCCTGCAGGAGCTCCTGGACCTTGACGGCGACACGGTAGTGCTCCTCGCCGACGATCGAGGGATCGAGAGCGTCGGAGGAAGATGCGAGCGGGTCGATAGCCGGGAACAGGCCGAGCGACGAAATGCTACGCGAAAGAACCGTGGTGGCGTCGAGGTGCGTAAACGTCGTGGCAGGCGCCGGGTCGGTCAGGTCGTCTGCGGGGACGTAGACAGCCTGGACGGAGGTAATGGATCCCGTCTTGGTCGAGGTAATGCGCTCCTGGAGGTCACCCATCTCGGTAGCCAGTGTGGGCTGGTAACCAACGGCGGACGGCATACGGCCCAGCAGTGCGGAAACCTCGGAACCCGCTTGGGAGAAGCGGAAGATGTTGTCGATGAACAGCAGGACGTCCTGGCCGCGATCGCGGAAGTACTCAGCGGTGGTAAGGCCGGCCAGACCGATGCGCAGACGCGCTCCAGGCGGCTCGTTCATCTGACCATAAACCAAGCAGGTCTTGTCGATAACGCCAGACTCGCTCATCTCGAGGAACAGGTCGGTGCCCTCGCGGGTACGCTCGCCGACACCGGTGAACACCGAGGTGCCGCCGTGCTCCTGGGCGAGGTTGTTGATAAGCTCCTGAATCAGAACGGTCTTGCCGACGCCGGCGCCGCCGAACAGGCCGGTCTTGCCGCCACGGATGTAGGGCTCGAGCAGGTCGACGGCCTTGATGCCGGTCTCGAAGATCTCGGTCTTGGTGGTGAGCTCGTCAAAGCGGGGCGCTGCATGGTGGATGGGGTAGAACTCCTCCACCTCGGGCATGGGCTTGCCGTCGACGGGCTTGCCCATGACGTTCCAAATGCGACCGAGCGTCTTGGGACCAACGGGCATCTTCATGGGCTCACCGGTATCGGTGGCGATGAGGCCGCGCTGCAGGCCGTCGGTCGAGGACATGGCGACCGTGCGGACGACGCCGCCCGGAAGCTGGCTCTCGACCTCAAGGATCGTGCTCAGATGACCGATCGGGGTCTCGGCCTCGACCGTGAGCGCGTTGTAGATCGGGGGCACCGCGCCGTCAAACTTGACGTCGACGACAGGGCCGATGATTCGCACGATGCGACCATCACCGGCAGTCGTCTTCTTGGTGGCTTCCTCGACCGCAAGCTTTACGGTGTTATTAGCCATTACTGTTCCTCCAATGCTGAGGCTCCGCCGACGATCTCGTTAATCTCGGTCGTGATCGAAGCCTGGCGCACGCGACTATACGTGCGGGTAAGGGTCGAGATGATCGCGGTGGCGTTTTCCGTCGCGGAGTGCATGGCCTTGCGGCGTGCACCCTGCTCGGCAGCCGCCGAATCGATCAGGGCCTGGTAGATGACCGTCAGGATATAAGACGGCACAAGCTTGCCGAGAACATGCTCGGGAGAGGGCACGAACTCGAACGTGGACGAGATGCGCTTAGGGGCGTCGGTCTCGTTCTTACGCGGACCGTGGGCCATAGCGATCATCTCGGGGTCGAGCGGCAACAGATGCTCGACGCGAAGCTCCTGATCCACGCGGTTCTTGGCGTGGTGGTAGACAAGCTCGACACGGTCAAGCTCACCGGCACGATACGCATCGCAGATATGAGAGGAGATCATGCGGGCCTGATTGAAATCGGGCTCAGAGGAGTTGCCCTCAAAGTGCATGACGACGTTTGCGCGGTCACGGAAATACGTGGCCGGCTTACGCCCGCACGCGATGATCTCGCACTCGATGCCGTCGTTCGCCCAAGAAGCGGCGAGCTTTTCGGCCGTGCGCTCCACCGTCGTATTGAAACCGCCGGCAAGGCCGCGGTCCGAGGCAATAACGACAATCAGGCCATGCTTGACGCTCTCATGCTTCTGCAGCATGGGATCGGTGCCCGAACAGGAGGCGTCGCCGGCGACCGTCAACATGACGTCGGTCAGCGCCTCCTTATAGGGCTCGGCCTGCTTGGAGCGATCGAGGGCACGACGGATCTTGGCCGTAGAGACCATCTCCATCGTGCGCGTGATCTGCTTGGTCGTGGTAACCGAGGAGATTCGCTTCTTAATGTCGCGAAGGTTGGCCATGGGGCTTAGTTCTCCTCTGATCCAGAAACATCCGAATGGTGCTTGGCCATGAACTGCTGCTTGAAGTCGCCGATGACGCGCAAGAGCTCAGCCTTGGTGTCATCATCGATCTTCTTGACGCGAACCTTGTCGAGCAGCGAACCAAAGCCATTGTCCATGTACTCGATGAGCTCGGCACGGAAGGGCAGCACGTCGGCGATCTCCAGGTCATCCAGGAAGCCCTCGTTGCCAGCGAACAGCGTAACGATCTGCTCGCCAACCTCAAACGGCTTGTAACGCGGCTGCTTCAGGAGCTCGGTCATGCGAGCACCATGGGTCAGCTGCTTCTGAGTAGCCTCGTCGAGGTCGGAGCCGAACTGCGTAAAGCCAGCGAGCTCCTGGTACGAAGCGAGGTCCAGGCGAAGGTTGCCGGCAACCTGCTTCATAGCCTTGGTCTGCGCATCGCCACCGACGCGGGACACGGAGATGCCCACGTCGACTGCCGGGCGCTGACCCTGGAAGAAGAGCTCGGACTGCAGGTAGATCTGACCATCGGTAATGGAAATGACGTTGGTCGGAATGTAGGCCGAGACGTCGCCGTCCTGGGTCTCGATGATCGGCAGTGCCGTCATGGAGCCGTAACCGTTCTTCTTGGACATCTTGACGGCACGCTCGAGCAGACGAGAGTGCAGGTAGAAGATGTCGCCAGGATAGGCCTCGCGTCCGGGCGGACGATGCAGCGTCAGCGACATCTGACGGTAGGCCACAGCCTGCTTGGACAGGTCGTCGTAGATGACGAGCACGTGGCCGCCGGGGTTGGTCTCGCTGGCGGGCTTGCCGTCCTCGCCGTTGTACATGAAGAACTCGCCGATAGCGGCACCGGCCATAGGCGCGATGTACTGCATAGGGGCGGAATCGGCAGCGGTGGCCGAAACGATGATGGTGTAGTCGAGCGCACCGTGCTGAGCGAGGGTCTCGCGGATGTTGGCAACCGTGGAGGCCTTCTGGCCGATGGCGACATAGATGCAGACCATGCCCTTGCCGCGCTGGTTGAGGATAGCGTCGATGGCGATGGCGGTCTTACCGGTCTTACGGTCGCCGATGATGAGCTCACGCTGACCGCGGCCAATAGGCACCATGGAGTCGATAGCGAGCAGACCGGTCTGAACCGGCTCGCACACCGGGGTACGATCGATGACGCCGGGAGCCTTGAACTCGATGGGGCGACGGTGCGTGGCGACGATGTCGCCCAGGCCGTCGATGGGCTGGCCGAGCGGATTGACGACGCGGCCGAGCATGGCACGGCTCACGGGGATATCCATAATGCGGCCAGTGGTGCGGCACTCGTCGCCTTCCTTGATGGAGTCGACGGCACCGAACAGAACGGCGCCGACCTCGTCACGGTCAAGGTTCTGGGCAAGGCCGAAGACGGTCTCACCGGTATCGGAGCTCTTGAACTCCAGAAGCTCGCCTGCCATGGCGCTCTTGAGGCCGGAGACGCGCGCGATGCCGTCGCCTACCTCGTCGACCGTTGAAACCTCATGCGTATCGACCGTCGCGGAGAGGCTCGTGAGCTGCTCCTGCAGTTTCTTGGCGATATCCTGGGCATTGAGGGTTTCGGACATTAGGCTTCACCTCCGTACGAATTAGCAGAGTTTGCGAGGGTCTCCTGCGCGATGCGCAGCTGCGTCTTGACGGAAATGTCACGACGCTCGCCGCGGGCCTCGAGCACCAGGCCGCCCATGATAGACGGGTCGACCTGCTCGATAAGGAATACCTTGCGGCCGAAGTCCTGCTCGCATTTCTTAGTGATGGTTTGACGCAGCTCGTCGTCGAGCGGGATCGCCGTGGTGACGGTCACGCCCACTACATCCTCGTCTTCCTCGGCAACATACTTAAAGGCAGCTGCCACCTTGGGAAGAAGGTCGAGCTGGTCGCGCTTGGACATGGTGTCGAGCACGGCGATGATCTCGGGGCTGGCAGAAGCCAAGCGCTCGATCATCTCGAGGTCCTCGAACACATGGTTCTCGGCCTTAGCGGCTTCCAGAAGGGAGCGCGCGTAGGTCTCGAGCACCTTGTCCTGATAGCGGCTAGTCGGCATTCAGGCTACCTGCTTCCTGGATGTAGCGCTCGATGAGCTTCTTCTGCTCGGCATCGTCCTCGAGTGCCTCGCCCACGATCTTGGTGGCGACGGCAACGGACAGGTCGGCGATGGAGCTCGCGGCACCGGCGTAAATGGACTTGCGCTCGTCCTCGACGGTCGTATGGGCCTTGGCGATGATCTCCTCGGCCTCCTTGTGAGCAGCCTCGATGATACGGGCGCGCTCGGACTCGGCGTCCTTACGGGCCTCGAGAACGATGTCGGCAGCCTGACGACGGGCGTCGGTGACAATCGAGTCGGACTCAGCGCGCTTGGCGATAGCCTCCTGCTTGGTCTTCTCGGCCTCGTCGAGGCTCTCCTCGATCTTCTTGCCGCGCTCCTCCATGGTTTTCATGATGCCCGGCAGGGCGACCTTGGCCAGCACGATCCAGATAATCAGGAAGGCGATAAGCGCCGGGATGAACTCCGCCATCTTAGGGATGAGGATGTCCGCACCGGCAGCGCCGTCCTCGGCGAACGCGGAAACCGGCATGAGCAGCGCGGCCGCGGACGCGGAGAGTGCGATCGCGCTCTTCTGGGATGAAAGATTCATACTTGACGCTCCGTGCTATTTAACGATCAGCGCGACAACGAAGCCGATCAGAGCCAGAGCCTCGCCGAAGGCGGAGCCCATAATGAAGACGGTGAACACGCGGCCCTGGACCTCAGGCTGACGGGCCATAGCGCCCGTAGCACCCAGAGCAGACAGGCCGATAGCAAGACCAGCGCCGATAACACCGAGACCGTAACCGATAACTCCCACGATTCCTCCTTTGTCGTGCGTGTCTTATTTCACGCAGGATAACCTTTTTATAACTGCCGGGCTCCATGGGTACGGGCACCGGCGGTTTAACGAATTACCTTACCTTTAAGGCGCGAACGGAAGACTACTCCTCCTCCGCGACCTCCTCTGCCTCGGAGACATACACGGCGGTAAGGACCGTGAAGACGTAAGCCTGGATGGCGCCGACCACAAGCTCGATCGCATAGATCAGGATGAGGATGGCAAGCCAGGCCAGCGAAGGCAGGGCGCCGACGGCGTGGGCCGCGGAAACCTGCTGAAGCAGCGGCTGCATGAACATGCTCGCCATGATGGCGAACGAGCCCATGACCACGTGTCCTGCGAACATGTTGCAGAACAGACGGACGGCGAGCGTGATGAGGCGCAGGAAGGTCGAGAAAAGCTCGACGACCCACACGAGCACGTTCATCGGGAAGCTCACGCCCTGCGGGGCGAGGCTCTTGGTGTAGCCGATCACGCCGTGAGCCTTGCATCCGTAGTAGATGAAGTACACGAAGGCGAAAATGGCGAGTGCGGCGGTGGAGCCGATTGCGCCGGTGCCGGGCTTCATTCCCGGAATCAGGCCGATCATGTTATTGATCAGGATGAACAGGAAAAGCGAGCACAGGAACGGGAAGTGCTTCTTCCAGTTCTCACCCACGACGCCCTTGCCGATATCGTTCTCGACGTACTCGATGATGTACTCGAAACCGTTGACGAAGAAGCCCTTGGGAACCAGGGTCTGCTTCTTCTTGAACACGGCCAGGACGATCAGGAGCACGATCGTGGAGACGATCAGCCAAAACGAGTACTGCGTGATGCCGCAGCTCAGATCGCCCACGACAGGGGTGGAGCTGAACTCGCTGACCAGATGATTAATCTCATCAGGCAGCTTTTCAAAAATTTCCACGACTTACCTTTCGACCTCATGAGGATCTCGCAGCGCCTTGGCGACACGAACCGCGCAGGCGGCCATAAAGGCCACGAAGCCGATCGCCTCGCCCAGGAGGAACATGCGAAATGCCTCTCCGAACAACACAAACACAACCAAGGTAAAGACGAGCAGGGCGATTGCCGAGACCGCCAGACTCACCATACCCTTGAGCATGTCCGCATTCTGTTTATCGTCAAGAACCGGCTTGAGCGTAAAGACAAAGGGAAGGAAGGCAATTGCGCCCGCGATGGCGCCTGCAACGATAGCGAGCAGATCGGCTATCTGAAACACTGGCGTCCTCACTTTCCTTTTTAACGCTTCACAGAACAGTTCCCGCCAAACATTGGTGACTATTGTACGAGCCAATCGCTAAAGTACAACCGAAAAAGCATCGGTTAATACGCACCTGTTCGTTTTCTTAAGACCTTCTTTATGCCGCAGGTACGGTAATACGTTTTTCTCGAACCCTGCAGGGCAAAACGTCCGTTAACAGGAGTGCGCGCGGTCGCCTTTTGTTCGTCCGCGCGCACCGTTTCTTCGTATTTGCAGCCGCGGCCGTTTAGCCCAGCGACTAGAGCGTGCCGTAGATGCGGTCGCCGGCGTCGCCGAGGCCGGGAACGATGTAGGCAGCCTCGTTGAGATGGTCGTCGATGGCGCAGGTATAGATATGCACATCTGGGTCCTTCTCGGTCAGCGACTTGAGGCCCTCGGGGGCCGCGACGATGCACAGCATGCGGATGTCCTTGACACCGCGCTCGCGCAGGTAGCTGATGGCCATCTCGGCCGAACCGCCCGTGGCAAGCATGGGGTCGACGACCAGGCAGATGCGCTGGTCGATATCCTTGGGCACCTTGCAGTAATACTCGTGCGGCTCGTGGGTGACCTCGTCGCGCTCCATGCCGATGTGACCCACGCGAGCGGAGGGCACCAGGTCGAGGATGCCGTCGACCATGCCAAGGCCCGCACGCAGGATGGGCACGATGGCGAGTTTCTTGCCGGCAAGCTGTTTGAACGTGGCGGTAGTGATGGGGGTCTCGACCTCGACGTCTTCCATAGGCAGGTCGCGCATGGCCTCGTAGCCGTCAAAAAGCGCGAGTTCGCGCACGAGCTGGCGGAACTGGTTGGTGCCGGTGTTTTTGTCGCGCAGGATCGACAGCTTGTGCTGGACGAGCGGGTGATCGACAAGCGTCACACGGGACGCATCGTAGGTGACGGTCATGGATTGATTGCCCCTTTCGTTGCGGCCGCAAAACGGCCTTGCTGACAAGGCGCGCAGCAATGTTGCCGCCGCACGCCATGCATTAGTTTAGCGGTTTGTTGTATCGAGCAGCCCATCGCAGCCCTACTGTGAGGTGCTGAGCGAGCGCCTGACTGCATCACGCCAGCCCGCAAGGTTTTGCTCGCGGCGCTCGGCGGACATGTGGGGAAGGAAGGTCCTAACGATCTGGGCATTTTGCTCCAGCTCTTCCAGGTCTTCCCAATAGCCGACGGCAAGACCCGCCAAGTACGCGGCACCGATTGCCGTGGTCTCCACCGTCTCGCATTGCAGCACGGGGATATCCAGCAGGTCGGCCTGGAATTGCATGATGAACTCGTTGCGCGAGGCACCGCCATCGACAGACAGGCGCTCAATCGAAAGCCCCACGTCCTGCTCCATGGCGCGCAGCACGTCGTAGCTCTGATATGCCATGGATTCGCAGGCGGCACGTACGATGGTCGCACGGCTCGAGGCGCCGGTCAGACCGCACACGATACCGCGAGCATGCGGGTCCCACCAGGGAGCACCCAAACCCGCAAAGGCGGGAACGAAGTAGCAGCCCTCGTTGTCGCTAATCGAAGCAGCGAGTTGTGCCGACTCGCTCACGCTCGAGATGATGCCCATGTTGTTGCGAAGCCAGTTCATCGTTGAGCCGGCGGCAAAAATAGAGCCCTCGAGCGCATAGCTGACTTTGCCGTCCGCAGCGATACCGATGGTGGAGACCAGGCCATTCTTGGATTCGACGATCTCGTCGCCGGTGTTCATGAGCATAAAGCAACCCGTGCCATAGGTGTTTTTGGTCTGGCCGGGACGGAAACAGCAGTGGCCGAACAGCGACGCCTGTTGGTCACCCGCCACGCCCATGATGGGCGGCATGTTGGTCATGATGTCGCTCGCGACGCGGCCGTAGTCGCCCGAGCTCCAGCGAACCTCGGGCATCATGGAACGTGGAACGTCAAAGAGTGCCAGCAGGTCGTCGTCCCAATCAAGCGTATGGATATTAAAGAGTGCCGTGCGGCTGGCATTGGTGTAGTCGGTGGCAAAGACCTGGCCGCCGGTGAGGTTGTAGATGAGCCAGGTGTCGATGGTGCCAAACATGAGGTCGCCCGCCGCCGCGCTTTCGCGTGCGCCGTCGACGTTGTCGAGAATCCACTGCACCTTGGAGGCCGAGAAATACGGGTCGAGCGTGAGTCCCGTGCGGGAGCGCACCAGCCCTTCTGCGCCCTGCTCGACAAGCTCGTCGATCAGAGGTGCGGTACGGCGGCACTGCCATACGATAGCGTTATAGATCGGCTGACCGCTCACGCGATCCCAGACCACCGTGGTCTCGCGCTGGTTGGAGATGCCGATGGCGGCAATGCGGTCGGAGTGGATACCGCTCTTAAACTGGACTTCCATCATGACGGCGATCTGGCTAGCAAGGACCGCCATGGGGTCTTGCTCCACCCAGCCGGGACGCGGAAAGCTGGTTTTGACGCTGCGACGTGCCTGCGCGACGATGCAGCCGTACTCGTCGACGATGGTCGCAAGTACCGAGGTGGTGCCGCAGTCGAGCGCCATGATGTAGGAACCGCCAAAGTCAAACGAGGCATCTTCCATGCCCAGGCTGCCCAGATTCAACGACATCGCTTAAACCTTTCTATTGCATCGGGTCGGACAGGACCCGTTCGATCTCTGATGCGGGAAGTGCGCCTTGGCGCAGGATCTGGAGCTCGCCGTGCTGAAACGACACGATGGTCGAGGCGTCGCGACACGGGGTCTCACCGGCGTCGACGGCAACATCGACCCCCTCCAGGATGCGACCCTCCACCGTGATAAAACTTGCCGGCGCGGGCGCGCCATGCGTGTTGGCGCTGGTGCAGGCAAGGGGGCTGCCACAGGCGCGAATGAGCGCCTGCACCACGGGCGAGGCCGAAGCGCGAAGTGCCACCGTGTCGTCGGCAGCGCGCATAAAGGTCGGCACGCAGGGAGCTGCCTTGACCACGATAGTCAGGGCTCCCGGCCAGCATCGTCGCGCGAGTATGCGGGCATCTTCCGGGATATCCACGCCATAGCGGTCGAGTGCTTCGACGCCATCGACCAGCCAAGCGACGGTTTGCGTGAGTTCACGTTGCTTGAGAGTGAAGATACGGCGATAGCCGGTGCCGAGCGCAGGAACTGCGGCGCCATTGACGGCAGCCTGCGGATCGCGCGGCCACGATGGGAATTCGCTTGTATCTTGGGGCACGGCGTCCGAGAAGGCGTTGACTGCCACGGCGACACCGTAGACGGTCTCGGTCGGGATCAAAGCCAGGCCGCCGCGGCCGAGCACCTCGGCCGTGCGCTCGACGGCAAGCCGATGCGGCTCACGCGTTCCCTCGTATACCCGATAGACCGTCTGCATGTGTATGCCAGCCCCTTACGCTCTGGTGCAAGTTTGTTTACTGTGGGGCATTCTCGCACGAAACGTTCAACCTATTTGCCCAGAGCGCATGTTGGTTTGGTGAGCGGCTCTAGTAGTCGGTGAAAGTGAGGGGGTTATTGGACTGCGACAAACTTCTTTGGCCTGCCGGCGTGACGTTCTTGGGCGGCGTAACGCTCGATGCTGTCTATCGTTATCATCCGACGGCCGTCGACGAGTTCAACATCGAGCTTTCCGGCTTTGACCAGCGCGGTAATCCGCGGAGCGGAGACTTTGAGGTCCAGCGCTGCGTCTTTAAATGTTCGGCACGCCGCTTCCCGAGCGTCCTCGTGGTCGATTTCGACTGAAAGGGCCACGACCTCGGCCGAGCGTTCGTACCCTGCCGGAGTCAAACCGTTGTTGAGGTCGTCGGCCAAAAACGCCATCAGTGCCTCGGTGGCATGGGCAATCGCTTCTTCGCGCGTATCGCCATCGGCAAAGGCGCCGGGAATCTGCGGGAAGCTAGCGCAGTAACCATCGTCTTCTTTTATGAGAACGCAGTCATAGGTAAATCGCTGCCTCATTTTGCCTCCAACTACCATCCAGCTTGGCGACGAATACTTGCCCACGTGCCCTTCTTTGGTCGATCACCACCAGAGCCGTTCACGGTGACAACGCGGTCACCAGAAACATACTTAGCATGACTACCGACTTGCGCGACCTTCACGAATCCATCGTGCTTGAGTAGGGCAATGATTTCCCGAAAGGTAGGAGGTTGCATGGGCCGACCTCTTTCAGCCGTCCTAATTATAAACTACTTTATAATTTTTGCTAACCAGTTAATAAATATTACTGGCGTTGCTTGGGCTCGGTGACGATGGCTCGGACAATGCGGGGGCGATCGGTGAGGTCGTGGACGATACGCACGTCCGAAAGGCCTGCTTGACGACAGAGCTCGGCCGCGGCGTCGAGCGCGCCCTCGTAGAGCTCGCAGGCAAACAGGCCGCCGGCACGCAGCATGTAGGGCGCCGCGTTGAGCAGGCGGCGGAAGATATCGAGACCGTCGGCACCGCCCTCGAGCGCCAGATCGGGCTCAAAGTCCTTGACCTCATGCGGCAGCGAGCGCATGACGTCGGTCGGGATGTAAGGTGGGTTGGAGACGAGCACATCAAAGGTGCCCCACTCTTCGCGGGGAATGGAACTCACCAGGTTTGTGAGGCTGAAGGCGACCTCGTCGGACGTGAGGCCAAGCGCATCACGGTTTTTGGTGGCCAGATCGATGGCGCGCGGCTCGATATCGGTAGCAGTGCAGGTAACGTGGCCGCGGCGCTCCCAGGCAAGGGAGAGCGAAATGCAGCCCGTGCCGCAGCCGACCTCGAGAACGCGGGCAGTGCGGGGCTCGGCTGGGGCAGATACGTTGGCCTCGGCGGCATCTTGCGCGGGAGTCGCCTGTTGGTCGTTGTCCTCAATGGCGATGCCGTATTCGTCGAGCTCGGGCTCGGGGGTTTCCATGGCCTCTGCTTCTGCCGCTTCGGCTTCTGCCGCCTGCGCGGCGGCTTCCTCGGCCTCGCGATCGGCCAGTTCCTCGGCATAAGCGCGACTGCCCAGCACATCGCCGCCTAGCGCCGCCTCGTCGGCAGCTGTGAGGTTGGCGGCACGGCGCTCGGCCGTCGCTCGCTCGTCGGCCAATGCGGCCTCGGCCTTGCGTGCCTCCTCGACCTCATCGTTCCAAGGCAGCTCAACACGCTGACGGGCAGCGGCCTCGGGGCTCAGTACCTCGGCATCCAGATAATTGAGGACTTCCTCGACGAGCATCTCGGTCTCGGGGCGCGGAATGAGCACACCGGGGGCGCACGCGACGTCGATCATGCGAAACTGCGTGCTGCCCGTGATGTATTGCAGCGGCTCGCCCTTAGCGCGGCGGACAACGGCCGCATGCATGGTCTCGAGCTGGGCCGCGTTAAGCGTCTCGTCCATACGCATATATAGGTCAATGCGCGCCAGGCCCGTGGCGGCGCACAGCAGCCACTCGGCAGAAAGACGGGGGTGCTCCTCGCCGCGCTCGGCCAGGTACTCCTTGGTCCACTCGAGACAACGCTTGATGGTCCAAATCTCGTTTGCCATGGGGCCCTCCCCTCTTAAGCGCCGGACGGCGCGCGAATGTCGGAGCAGATTGTAAGCGAGGCCAGCGCTTGGCAAGGGGCGATTGAAGGCGATTATCGAGAATCAGCCCAGAATTTTGCACCGAGCTCGCTCAAAGTGTTCATTCGCTGACGTCTAAATTTGCATTCGTCAAGCTTTTGGCAAGGTTGCCCCAAAACTGACCAATATCTAACCAAGAACTTGCCACATCGCTTGACGCACGACCCATCAAAAATCGCTCCGCGACTTCTTGAACGATATTTTGAGCAATATTTTCGATAGCGGACTTATGCCGTCAATTACCTTAAGCAGGTAAGCAGCTCAAATGACATCACAGCCGACTGAATAAAATATCAAGGCAATGTCACCAATGACTCCCTACGAATCATTTGACAACCAAGGAAACGCCGATGTTTTGGCAATGTCAGCGAGCGACGTCCAGAGCGAACAAGTTGGCATGAAAAAGGCAAGGCATAGACCTTCTGGTCATGCCTTGCCTTTTGAATGACAAATTGTCGCTCTGGGCGGCGCGCAGCGTCGAGTCGTTACGCGGTTTGTAAAACCGCGTAACCTACACGGCCTGTGCCAGCTTCTCGGCACGCTCGGCGGCGGCGAGCGCCTCGATGACGGTGCCGAGCTGGTCGCCCAGGAGGACGCCGTTGTAGGTGGAGTTGAAGCCGATGCGGTGATCGGTCACGCGGTCCTGGGGCTGGTTGTAGGTACGGATCTTCTCGGAACGGTTGCCGTGGCCGATCTGGCTCTGGCGCTCGGCACCGAGCTCCGCCTGCTGCTTCTCGAGCTCCATCTCGTACAGACGGGCGCGCAGCATCTGCATGCAGACTTCGCGGTTCTGGATCTGGGAGCGCTGTTCCTGCGACTGCACCACGGTGTTGGTGGGCAGGTGGGTGATGCGCACGGCGGAGTAGGTGGTGTTAACGCACTGACCGCCAGGGCCGGAGGCACAGTAGGTATCGATGCGCAGGTCGGACTGGTTGATCTGAACGTCGATCTCCTCGGCCTCGGGAAGCACGGCGACGGTTGCCGTGGAGGTCTGGATGCGACCCTGGGACTCGGTCTTGGGAACGCGCTGGACGCGGTGCACGCCGGACTCGAACTTCATGACGGAGTAGACGCGGTCGCCCTCGACCTTGAACTCGATGGACTTAAAGCCGCCGGCCTCGCTGGGGCTGGAGTCGAGCACGGTGGTCTTCCAGCCGCGCGACTCGCAGAAGCGCTGATACATCTTGTACAGATCGCCGGCAAAGATAGCCGCCTCGTCGCCACCGGCGGCGGAGCGAATCTCGACGATGGTGTTCTTGTCGTCGTTGGGGTCGCTCGGGATGAGCATGTACTTAATGTCTTCCTCGAGCTGGGGAAGCTTCTCCTCGTTCTCGGAGATGTCCATCTGGAGCATCTCCTTCTCATCGGCATCGGTCGTATCGTGGAGCATTTCCTTGGCAGCCTCGATGTCATCGAGCGCGCCGATGTACTCGCGCGAGGCGGCGATGAGGTCGGACTGGTGCGCGTACTCCTTGTTGAGACGCGTGAACTCCTTGATGTCGGAGGCAACGGCCGGGTCGGAAAGCTTCTTCTCGAGCTCCTCATAGGCCTTGATGATCTTTTCGAGCTTGTCGCGCATGGCGGGACTCCTTTATATGCGTGAAGGTGAAAATCGGCAGAGTTGATGGGGCGCGCGGCGCCGCTGCGGGGGTAAGCCCGGCTAGAACATGTCGATCTTCAGATACATGCGCATCCCTTCGCGTATGGGGTACATAGTTGCGGTCTAACCCATACATGATAGCGTGCGCAGGCAAACCTGCATATAACCCGCACGGAATGAGTGGACATAGCCGTTGGGGACGTTCATTAACGACTAGTCGTTTAAGAACGTCCCCAACGGCTAACAAAGGGACTGTCGCTTTGTCACATTCTAGAGCGTTTGAAGCAGAGCGATGAAAAAGCGTACGCCCTGGAGGTAGGCGCGGCGGGTGATGCGCTCGTTGGTGCCGTGGACACCGCGCTCGCACTCGTCATCGTCTACCACAAAGGCCGAGAAGCGAATGCACTCGGGGCAAATGCGCTGGTAGTTGGCAGCATCGGTCGCGCCAATCACGGTCGAGGGAACGATACCGATAGGAGCTCCGCCCGCCGCTGATGATCCGTTTTCCTCCGTCCCCTCTGGATCACGGAAATAGCGGGCGGCGATGGCGCGGACGGTCTCGAGTCCCGGTCCGCCGATGCGCGGAGACGGCGAGGGTTCGGAGCTGCCAGGACCGAGCTCGATCTCGACACGGTCGGCGAGCCCCGCCTCGGCAACGGCGACGCGGCAGCAGGCCACGACATCGGCCACACTCGTGCCCTCGAGCATGCGGAAATTGATATTGGCCCACATATCCTGCGGCATCACGTTAGCACCGGTGCTACCGCCCTCGATTTGGGTCGGTGCACAGGTGGTGGTCACGAGCGGATAGAGCTTCTTGCTGGCGAGGCACTCGCGCACGATGGCGTCCTTGTTGGAAGCAATCTCGTCGGCCGTGTAGAGCTCCAGCTCGACGAGCTGTGCGGCAAGCAGGTCCGTGACGAGCGTCGGCCACTCGATATCGCAGATTGCGGTGATGGCACGGCTCAACACCTCGAGCGACGTGCCGCCGTAGGGGTTGGAAGAATGCCCACCCGCGCTCTTTGTCTTGAGCACAATGTCGGCATAACCCTTCTCAGCCAGGTCGGCGTGCATGAGCCAACCCTTGCCCGCGTTGTACTCGGCAGCCGAAACAATACGGTAGTCACCCTCGTCGATCAGATATTCAAGTTCAACACCGCGCTCCTCGAGCACGCGGCCGATAGCTCCAGCGCCGTACTGCGTGGTTTCCTCGTCCTGGCCAAAGGCGAGCAACAGCGAACGCTTGTGCTCCCAGCCGTGCGCCAACGCATACTCAACCGCCTCGAGAATGCCTGCGACCTGATCCTTCATGTCGATAGCGCCGCGACCCCAAATGTAGGTTTCGTCCACCTGTCCGCTAAAGGGGGCGTGCGTCCAGTCGGCCTCGGTACCCGGCACCACGGGGACCACGTCCATGTGGCCCATGAGCATGACGGGTTTGAGGGCGGAGTCGGAACCGCCAAGCGTCACCAACAGCGAGTGGTCGATAAGCTCGACCTCGCCCGCCGCAAACACGCGCGGCCAGGCCTGCTGCATATAGGCGCGCAGGTCGTCGAAGGGCTGCCAGTCCACCGCCTCGGCATCCATGCTCGAGATGGTCGGAAACGACAGCACGCGGCCCAAGCGCTCGCACGCGCCGGCCTCGTCCATATCGGCAAAATCGTCCTCATGCGCAAAGAAGCGCCAAACCTCGGCCATGACATCCTTTCGATTGTGACGACAAAGGCCGCCCCACGGGAGCGGCCCTGCAACGTAGGCGTTTGCGCCGGTTATTTGTCCTCGAGATAGCGCGAGAGGAACTCGCGAGTGCGCTGGTGCTTGGGATTGCCGAAGAGCTCGGCCGGCGCGGCGTCCTCGAGTACCACGCCCTTGTCCATAAAGACCACGCGGTCGGATACGGTTCGGGCAAAGGCCATCTCATGCGTGACGACGACCATGGTCATGCCGTCGGCAGCGAGCTTGCGCATGACCTCGAGCACCTCGCCCACGATCTCGGGGTCGAGCGCCGAGGTCGGCTCGTCAAACAGCATGATCTGCGGATTCATGCACAGGGCACGAGCGATGGCCACACGCTGCTTTTGACCACCGGACAGGCGACCCACGGCGGCGTGCGCGAACTTTTCGAGTCCCACGCTCGCCAGATGCTCCATCGCGACCTTCTCGGCCTCGGCCTTGCTCATCTTTTTGAGCGTGACGGGCGCGAGCGTGCAGTTGTCGAGCACGTCCATATTGTTGAACAGGTTGAAGCCCTGGAACACCATGCCGATGTCCTCGCGCAGCTTATTGATATTGCAGCGCTCGGCCGTAAGGTCCTGGCCGTGGAACCAGATGTGGCCCGCGTCCGGGGTCTCGAGCAGGTTGAGGCAGCGCAGGAAGGTCGACTTGCCCGAGCCCGAGGCGCCGATAATGGTGACGACCTCGCCGGGATTGACAGCGAGGTCGATGCCCTTAAGCACCTCGAGCGAGCCAAAGCTCTTGCGCAGGCCCTCGACGCGGATAAGCGGCTCATTGGTCTGTGCGGCGGCCGCGGTGCCGGTAGTGGCGGTATCTGCCATGATGATTCTCCTCGTCTTGAGCCTAGTTGGAGCTGGGCAGCGTTGCCGGGGCCTCGGCGCCAAGCTTTTTGCCAAAGGCCTCGAGCAGGCGGCTCGCCACGAGCGTCAGGATCAGGTAGACCACGAGCGCCACGCAGTAGACCTCCATCTGGCGGTAGTACACGCCGGCGACCGTGGTAGTAGCGTACATGAGGTCAAACACGCCGATGACCGAAAGCACCGACGAATCCTTGATGTTGATGATGAGCTCGTTGGTGAGCGCCGGAATCGCATTTTTAATGCCCTGGGGGAACACGACCTTGCGCATGGCTTGCCACTGTGACAGACCCAGCGAGCGCGCTGCCTCGGCCTGACCGGGGTCGATGGACTCGATGCCGCCGCGCAGGACCTCCATCATGTAGGCGGTAGAGTTGAGCGAGATGGTGACGAGGCCGGCAGTGAAGGTACTCCAGATCTGGTTGGCCTGGGCGGTCTCGAAGCCCATGCCGCGCAAAACGGTGAAGCCCGCGTAATAGATGAGTAGGCCCTGGACCATCATGGGCGTGCCACGCACGATGGTGGAGTAGATGGTCGCAAAGCCGCGGCCGACACTCTTAAAGAAGCGCACCAGGTCGTTGTCCACGCGATCGAAGGTCTGAATGCGCAAAAACACAAAGAGCAGCGCAAGGAAAAAAGCGATGACGGTACCGAAGGTCGCAAGTGCGATGGTGATCTCGATGCCGCGGATAAAGAAGTCCCCGCTCTTGTAGGTCATGTAGACCAGGCTCGACAAAAAGTCGCTGGGGTTGGAGTCCGAGACAATGCTCACCTGCACCAGGTCGATAAACGACATGACGCAACGGTCGATAAAGAAGATCGCCGCAATAGCAACGACGACATAGCTGCCCAGGCGCGCACCGCGACGACAGCGCTCGGATGCAAACGGCGACTTTTGGCGATAGTCGTTCCAATGCATAAGCTTGGTGACGAGTGCTGCCGCCGACACGACAATCCAAGCCCACAGAATCGCCCAGAGGCAGTCCTGGAACACGCCCGTGGGTGCCAAGAAGCTCAGCGGCGTGGGGTTGCGCTGACTAAACGCCAGACCGAGCGCCGCGATAGCGCTCGTGCCTAGATACACATAACGGTGGTCGGCCTTGATAAAGGAGGCCAGACGATTGATAGCTTTCATGCTGCCTCCCTATGCCGGCTGACGGTCGAGGCACGCGTCCCACATCTGGTCGCGTTCCTCTTGGCTAACGCCCTTAAGCGTCTTATTGATAAGTTTGAGCAGCTTGTCCGAGCCCTTGCGGCAGCCGACGTTTGACGTGACCTCCTGCTTAAAGCCCTCGCCCTCCGCAAAGCGAATGGGCACAATGCCCGGGTTTTGGGCCATATAGCCCTTCTCGTTTTCGGTGTTGTAGGTAACGGCGTCGCAGGTGCCCTGCAGCAGGTTCGAAAACACCGTGGGCACCGAATCGACCGGATTCTTGTGAACGACGCCCGGGATCTCGTCGATGACGGTATCGAGCATCGTGTCCTTTTGGCCGAGCACCGTGGCGCCGCTAAAGTCGCTGAGCTTGGTCGCGCTTTGGTAGGGCGAGCCCTCTTTTACGAACAGGCCAAAGTAGCCAATGAAGTACGGATCGGAAAAGCCGACGGACTCCTCGCGCTCAGGCGTGGCGCTCATGCCGGCGATGATGAGGTCGATCTGGCCGTTGTTGAGCGAATCGATGAGGCCCGAGAAGCTCTGCTTGACGGCAACGGGCTCGCCGCCAAGGGCCTTGCAGAGGATCTTTGCGATCTGAACATCGTAACCATCGGCATAAGCGCCCTGCACGTTGTCGATGGGGATGGTGTACTCGCTGGCCTCGGAGACCTGCCAGTTGTATGGGGCGTAGGCCGCCTCCATGCCAATGCGGATCTTGTCCTTGCCGATCACGGAATCGGACAGGTCTTCGCGACCGCCGCCCGTGGTGGGCTGGACCACCTTGAGCGTGGACGGGCGCTGGCAGCCGGCAAGCGCGCCGGCGACGACGGAAGCGCTCGCAGCGAGGGCGCTACCCAGGAAGATGCGACGACTGCACACCGGCTGGGCCTGCGCGTCGCGCTGTAGTCGAGGTTTCATCTGGTGCCTTCCCAATTTCGTTTTGCTGACAATAAGACAGGATATACGTCAACAACCAGCAGCGCGGCATGTGCGCGAAAAATTAATAGACACACGAGGACGATTGGCACAAAGTAACCTGTCCCCATGTACCACTTGGCATGAAAAAGGCAAGGCATAGACCTTCTGGTCATGCCTTG
>NZ_JAQLFP010000038.1:0-4999 GCF_028207065.1 Collinsella aerofaciens
GGGTGGCTGAGCCCGATGGAGTACCGCAGGAAGCTTGGATACGCCTAGGCGCGGTCCAAGAAATCGTCCGCACCCCCCTTTATTGATCAAAAAGCCGTACCGGGCGCTAACCCGATACGGCCAAACTGCAATGCAATTACCGCGGTGCTTCAAACTTAGCGATGGAAGAAACCGCGGCGCTCAAACTTGGGCTCGCAGCACACGTTGATACCCAGTTTGCGCAGTACCGTCTCGTCCGTCGGCGAGATGATCACGCTAAAGAAGGCATCGCAACCGCGCAACTGCTCCAGGCCCGAAAGGACGCGAGCGGCCGTCTCACTCGTGGCCGAGGTGATCGACAGCGCCATAAGCGTCTCGTCGGTGTGGAGGCGCGGGTTTTTGCTACCCAGGAAATGCGTCTTGAGCTTGCTGATGGGCTCGATCGCCTCATCGCTAATGACCTCGAGCTCAAGGTCGACGCCCGAGACATGCTTGAGGGCGTTCATAATGAGCGAACTTGCGGCGCCCAGGCGCGTGGAGGTCTTACCGGTCACCACGGAGCCATCGGGCATGACCATGGCACCCACGGGACCACCCGTCAGCTGTTCCCTGGTGAGGGCCGCCGAGCGTGCCGGTGAGTAGTTCTTATCGATGCCGGCTTTCTTCATAATAATCTTGAGACGGTCGACTTGCTCATCGCCCACGCCGGTACGGCGCACATTTTCGACCGCGGTAAAGTAGCGGCGAACGATCTCCATCTTGGAAGCGTCGCGGCAGGCATCGTCATCGGTGATGGCAAAGCCGACCATATTGACGCCCATGTCCGTGGGGCTCTGGTAGGGGCTCTTGCCCAGGATCTTTTCCATCAGAGCACGGACCACCGGGAAGGCCTCGACGTCGCGGTTGTAGTTGACCGTGGTCTTGTTGTAGGCCTCCAAGTGGAAGGAGTCGATGATATTGGCATCGTCGAGGTCGGCCGTGGCGGCCTCATAGGCGATGTTGACCGGATGCGTGAGGGGCAGATTCCAGACCGGGAACGTCTCGAACTTGGCGTAGCCGGCAGCGGTGCCGTGTTTGTGCTCGTGATAGAGCTGAGACAGGCAGGTGGCGAGCTTGCCCGAGCCAGGGCCGGGTGCCGTCACGACAACGAGCGGACGGGAGGTCTCGACAAACTCGTTCTTGCCATAGCCGTCGTCAGACACGATCAGGTCGACGTCGTGCGGATAGCCCTCGATGGGATAGTGCAGCTTGGCGGGAATGCCGAGCGCGTTCAGGCGATTGCGGAACACATCGGCGGCGGGCTGGCCGGCGTACTGGGTGATAACCACGGCCGCGACAGCAAAACCGTTGCCGCGGAACAGGTCGACCAGGCGCAAAACGTCCTCGTCATAGGTAATGCCAAGGTCGCCACGGGCCTTATTCTTCTCGATGTGGTTCGCGTTGATCGCGATGATGACCTCAACGTCATCGGCAATGCTCTTGAGCATGCGAAACTTGCTGTCCGGCTCAAAACCCGGCAGCACGCGGCTGGCATGATAGTCATCGAACAACTTGCCGCCAAACTCCAAATACAGCTTGCCGCCAAACTGCGAGATGCACTCCTTAATATGAGCGGCCTGCAGCTCGATATACTTCGCGTTGTCGAAACCCTGGCGCATATATGGCTCCCGTCCCGTTTCCATTTAATGTTCTAGGCGATTATAACGGAGCCTGCCCCTCGCAAGGGCCTGGCCACCAACAGGCACCAACCAAACACGCCACCGCAACCACCGGGGACCCGGGATAGCTAATTTGAAGCAGGAACCAAGTCACTCCGCACCAACAATGGAAACGTCACAGGCAGAGCCAAAGTCAACGAACGGGCACCAGAGCGGGCAAGCTGTTCCCCTGCACCAACAATAACAGCGTCGCAGGTTGAGCATAAGTCAGCGAGCGCCGTCCAGAACGTACAAGTTGGCATGAAAAAGGCAAGGCATAGACCTTTTGGTCATGCCTTGCCTTTTGAATGACAAATTGTAGTTCTGGGCGGCGCACAGCGTCGAGTGGTTCCGCGGTTTGGTAAAACCGCGGAACATAAGTGCGCCCCCTCCCGCGCACGGAACGGGAGGAGGCTAAAGGTAGGAGTCTACCGGTGGGGTTACCCCACCGGACAGACGATGACCAGGTGATCCTTTACAGGATCGTCATGGTTTCCGTGGGGTACCCAAGGGGTACTTAGAGCATCACGCAGGCGACGGTCAGAATGATGGCGCAGACGACGGAGAGAGCGACGATGAGCTTGAGAGCAAACTTGAGCCAGGTCGTCCACTCGATCTTGGCCAGGGCAAGACCGCCCATGATGGCGCCGGAGGTCGGGGTGAACAGGTTCACGACGCCGATGGCGGCGGAGAAGATCATGACCATGACCTCGGGCGAGAAGCCGAGCTTAACAGCCAGCGGTCCCATGATGGGCATGGAGACAGTAGCCATACCGGAGGTCGAGGGGATCAGGAAGGACAGGCCGAAGTAGACCAGGAAGCTCATGGGAGCGAAGATCACGCCGGACAGGCCAGCCAGAGCATTGGCGGCAGCGTCGAGGACGTAGACGTCGAGGCCGGTGCTAGCCATGAGGACGGAGATACCACGGGCAAGAGCGATGACGAGGACAACGGACATCATGTCGGCAGCGCCGGTGATGAAGGTGTTGACGATCTGCTTCTCGGAGAGGCCACCGATGATACCGATCAGGACAGCCATGAGGAAGAACCAGGTGGAAGCCTCGTCGAAGTACCACTGGCCAATGGGCAGGCCGGTGATCAGGGCAGACCAGCCCTGAACGATGGCGTTACCGTCGGCGTCATAGACAGCGCCAGCATCGAAGAAGTTGGCGACGCCCTCGTTGAGGTCGGCCAGCGGGATGAAGCCGACGATCATGACGACGAAGGTGAAGGCAAAGGCGATCAGAACACCCTTCTGACGACCGGTGAGCTTGACCTCCTTGTGAACCTCGGAAGCAGCCTTGCCGTGAGCCTCTTCGGCGTCCTTGAGCTCCTGCATCGAAAGGATGGTGGAACCCTTGTCAGCCTTGACCTTCTTGGCATAGCTCATGACGAAGAGGATGGACATAACAGTGGTAACAATCCACAGGACGGCACCGAGACCGATGATGATGGACTGGTTGACCTCAATGCCAACGCCGGTCAGAGCGTCGACGGCAGCACCGACGGCGAACGGGTTAACCGTGGAGCCGAGGCAGCCGCAGCCAGCGCCGAGCAGGACGGTGGCAGCGCCGACCATAGGGTCGAAGCCAGCAGCCATCATGGTGGCGGCGAGCAGGGCGTAGAAGGGAACGGTCTCCTCGCACATACCATAGGTGGTACCACCGAGGGAGAAGATGAACATTAGCACGGGAATGAGCATGATCTCATTGCCCTTAAGCTTCTGCACCAGAACGGCAATGCCGTTGTCCAGGGCGCCGGTCTCGGTCATCATGCCGAGGAAGCCACCGAGGATCATAACGAAGAGGCAGACGGGCAGAGCGTCAGCGAAGCCCTTGACCGGGGCGGTGCAGAAATCGCTCAGGCGGGCAGCGGTAACCGCGCCACCGGACGTACCGGAGACGATAACGGTAACAACCGCGACGATTGCCAGCAGAGCAAGAAGAATGGTGAACGATGAAGGCATACCGCGCTTTTTCTTAGCGGTCTCAGTCATAGTTCTCATCCCCCCTTCATAAATCATTTACTGATCTCGCCCGAAGCGGCTCTTCCGTGCCGTGCATGTCGCTCGGTGCGAGATTTTTACCAGACAAAAGCGCTCGGGGTGCGCAGGAATGCACCCCGAGCGAGATGCTAGATGCTCTTACTTGAGCGTGGCGTACATGACAGCCTTGATGGTGTGCATGCGGTTCTCGGCCTCGTCGAAGACCTTGGAAGCGGGGCTCTCGAAGACCTCGTCGGTGACCTCCTGCTCGGTGATGCCGAACTGCTCGCACTTCTCGGCGCCAATGGTGGTGTTGGTGTCGTGGAAGCTGGGCAGGCAGTGCAGGAAGATGGCACCCGGGTTGGCCATAGCCATGACCTCGGAGGTAACGCGATACGGGGTGAGCTGAGCGATGCGCTCGGCCCAGACCTCGTCAGGCTCGCCCATGGAGACCCACACGTCGGTGTAGATAACGTCGGCACCGGTGACGCCGTCCTTGACGTCGGTGGTCAGCTTGATGGTGCAGCCGTTGGCCTCGGCGATGGGCTTGCAGGCCTCGATGACGTCGTCAGCGGGCATGCACTCCTCGGGGCCGCAGGCCACGAAGTTCATGCCGAGCTTGGAGCAAACGACCATGAGAGAGCGAGCAACGTTGTTCTTGCAGTCACCCATGAAGACGAGGGTCTTGCCCTTGATGTCGTAGTTGAAGTTCTCCTGGACGGTCAGGATGTCGGCGAGCATCTGGGTGGGATGCCACTCAGTGGTCAGGCCGTTCCACACGGGCACGCCGGACTTAGCAGCGAGCTCCTCGACGTCGTCCTGGGCAAAGCCACGGAACTCGATGCCATCATACATGCGGCCGAGAACACGGGCGGTATCCTCGATGGACTCCTTCTTGCCCATCTGCGACGAACCCGGATCGAGGTAGGTGACGCCCATGCCCAGATCCATGCCGCCGACCTCGAAGGCGCAGCGGGTACGAGTAGAGGTCTTCTGGAAGAGCAGAACGATGTTCTTACCCTCGAGATAGCGGTGCGGAACGCCAGCGCGCTTCATATCCTTGAAGTTCTTGGAGAGCTTGAGCAGGTACTCGATCTCCTCGGTGGTGAGGTCGAGGAGCTTGAGGAAGCTACGGCCGGAGAGGTTAACACCCATGGTTCGTTTCCTTTCGAAGAAATGAATTACGTAAGTATTAGTGTCGCCCGTTTGACGGGCGAAACCGGTGCGGTTGTAGGGAGACCGCACCGGAAACGGAAAGACTTAGAGGTCCTCGCGCCAGAAGGGCATGCTCATGCAGCGCGGGCCGCCGCGGCCGCGGGAGAGCTCGGCGGAGGGCACG
>NZ_JAQLFP010000038.1:5095-20266 GCF_028207065.1 Collinsella aerofaciens
TCTTAGAGGTCCTCGCGCCAGAAGGGCATGCTCATGCAGCGCGGGCCGCCGCGGCCGCGGGAGAGCTCGGCGGAGGGCACGACGAGAAGGTCCAGGCCCTCCTTGTACAGCACGTCGTTGGTGACGGTGTTGCGGGCGTAGACGCAGATCTTGCCGGGCTCGACGCACAGGGTGTTGGAGCCGTCGTTCCACTGCTCGCGGGAGGCCGCGATCGGGTCGCCGCCGCCGCAGGGGATCAGCTTGACCTGGTCGACGCCGGTGGCGTCCTCCAGGACGTGCTCGAGGGTGTCCTCGATCAGGCGGATGTTCACGTCGCCCGGGTTCTTGCCGGCGGTCAGCTCGTAGACGCGCAGGGTGCCCATGATGGCGGGGTGGATCGTGAACTTATCGACGTCGATCTGGGTGAAGACCGTGTCGAGGTGCATGAAGGCGCGCGAGACCGGGATGTCGAAGGCCAGGATGCGCTCGACCTTGGAGTCGGAGTTCCAGAAGATGTTCTGGGCCATGACGTCGATAGCGGCGGCCTGGGTGCGCTGGGAGATGCCGACGGCGAGGGTCTTCTCGTTGATGTTCAGCACGTCGCCGCCCTCGGTGTGGAACTGGCAGTCGCGGCGGAAGTACAGGGAGACGTCCTTGTAGTCGGGGTGGTACTTGAAGACGTACTTGCCGTACAGGGTCTCGCGGTTGCGGGTGACCGAGTACATGCGGTTGAGGTTGACGCCCTCGCCGACGACCGCGAACGGGTCGCGGGTGAAGTAGAGGTTGGGCATCGGGTCGATGATCAGGTCGGACTCGGACTCGGAGTTGACCAGGGAGTCGAGGGTCGTGGACGCCGTGAGGGGCATGTCGATCTCGGCCTTGGTCATGCCGGCCATGGTCTTCTTGACGAACTCGAGGTTGTCCTCGATGGAGTCCAGCTTCTCGCGGACGATCTGCGGCATCTGCTGGCCGCGGATGCCTGCCTCGGCGATGTACTGGTCGGTGAACTCGGCGCGGGCGCCGGGGACCTGGTCGAACACCTCGGCGACGAGGTTCTCGAGGTAGAGGACCTCCACGCCCTGGTCCCTCAGGATCTGGGCGAAGGTGTCGTGCTCCTGCTGTGCGACCTCCAGGAACGGGACGTCGTCGAACAGGAGTCGCTCGAGCTCGTCGGGCGGCAGGTTGAGGAGCTCGTCGCCGGGACGGTGCAGGCAGACCTTCCTGAGCTTGCCGATCTCGGAAGGCACGTGCAGACCTTTCGTCATGGCCTCCTACCTTTCTTTCGGGCCCCTGTCAGGGCCGATTCGTTAGCGCCCCTCCGTGTGAGGCGTTATTGCTGACGACATATTTATATCCAAAATCAGTCCATACTTCCACCTCGCCCCCGAACGGTTTTATATGAGGGGTGAACGGCATACACATATACTTCACGCATGGCACACTTTGATATAATAAAGTGTATTTACGTGCTAAAACGCGTTTTCAGTCCAAATAACAAATGGAACTTAACTTTATTAAACCACCCTCAAATTGCATATTTCTAATAAAGCTATGAATAGAATCAGCGATTCATGCCGCGTCTCAACCATTTTCATTTTTATTCAGAAAAAAGTTTGTCCTATTCATTTCTGGTAAACAAATTACCGTTTACCAGACGCTTGATACCGTTCACCGGAAGCTCAGTATAAGGCCCAGCGGATACCGGCTCGCTTTACGGCCCCATTTGTAACAACTTGACTTCTCGGTATAGAAAAACGAACCCGCTTCCCCTAGGGAAACGGGTCCGTTTTCGATTATCTTCGGCCAATTTGGATAAGGCCCTCGAAGATCGTCGGAATCCTGGCGATCGAACTCCGCCAGTGCCTCGCCCAAAAGCCTCAGGCCCTCGCGAAGAACGTCTTCGCTCGCGCAGTAGCCCAGGCGTGCGCCGCAGGGAAGCTCAAAGCGGCTACCGGGGACCAGCAGCACTCCCCTCTCGGCCAACAGGCGCTTACAGAATTCCTCGTCATCCTCGGGAATATCCAGCTGGATAAACGAGGTTGATATTCCCTGCGGGGCCGTCCAGGAAACGCGATGCTGCGTATCGATCCAAGCCTGCGCGATATCGCGGTTGCCAAACACGATCTTGCGATTGCGCTCGAGAGTCTTGTCCTTGTGCTCGAGCACGTAGGTCGCCAGGGCATCGTTGAACACGCCGCCGCAGATCATGGTGTAGTCGCGGTAGGTGCGGATGCGGTTGGACACCTCTTCGTCGGCCACGACCCAGCCCACGCGGGCCGCAGGCGTCGAATAGGTCTTGGACACCGAGTTGGTGACAATGGCCTTCTCGTACATGTCGACCATCGACATAAAGGCCTTGGTGTTCTCAAGCGGCAGGTACACCTCGTCGCACAGAGCATAGGCGCCAGCCGAACGGGCGATCTCGGCAATCTGGCCGAGCGTATCGGCATCGAGCACCGTTCCGATGGGGTTCGATGCGTTGTTAATGCAGATGAGCTTGGTATTGGGACGCACCAAGCGCTTAAGCTCCTCGATATCGGGCCTCCAGCCAAGCTCCTCGCGAAGCTCCCAATACTCGACCTCGGCACCGAGCGTACGCGGAATCTCGTAGAGCGGCGCGTAGGTGGGCCACTCGGCGATGACATGGTCGCCGGGCTCGACCACGGCCATGATGGCGTTGAGGTTAGCGCCCGTGCAGCCATTGGTCTGCAGAATGTGATCGGGATTGACCTCGCGACGATACAGCTTGGCAACCTCGGCCTTAAACTCCGGAGAGCCCTCGATCCAGCCGTAGTTCATCTTCTCGCGGTCCAGGCGCTCGTAGAACGTGGCGCCGTCCTGCTCATCGAGCGCGCGCAGCTCGCCCATGGTGAGCGACGAGATCGTCGACTGGGCGATGTCCCACGTGGCGCTCTTCTCCCAAACGTTGAGCCATTCCTCAACGCCAATCGTCTTAATGTCCATGGCCAAGCTCCTTACAAAAGCAGTCATCCAACCGTGTTGACGTTCCTCATACAAGATTGGGGCGGCGCGAAAACCCGCACCGCCCCAATGGGAGACATCTAACGTCAGCTAGATGTATGTATTAAGACCTATACGGGTCCTAGAAGACCTTAGAGGTCCTCGCGCCAGAAGGGCATGCTCATGCAGCGCGGGCCGCCGCGGCCGCGGGAGAGCTCGGCGGAGGGCACGACGAGAAGGTCCAGGCCCTCCTTGTACAGCACGTCGTTGGTGACGGTGTTGCGGGCGTAGACGCAGATCTTGCCGGGCTCGACGCACAGGGTGTTGGAGCCGTCGTTCCACTGCTCGCGGGAGGCCGCGATCGGGTCGCCGCCGCCGCAGGGGATCAGCTTGACCTGGTCGACGCCGGTGGCGTCCTCCAGGACGTGCTCGAGGGTGTCCTCGATCAGGCGGATGTTCACGTCGCCCGGGTTCTTGCCGGCGGTCAGCTCGTAGACGCGCAGGGTGCCCATGATGGCGGGGTGGATCGTGAACTTATCGACGTCGATCTGGGTGAAGACCGTGTCGAGGTGCATGAAGGCGCGCGAGACCGGGATGTCGAAGGCCAGGATGCGCTCGACCTTGGAGTCGGAGTTCCAGAAGATGTTCTGGGCCATGACGTCGATAGCGGCGGCCTGGGTGCGCTGGGAGATGCCGACGGCGAGGGTCTTCTCGTTGATGTTCAGCACGTCGCCGCCCTCGGTGTGGAACTGGCAGTCGCGGCGGAAGTACAGGGAGACGTCCTTGTAGTCGGGGTGGTACTTGAAGACGTACTTGCCGTACAGGGTCTCGCGGTTGCGGGTGACCGAGTACATGCGGTTGAGGTTGACGCCCTCGCCGACGACCGCGAACGGGTCGCGGGTGAAGTAGAGGTTGGGCATCGGGTCGATGATCAGGTCGGACTCGGACTCGGAGTTGACCAGGGAGTCGAGGGTCGTGGACGCCGTGAGGGGCATGTCGATCTCGGCCTTGGTCATGCCGGCCATGGTCTTCTTGACGAACTCGAGGTTGTCCTCGATGGAGTCCAGCTTCTCGCGGACGATCTGCGGCATCTGCTGGCCGCGGATGCCTGCCTCGGCGATGTACTGGTCGGTGAACTCGGCGCGGGCGCCGGGGACCTGGTCGAACACCTCGGCGACGAGGTTCTCGAGGTAGAGGACCTCCACGCCCTGGTCCCTCAGGATCTGGGCGAAGGTGTCGTGCTCCTGCTGTGCGACCTCCAGGAACGGGACGTCGTCGAACAGGAGTCGCTCGAGCTCGTCGGGCGGCAGGTTGAGGAGCTCGTCGCCGGGACGGTGCAGGCAGACCTTCCTGAGCTTGCCGATCTCGGAAGGCACGTGCAGACCTTTCGTCATGGCCTCCTACCTTTCTTTCGGGCCTTTCGGCCGAATCTCTCAGCACCCTTCCGTAACGGGTGCTGCTTGCTGACAGCTCTAGTTATATCCAAATTCCAACCGCAATTCCACCTCGCCCCCGAACGGTCAACAAAGTTCGATGAACGGCATATCGAATATGATTCCCCCATAATGCACTTCGGCGTTCTAAAGTAGCTTTTCTAAGGTAAATGCTCTTTTTTCTTAAAAATCATTCGCAATTACAACTCCAATCTTTCGATTAAGAATTGCATATCTAAAACGGTTTTATGTATATAAATGACGCTTGTTCGTGTTTCTGTCTGTATTCGATGATATTCAGCTACCTATCATTCTTATTCACACATACTCACCAGTTGAGTGAGGATATAGACCGTTTTTCACAACGCGAAGGGCGTCAGCTCTATGGCTTGTCAGCGTAAGAAGTAGGTAAAGATACCGTTCACGCGATACGTCCGTGCCATAGGTCGACTAAATTGAGACAATAGTGAATAGTGTTAGGCAACCGTCCCCCACGGGGACTGAACGGACAGATGCATATGCCGAGCAAAATCGAAAAAAAGCAAGCCGCTGCAAAGCTGCGTAAGCCGCCGCGCGACTTCTCGTACACGCAGAACCGAGAGCTCAGCTGGCTGCGCTTTGACAACCGTGTGCTTGACGAAGCCTTCGACGAGACCGTTCCGCTGTTCGAGCGGCTAAAGTTCGTGTCGATTTTCGAGTCTAACCTCGATGAGTTTCTCATGGTGCGCGTGGGCGGCCTGTCCGATCTGGCAGAGCTCAAAAAACAGCCTGTCGACAACAAGAGCAATATGACCGCCTCCGAACAGGTCGATGCTGTCATGGCCGAAATGCCCGGGCTCCTTACCCGATGGGAGTCCATCTTTAAGAGCATCGAGGGCAAGCTCGACACCCTGGGCGTTCACCGCGCCCGCATCGATTCGCTTACGCCCGAGGAGCGCACCTTTGTAACCCGTTACTTCCAGGCCTACGTGTCGCCGGTCATCTCACCGCTGGTGATTGACCCGCGCCACCCCTTCCCCAACCTGCGCAACGGCGCACTCTACCTGGCCTGCGGCCTGGACGGCGTCACCGACGAGGAGAGTCTGCTGGGCCTTATCGAGATTCCCACCTCGATGAACCGCGTGGTCGAGATCCCCTCGCCCACCGGCACCTACTCCTACATCTTGCTCGAGGACGTCATCCTCGCCTGCCTGGACAGCTGCTTTGGCTCCTATAAGCCGCTCGACCGCGCGCTCATCCGCGTCACCCGCAACGCCGACATCGACCCGGACGGCGAGGGCGTCGAGGAGGAAGAGGATTACCGTCAGCACATGAAGCGCATCCTCAAGAAACGCTTGCGCCTGCAGCCGGTGGTGCTCGCGGTCTCGGGGTCGCTCGAGAAGGCGACGCTCAAGACCATCCGCAAGGCGCTCGAGCTTTCGCGCCGCTCTGTCTTTACCTGCGATATCCCGCTCGACCTAGGCTACGTCTTTGGCATTGAGGGCAAGATTCCCGAGCACCTGCGCAACGAGCTGCTCTTTACGCCGTTTAAGCCGCAGCCCAACCCCACCATCGATATGACCCGCTCCATCCGCGAGCAGGTACTTCAACACGACAAGCTGCTCTTTTATCCCTATGAGGCCATGAACCCCTTCCTTGATCTGGTGCACGAGGCCGCCTACGACCCCGAGTGCATCTCACTGCGCATCACGCTCTACCGCGTGGCCAAGCAGAGCCGCCTGTGCGAGTCACTGATCGATGCCGCCGAGAACGGCAAAGAGGTCACGGTGCTCATGGAGCTCCGCGCGCGCTTTGACGAGCAGAACAACATCGAGTGGGCCGAGCGCCTGGAAGAGGCCGGCTGCACCGTCATCTACGGCTCCGAGGGCTTTAAGTGCCACTCCAAGATCTGCCAGCTCACCTATCGCGAGGGCATGGCGCTAACGCGCCTGACGCTGCTGGGCACCGGCAACTTTAACGAGAAGACGGCCAAACTCTACAGCGACTTTATGCTCATGACCGCTCACCCCGGCATCGGCGAGGACGCCAACCTGTTCTTCCGCAACCTGTCGCTGGGCAACCTGCGCGGCGATTACCGCTTCCTGGGTGTGGCGCCCGTCGGACTGAAACCGCTCATCATGCGCGGGCTTGACCGCGAGATCCAGCGCGCCCTCGCCGGCGAGCCCGCCCGCGTGTTCTTTAAACTCAACTCGCTCACCGACCGCGAGGTCATCGACAAGATCGCCGAGGCATCGTGCGCAGGAGTCCGCGTGGACATGATCATCCGCGGCATCTCGTGCCTCAAGCCGGGCGTTCCTGGCAAGACCGAGAACGTGCATGTCCGTTCTATCGTCGGACGCTTTTTGGAGCATGCGCGCGTTTACGCCTTTGGCGTGGACTCGGACATGATCTATCTGAGCTCGGCCGACATGATGACACGCAACACCGAGCACCGCGTGGAGATCGCCTTCCCCGTGCTCGACCCCACCTGCCGCGCCCTGGTGCACGAGTACATGAGCATGCAGCTGCGCGACAACGTGAAGGCCCGCAGCCTCACGAGCGACGGCACCTGGGTCCCCGTGGAGCGCGCAGAGGGTGAGAAACCCTTCAACTCGCAGGAAGCCCTGCTGGAGCGTGCCTACCGCAACGCCGAGGCCGCGCCCGAGCCCGTCATTGAGGCAAAGCCCGCCCCTGCTCCTAAGCCGCAGCCGGCCACACCCGAGGTTCAGAAGGTCCAGGCGACCGTCATTGAGCCCGAGCCCGCACCTGCACCTCAGCCCGAGCCGCAGGCAGCTAAGCCCGCACCCGAGACGAGCGCCCGTCGCGATAAGCCCGCCGGCAAGACCAAGGCCATCGAGCGCCATCGCCCCGGTCGTGTGCGCATGGGCCTGGGCCTGATCGGCCTGGGTCTTAAGACGCTCATTACCGGCAAGACGAAATAGTCGCTTGTAGAAGCAGTTTGTAGAAGCGCCCCGCATTTGAGGAAAGCCTCGGATGCGGGGCGCTTTTCCCTGCTACCATGGTGCGAGCAACAACACGAATGACAGGCAGGGATATGAAGCTCACTATAGAATCGATGACCTACGGCGCCGACGGGCTGGCGCACGCCGACAACGGCAAGGCCGTCTTTGTGCAGGGCGCCGTGGCAGGCGACACCGTCGAGGCCGAGGTCGTACAGGACGGCAAGTCGTTCATGCGCGCCCGCACGACCGAGATTCTGGAGCCGAGCCCCGATCGCATTCAGCCCCCCTGCCCCTTCGTTGGCATCTGCGGCGGTTGTTCGTGGGGCAATCTCTCACGCACGGCACAGCTCGCCGCCAAGGAGCAAAACCTGCGCTCCACGCTCGAGCGCATCGGCAAGTTCGCTCCTGAGCAGGTCGATGAGTTGGTACAGCCCATCTGCCACACCAAGGACGACTGGGGCTACCGCAATAAAATCGAGCTCGAACCGACCGTCGTCAACGGTCGCGTGCGCCTTGGCATGCACGGTGTCGACCCCAGCAAAATCGTGACCGTCGATGCGTGCCCGCTGTTCGATAAGCGCTTCCCGAAGGCGCTCAAATCGGTCGTCGGCGCACTCAACTATCTAAGCGGCAGCCATGACTTGGGACTCGAACGCGTGGGCATTCGTGCATCGCGCCGTACCAAGGCACTCGAGGTCGCACTCTGGACGCCTACAGGCTCTTTTCCGCGCTCGCAGGTCTCCCGCGTGCTGGCGGACGCCGCTCATCCCACGAGCATCGTGCGCGTGATGAGCAAGGGCGAAAAGAAGGCCCGCCGTGTCTCCAAGGTCGAAATGCTCGCCGGAGAGGGCTCATGGACCGAGAATATCGCCGAGGGTCAGATGCGCTTGTCTGCCCCGTCTTTTTTCCAGGTCAACACCAAGGGTGCCGAGATTTTGATCGAGCTTGTCATGGAAGCGCTCGACCCGCAAGAAGACGAGCTTGCCGTGGACCTGTACTGCGGCGCCGGAACCTTTACCCTGCCGCTCGCCCGCCGCTGCGACTTCGTCGCCGCCGTCGAGGCCTACGGCCCGGCCGTGCGCGACCTGCGCCGTAACCTGGAGATCAACAAGCTTGATAACGTCGACGTCATTGGCGGAGACGCGGTGCGCGAGTTCCCCGACCAGGATGCCGACGTCTTGGTGGTCGACCCGCCGCGCGCAGGCCTCGCCCCCGAGGCGATCGACCTTATCGCCAACACGAGTGCTCGCGATGTCGCCTACGTGAGCTGCGACCCGGCCACCCTGGCGCGCGATCTCAAACGCTTTGTCGAAGAAGGCACCTTCTCCCCCGTCAAGATCACGCCAGTCGACCTGTTCCCGCAAACCTTCCACTGCGAGACCGTCATCCACCTTAGGCGCAACTAGTCACTCAATCATTGCTCAGGTAAATCATTGAGAAATCGAGCGTGGCAAGCGGAGGTCTTCGGGGTATAAGACGGCTAATTGTATGCCGCCTATGAAAGGAACCCTCATGCCCAGCGTTGCCGTCCTCGCCGCCGATGGCTTTGAAACTATTGAATGCTTGACCATGGTCGATGTCATGCGTCGCGGCGGTGTGCGCGCCACGCTCGTCTCGATTATGCCCACACGTGAGGTCGTAAGCTCGCTGCAGATCCCCGTGACCTGCGATGCGCTCTTTGATGAGATCAACTTTGACGAGTACGACTGCGTCGTGCTGCCCGGCGGCTTGCCCGGTGCCACCAACCTGCGTGCCGATCAGCGCGTCTGCGACGTGGTCTGCGAGTTCGCCGCGACCAAGCACGTTGCCGCCATCTGCGCCGCCCCGTTTATCCTGGGCGAGCTCGACCTACTCGAGGGGCGCCACGCCACGTGCTTCCCTGGCTTTGAGAAAAGCTTCCCCGAAGGCGCCTATACCGGCGAGAAGGTTACGCAAGACGGCAACATCATCACCGCCAGCGGCATGGCCCAGTCGCTCCCCTTTGCGCTTGAGCTGCTGCGCACGCTCGCCGGCGACAAGGCCGTCGAGAAGGTCGCCGAGGGCATTCAGCTATGATTTTGGCTTCGCAATCACCGCGCCGCATCGAGTTGATGCGCGAGGCGGGCTATGACATTCGCGTGATTCCCGCAGATATCGACGAAACGCCTTTTGATGGCGAAGCTCCGCTTACACTCGTCGAGCGCTTGGCGCGTGCCAAAGCCGCCGCCGTTGCCGCCGAGCATGCCGAGCCCAACGAACTGACCGTCGCGGCCGATACTATTGTCACCTTTGACGGCCAAATTTTGGGCAAGCCGGCAGACGGGGACGAGGCGCGCACCATGCTCCGCGAGCTTTCGGGCCGCACGCACCAGGTCGCAACCGGCGTCTGCATCGTTAAAGCCGGCGACGCTACAGCTCCGCATGCCGCCGAGAGCCTGTCGTTTGTCGATGTGACCGACGTGACGTTCTATGAGCTTACCGAAGAGCAGATCGAGCGCTATGTTGCCTCCGGCGAACCCATGGACAAGGCCGGGGCCTACGGCATCCAAGGCACAGGCGGCCGCATGCTTGTGCACGATATTTCGGGTGACTTCTACAACGTGGTGGGCTTGCCCATCGCTCGCGTCGCACGCGCGATTCAAAAACTCTCGTAATTGCATCTGGCGCTGGGTATCCCCCAGCGCCTACAATTTTGCCGTACCGTACGGATCCCGACCGGGCATAAGGCCCGGCGGAAAACCGATAGGAGAACACATGGACACACTGCTCGAAGCCATCGATGTTTGCAATGTCGATGGCTTTTGCTTTGGCAACTATACGGACGAGGAGGCTGGCACCGGCTGCACCGTAATCGTGGCGCCCGGGGGTGCCACCGGTGGCGTTGACGTACGTGGTGGCGCCCCCGCTTCGCGTGAGACCGACCTGCTGCGTCCCGAAAACACCGTCGATAAGGTCCACGCCGTCTGCCTTTCGGGCGGATCGGCCTTTGGCCTCGAGGCTGCAAGCGGCGTGGCCCGCGAACTCGAGAGCCGCGGCATTGGTCTGCCCGTCGGCCCCACGCAGGTGCCCATCGTGTGCTCCAGCTGTATCTTCGACCTTGCCTTTGGCGACCCCACCGTTCGCCCCGACATTGAGGCCGGCATCGCCGCCGTGCGCGAGGCGCTCGACCACACCCCCACCAAGCTCGAACAGGGCAACGTAGGCGCCGGCACGGGCGCTACCGTGGGTAAGCTCATGGGCCCCGCCACCTGCATGAAGGCCGGCCTTGGCGCTGCCGCCGTGGCGCTCGGCCCCATCAAGGTGGGCGCCGTGGTCTCGGTCAACGCCTGCGGCAACGTTGTCGACCCCCTCACCGGCGAGTGGGTCGCCGGCATGCGCGCCTCAGCCGATAGCGACCAAATTGTCGATATGGAACTCGCAGCCTTTGCCGCCGCCGGATCCATGCAGATGCCGCTCGACCGCACCAACACCACCATCAGCTGCATTGTCACCAACGTGGAACTCACTAAGGCACAAGCCACCAAGGTCTCCCAGATGGCCGCAGACGCCTACGCACACGCCATCCGTCCCACGCACACCACCAACGACGGCGACACCATCTACACCCTCGCCAGCGGCAAACTGGGCGCCCAGGCAAGCGCCGCCGTTCCCCTAGACCTGCTGGGCATGCTCGCCGTAAGGGCCCTACAGACCGCCATCGTAAACGGAGCCAAAAACGCCAAAACCTCCCACGGCATACCCGGCGCCGCAAAGTAAACCAGCTCGTCCGGTTGCCCGGTGGGGTTTGGTTATGTTTGCTGCTCTACAGTCCTGGCTCGCACGAAGAGCACATTAAGTGCTCTTCGGCTCGTGCGGAACTCGCGACAAACATAACCAAACCCCACCGGGCAACCTACCAACCAGATTCTTTTCAGCCCAGGCCACTGTGTACCGCGCGTCGAAGATCTTCAAATTCAAATAACCTGACAATCGATTCTTATAGCAGAGGCCCCTTGGCCTTTAGTTTGATACAAGTTCCGCACGAGCCGGAAAGCACTAAATGTGCTTTCTGTGCGAGCAGGACTGTTCGCAGTAGCAAACTAAAGGCCAAGGGGCCCAGTCAACCCATCAGCAGCGATTACTCAGCAGCTAGTTGAATTTGAAGATCTTTGAGGCAAGACGGTATAGGCCGAGTGTGGTTTTGTCGCCAGCGCGGCCACGCAGATTGGTAAAGAAGCCGACCACGCCGTAGCGAGCACGACGATACATGCGCTCATCGTAGGCCTTTAGGTCCGCCCACAGCGTCTTCAGGCGCTCGTCGGCGCAATCTTCCTCGGAAAGCTTGGTGAGCACCGAGCAGATCGCCATCATCATAGTGAAATAACCCATCATGTACGAGCGCAGACGCGACGACTCAACATCGCTGTACAGGTGGAACGACTCCATCATGATGCGCGTCACACGGAACTGCTGGTCCAGGCGCTTGACCATCGTGGCCTCGTTGACGCTCTGGCCCTCGCGACCGATAAAGTAGCGATAGAGGTCGATGTCGGCGTAGTACATGGTCTTGCAACGCGGCAGCGGCACGTAGGCGTAGATGTTGTCCACATAGAACGTGTGCGGCGGCATGGGCAGGTTGGACTCGCGCAGCACATCCGTGCGATAGCACAGACTGTGCATGAGCAGATTCTGGTCCAAACGGAAATGGCCGATCTGGTCCCAGGTAAAGATCTTTTTTCGAGGCAGGGCAAACTTGTAACCAATGGCCGTATGCGTACCCTCGTAAACCTTCTCGTACACGTAGTTCGAGATAAACAGGTCAACGCGCTGGTCGCGCTCTTCAAAGCCGCGCAGAATCGACAACATGGTCGAAAGGGCAGCGCCGTCAAGCCAGTCGTCCGAGTCGACAACCTTGTAGTAGGTGCCCTGCGCCTCGCGCAAGCCCGAAAGGACGGCGATACCGTGGCCGCCGTTCTCCTGATGCACCGCGCGGATGATTCCAGGATAACGGGCCTCCCACTCGTCGGCCTTGGCGGCCGTCTCATCCTTGGAGCCGTCGTCCACCACGATAATCTCGATATCGGTGGCGTAATTGCTCCCCTCCAAGATGGAGGTGATGCAATGGTCCATGTCCTTGGCGGCGTTATACGAGGGAATACCGAATGTTATGACTTTATGCATGGCAGGCGATAATCTCATCCGAAAGATCGAGGGCGGAATTGGTCACGGCATCCATATCGTAGTAACGATACTCGGCCAGACGACCCACCGGGTGGAAGTTTGTCAGGTTCTGGACGCGCTCAAGATAGCGCTCATAGAGCTCACGGTTCTCGGGCTCAAGAATGGCGTAATACGGCGTCTCGCCCGAGCCGGGCGTATAGGCCTTGGAGTACTCCTTCATGATGGTGGTCTTGCCGGGCAGGACCTGACCAGTCATGTTCTTGAACTCGGTAATGCGCGTGTAGTCCTCGCTCGTGGTGTAGTTGACGGTGCCCACGGGCTGGAACTGATCCATATCGAGCGTCTCGAACTTCATGTCGAGCGTACGGTACGGAAGAGCGCCCAGGTCGAGGTTGAACAGCTCATCGAGCGGACCGGTATAAACGATCTCGCCGCCGTAGACCTTGCCACCGATCTTGACGGTGGTCTCGTCGATCTCAAAGAGATCGCGGGCGTCCACGTCGCAGAACACGTCGATCAGGTCGTGGTCGAGCATATGCTCGAACAACGCCGTGTAGCCGTCCTGCGGCATACCCTGGAAGGGAGCCTGCGGGAAGTAGCGGTCATCATCGCCCACAAAGATGGGAACGCGGCCGGTGATCGAGGGGTCGATCTGATCGGGCGTCTGGCCCCACTGTTTCATGGTGTAATGCAAAAAGACGTTCTCGTAGACGTAATCGGCGACCTCGGCAAGATCCGGGTCGTTCTTCTTACGCAGCTCCATGATGGGCACCTTGACGTCCTTGCCAAAGGTCTCCACGAGCTTCTGATACAGCTCCTCGCCGCGCTCGTCACCAAAGGCGAGCTTGAGACTCGCATGGTTGAAGGGCACGGGCATAAGGGTACCGTTGATGTTGGCGAGCACCTTGTGCTGGTAGTCCGTCCACTTGGTAAAGCGCGAGAGGAAATTGTGCACGCGCTCGTTAAAAGTGTGATAGATATGCGGACCGTACTCGTGGATCAGGATTCCGGCCTCGTCAGTGCAGTCATAGGCATTGCCCGCAATGTGGCTACGGCGCTCCAAAACGGCAACACGATAGCCGATGGTCTCGGCAAGACGGCGGGCGCAAACGGCACCGGCATATCCAGCACCGACGACAATCATGTCGTACGCGCCGGCGTTAAAGCCTTCAGGCAGGCCTGAGGTAATCTGCATCGATACTCCTTGTCAAAAGCCACGGGCTCGTTAGCTGGGCTTTTCTCGAACATTCTTCGAGACATATTTATCAGAGCGATTATAGCGCTAATGCGTCCTATAATGAGCTTGCCACACAAGGAAAGCTCAAGCACCGCGGCGTACATTATTGAAAGGTAAACCCGCTAGCAGCGGGTTTATTCGTGAACAGCCGGGCGCCTGGAGCTTAGCGAAACGCTTGCAAGGAGTAACATGAGCGATTTCCTAAACCGTATGAAGTCTGCCGCCAAGGCCGACCTTAAGACCATCGTCCTGCCCGAGGGCGAGGACCCGCGCACCATCGTCGCGGCCAACAAGATCATCGAGGAAGGCCTGGCCAACATCGTCATCCTGGGCGATCCCAACGAGATCAACGTCCCCGGCGCCACCGTCATCGATCCGCGCAACGCCGAGAAGCACGAGGAGTACGCACAGAAGTTTGCCGAGCTCCGCGCCAAGAAGGGCGTTACCATCGAGCAGGCTCGCGCCCAGGTGATGGACGCCACCTACTTTGGCACTATGATGGTCAAGATGGGCGACGCCGACGGCCTGGTCTCCGGCGCCTGCCACTCCACCGCCGACACCCTGCGCCCCGCGCTGCAGATCCTTAAGACCGCCCCGGGTACCAAGCTGGTCTCGGCCTTCTTCGTGATGTGCACCGACACCCCGCAGTTCGGCACCGACGGTACGCTGATCTTCGCCGACTGCGGCCTCAACATCAACCCGTCCTCCGACGAGCTCTCCGAGATCGCCATCGCCTCCGCTCACTCCTGGTCCACCTTCATGGGCAACGTTGAGCCGCACGTGGCCATGCTCTCCTACTCCACCATGGGCTCCGCCGGTGGCGAGGTCGCCAAGAAGGTCCAGGAGGCCGTGAAGTTCTGCAAGGAAAAGGCACCCGAGCTCGCCATCGACGGCGACCTGCAGCTCGATGCTGCTATCGTCCCCACCGTCGCCCAGCTCAAGGCTCCCGGCTCCTCCGTTGCCGGCAAGGCCAACGTGCTCGTGTTCCCCGACCTCGAGGCCGGCAACATCGGCTACAAGCTGGTCCAGCGCTTCGCTGGCGCCGACGCTTACGGCCCCATCCTGCAGGGCATCGCCAAGCCGGTCAATGACCTTTCGCGCGGCTGCTCTGCCGACGACATCGTGGGTGTCGTAGCCATCACCGCCGTCCAGGCTCAGATGGCTGAGTAGCGGACGCACTCGCCCGAAGGCCGTACGGGCTAACCCCTGAAAACGTCCTCGACCAATGAAACGCCCCCGTTCTGCTCCTTCGGAGCTACGAACGGGGGCGTTTCTGGTCTGACGCTCCTATTTGGCAAGGTGTTTTTTAGAATCCATTTTGCGCTCGGCCTCGAAGGCTTGCCTGTCCCAATCGAGCGGAAGTCCGGCCTCGACCCATGCCTCGTAGGCCCTCCTTATGGGCCTGAGCTCCCTTTGGCCCCTCTCCAGCATCGAGATGTACTTCTCGCTGGTTCCCAATATGGACGCCGCCCTCACCTGG
>NZ_JAQLFP010000039.1 GCF_028207065.1 Collinsella aerofaciens
CAAATGGTTCGATGTCTGCCCGGATGCGACACTGAATGTGTCCATCCTCGCAGTATCCGGTTCTCAAGGTGCACGCCTGGCGGCTGGTCCGGTCCGACCGGGCCGCGCGGCAAGGAGATATATTGCCAGACCGCGAAGCCCTGTGGGTCGTCAATTCCACTCTTCACAAGTCCTACACAACATATCGCTTTCTATAGGTAATAGAAAGACTGGTGCGGATCTTCCGCACATATCAGATGATGACCCTTTGGTTCAGGAATATATAGAGATCGGTCACCTATATGTGTTTATCTACCCGCGCTTTTAGCAATGTAAACCGCGCTTCAGATAAAAAGAGGGAGTGCCGCGCACAACGCGACACTCCCCTAGCGATTCAAGAGAATCTATTAGGCCTCGAGAGCCTTCTTGGCGATGGTAGCCAGCTCGTTGAAGGACTCGATGTCCTCGTAAGCCATCTGAGCCAGGACCTTGCGGTCGAGCTCGATGCCGGCAACCTTCAGGCCGTGCATGAACTGAGAGTAAGAGATGTCGTTCAGGCGAGCAGCAGCGTTGATACGAGTGATCCAGAGAGAACGGATCTCGCGCTTCTTGTTGCGGCGATCACGATACTGATACTGCAGGGAGTGCTGGACCTGCTCTTTAGCATGCTTGTAAGTACGCGAAGCGGCACCATAGTAACCCTTCGCACGGTGCATAACGGTACGGCGCTTCTTCTTGGCGGCAACAGCGCGCTTAATACGTGCCATGTTCTATCAACTCCTAGACGGTAAAACGAAAAACGGGAACGCGAACTTAGGCGAGACGCGACTTGATGACCTTGCGGTCGGCAGCGGCGATCTCGGTCTCCTGACGGAAGCCACGCTTACGCTTGGTGGACTTCTTGCTCAGGATGTGGCTCTTGAAAGCCTTGGCGCGCATAAGCTTGCCGGTACCAGTCTTGCGGAAACGCTTCTTGGTGCCGCTGTGGGACTTCATCTTAGGCATGAAATACTCCTTAATCGGTTACAGAACACTAGTTACTTGGTATCGCTTGCCGCTTTATCCTCATCGAAGGCGCCCTTAATCGGGGCGAGCAGCATAAGCATGTTACGGCCTTCCATCTTAGGCTTGGACTCGACCGTAGCGTAAGGCTTGAGATCCTCGGCGAGACGCTCGAGAACGTTAAGGCCCTGCTCCGGGTGAGCCATCTCACGGCCGCGGAACATGATGGTGATCTTAACGCGTGCGCCCTTCTTGAGGAAACGCAGAACGTGGCCCTTCTTGGTCTCGTAGTCGCCAACGTCGATCTTGGGTCGGAACTTCATTTCCTTGACCTCGACCTTGGACTGGTTCTTACGAGCAGCCTTGGCCTTCATGGCCTGCTGGTACTTGAACTTACCGTAGTCCATGACCTTGCAGACCGGCGGCTCCGCGTTGGGAGCGATCTCGACCAGGTCGAGACCCTGATCGTCGGCGACGCGCTGGGCATCGCGGATGGCGAACAGGCCGAGCTGAGAGCCATCGACGCCAATCAAACGACACGAAGATGCAGTGATCTCGTCGTTGATGCGGGTGTCATCAGACTTAGCTATTTTCCCTACCTCCATTCATAAAAAAATAACCCGGCGCTTCTCAGCAACCAGGTCGTACACATAGACTTCCTCGATTTGAGGAAGGGAATCTAAGTTGTATGACCAGTCAGCTGCTCATTGGCGCCAAAAGGTGGGAACCCTCGGGTTCCTCTTTAGGGCATTGCGGGAACAACGCCTTGCGAATAATAACACGTACAGCGCGTTATCACATTACGTACACGAAAAAGGGACCTTGACCCCCTTGAACGCTCGCTTGCATGTATGGTGCTCGAGGCGAGACTCGAAGGGCCTTCGCTTCGCGAAGCCCCGGGCTTCGGGCGCGTGGCGCCCTCGCCACGCTCCGCTACAAACAGGCCACAGGCCTGTTTGCTTAACGCTTCGCGCGCTCACGCGAGTTCGGCACGAAAAAGGGGGCCGCAACCCCCTTGAACGCTCACTTGCATGTATGGTGCCCGAGGCGAGACTCGAACTCGCACGTTGTTGCCAACGGTGGATTTTGAGTCCACTGCGTCTGCCAATTCCGCCACTCGGGCACGCAATGCGTGAGTTAGTTTATCACAGCTTTCTACCGATTAGTCCGAAAATGGAACTTCGAGCATTTCGATGAGTTCGACCGTGCGGAGCATCTCGCGCCGACGGCATCCGCGACCGTCGACCGAAGCCTCACCCATCTGGTTATCGTAAGGGTCCTCGCGCATGCCGTCGAAAGAGGGCTCAAACTCTGCCTGGAATCGATTGTTGGCCACCATACGCCACGGGTCGAGATTGCCAAAGTAGTGACGGCGGCGCCACTCCTCCCCCATCCTGCGAGCAGAAGATCCAAATGACACGTCGGCGTTGAGCCATCCGGTCTGCGGCGTATAGAACTCTGCCCAGTCGTGCGACCCCACCGAATCGGGCGCAACATACAGGCCGCTCTGCCAACGGGCAGGCACGCCCGCGATACGGCACATGGTGATAAACGTGAGCGCCATAACGCCGCAATCGCCGCGGAGCGAATGCGCGCAGTCATCGGCAATAGATCCCAAAAGCAAGTACGGCGGCTGATAGCGATAGTCGATGTACTGCGTCAGGTAATCATAGATAGCACGGGCGCGATCGAGCGGATCCTCGAGCCCGTCAATGACACGGGCCGTCAGCTGCTGCAGATACGGCGTGAATGCAATGTGCGGACGGTCCTCGGAAATATCCTCGGGCAGAGGCGCATCCATACGCGGGTGAACCGGAAGTGTGCCACCGTAGACATCACAATAAGCAGCATCGATGTGATAACGATAGGTCACCGAAAATAAGTGCTCGCTCGAGGAAGACCACGAGACGGTACGCGCCGAAGCATTCGCGGGAGCAACAGCACCCTCCGGCGTCATGTCGAGAATCTCGACCCGAGACTGCTGACGGCAGGCAGCCGCGACGGGAAGCCAAGCGCAAACGGCCTCCCCTTCCAGAGCGCCGGGGACAGACACGGACGCTTTAAGCGTAATGACGCGAGCCAATCCGTTTTGCGACTCCATCTCCTTGAGCATCTCGTTGCGCAGTGCTATTCCGTCCGTAGAATCGGACCGCATGCCGGGAACCTCTTTGGGATATACGCGAAGCGAATCGAGGAAGTTGTCGAGAACGAACAGCTCACCATCGATAAAGCGCCAGTCAATACGCTTACGGTCAATCAGATCGTCAAACTGCTCCTCGGAAAACTCAGGCCACTCCTCGCGAATCATCGTAATAGCCTGATCGCGCGACACCGAAAAATGAAGCGGCGTCTCGAGCATGCGATACCGCTCGGCACGAACACAAGCAGCCAGCGAAGGCTCGGGGTTCTGCTCCAAAAGGCGATCGCAGGCAGCAACAGCCTGCGTCAAATACCCGGCATCCTTAAGACGAAGAATCTCGGGCGGCAGTCCAACATCGAGATGACGAAAGTCATCACAGCGAACATCAGCAGAGCAACCAACTGGACCCTCGTCAATAACCTTCCCATCCGAAGGCAGTACATTAATAACAGCCATACCAAAACTCCAAGTCACTAGAACGCTTGAAGCCCATTGTAGCGAGATAAAAAGAAAGCCCCAACAAGGGAGCCATCAACACCGCTGAACGGTAACCATATAACTAAAATCAGACCAGTAACCCTGTAGCAAGTTAACAAAGGAGGCCCCGTTTCCCCGGAGCTGATTCCGTCGCGCGACTTCTGGCGAAGCCAGTAGCCATCTTAATTCAGACTCGTAACCCTGCGGCGTTAAACAAAGGAAGCCCCGTCCCCCGGAACTGTTTCCTTAGCGCGACTTCTGGCAAAGCCAGGTGAGCGCAAAGGAAACAGTGTAGGGGGGACGGGGCTTCCGGCGGGAAGTTTAGCGACGCTTACGCCTTGTTGACGGAGCCAAACTCCTCCATGAGCTCCTTGGTGCGGGCAACGATGTTGTCGCGACCAGGCTTGAGGAGCTTGCGGGGGTCGAAGCCCTTGCCCTGCTGATCCTTGCCAGCCTCGATGTACTCGCGAACGCCCTTGGCGAAGACGAGCTGCAGGTCGGTGTTGACGTTGATCTTGGAGATGCCCAGGGAGATGGCCTTCTTGATCTGATCCTCGGGGATGCCGGTGCCACCGTGCAGAACGAGGGGCAGGTCACCGGTCTGGGCCTTAATCTCGCCCAGACGCTCGAAGGAAAGACCAGCCCAGTCGGAGGGGTACACGCCGTGGATGTTGCCGATGCCGCAGGCGAGGAAGTCGACACCCAGGTCAGCGATCTGCTTGCACTCAGCAGGATCAGCGAGCTCGCCGCTGGAGGTCACGCCGTCCTCGGTGCCGCCGATGCCGCCGACCTCGGCCTCGATGGACATGCCCTTGGAGTGGGCAAGCTCAACGAGCTCCTTGGTGCGGTCGAGGTTAAGCTGGAAGGTCTCCTCGTGAGAGCCGTCATACATGATGGACGTGAAGCCGGCCTCGATGCACTTGAAGCAGTCCTCGTAAGAGCCGTGATCGAGGTGAAGGGCGACGGGAACGGTAACGCCCGTGGCCTCGACGGCAGCCTTGACCATGTCGGCGCAGACCTTGAAACCGCCCATCCACTTAGCGGCACCAGCGGTGCACTGAAGGATCAGCGGAGACTTGGCCTCCTCGGCGGCCTGGAGAATAGCCAGGGTCCACTCGAGGTTGTTGGTGTTGAAGGCACCAAGACCGTACTTGCCGGCCTCGGCCTTCTTGAGCATGTCTGCTGCGTTGACGAGCATAAAAGAAACCTCCTGTAAGGTTGCTCCGATAACGCCTGAGATTTTACCACGGCGCACCCGAGCATAAACGTTCGTTTGTTCACGAATATCGTCCAAACAGACTTTTTTGACCGTTTGCCCTACGAAATCGACCCGTTGGGGAAAAATAGCTTGACGTTTGGACGCTTCTCGTGCTTCAAAAGCCGACTATTAAGCTAAATCTGCATGAAAGGGTTCTGCATGAGCTCGCGTGCCATGGTGGTCGAATCGCCATGACCGGTTAGGCAAACGGTATCGGGCGGGAGAAGCCGGGCGAGCTTGGAGAGCGAGCGCAGAATCGCCGCCTCGTCTCCTCCAGAAAGATCGGTGCGGCCGTGCCCACCCGGAAACAGGGTGTCGCCCACAAAGGCAATGTTCCCCTGCTCGGTGGCAGCAAACAAGACGATCCCGCCCGGCGTATGCCCTGGCGTCTCGATCACCTGCAGGTAGATATCGCCCACCTCGATAGCATCTCCCTCGGCGAGCAGGTGCGTCGGCTCCCCGGGGTCAGGCGTCTCAATGCCCCACATAGCTCGCTGTTCCTCGATGTTCGCATGCGGCACCGCCACATCCTTAGCACACAGCTCATACTGGCAGCCCTCGCCAACGGTGGTTCGCACGCCTGCAACACCACCAACATGATCGGCATGGCCATGAGTGCATACGGCGCCAAACACGCGTACGCCGGGATGCTCGGCTCGAATATGCTCCACCAGGCGTTCGCCTTCCCATGCGGGATCGATAATCACGCACTCATTGTCCGAAATAACAGCATAGCTATTGGTCTGAATGGGACCGTTTACGAGCGTCTCGATCTCGACCGTTCCCTTGGGAGTTAAATCCAAGGACACAGCACTCATGTCCCTCTCCTCTCTATAGAACTCGAGGCATCAAACGATGCCTCGAGTGTAGCGAATATCGATAATGTGACACGTTCGTCGCGACTAAACGCGGCGCTTAAGCTGGGCTCCACCCTCACCGGGCATCAGGCGGCGCGCGTCGTAGACCGAGTCAACGCTGCTGATGGAGGCCAGCAGCGGATCCAGACCACTCGCGTCCGAGATCTCGACCATAAAGCGCAGGGTTGCAATACCCTCGCGGTTGGTCGACGTGGCGGCAGAAAGGATATTGCCGCCCGCATCGCCAATGGCAATGGTGACATCCTTGAGCAGGCCCATGCGGTCCAGGCACTCGACCACGATCTCGACCTGGAAGAGGGTGTCGGCAGCGCCGTCCCACTCCACTTCGATCATGCGCTCGGGATGCTCCATAAGACCCTTGACGTTGGGACAGTTGGCGCGATGCACCGAAACGCCACGACCGCGCGTGATGAAGCCGACGATGTCGTCGCCCGTCACGGGGTTGCAGCAATGAGCCAGACGGACCAGTAGGCCGCTGTTGCTCTCGCCCTTGACGATAATGCCGTTGCTGGCGCTCTTGCCGCGCTTTTGCGGCTTGCGGTTGGAGCCGCGGGCAGGCTGCTTGACGACCTCGGCAATGGCTTCGGCTTTGGTGAGCTGTTCCTCGGGTTTGGGGTCCAAGATTTGCTCGACCTTATTGCCAACGGCACGTGGGGCGACTTTGCCCGCACCAACGGCGGCAAACAGGTCCTCGAGCTGCTTATAGTTAAACTGCTCCGCCACGGCGTTGAGCGCACGCGTGGATCGTGGCGTAGAGATGCCATATCCGCGCTTGCGCAGGTCCTTAGCCAGTATATCGCGGCCGGCAGCAGCGTCGTCGTCCTTGGTCGCGGCGGCGAAGTAACGGCGGATCTTTGACTTGGCGGAAGGCGTCTTAACGATCTTGAGCCAATCACGCGACGGCTTGGAACTCTTGTTGGTCAGAATCTCGACACGGTCGCCCGTCTTGATTTCGTGCGTGAGCGGCGCTACCGCACCGTTGATCTTGGCGCCGACGCAGTGGTTGCCGACCTCGGTATGGACAGCGTAGGCAAAGTCGAGCGGCGTAGAACCGGCACGAAGCGCCATGACCTCACCCTTGGGCGTAAAGACAAAAATCTCCTGGTCAAACAGGTCAACCTTCAGCGAGTGCAGGTATTCCTTGGCATCGGTGATCTCGTCAGACGCCGCCCAATCGAGTGAATGCTTGAGCCAGTTAATCTGATCGTCCAGACGCTGCGCATCATTGGTCTTAGACGCAGACGATCCGCCCGACTTCTTATATAGCCAGTGGGCGGCAATGCCGTACTCAGCCTGCTCATGCATCTCGTAGGTTCGAATCTGAATCTCGAGCGGGCGGGCCGTGGGGCCGATAACCGTCGTGTGGAGCGACTGGTAGTTATTGACCTTGGGCATGGCGATATAGTCTTTAAAGCGACCAGGCATGGGGTGCCACAGCGTATGCACCGCGCCGAGCGTGGAGTAGCAATCGCGCACCGAATGCGTGATGACGCGCAGTGCCACCAGGTCGTAGATCTCGGAAAATTCCTTGCCCTTGCGCTTCATCTTTTGGTAGATGGACCAATAGTGCTTGGAACGGCCGTTGATCTGGAAGTCCTCCAGGCCAATGCGGTTGAGCTCGTCGGTGAGTGTCTTGATGGTCTCGGCCAGATAGCGCTCACGGACCTCGCGCGACTCCGCCACCATGCGTGCGATGCGCTGGTAGGCGTCGGGCTCAAGGTAGAAGAAGGACAGGTCCTCGAGTTCCCATTTAATGGAGCTCATGCCCAGACGGTCGGCCAGGGGCGCATACACGTCCATGGTCTCGCGGGCCTTAAACAGGCGACGGTCCTCACGCAGGGCCGCAAGGGTGCGCATGTTGTGCAGACGGTCGGCAAGCTTAACGATGATGACGCGGATGTCCTTGGACATGGCGAGGAACATCTTTCGCAGCGTGAGCGCCTGTTTCTCGTCCATGCTGTCGACTTCGATGTTGGTGAGCTTGGTCACGCCATCGACGAGCTCGGCCACCGTATCGCCAAACAGGCCGGAAACATCGGCAAGCGAGGTCTCGGTATCCTCGACGGTATCGTGCAGCAGCGCGGCGCACACCACATCGCAGTCCATCTTGAGATCGGCCAAAATGATGGCCACCTCGACGGGATGGTTGATGTACATCTCACCCGAGCGGCGCTTTTGGTTGCAGTGCTTCTCGGCAGCAAAGCAATAGGCCTGCTCCACCTTAGAAAAGTCGTCCTCATTCATATATTTGAGGCACAGACGCTCCAGCTTGTCGTAGCTGTCCGCCATAATCTCGGGCGGCAGCTCATCGGCATGCTTATAGTGCTCCATCTCCGAGAACGGCTGGAGGGCGGAATCATGGGCGGTACGGGCTGCGGCATCCATCGAGGTCCCCTTCCCCTAGGCCCGCGGTACGATCGGGCGGTTAACTTTGGCTAGCATATCAGAAGCGCACGAATCGAGCGCCCAACTCCGGAAGGCCGAGAACTCCATGCGCGAACGCAAGCCCTCCAAATAGCGAATTGACCTGCTCAATTGCACACGGCCGGGGTTTTCGGCCATCGCGATGCGACGGGTGTCGTCAAACCCCGAAACGCGGCAGAAGCCAAGCTCTTCGAAGATTCCCAGGCCACTTTCCACCGAGCGCTCGTCGACCGGCGTGCGGGCATCGATGGCAAGGCACATCTGCGCGATGTCGATATCGCTCGCGCTAAAGGAATCGTCCCCGGTCTTGCCGCGGTTGGAGCGCCACATGGTTTGCAGCGCGCGATAGAGCGTGACGAGCTCGTCGCGCTCGGGCGCATAGCAGTCGAGTAGGCGCTCGTTAATGCGGGCGTCGCGCGACGAATAGAGCAGGTGAATCACGGCGGGCTGTCCATCGCGACCGGCGCGGCCACTCATCTGGTTAAACTCAATCGCGCCAAACGGCATGTGATAGAGCACGACATGGCGAATATCGGGAAGGTTGACGCCCTCGCCAAAGGCAGAGGTCGAGACGATGCAGCTGAGGCTTCCGTCTCGGAATGCTTCCTCCACGCGGCGGCGATCGGAGCGCGCAAGCCCCGCGTTATAGAACGCGATATGGGTTGCGCAATCGGGCACACGCTTGCGCAACGTCTTGGCGAGCGCCACGGATTGGTCGCGCGAATTGACGTAAATGACGGTCTTCTCCCCCGTCGCCACGATCGACACCAAACGGTTCTCGCGGCTCGCAAGGTCGCGGTCGTCCTCGAGCTGCAGGTTCTCGCGCACCGTCTCGTCGACCACCGTGCGAGTAATCGGCAGCATGCGGGCAAGCTCGGCCACGACCGGAGCCGTCGCGGTGGCCGTCGCAGCCATAACAACCGGGTCGCCCAGGGCTTTGAGGATATCGGGCATGTCGAGATAGGCGCTGCGGTCGCCGCCCTTGGCAAGGCCGGCGTGGTGCGCCTCATCGATAACGACAAAGCCGATGCGGCCCGAACGCGCGAAGCGGTCACGGTGGATAGATAGGAACTCGGGCGTCGTGAGCACGATACCGGTGCGGCCCGAAGCTAGGCCGGCGAACACATCATCGCGTGCGGCCTCCACGGTCTCGCCGGTCAGCACGCCAACGCCAATGCCAAGCGCTGCCATCGTCGACGAGAGGTGATAGGCCTGGTCGGCAACAAGCGCGCGCAGCGGATAGACAAAGATACTCGCACGTCCGCGAAGGACAGCCTCGCGCGCAGCATGTACATGGAAGATGAGAGACTTGCCGCGACCCGTTCCCATAACGGCCAAGACACTCTGGTGGTCGGCCAAGGCATCGAGCGCCTCAGCCTGCGCGCGGTGCGGCTGGTTCGATCCGATAAAGCTATGGATAAGCGAGCGCGTGAGCTCGGTATAGGAAAGCTGGGCGAGCGTCTCGCGCTTACGCGACTCCAGGCGCAGGCCGAAATCCGCCGGCTGCACGCCACGACGAAGCTCGCATGCCGGATCGTCGACGCTGGGCAGCGTGGTATCGCGGACCAGAACATCCTTGATCATGAGCTTGGGCTTCACACGCCCCTGCCAATGCTCGGCAACGGCCTCGAACACCAAGTCGACAGCGCTATCGCAGTTGATGAGCTTATCGATTTGCGGCACGCGGAACATAATGGCCGGCACACTCGCGGCGCCATCGGTCGCCACAAAGCGCATATGCTCGCCGGTTTTGCCCACCACGGCGCGGTCGCACATCGTCACGCCCTCGGCAGCCAGCAGCGGCACCTTGTTGCCCTGGCCAAACGGCTCAAGGCGGGAGATCTGCTCGATGGTCTCGATATTCAGCTCGGAAAGGTCGACGGTGGCGGCGACCTCGTCGGTGTCTTCAAAGTCCTCGGCGGGAAGCTCGGACAGCACGGCGGAAAGGCGGCGGCGGAACTCATCGAGCTTGGATGCCTCGATGGTCACACCCACCGCACCGGCATGTCCGCCGCGACGAATCAGCAGGTCGGAACAGCGCTCGACGGCGTCAAACAGGTTGACTTTGCCCACCGAGCGACCAGAGCCGCGCGCGATACCGTCCTCGATCGAGAACAGCAGCGCCGGCACGTGATAGCGGTTGGTCAGACGGCTTGCCACGATGCCCTTGACGCCCTCGTGCCAGCCCTCGCCACCCACGACGATTGCGCGTCCGCCGTCATAGGTCTCCTCGACCTTTGCCATGGCATCGCGCGTGAGCTCCGCCTCGATCTCACGGCGCTGGCGGTTGATTTCCTCGAGCTCAGCCGCCAGTGCGCTTGCTTCGATGGGATCGCGGGCAAGCAGCAGGTCGAGCGCCAGCTTGGGATCGGCCATGCGACCGGCAGCGTTTAAGCGGGGAATGAGCGAGAATGACAGGCCATCCGCCGTAATGCTCGAAAGGTCCGCCTTGGCGAGCGCGGCAAGCGCGATATAGCCTGGGCGAGCGGTTACGCGCATCTGCTGGATGCCCTCGGCAACCAGCGCGCGGTTCTCGGGCGTGAGCGGCATCATGTCGGACACGGTGCCCAGCGCCGCGACCTCGATTAGCGAACGCCAATACGACGGCTTGCCCAGGCGCTCACCCAGGACTTGCACCAGCTTGAGCGCCACACCAGCACCGGCAAGCTCGCGCGAGGGGCCCTCGTCCTCGAGCTTGGGGTCGGTCAGGGGCACACCCTGCGGCACCTGGTCGGAAGGCTCGTGATGGTCCGTGACCACCAAATCGATCCCCAGGCTCTCCAGATAGGAGACCTCCTCCTTGGCGGCAATGCCGTTATCGACGGTCACGATCAGGTTGGGTTGGGCGAGCTCGTTGACGCGGTCGAGCGCCGCACGCGACAGGCCGTAGCCCTCGTCAAAGCGATGCGGAATAAACGGCGTGACGTTGGCGCCAAACGAACGTAGCGCCTCGGTCAACAGACAAGTCGACGTAATGCCGTCAGCGTCAAAATCGCCAAAGACCGCGATGTGCTCGTGGTTGCGAATAGCGCGCTCGACGCGGTCGGCAACGACCGCCATGCCCGGAATAATGAGTGGGTCGGCCCAGTCGCGATCGAGCGAAGGCGTCAAAAACAGCTGGCCTTCCTCGATGGATGCAATGCCGTGCGCAACCATAATGCGCGCCACCAGCCCGGGTATGCCCAGGCCAGCCGAAAGCTCCTTTTCGAGCTCGGGGTTTTGCCGAGCGACCGCCCAGCGATGCGTCGTCTTAAGCGATGACATAGGCGCCCACCCCCGATAGGGGCAGGTCGCCGCGATACCTCTCACGGTTCATAGCGATGAGTCCTCTGTGTATGCCCGCTTCGGCAGGCAGATCTGTTGAACGGATTAATTATACCGTGCGGCACGGACGTACAACGTCCAGCACGCCGCGGTTTCGATAAACGAGGGCGGTAATAGCCTCGAAATATTCGAGCGTTTCTGACGCACGGACGCATGCGAGCGTCTAGCATATCCATTCAAAACGAATTCACGAACAAAGGGAGTCACAAGAGCATATGAAGCAATGGGTTGGACTGGGCAAGTTTCTCGCGGGGCACATGCAGGTCATCGTTCCGATTTGCGTGGCGCTCGGCGTGCTCTTTCCCCAACAGATTGGCGTGCTCAAGCCCATCGTTCCCGCCCTGTTTGCCTTTATGACATTCCAAGGCGCGCTCAGCAACACTTTCCATCAGGTTACTGAGGTGTTCCGCCGTCCGCTGCATCTGATTGCGGCATTGCTCGTCTCGGCGGCGCTCATCCCCCTTGCAGCCTATGCCGCAGGATCGTTGTTCTTTGGTTCCAACCCAAACCTTGTCTGCGGCATCGTGCTCGAGTACAGCGTACCCGTGGCAGTCACCGCCTTTATGTGGATCAGCATGTTCGGCGGCAACGGCCCGCTCGCGCTCACCATCATCCTGACGTCCTCGGTCATCTCGCCCGTCACGATTCCGCTCACGCTTAAGCTCCTGCTGGGTGCCACCGTTGCAATCGATGTTCCGGGCATGATGCAGAACATGGCCTTTATGATCGCCATCCCCGCCGTGCTCGGCATCGTGATCAACGAGTTCACGCGCGGATGGGGACACGAGAAACTCTCCCCCGCGCTTTCGCCCGCCTGCAAGTTCATGATGATGGGTGTCATCGCGTCCAACTCCACCGCCATGAGCGAGTACGTGCTGCACATGAATGCGGTGCGCCTGGAAGTCGCCCTCTTTATTTTGACCTTCGCCATCAGCGGCTTTGTCATCGGCATTCTGGTCGCCCGCGCGTTGCACCTGCCGTATAGCGAGACGACCACCATGTGCTTTACCTGCGGCATGCGCAATATCTCTTCGGGCGCCGTCATCGCCACGCAGTATTTTCCCGGCGAGGTCGTGTTTCCCGTCATGTGCGGAACGCTGTTTCAGCAGGTGCTCGCCTCGCTTATCGGGCATCTCTTTGAGCGTCTGACCAGCGAGGAGCGCGCCGCCCAGCGCAAGCGGGTCGAGGCCGGCCGCGATGCCATGGAACGCTAGACTGTCCGCATTACGCAGGTGATAGTCTTGCTATACGAGCGTTTCCAGATGCGCACGCAGGCGCTCTGCATCGATATCGAGCGTGGTCTCGGCATTGACCTGGGCCAAACGATAACCGACAAAGTAGGGCGAAACCACCCAACGCGGCAACACCTTGGCAATGGTCCGGCCGTCCATGTGGTAGAAGAACAAGTTGTATGACTCTGCGCGGCCACCGTGGTGCTCGTGCAGGATATAGCGCAGGGCCACCTGAATCGCATCGGCAAACAGGTCCGCTTCGGCTTGGTCTCTCGTGTCATCACTGGCGGCGATTCCCTGCGGGACTGAAACATTGACCTCAAAGAACCCCATGATCGGTTCGGTTGAGATGTTGACCGAGACTCTCCCCTGTTGCCAGACATTGACGCCTTCGAAATTGGCGGAAGTCAGCGCCGCATAGCCGTCCTCCTGTTCCAAGCCCACAATCTGCATGTGTGGATGGACGAGACTGCCGCCCGAAAGCGGGCCTTTGTTCTTGTACATGAGCACACTGCGGTACTGTTGGGAATCGATCATCTGCTGCCAACAGCCCAGGGCAAACCGCATCACATGATGCAGCTCGTCTGGCGCATAGGTCACCAAGTCGGCATCGTGATCTGCCGATTCAATCAACACGGTTTGACGGGTGGCGCGCAGGGTCTTGAACTTGTTCTCGAGCCAAATGCAGTCACCATCGCGCTGGATGATGTTGGCGAGCCCCTCCGTGTCGCAAAAAGGGCACGCGGTGCCAGGGCGACGATTATCGTCGGGCTTGCCGCTCGCCTGCTGAACGTCAAATACCAGTGCCACAGGTTACACCTCCAGCGGCACGATCTTGGTGCCATGGAGCTCGGAGACGCCCAGTGCCGCAGCCACGGTATCGCGGTTGGCCGTGGAGATGCCGCCGCCGGGAAGGATGGTCAGGCGGTCGCCCGCGTACTCGACAAGGCGTGACAGGTGCTCCAGGTTGCTCTCGATCGGCGTGCCGGCAGCGCCGCCGTGCGTTAGGACGCGCGTGACGCCGCAGTCGGCGAGCGTGTCAATGGCGTCGAGCTGAGCCTCGGGCGAGAGCTGGTCAAACGCCATGTGGAAGGTGATGTCAAGGGACTCGCGCTTGCATTCCTCGGTCGCGCAGCCCGCAGCCATAACGAGAGCGCCGAGGGTGAGCTCGTCGAGCGCCCAGCCGCCGGCACAGGGCTTGCAGCAGCCAAAGACCAGGCCGTCAACACCGGCGCTCACAGCAAGGCCCAAGTCCATCTCCATCATGCGCAGCTCGTCCTGGTTGTAATGAAAGTCGCCACCACGCGGACGAATCATGCACATCACTCGCGCGTCATGCTCGTGAGCGTAGCTGACTGTAGCGCTTATAACGCCGGCGGAAGGCGTGGTGCCACCGACGGCGAGGTTGTCACACAGCTCAATGCGCCCCGCACCAGCCTCGATGGCCGCCGGCACTCGCTCAAAGTTCTCGGCGCAAAATTCGTACAGCATAGATAGCCCCCAGAAGACATTTCTATTTCCACACGGCATTGTCGCACGTTAAATAGCAACCCGCACGATGGAACAAAACCTTGACAAGGAGTGTCCCAAAGTGCCGGCACATAAGGAACGTCCCCAGGTGCCACCTTGAGCGATGGGCACTCATTTAAGTACGTCCCCAATGAGTACCCGCAGGGGACAGACAGACCAGACTCCCTATACGACAACTGTTGACATCATATACTATGTGTCATATAGTAGGTGTTACACAGTATACTACGAAAGGAGGTGTGCGGATGGAGGCACAGATGAAGCGCGGCTTCCTCGAGGCCTGCGTGCTCGCGGCCGTCTCGGGCGAGGAATCCTACGGCTATCAGATCGTGAAGGACGTGCCCGCGAGTATGGGACTCACGGAATCCACGCTCTATCCGTTGCTCAAGCGCCTGGAGAAGGCGGGCTGCATCACCGCGCGCTCCGCCGAACACAACGGGCGGCTGCGGAGGTACTACCGCATCACGGACGCCGGGCGCGAGCGTATCGCCGAGTTCCTCGCCGAATGGCCATCCGTGCAGGAGATCTACCGTTACGTGGAGGGGGCGCACCATGACGCGCGATGAGTTCTTGAACCGGCTGGGCGAGCTTCTGGCCTGCCTGCCGGCAGATCAGGTAAAGGAAACGCAGGAGTTCTACGCGGAGGCCATCGCCGACCGTATGGAGGACGGCATGACGGAGGCCGAGGCTGTGGCCGCCATGGGCACGCCCGGTGAGGTCGCCGAGGCAACGCTCGACGAACTGCCCGCCGTGCCGCGCGCGATCGCGAGGACCAAGCGCAAGAGCACGGCACTTCTATGGGCGCTCGCCATCGTGGGCTCTCCGGTATGGATTCCGCTGCTGCTCGCGTTCGTCGCCGTTGCCGCTGCAGTCTACATCTGTATTTGGGTTCTTGCGCTCTGCGTGTGGATCGTGGCCGCGGCATTCGGGGGCGCGGGCCTGGTAGGGCTCCTGTTCGCCGTGGACGGCATCATTATCGGGCATGTTCCGTACGTTTTGGCCTCGATGGGAATGGGATTCGCTTCCATCGGTGTGGCGCTCCTCACGGGAGCAGGCGCCTGGACGGCGTCCAAGCAGATCGCGCGCCTCTCTGCCCTTTGGGCGAAGAAAGCCGTTTCGCCCTTCTGGAAAGATCGAGGCAATAAGAGCCGCATGGGCGCTGAAGCGGCGCCGCTCACGGCATAGGAAGGAGTGCAAACATGTCCAGCGTAAAAAAGATTTACCTTGCCGTAGCGGGTGGGCTTGTTGCCACGGGGCTCGTCCTGGCTGCTATCGGATTTGTGGCCTCCGGCTTTAACCTCGCTGTGTTCAACACGCAGATCGACCTGCGCGATGACACCATCATTCTGGGTGGTGTTGAAATGGACGACCCGACAGGGCTTCCACTCATCGAGCAGCTTGCCGAGGTTGGCGAGATCCATATTGGATCTGCAACGGCTGGTTCGTCTTCTACTCGCAAATGATCGAGCTCGTAGCAGCCATCCCCCTTCGGGCACACCACGACGGGCGTGAGCACGCCGCACTCGGAGCCTTTTGACCTAGTCATTGGGGACGTTCTTAAACGACTAGTCATTCAAGAACGTCCCCAACGACTACCCCCAACGTCGATGTTTTGGCAACGACAGACACTATGACCCAATCCGAGGGCACTAAAAAGATAGGAGCCCCCGCTCGTGACCGCGGGTCGGGGCTGCGA
>NZ_JAQLFP010000003.1:0-3759 GCF_028207065.1 Collinsella aerofaciens
GAGGTCGCTTTCCAACGCATTCCGCAGGGGGCGGCATTATTTTGTAGCGCGAAGCGCGGATCAAAATAATGCCGCATGCCCGAGGACGCGTTGGAAAGCGACCTCATTCCTGCCCGAACAGGTCGGTCTACCTGCGCATTTACAAATTCGTAAACTTTTTTGAAAAAAGTGCTTGCACAGTTCTCGAATCATAGGTTATTATCTTTCTCGTTGAACGCGCGGGTCCAACAAAACGAAGCGCGAATCAACAACATAGCATGTCGGAGTGGCGGAATTGGCAGACGCGCTAGCTTGAGGTGCTAGTGACCGCTTTTTGGTCATGCGGGTTCAAGTCCCGCCTCCGACACCATCGCATTTGAGAAGCCTCTTCGGAGGCTTTTTTGTTACCGATAGACGGTGGGGTCCACGATGGAAACGCTTGAACGCAACGAGTGGGCAGACGTTGCCCAACTAGTCGAGATCACGAGCGATGCTGTCATCATCTGCGAGCTCGACGGAACCATTCTGCATGTGAATAACCGCTTACTTGGTTTGATGTGCGAGGAACGCGCCGACGTCATCGGTGGAGATGTTAAAGACGTCCTGTACTCGTCCGCTTTTGAACGTGCGACGGAACATCGTCTGCCATTTGATACTGATGGCTCCGAGAACGAACTGATGCTCAAGCTAAGTGACGGCTCTTTTATTCCCGTCTTGGTTCGTGCGGGCTCCGTAACGCCTCCACGCATCTTTGGGCGCCGCGCACCACGTGTCCTGGTGGCGCTTCACAGTATCGAGGAACAGTATTCTCACGACCGTCAGCTCAAGCGTGCGTTATCGGAGCTTAGAGTGGCGAACAAGCGTCTCTCTGGGACGCTCTCGGTCATTATGAGCACTGTGGGCTCCGATGAGTTACCCAGCCTGCTTGATACCGTTTTGAACCAGCTTGTAGGAACGCTCGATGCTTCGGGTGCCGCTATCTATTTTTCTGAGAGCGGCGGCTTTAAGCTTCGCGGTGTTTCCAAGGAGCTGTACGACAGCTACCTGCCCGAGTTTTTGCCGTATGGCGCTGGCATTCCGACGTATGTTCTTCGCGAGTCGCGCGCCTGTCGCTTGTCGATCCAACAGGACCTTGAGGGCGATAAGGCCGCCTCCGGTATGTTCATGGACCTGGATAATCGTTCAAAGCACCTGTTGCGCATGCAGGATATGCCTCCGTACCGCAGTGAAATCTGTCTTCCCGTTTTTTACGGTACGCAGATCCTCGGCGTGCTGGAAGTTGGTTGGAAACGCCCCCAGGCACCGCTCGCCTATGACGTTAATGTGCTCGAGGTCATTTGCGATTACCTGTCTATCCAGCTGGTCGGCATGGCATCGAGCCTTCGCTCCCGTCGCACGGCCGAGCTTGGTCGTTCCCTCAATGTGCTGCGTGATGAGTTGTTTACCTTTCTAGACGATTCCGCCGCGGCTACCCAGGCGGTGTCGTCCGAGATCTGCAATATGCTCAACTGCCATTTTTGCCCTGTTGAGTATGACGCCAGTCTGGATTCCTACGTCATAGATTTTGAAGGCGGCAGTCGCGTTGCTTTGCCGGACGATCCCGAGAAGCTTTTCTTTTCCACGACGGCGCCAGCGGCACGTCTGGGGGCTGCCCCTGATGGCTTTGAGGCATCTGTTTTGGGCGGCACGAGTGCCGAGGACCTTAAACACGTCCGTATAACTCGCGTTGACGAATCGATGCCTATGGGAGGCTGGCTTAGAGCGCATGGCCTGCCTTGCCAGGGTCTCTACGTCGACGCCGGCATCGAGGCGGGGCGCCCACGCCCTGAGGGCGATGGCAAGCACAGTAACGACGCAATCGTTCCTGCTTCTGTTGCGAAGGGGCCGACGACGCGTGCGCTGCTGCTTCGTGATGGTAGCCAAGAGCCGATTGATGACCTTGAATATGACTACTTGGTGCACTTGGCTCATGACTTTGAACTGATCTATGAAGGCGAATCTCAAAAGCGTGAGGAGCGCCATATCGCTCAGACCCTCCAGATTGGCATGAGAAATTCACTGGGGGATGTTCCGGGAATCGCCGCCGATTCGGTGTACCTGTCGGCCACGAACTCGGCGTTGGTCGGCGGCGATTTCTATACGCTCATCCGTCTTCCCGACGATTGCGCCGTCATGATTCTGGGCGATGTGTCTGGCAAAGGCATTGAGGCTGCATCGATGTCCGCACTCGTCAAGACGGCCCTGACGGCATATGCCTGGGAGGGCGCTGGACCGGCCCGCATGGCACGCTCTCTTAACAGCATGCTTATGGGCTTTTCGAGGGTCGAGACGTTCGTGACGGCCTTTATCGCCAAGATTGACCTTAAAGCCGGACGCGCAACGTATTGTTCGGCGGGCCATCCTCCGACCATGGTCATCAGGCCAGAGTCGATGCCGCTGGGTGGCGGCGAGGCTCGTGGGGGAGAGGTCGAGCTGCTTGGATGCCAATCGGGGGTAATCGGTGCCTTTGAGAGCATGGTGTACGAGACAGGCGTGTTTACGTTCGCTCCTGGTGACATGCTATTTATGTACACCGACGGAACAATCGAAGCGCGTGACCGCTCGGGTGCTTTCTTTGGCGAGCAGCGCCTTCGCGACCTTCTGCTCTCTGTCTCGGGTGAGGGCGTGTCGGGCATTTGCGGCAAGGTCTTGGGCGAGCTTGACCGATTTACCGAATCGGCGCTGGACGATGACATTGCATTGGTGTCCCTTGAGTTTTTACGGGGTCGTTCATAGACGACGCTGGGCGGGCTGAATCCGTACGGTTGGGGAAACGAATGCATCGAGTGGGCTTTTTTGGGGAACCATGGTCGTATGAATGAGTGGAATGACATAGCGGTTTTGACGCCACCAGGCGATATCGACATCGCCACGGTGCCTGCGCTGCGTCGGCGGTTGGATGCTTTGATTGGCCGCGGCGTGCGTCGTGTCGTCATCAACTGTCAGGCTGTTAGCTTTATCGATTCGACGGGCTTGGCATTCCTGCTTACGCGCGCTCGTGAGCTCATGAGGCGAGAAGGCCTGCTTTCGCTCGTCAATGCATCGGGTGAAGTTGTTCGCTTTTTGGAGATTGCTCGTCTTGTCGATATCCTTCATGTCGCGGGGCCGGCACGGGAGTCTATTCCCGCCATTCCGGTGGGGGAGCTGCCTCGCTGGAGTAAGAGCGTCGAGGTCCGTCAGGGTATCGAGAATCTTCCATACTACCGACATCGCATCGCCGAACTCCTTGAATCGCTTCCGTTGCGCCGCGACGAGCGCTACGATGTCGCATTGGCGTCGGGGGAGGCGCTGGGTAATGCCTATGACCATGCGGGCGGTATCGGGTGCGTCCTGACGGTTCAGGCCTATGGCGATCGCGTTGTGGTTGAGGTGCTTGATCGAGGTGCCGGCTATTCTATCGATGAAACGAGCGAACCGGTCGCATCTGAGGAGCGCGGCCGTGGTATCAAGCTTATGCGTATGCTCGTCGATAACGTGGAGGTTGCTCATCGTACGGACGGCGCCGGCACGCGCGTGCAGATGGTGAAGCTGTTTAGCGGAGCGCTGGAATCGTGTGCCTAGCCAATCGCTTTAGCGCGTTTAGCTACTAAGAACATGCGGCAGACAAGTTTTTTGAAAAAAGTACTTGCGTCTTTTGGACAACTCGCGTAAATTAATAACCCGCAAGCGGACATGGCTCAGTTGGTAGAGCACAACCTTGCCAAGGTTGGGGTCGCGGGTTCGAGCCCCGTTGTCCGCTCC
>NZ_JAQLFP010000003.1:3859-99481 GCF_028207065.1 Collinsella aerofaciens
AAGCGGACATGGCTCAGTTGGTAGAGCACAACCTTGCCAAGGTTGGGGTCGCGGGTTCGAGCCCCGTTGTCCGCTCCATTGCATTTCCGGACCGTTTAGGCGGTCCTTTTTCGGCGAAGTGGCCAAGTGGTAAGGCAGAGGCCTGCAAAGCCTTTACCCCCGGTTCGAATCCGGGCTTCGCCTCCAGGCAACATCCGGGCGCTCCGGCGCCCGTTTTGTTTTACATATGCGGACATGGCTCAGTTGGTAGAGCACAACCTTGCCAAGGTTGGGGTCGCGGGTTCGAGCCCCGTTGTCCGCTCCAAACGCAGCAGCCCGACTACTACGGTAGCCGGGCTTTTTCGTACCCATCGCTTGGACTCGAACCCGAGAGGGAGCGAGCGTTAAGCAAACGCGGAGCGTTTGTAGCGAGCTGGCGAGGACGCCGGCAGGCGGCCGAAGCCGGTGCGGATCCGCGAAGCGAATACGCAGACGCCCCGTTGTCCGCTCCAACTATCTTACGCGGTTCTAACGAACCGCGTTTTTTGTTGACGCTGCGCGAGCCCCGGGCACCCCATCTTGCCCCTCAATCGTCGGTCGCGTACATAGAGTACGCTTCCCTCCTCTTTCGCGGCAACCTGGGGCACCCGGAGCCCGCTCGCTGTCGTGGCCGGGGAAGTGGGTTTTCCGTTCTTTTCACTAATCGATTGATTCGCCCCAGGAGGCTCGAGCCCGTGAGGGAGCGAGCGTTTTGGGACGTGGCCGTGGCGTTGTTTGCCGCGAATGTTCGCTTTGGGCGTATCATCGTGGGCATCTCGCAAAACCTCGTTGCAAGGGAGACTCGTCCCATGGCTACAGAAAAGTCTTCTTCGCGCTCATGGATGTCCGACGCCGCGATCTATCAGATCTACCCGCGCTCGTTTAAGGATTCGACTGGTTCGGGTCTGGGCGATATCGCGGGCATTACCCAGCAGATGGACTATCTTGAGCAGCTGGGTATCGAGGCCATCTGGCTGAGCCCGTTTTACCCATCGCCTCTTGTCGATGGTGGCTATGATGTGGCGGACTACTGCGATGTCGACCCACGTCTCGGCTCGCTTGACGACTTCGATGACATGATCGCTGCGGCTCATGCGCGCGGCATCAAGGTCATCGTCGACATCGTGCCTAACCATTCATCCAACCAGCACCCCTGGTTCAAAGCCGCTCTTGCCGCCGGCCCCGGATCGCCCGAGCGCGCCCGTTATATCTTCCGCGATGGTCGCGGCGAGCACGGCGAGCTGCCTCCCACCAATTGGAATGCCAACTTTGGCGGCCCCGCCTGGACGCGTGTTGCGGACGGTCAGTGGTATCTGCACATGTTTACGCCCGAGCAGCCGGACTTTGACTGGTCATGCCCCGAGGTTCACGCGTTCTTTTGCGACGTCCTGGCGTTTTGGAGCGATCGAGGCGTCGATGGCTTTCGCATTGATGTGGCGCACGGTCTCGCCAAGGACCTCGACCGCGATGACCTCGACCGGTGGCATCTCGCCGAGGGCGATGACATGGTTGACGACGGCACCCATCCGCTGTGGGACCGCAACGAGGTCCACGAGATCTATCGCGAGTGGCGCCGCGTGTTCGACCGCTATAATCCGCCGCGCAGCGCCGTTGCCGAGGCGTGGGTGCTGCCCGAGCGCCAGTATCTCTACGCGCGCCCCAGCGAGCTTGGCCAGACATTCAACTTTGAGTTCGCCAAGGCTACTTGGACCTATGATGACATGCACGCTGCAATCGAGGAGGGCTTGAAGGCGGCCATCGAATCCGATTCCGCCTCGACCTGGGTACTCTCCAACCACGACGTGCCGCGCGTGGCGACACGCTATGCCCTGCCGCAAATCAATGCGACGCGCTACCATCAGATTGCGCTCGACTGGCTCTTACGCGACGGGTCGTCTTATGACGAGGACCGTGAACTCGGTGAGCGCCGCGCGCGGGCGGCCCTTTTGCTTGAGTTGGCGCTTCCGGGCTCGGCATACGTGTATCAGGGTGAGGAGCTCGGCCTTTTTGAGGTGGCTGACATCCCATGGGCTGCACTCGAAGATCCCACTGCGACCAATACGCACGGACCGAAGCGCGAGAAGGGGCGCGACGGCTGTCGTGTGCCCCTGCCGTGGGTGGCAGCGGACGATCCCGCGCAAGGCGGATCGTTTGGGTTTTCGCCGGCGGACGCCGATGCGGCGCCCCATCTGCCGCAGCCTGCATGGTTTTCCGATTACGCTGCCGATGGGGAAGAAGCGGACCCGACATCGATGCTTGCGCTCTATCGTGACGCCCTCTGGCTGCGGCGCAAGCTGCGCGGGTGCGCCAACGATCTTGCGTGGCTCGATCTTGACGGGCGCACCGGCCTTGCGGATGGTGCCGAGGGCGCTGAGGGTGGCGTCATCGCCTATCGCCGCGATAACGGCTGGGCGTGTGTGACGAACTTCGGTGCAGCACCCGTGGAGCTGCCGGCGGGCAGGGTCCTGCTCACTTCATCACCGCTTGCAGACGGCAGGCTCGCGCAGGACAGCTCTGCCTGGATCATGCTCGGTGAGATGTAAAGACCTCTTGCGGCGAGTTTGAGTTTGCCTGCACCTTCCGTGGCGGCTGATGTCTTCGCGAGGTTCGCGAGGGCGTCGCAAAACTTTTCAAAAAAAGTTCTTGCATAGGATGCGGGCATCACGTAAGATTAATCCTCGTAAGCGGACATGGCTCAGTTGGTAGAGCACAACCTTGCCAAGGTTGGGGTCGCGGGTTCGAGCCCCGTTGTCCGCTCCATTTGGGCGTTTAGCTCAGGGGGAGAGCGCTTCCCTGACACGGAAGAGGTCAGAAGTTCAAATCTTCTAACGCCCACCAAATGTTCGCAGCTCAGAGGCATCGCCCCTGGGCTGTTTTGTTTTGGTCGCCAAATACGTCACCAAATTTCGAGTTTTTGATCTTCCGGGATGCCTCTCAGTAGTCATCCGAGGAAACTCTCATCTTCTCCGTTTGCATACACATATCTTTCAAGGATTCGTGCCGCGGTTGCATGAGGCTCGGCAAGGCATGACCGCAACATGTTGGTCAAGCATAATCTTTTGGATTCTTTTGGCGTGAGCGGCTTGGTTTTGGTAGGATTTGTTAGCGGCTTGACTAAGGGGGTTTTATAACTGCCATGCAGGTAGCCGTGTTGGTAACGTTTTACCGACTTGTCAAATACCCCTCATTTTTAATGCGTCTGCAAAATGACTAATTGCTTTGACCTGCTGAAACACTATATGTTGTGTTTGATCTAAAAAAAGAATACAGGATATAGATGCCTCTTTGTCGTATGATAGATGGCGGACAGAGAACGAAGACCTTAACTGCCTCTTTTGAACGTATCCTTGAGCCGCTTGATCGGCTCCTGGGAATGTCCGCATGGAGGCTTATGGTTTATCGAGAACACAGATTGCGCGACGGCGCCGCAAGACAGGGGCAAGCCCTGCCGGGCATCGTTTGGCTCTGAAGCGCAATGAGGCTACGATGCGAAAGAGGCAAGAGGATGAAGATCATCAAGCGCAGCGGCACCGAGGTTGTCTTTGACATCGATAAGATCGTCAATGCCATCCGCGCCGCCAACTTGGAGGTCGAGGAGAGCTCTCGTCTAACCGACCGCCAGGTGGTTTACGCGGCACAAAACGTCGCCGAGGCATGTGAGAACGCGGGCCACACCGTTTCGGTCGAGGAGATCCAGGATTTGGTCGAGGACGAGATCATGCGTCTCGACTGCTACGAGGTTGCCCGCCACTACATCATCTATCGCTATGTCCAGAGCCTGAAGCGCCAGAAGAACACGACCGACGACAAGATTCTGTCGCTGATCGAGTGCAATAACGAAGAGGTCAAGCAGGAGAACTCTAACAAGAACCCGACCGTCAATTCCGTCCAGCGCGACTACATGGCCGGCGAGATTTCCAAGGACCTGACTCAGCGTGTGCTGCTGCCCCAGGAGATCGTGGATGCCCACAATGAGGGCCTGATCCACTTCCACGATTCCGACTACTTTGCCCAGCACATGCATAACTGCGACCTGGTGAACCTGGAGGATATGCTCCAGAACGGTACTGTTATCTCGGGTACGCTGATTGAGAAGCCGCACAGCTTCTCGACGGCTTGCAACATCGCGACGCAGATTATCGCCCAAGTTGCTTCCTCCCAGTACGGTGGCCAGTCGATTTCGCTGACCCATCTTGCCCCGTTCGTCGAGGTGAGCCGTCAGAAGATTCGCGGCGAGGTCGCCCGCGAGCTCGAGGAGCTCGGCGTTTCCGCATCTCCCGAAAAGGTCCGCGAGGTTGTTGAGGACCGCCTGCGTGACGAGATCCGTCGCGGCGTCCAGACGATTCAGTATCAGGTCGTGACCCTTATGACCACGAATGGCCAGGCGCCGTTCGTGACGGTCTTTATGTATCTCAATGAGGCCCGTACGCCCCAGGAGAAGCACGACCTTGCCATGATTGTGGAGGAGACGCTTCGTCAGCGCTATGAGGGCGTTAAGAACGAAGCCGGCGTGTGGATCACCCCGGCGTTCCCCAAGCTCATCTACGTGCTCGAGGACGATAACATTCGCGAGGATTCGCCGTACTTCTATCTGACCAAGCTCGCCGCCAAGTGCACCGCCAAGCGCATGGTGCCCGACTACATCTCCGAGAAGAAGATGCGCGAGCTCAAGCTGTCTAAGGGCGAGACTGCCGGCAACGGCGATTGCTACACCTGCATGGGTTGCCGCAGTTTCCTGACGCCCGACCGTTCGGGCAACGGCTTTAACAATGTCGCCAACGCGCTGAACTATGACCCGACCAAGCCTAAGTACTACGGTCGCTTTAACCAGGGTGTTGTGACCATCAACCTGCCCGATGTCGCGCTGAGCTCGCATCAGGACATGGATAAGTTCTGGAAGATCTTCGACGAGCGCCTTGAGCTGTGCCATCGTGCCCTGCTTTGCCGTCATGAGCGCCTGATGGGCACGCTTTCGGATGCCGCGCCGATTCTTTGGCAGTACGGCGCCCTGGCGCGTCTGAAGAAGGGCGAGACGATCGACAAGCTGCTCGTGGGCGGCTATTCCACCATCAGCCTGGGCTATGCCGGCCTGTATGAGTGCGTCAAGTACATGACGGGTCACAGCCACACCGAGAAGGAGGGCACGCCGTTCGCCATGGCCGTCATGCAGCGCATGAACGACAAGTGCGCCGAGTGGAAGGCCGAAAGCGATATTGACTTCTCGCTGTACGGTACCCCGCTTGAGTCGACGACCTACAAGTTCGCCAAGTGCCTGCAGCGTCGTTTTGGCATCATCCCGGGCGTGACGGACAAGGGCTACATCACCAACAGCTACCACGTCCACGTGTCCGAGGAGATCGACGCATTCGACAAGCTCAAGTTCGAGGGCATGTTCCAGCAGCTTTCGCCGGGCGGTGCCATCTCCTACGTCGAGGTTCCCAACATGCAGGACAACCTCAAGGCTGTCATCCGCGTGATGCAGTACATCTACGACAACATCATGTACGCCGAGCTCAACACCAAGAGCGACTACTGCCAGGTGTGCGGCTACGATGGCGAGATCAAGATTGTCGAGGATGACGGCAAGCTGGTGTGGGAGTGCCCCAGCTGCGGCAACCGCGACCAGGAGAAGATGAATGTCGCCCGTCGCACGTGCGGCTACATCGGTACCCAGTTCTGGAACCAGGGTCGAACCGAGGAGATCCGCGACCGCGTGCTGCATCTCTAGTACCGCTTCGGGGCTGAACCGAGGGGGCCGCTTGGGCATTTGCTCGCTATTTCGGACAGTCCTGCGCAAGACGAAGGCCACATTAAGTGGCCTTCTTTGCGTGCGGAACTCATATCGAGCAAAAGCCCAAGCGGCCCCCTCGGTTCAGCCAAGTTGATGTAGCTGAGATGCAGTATGCGGTCTGCTCACTCCTCGAAGTTCTTAGCGGAAATAAGTTGACTTGCAACAACGCTTTGCTTGCGATGGCGGTTGAGCCGCAACCCAGTTTTTATTAGACCTCGAACCCTATACTCGATGTTCGCTTCGTTCATTGAGTTACCCTTTGCATGAGGCCGGGACATATCGTCCCGCCCGCAGTTTCGCAGGCCGAAGGCCGAGAATGTTTGAGGACGGGATGATATGTCCCGGCCTCCCGGGAGAGTTACCTATGAACTACGCGAACATTAAGTATTTCGACATTGCTGATGGAGAAGGCGTCCGCACTTCTCTGTTTGTGAGCGGGTGCCGTCGTGGCTGCAAGAATTGCTTTAACTCCGTCGCGTGGGACTTTGCCGCGGGCGAGCCGTTTGATCGTGCCGTCGAGGACAAGATTATCGAGAGCCTCGATCATCCCTTTATTGACGGCCTGACGATTCTGGGCGGCGAGCCTATGGAGCCCGAGAATCAGGCGGGACTCGTTGATTTTGTCGAGCGTGTTCGCGCGGCCTATCCAGCGGGGTCGGGGAAGACTATTTGGTGCTTCACCGGCGATGTGCTCGAGGAGCTTATGCCGGGAGGCCGCCACCATACCGAGGTCACGGACCGTATCCTTGCCTGCCTCGATATGTTGGTGGATGGCCCGTTTGTTCAGGATCTGTATGATATCTCATTGCGCTTTAGGGGCTCGAGCAACCAGCGCGTGATCGATATGAACGCTACGCGCGCCCGTGCTGAGCGCGAGGGCGTTGCGCTTTGTGATGCGGTTGAACTTTGGCGTGATGATCCGGTCTATTCGACCCATACTATGTAGCTTGTGGTCGATGCCGGAGGGCGTGGTACCATAGCGCGAACGTGAAATCGGAAAAGTGAGGCCCAGATGGTCGATCAGGAAAAAGTCGAGGCCGCCATTAAGCTGTTGCTTGAGGGCATAGGCGAGGACCCAACTCGTGAGGGCCTGTTGGAGACCCCGGCGCGCGTTGCCCGTATGTATGGTGAGATCGCCGGCGGCATGGGCCAGAGTGCCGAGGAGCACCTGTCCAAAACCTTTGCCGTCGCTTCGAACGATTTGGTTATCGAGCGCGACATCACGTTCTATTCGCTGTGTGAACATCATCTGCTACCGTTTTATGGCAAGGCCGCCATTGGTTATATCCCTAACGGTCGGGTGGCTGGGCTTTCCAAGCTCGCCCGCACGGTTGAGGTTTATGCCCGCCGTCTGCAGCTGCAGGAGCAACTGTGTGCACAGGTTGCCGATGCCCTCATGGACTATCTCGCTCCCCAGGGAGCGATTGTGTTGATGGAGGCCGAGCATATGTGCATGACGATGCGTGGCGTGCAAAAGCCCGGCACCAAGACCGTGACGCTCGCTCGCCGCGGCGTCTTTGAGACCGATCCCGCGCTCGAGGAGCGTTTCTTTAGGATGTTGGGCCGCTAACCATGAGAGTCGTCAACGACTTTACATCGAAGACCGATGAGGGGACGTCGCGTCGCGGCTTTATGGCTTCGGGCCTGACCCCCTTTGGTGCCATGCCTCGCATTGATTACATTTGTGCCAACGGGCTGTTCCGGCGGCACCTGGGCAACATTGCACAGTTGGAATCGGGGCGCATCTTCTGCCGCCACGGTATTGACCATCTGCTCGATGTCGCTCGCATTATGTGGATCAAGAATCTCGAGGAACAGCTCGAATTTGACCGCGAGGTCATCTACGCCACGGCACTTCTTCACGATATCGGCAAAGATGAACAGTATGAATCGGGTATATCCCATGATGTTGCAAGCGAACGCGTCGCTGATGCGATTCTCGGCGGCATGCCCGATGACGTGGCGTTTGAGCCGGCCGATGCCGCAGCCATTAAGACGGCCATTCTGGGCCATCGAAAGCTGCGCGTGAACAGCCAACCGCTTGAGCGTCTGCTCTATGCAGCCGACAAAGCGTCGCGCGCCTGCTTTGCATGCCCCGCGCGCAATGCTTGCAACTGGAGCGATGATAAAAAGAACCTGTCGATTCGCGTGTAGTTAGTTTGCGCGGTTGGGGTTCTAAACGAAGGAGACGATCGCGTTGAGTAACAAAAAACTGCCCGAGAATGCAACCAAGACTGAAGGTGCTGAGCTCGCCCGCCGTGGAAGGGGCGAAATATCCACCGCAACGGCGGTGCCTCACGTGAGCTATGATGATCTGCGCCATGCCGATCGTATTGTCATTGACGGCCTTGAGGTTTTTGCCAACCATGGCGTGTATCCCGAGGAGAACGCGCTGGGTCAGAAGTTCATCGTTTCTCTGGTGCTCTATGCCGACCTGCGCGCGGCGGGGGAGCACGATAACCTGGATGCCTCGATTGACTACGGCTCGGTGTGCCACGATGTCGATGGCTATCTGCGCGAGCATACGTTTAAGCTCATCGAGGCGGCAGCCGAGGGGACAGCCCAGATGCTGCTGCGCCGTTATCCCTCGCTGCTTGGTGTGCGCATAAAGCTCGATAAGCCGTGGGCTCCTGTTGGCCTGCCCCTGGCAAGCTGCGGCGTCGAGATCGAGCGCGTGCGCTAACCGGTTCTAATACGACTCTATGGGTGGCTGCTTGAGCCGCTGCGACAGAGCTTTATTGTTGGGACAGTACGTGTCGAGCAGGGCGTGGAATCGCTGATTGTGGCTTGGCTCGAGCAAGTGGACGAGCTCGTGGGCGACAACCATGTCGAGGCATTCGATGGGATAGGCGGCAAGTTCGAGTGCGATGCGAATGGCGCCGGTCTTGGGCGTGCATGATCCCCAGCGCGTTTTCATGCTGCGCACGGAGACGCGGGCCACGGTGACGCCCATTGCGATTTCGTACGCGTGCACCATATCGTACAGCGCCGTGGTGACCTCGGTTGCATAGAGCTGGTCGATACGGGCTTGGAGCTCATCGGACGTTAGGCCGTCGAGGATTGCGTGCCGCTTGGCCTGTGGGCCTTCGTCCGATTCATCGGTACCCATAAAACTTGCGAAGGTGGCCTGTTTGGGTCGCGGTGCGGGTGATGCAAAGTTGTGATCGAGTGCATCCTGTACCGTGATGGGCTTGCCCCAAAGTGCAATGATGGACGAGGGGCTGAGCGGCTCTCGTGCCGTCGCCTGACGTTGCTCGCGCTGGGCAAGTCGGCTGATAATCCAGGCGCTGTTGCACTTCACAAACGCTTCGATACGCTCGCGGCTGGCGCCGATCGGTGCGCTGGCGTGGACCTCGCCGCTCGATGTGACGCGTAGGTTGAAGTTCTTGACGCGCTTTTTGGTAACGACGACGGGGATGGTCGTCCCATCCGGTCGGGATGCGGAAATCGTAAACTGCTGCGTCAAAAGCGGTCCTTCAGATCGGGGACGGGCCGGCATGTCGACCGTTCGGCATGCCGGCCCGCTCAAGGGATGTGAAATTAATAACGCTCGAAGAAGGCAAGCGCGTTGTCGCTGCAGAGCTTTTGCATCACGGTCTTGCCAAAATGCTTGGAAAGCATGTTCTGGAACTCGGGCATCTTGCTGGCATCGGAGAGGAAAGCGGGCACCGTGGCGCCGTCCCAGTCGCCGCCGAGCGCGATGACGTCCTCGCCGCCCAGGTCGAGCCAGTGCTCGATATGCGCCGCCAGCTGGTCGAAGGTGACGTCTGCGGCGGTCTTGTCGGTTGCGTCGTTGGAAAGGAACTCGCTGCAGTAGTTGAGGCCGACGATGCCACCCATGTCGCGAATGGTGCGGAACTGGTCGTCGGTAAGGTTGCGTTTGGCGCCGCAAACCGCACGGGAGTTGGAGTGGCTGGCGACGAAGGGACGCGTGGCGCGGGCGGCGACCTCGTCAAAGCACTCATCGTTGAGGTGGGAGGCGTCGAGCACCATGCCGGCGTGCTCCATCTGCGTAAGCGCCTCGATGCCGGCGGCGGTGAGGCCGGCGTGGGTGTCGTGGCCGCTCGCGAGCGGTCCCTGCGCGTTCCAGCTGAGTGACGACATAAGCACGCCCAGGCTCTTGAGCACCTCGATCAGCGCGGGGTCCTCGGCAAAGAACGTGGCGTTTTCGATGGTGTGGATGCAAGCGACCTTGCCGTCCTTGAGCGCGGGGCGAATGTCTGCGGCGCTGCGCACGTTGACCATACGGTCGTGGTTGAGCATTGCCTGGCCGCTCATATGCGCCATGATCTGCGCCTGGAAGCGCGCGGCGTGGGCGGTGGGAATCTCGTCGGGGACAAACGTGGCGAAGCACTGTGCCCACGGCGTGTTGCCGATCTTTGCGAGCGAGATGGCACAGGCGTTACCCTCGATGAGGTCGAAATCTTGCGGATGCGTTTCGTCGCCGGGGAAATAACCGTCGGTGCCGGCGGTAAAGCGCAGGTCGAGATCGAGCGTGGCCCAGCCGATTCGGTCGGCAGTGTCGCAGTGTAGGTCAAATACGGGATATGCCATGGTTCCTCCGGTTGCAGCGTTTCTTTGCAAACTGTCATTGAATTGTATGACTAGGGTATAGTTAGCGCCATATGTTCACGGCGGCCCGCGTTGTGCGCCGCCCTTATCACGGAGGTTACCATGTCCAACCAGGGCAAGAAGGTCAAGACCCATTATCGCGGCACGCTCGATGACGGCACGCAGTTCGATAGCTCCTACGATCGCGGCGAGCCGCTGGAGTTCACCTGCGGCGCCGGTCAGATGATCAAGGGCTTCGACGCCGCTGTTGTCGACATGCAGGTGGGCGAGAAGAAGACCGTGCACATTCCTGCTGCCGATGCCTACGGCGAGCACAATCCCGAGATGGTTCTGACCTTCCCGGCCGAACAGGTTCCCAACATCGAGCAGATCGAGAAGGGCATGAAGCTTTTCCTGTCCACGCCGAGCGGTATGCCCGTTCCCGCCGTGGTCATCGACGTAACGCCCGAGGCTGTGACGCTCGACGCCAACCACGAGCTGGCCGGCAAGGACCTCAACTTTGATATCGAGCTCGTTGAGGTCGAGGGTTAGAGTATGCCTGAACGCTTGGTTTCGACGACATGCTTGGGAAATCTCAACGATCCGTCCTATGAACTCCTGCTTCGCCGGAAGTTGGGCGGCGTCTTTGAAGTTGACGAGCTACTGTTCGATTGGGACCGGGCTGATGTATGCGCGTTTGCGGGCGTGACGGAGCTGGGGCGCACGATCGATGTTCGGCTGGATGCTGCCGACGGCGGTCGTCTTGCCGATGGCGACGTGCTCGCCATCGACCGTTCGGGCATGGTGCCCGTGGCGGTTGTCGTGCGCCTGCGCAGCGCCGAGGTTTATTTGGTCGAAGTCGACCGCATGGATCCGATTGCGCTCGCGCATGCGTGCTGGGAGATCGGCAATATGCACGCGCCGCTTTTCCGAGGCGATTCGGACGAGCATACCGTGCGCATGTATACGCCGGTGCAGCCTGTTTTGGGCCGCATGCTCCGGGGCGTCGAGGGTGTTCGGCTCTCGGTGGTTACCCGTGAACTCGATGCGGACCGGCGCTTCGCATCGAGTGCGGCGGAGGCCGTCGTGAGCATGGCTCCCGACTTTACCATCGTAAAAAAGACGCGCGACTAAGCGCGCGTATGCGCAAGACGGGCTTTGAGGGGTGACCGATCAAGGTCCGTCTTGCTGTTGATAGGAGGCTTTGGGGAAGCATATGGGTCTTGAGGGAATCAAGCTGATTGCATGCGATTTGGACGGCACGTTGCTGCATCCGGGGGAGCGCGAGCCGCGTTCCGAGGCCTTTGAACTCATCGATGAACTGCATCGTCGCGGTATCGTGTTTATGCCGGCGAGCGGCCGTCAATATGCGAGCTTGCGCTACCTGTTTGCCCCGGTGGCCGATGAGCTCGCCTATGTATGCGAAAACGGAGCCCTGGTGATGAGCGAGGGGCGTGCCGTTGTCAAGCGCTCTATGGAGCGTGACCTGGCGATGGATATCGCGAATGCCGTGGTCGCCTACCCCCATGCCGACGTTACCCTTTCCTGCGAGGGGCACCTCTACACCATAAGCGGCAACGATGCGTTCGTCGACCATTTGCGCTATGAGGTCCACTGCGATGTGGCGGTGGTCGGCCGTCCCGAGGACATCGACGAGGACGTCATTAAGATTGCCTTCCAGATGCCCGAGGTGGATCAGCCGGCGGCCCTGGAGTATTTCGAGCGCCTCTTTAGCGACCGTGTTGACGTGATGACGTCGGGAACCGAATGGACGGACTTTATCGGTTTCGGTTCGGGCAAGGGCTCCGCGCTTGCCGATTACGGTCGTGCCCTGGGTATTTCGCCCGATGAGATGATGGCGTTTGGCGATAACGAAAACGACCGCGACATGCTCAACGTAGTGGGCCATCCTTATCTAATGGAGAGCTGCAATCCCTCTATGCGTGGCATCAACGACCACGTCCGCTACGTGCGCACGGTCGAAGAGGAGCTGCGCCGTCTGCTCGCCGAGTAGGTTTTCGGGACATACCTAGAAATCTATTTTTTGCTGCAAAGTGCGAAAAGGTGGATTTAAGGCATGTTCCAAACATTTACCGGCAGTCGGGGCAGAGACCCTCGAAGATGGTGTAGTGCGACGTGACGTGCCAGCCGATTTGCTCGGATGCCTTGGCGTCGAGCTGGGCATCGAAGGGGAGCGGTACGTCGATGACGCGACTGCACGAGGTGCAGATGATATGCGCATGCGGCTCGATCGTGCGATCGAAGCGGCTGCCGCCCGGCGTCTTGATGGAGAGGATCTCGCCGGCGTCGGCCAAGAGATTGAGATTGCGGTAGACCGTACCGCGGCTGATTTTGTCATCCTGCGCGCGCACGACGTTGTAGATTTCGTCGGCGGTGGGATGGTTATAGCTTTGGCGCACGGCGTCAAGAACCAGCTTTCGCTGCCTGGTATTCCTTCTTTGCACCGCCATGCGCCTCGCCTCTTTTCTATCAACGGTCGTAGGTAAATGATACCGTATTTAGCACACAATACTAATAACGAGGCGTGAAACCGTCTTCATTGGCAAGTGGGGCTCGGGCCTGGGCGTCTACGAGGCGAAAACGCGTTCCCATGCGCTCGTAGGAGGCATGAAGCGCCTCGAGATGAGATAGGACGTTTGCCGGAGCTCCCTGTATCTCCATCTCGACTGAGCCGTCTTCCATATTACGCACCCAGCCGGTGAGGGAGCGTGCCTGCGCGAGGTTGGTGTTGGTAAAGCGAAAACCAACGCCTTGGACTTGCCCCGCCCAGCGCAGGAAATAGCGCAGGGGAGTGTCTTGAGTGGCCTCGTCGCTTGCGAGCACGGTAAGCCTGCGGCGCAGCTCGAGCTCGACGTTTGATGGTTTTTGAGGCTCTCGACTGCCTCCGGTGACGCTGGAGAAGAACGTATCGAAGAAGCCCATCGCTATGCCTGCTTGCCTGCGTCGGACGGGAAGGTTATGCCGGCCTGCTGGCGCACGGCATCCATGATGCGCAGTGAGACGAGCGTGACATCGCGGTAGTGGCCAAGCTCGTGGCGTCCCGCCGGGGTCTCCCAAATCTCTTCCTTAACGTTATCGATGCCGCCGATGGCGGTGATAAAGTCTGTGAGTTCGTATTCCATAGTGTTGCTCGATTTGGGCAGGTCGAGCACGCGGCCGTTGTCGCCCTGCTCGCGCGGTGCCTCGGTCGCCGAGCCGCGTACGACATCGCCGCGATAGTCGATGCGGACGTTGCGGGGCGTGGACAGATGGTCGATCTGGATAGTGCCACGCTCGCCTTCGATCTGCGAGGGCAGCAGGTCATTCGTAATTTTGGAGTGCGCGAGCTCGACGGAGATGCTGCCTCCGCCATAGCTGGCGAGGATGGAACCGCAGCCGTCGATGGGGCCGTGCGTGAGCTGTCGCGTGGTGGGGTCGAGTAGAGTAGTCATGCTCGTAAGGCCGGAGGGCATGCCGAAAATCTCGACCATGGGCTCGACGGCGTAGACGCCAATGTCCATGAGGGAACCCGATGCCATATTGCAGTCGAAGATATTGGTGGCGCGTCCCGCGAGAATCTCGTTGTAGCGCGAGGAATACTTGCCAAAGCGCAATGAGGCGCGGCGGATGGGGGCGATCTCGCCCAGGGCGTCCTCGATGGCGTGGAAGGCGGGATCGTGGAGGGGACGCATGGCCTCGAGGGCCACGACACCTGCTGCCTCGGCAGCGCGGAAGACTTCCAGCGCCTGCGCTTCGGTGGCGCAGAAGGGTTTCTCGACGATGACGTGCTTGCCACCGGCGATGCAGGCAAGAGCCTGCTCGTAGTGAAGTGCGTTAGGGCTGCCGATATAGACGGCGTCGACGTCGGCGGCTGCCGCAAGCTCATCGAGCGACGTAAAGTTTCGCTCGCCACCGCGCTCGGCGGTAAAGGCAGTACCGCGATTGGCGTCGCGTGAAAGCGTGCCCACAAACGCGGCTTGGTCGTTGGCGTTGACGACTTGGATAAAGTCGTCGGTGATCATGGATGTACCGATGGTCGCGATGCGCAGCATACGTCTCCCTTGCGTTGTTTGGTCTACAGGATGAGTGTAGCGCGTGGGGATATAAAGCTGCGCGAAAACGCTATTACAGGTCGCTCTCGTTAAAGCCGGTGTCGATATCGAGGTTGCTGCCGTCGGCCGCCGTGGTGGCGAGCTCATCACAGCGCTCGTTGAGCTCGTGACCGGCGTGACCCTTAACCCAGATGAACTCAACCTTGTGCTTGCTTTTGGCGGTGAGTAGGCGCTCCCACAGGTCGCGGTTCTTGACGGGTTGCTTGTTGGCGGTTTTCCATCCGCGCTTTTTCCAGCCGTCGATCCAGTGCTTGTTAAAGGCGTTGACGACATACTGCGAATCGGAATGGACTTCGACCTCGCAAGGGCGGTTGAGCGCCTCGAGCGCCACGATGACCGCCATGAGTTCCATGCGGTTGTTGGTGGTCTTGGCGTAGCCGCGCGAAAGCTCGGAGGTGAAGGTCTTGCCGGCGGGGTTGGTGTATTTGAGCACGGCGCCGTAGCCGCCGCGTCCCGGATTTGATCGGGCCGAGCCGTCGGTATAGATGATGACCTTCACGGGCTTCCTTTCGTTGGGTACGTTTCGTGTGAGTGACCATTGTAGCGCCATGCCCGCCGGGGGCTAGCAATCTACGATTTCTACCCCGTCTTCCGACAGTTAGTTGGCACGGATGATGCGGTTGAGCTCGTCGAGGTATTGCTGCAAGAGGGGAGAGGGCTTGCGCTCGTCGTGCATGATATAGCCTACGTGCATCGTTGGGGCGTCTGCTAACGGGATCGATGCCATACCCCATTGCATTTCATTGGAGAGGACACCGGTCGACAGGGTGTAACCGTTCGACGTGATAAGTAAGTTAGTAAGTGTTCCGCGGTCCGAGATTCGTATGTTGCGGTCGCAAGGGATATAGCTAAAAGGTTCCTCGGCGTAATAGAAGGAGCTCGAGGTGCCTTGCTCAAAGCTGTAGCGCGTATAGGGTGTAAGGTCGGCAAGGGACAGCTGCGGGCGGCGTGCGAGCGGGTGGCGCTCGCTAACGAAGACGTGGACCGTCGCGTCGAAGAGGGGATGGAAGCTTGCACGGGCATCGGCGAAGGCCTTCTGCAGAACGCGGGCGTTAAAGTCGTCCAGATAGAGGATGCCGATGTCGCTGCGAAACGCGCGGACGTCATCGATGATCTGCGACGTGGTGGTCTCGCGCATGATGAATTCGAACTTGCTGTCCCGGCAGCGCTCGACGACGTTGACGAAGGCCTCGACCGAAAAAGCGTAATGCTGGGCCGAGATGGCAAGGCGCGCCTGGGGCGTGCCGCCGTCCTCGTAGCGGGCCTCGAGCATATCGGCCTGCTCTACGACTTGACGCGCATAGCCCAAAAGCTCGGTGCCGTCGTTGGTGAGCGTGACGCCGCGGCTGGAGCGCGTAAAGATCTCCAGATGGAGCTCCTGTTCCAGGCTTTTGACGGCGTTTGAGATGTTGGACTGAGCGGTATAGAGGCGCTGAGCTGCGGCGTTGATTGAGCCGGACTCTGCCACGGCGATCAGAAAACGAAGCTGCTGGAGGGTCATCGACGCAATCCTTCCGATTGTTATCTATAAAAACGATAACAGGTTAGCGCTTTTAAGTGATTGACCGAGGGAAACAATGCTCGTACTATTCAAAACACACAAAGGCGGTAGGTAATTAAGCCAACCACGGAACCGGGATGCGAAAGGAGGCCCGCATATGAATTGCTTACCAAGACGAATGCCGGGCTCCTGTTTGCGCCCGTCGGCGTGATCAGGAGGCAGCGACTTACTTCTCTCTTTTTATTTACTTTTGTTCGATCAAGGAGATCATCATGAGCCAGTTCATCAACAACCCCGAGCACACCTTTGGTTTCGATACCCTGCAGCTTCACGTTGGCCAGGAGAGCGCCGATCCCGCATCCGACTCCCGCGCCGTGCCTATCTACCAGACCACGAGCTATGTGTTCCGCAACTCCCAGCACGCCGCCGACCGCTTTGGTCTTGCCGATGCTGGTAACATCTACGGTCGTCTGACCAACTCCACCCAGGGCGTCTTCGAGGACCGTATCGCCGCACTCGAGGGTGGCGTGGCGGGTCTCGCCGTCGCCTCCGGTGCTGCTGCCATCACCTATACCCTGCAGGCTCTTGCCCAGGCCGGTGACCACGTGGTGGCTCAGAAGACCATCTACGGTGGCTCCTACAACCTGCTGGAGCATACGCTCTCCCAGTTTGGCGTCGAGACCACCTTCGTCGATGCCCATAACCTGAAAGAGGTCGAGGGGGCCATCAAGGACAACACCACGGTCATCTACCTCGAGACGCTCGGCAACCCCAACTCCGACATCCCCAACATCGACGCCATCTCCGAGATCGCCAAGAAGCACGGTCTGCCGGTTGTCGTCGACAACACCTTCGGCACCCCGTATCTGTTCCGTCCGCTGGAGCATGGTGCCAACATCGTCGTCCACTCCGCAACCAAGTTCATCGGCGGCCACGGCACCTCGCTGGGCGGTGTGATCGTCGACGGCGGTAACTTCGATTGGAAGGCGAGCGGAAAGTACGCCCAGATCGCCGAGCCCAACCCCTCCTACCACGGCGTTTCGTTTGCCGAGGCTGCCGGTCCCGCCGCCTTCGCGACCTATGTCCGCGCCATCTTGCTGCGCGACGAGGGTGCCTGCATCAGCCCGTTCAACGCCTGGGTCCTGCTCCAGGGCACCGAGACCCTGTCGCTGCGCGTCGACCGCCATGTCGAGAACACCAAGAAGGTCGTTGAGTTCCTGGCTGGTGACAGCCATGTCGCCAAGGTGAACCACCCGAGCCTGCCTGAGCACCCCGATCACGAGCTCTATCAGAAGTACTTCCCCAACGGCGGCGCTTCGATCTTCACCTTTGAGATTAAGGGTGGCCAGGAGGCTGCCTGGAAGTTCATCGATCATCTGCAGGTGTTCTCGCTGCTCGCCAACGTGGCCGACGTCAAGTCGCTCGTCGTGCACCCGGCTACCACCACGCACTCCCAGCTCTCTGCCGAGGAGCTCGCCGAGCAGAACATCACGCCCTCCACGATCCGTCTTTCCATCGGTACCGAGAACGCCGAGGACATCATTTGGGATCTGAAGCAGGCCTTCGCCGCGCTGGACGAGTAAGGCGACTTGTGCAAGGACCCCTTGCGACTCGATAGGTATAACTGCATAAAATGCCTGCTCAAGGCGCCTGTGCGAACAATGGTTGCACAGGCGCCTTTTTTGCATAGAGAGGGTGCAAAAACAGGGTTTTTGACATGCTTTATGCATTCGAGTTGTGGAAAACTCCTGTTGAGAGGATGTGAGTTTTACGCAATTGACGTGCGCCTTTTGAGTAAAACCGCAGGTCGCGATTTGCTCGGGGTACTATGCAGCGCGATTGAATCACACGCAGCTCACACGCAGCAAAAACGCACTACGGAGGTTTCCAGCTACATGAGGATCGATTCACGAAAACCGAAAGCCGCCGCCCTTTCCGCCGCTCTGACCGTGGCACTTTTGGCGGGCGCCGGCGCAACTGATGCCCATGCGGCAACACTATCCGATACGGTCGGATCTGCGCCGTCCGAGGCGACGCTGGTGCAGCCCGTCGACTACTGCGGCGACGGTTATGGCTCTATGCAGGAGTGGAACGCCTCGATGGGGGCAAAGCGCGATTCCCTGGAGATGCGCGCTCAGATCATTATGAATATGTATGGCGACTATGCTACCGATGACGAGCGCGCTGTGTTGCAGGGTTGCATCGACGGTGCGGGTAGCCTGTTGACGATGGGGGAAGTCGACGCCAAGTCGACCGAGCTCGACGAGCTTCGCTCCACGCTTGAGGATGCCAAGCGCGAGGCGCTCGAGGCTGCCGCAGCCGAAGCCGAGGCCGCTGAGGCCGTTCAGGCTTCGTATTACAACGCCGGCTTCGGCTCGTCTTATACGTCTGCTGCGTATTACGCGAACGGCTCGGGTCTGACGCGCTCGAGCGGCGTCAATAACTATAACGGCCGCCGCGAGACTTATTACAGCAGCAACGTGTTGTATCACCACCGCACGGGCGAGTGGACGCAGGATTCCGAGGGCTTTTGGCGCGATTCCGATGGTTACTATGTCGTTGCCGCGGGCGATAAGGCCCAAGGCTCCACGTTTACCGGTTCCAAGGGTGAGTGCAAGGTCTATGACTCCGGCTGCGCAGCCGGAACCACCGACTACTATACCGGTTGGTAATCTGCCATAAGCCAATTGGACATGACGGGCGAGCGTCTTTACCGAGCCTTTGGGCAACGTAAAGGCGTCCGTTTTTTGTGCATGCTTGAGTTAACAGAGCGCTTACCGTGGCCGTACGCCGCGCATATGGGCACGGGGCACACTAAGTCACGAGAAACAAAGTCTTTCTCGTGGAGGAAGTGGTCTTGTGAATGCTCGAGATATCGCCGTTGCCGCCGTTGCATTGACGCTTGGTTGCCTTGGTCCTACGGCCGCGCTCATTGCGGGCATGCAGGGGTCATGCGGGGCTGCTCCAATCGTGGTTGGCGCGCTGATTGCGGCCGCGCTGCTGGGAAGTGCGGGTGTAGTCCTTTGTCGCGACGATGAGGGCCAGGCCTCGGAGTCGCAGCTCTGACCGTCGGGACATCGACTACTGGTTATAGATGAAGATGAAAGCCGCCGTAAGGGGAGTGCCCTTGCGGCGGCTTTGCTGTTGAGTCTGTTGACGTGGTGAGTCGGGCGCTACCAGCTTGCCTCGATATCGCGAATGCGCTGATAGAGCCATTCGTTCTGCGGTGCCTGGATATCGTGCTTGGCCGCCAGACGGCAGATGGTGCCGGCGAACTCCTCGACCTCGGTTTTGCGCCGCGCGACGCGGTCTTGCGCCATCGAGGGCATGCCGGCGGGATCGATTCCTTCGATGAGGTGCACCATCTGCGTCAGGTCTGCCTCGGTCAGCTCAACGCCCTCGGCGTTGGCGACCGCAAGCGTTTCGCGCATGGCGGAAACAAGGCAGCGACGCTGCTCGGAGCCCGGCTCCGTGGCGCTTCCGTACGTGCCGCCGTAGGCCATGCAGGTCTGGTTGATGCCGTCGTTGAGCATGAGTTTGGCCCACATGCGGTGCGCAATGTCGCTCTCGACGGTGTGTGCGATGCCGCAGCGCGTGTAGAGCTCGTCGATTGCGGTGATGGCTGCGGGATCCGTACCGGCCGCCGCGCCAAAGCGGATTTCGCCCGTGTTGGTAAAGGTGAGCTCTCCGTTGAGAAACACAGCGTCCATGCCCTGGCAAATACCAAGAACGGTATGCTCCCAGCCAAAGCGCTCGGCAATCTTTTGCTCGCTCGTGATGCCGTTGCACAGCGAGGCGATGAGCGTATTGGGTCCCACGACGCGCTCCATAGTCTTGAGTGCTTGGTCGAGACCGGTGGTCTTGACCGTCAGGATGACCAGATCGGCGGGCGTTGCCTTGCTGGCGCGGACGGACTTGAGCGCACAGGGCTTGCCGTTGACGGTGAGCGCATCGTTTGCGTGACGCTCAAAACGGGCGTCATCCATAACGTATTCGACGGCGTCATTGCCGAGGGCCTTGGCAATCATGCTGCCGTAGAGTAGCCCGACACCGCCCTTGCCGATAAAGGCGACCTTGTTGATCTGCATGCGAATCATCTCCCCATATAAAAGGCACCCGCGTAAGGGGCGCCTGATGGATTGTATGCCGCCGGACCATGCTGCGTGCACCGGATGGCCGTATTTGTTTGTTGCTCCTTTCATCGGGCTTTTTGCTGATGTTAAAGCGGTGTCGTGACGGCTCGATTTCTGCTGCGTTACGATACGTTCTCGATTGCGATTCCACGATGTTTCGGCTGCGTGACCATTGTGTTTCGCCTTGCCGGGGCGCTGATGGCGAAGGGAGGGGCCGTGCAATACCGCGTTGACCCCAAAAGTGGTAACCGAATATCTGCTCTGGGTCTGGGCTGCATGAGGTTTCCCGGTTCGCCGGGACACCCCGATGCGAAGACAGCCGATGCCATCATTTCCCATGCGGTGGAGCAGGGGATTAATTATCTGGATACTGCGTATCTCTATTCCGGTAACGAGGCGTGCGTGGGCGCCTCACTTGAGCGCTTGGGGCTGCGCGACCGGGTGTTGCTGGCGACCAAGTTGCCGCACGCTTCGTGCAAGTGCGCGGAGGATTTCGACCGGTTCTTCGACGAGCAACTGCGTCGCCTGCGGACCGACCATATCGACTATTACCTTATGCACAACATCACTTCGCCCGCCCAGTGGGAGCGCGTGGTGGCGTTGGGCATCGAAGACTGGATTGCGCACCAAAAGGCTGCGGGGCGTATTCGCCAGATAGGTTTTTCGTATCACGGCAGTGCGGCGGACTTCCTCACGATGCTCGACGCGTATGACTGGGATTTTTGCCAGATTCAGTACAACTACGCTGGAGAGCGCTACCAAGCGGGAACGGCGGGACTTATAGCAGCCGCCGAGCGCGGGCTCGCGGTGTTTGTGATGGAACCGCTTTTGGGCGGACGCCTGGCGGGCAAGCTGCCTCCGCGGGCCCGCGCCGTGCTCGATGACGTACGCGATCCGTACCTGAAGACGCCGGCTGCTTGGGGCCTTTCGTGGGTGTGGAACCATCCTCAAGTCACGATGCTGCTTTCGGGTATGACCGATACCGCGCAGGTGGACGAGAACGCGGTGCTGGCCGATCGGGCCCTGCCGGATTCGATGACAGCCGCTCAGCTCGATACCATCGCACGCGTGCTGGCGGAGTTTGAAAAATCGAATCGCGTGCCCTGCACGGGATGCGGCTACTGCATGCCATGTCCCAAGGGTATTAACATTCCCGGCTGCTTTGCCGCTTACAACGCGAGCTATGCGCACAGCTGGTTTACGGGGCTGTCGCAATACTTTACGGCGAGCGCGGTGCGCACGAGCGAGCCCAAGCTCGTGAGCAATTGCGTCAAGTGCGGCAAATGTGCGCGTCACTGCCCGCAACACATCGATATCCCCGAGCGTCTCGACGACGCGCGCCGACGTTTCCAGCCTGGCCCCGTAACGGCCGCGCTTAAAGTCTTCAGCAAAACTCGCTCCTCATGACCCTTTTATATCTTGTGATGGAATAGTTCCTGTTTGCGGCAGAATAGGGCGATAGCAGGAACTATTTCGTCGCAACTGAAGGGGGCTGTCGTGGGCTATCGGGATTCATGTGATGATTTGCGTGAGGTTCGTTGGGGCGTTTTGGGCGCTGGGCACATTTCGCATCGATTTGCATCGTCGCTCAAGAAAGTCGACGGGGCACGGCTGGTGGCTGCGGCCGGCCGCACTCCTGCACATGTCGAGGAATTTTGTCGAGCGTTTTCGATCGATGCTGCGCACAGTTATGTCACGGCTGACGATGGCGGCGATGCGGCTTATGATGCGCTGATTGCCGACCCCGATGTCGACGCAATCTACTTGGCTCTTCCGCATGGTATGCATACGCGTTGGGCCTGTCGCGCGCTGCGCGCCGGAAAGGCCGTGCTGTGCGAAAAGCCGGCCGTTTTGAGTGAGGAAGAGGCTCTCTCGATTGCCTCCGCCTCTCGCGAGTGCGGCGTGCTGTTTATGGAGGCGATGAAGAATCGGTTTTGCCCGATGCGCACTCGCGTGGAGGACTTGCTTGCGTCGGGCGAGCTCGGCTTTATCGTCTCGATCGAAAGCGTGCAAAAACTCGATTATGGTGAGTTTCCTTCGAGTTATCTGCTCGATCCGTTGCAGGGCGGCTGTCTATATGACATGGGCTGCTATGCGGTCGGGTGGTTTGAGGATTTGCTTGCGGGTGCGTGCGATGTTTCGTCTCGTGAAGTTCGCTGGCGTGACGTATCGCGCGGCCGCGTGGATTGGGCCGATGAGATTCATATGAGTGTCGGCGGTATACCCATTCATATGGTGTGCGACGGCAAAGCAGCATATGAAAGCCGCTTAACGATTGCCTGCGAACGGGGTTCGTTGGAAATCGAGCGCCTCCATCGCCCCGAGCTCGCCCATGTGAAGTACTCCGACGGTCGAGTGCTCGAAATCGACGCCCCATTTGAGGTCGATGATTTTTACGGCGAAGCTTCGCATGCGACTCAGCTCATCCGGGCGGGGAAACTCGAGAGTCCCGTCATGCCCCTTGCCGCCACACAGCGCTGCGCGCAGATCATCGATGCGATTTGCTTGGCGCTCTAGGCTGCGGTGCTGCTGCTCAAGGGGGGGCTCGGCGGACCGTGCCCCTGATGCCCCTTTTATATCTTGCGGTGGAATACGGTCTGTTTGCGCCAAAATAAGGCACCAATAGACCGTATTTCACCGCAACTGATGAGGGGGAGTTGGAGATGCTGACGATCGGGTGTCATCTTTCGACGACGAAGGGCTATCGGGCGATGGGGGAGACGGCGTTGTCCATTGGCGCCAATACCTTTGCGTTCTTTACGCGCAACCCGCGCGGTGGCAAGGCAAAAGACTTTGACATGGATGACGTGGCGGCTCTGCGCGAGCTTATGGCACAAAACGACTTTGGACCGCTGGTGGCGCATGCCCCGTATACCTATAACCCCTGCTCGGCCAAAGAGCGGGCGCGCGAGTTTGCCCTGGAGGCCATGGCAGAGGACCTGCGGCGCATGGAAGCGCTGCCCGGCAACTACTACAATTTTCACCCCGGTGCGCATGTGGGACAGGGGGCGGACGCCGGCATTCAGATGATTGTCGACACACTGTGCCAGGTGATGTTTGAGGGGCAGCAGACGACGGTATTGCTCGAGACCATGGCAGGCAAGGGCACCGAGGTGGGCCGTAGCTTTGAAGAGCTGGCGTGCATTATCGAGGGCGTTGCCGCCAAGTGCCCAGAGCTGTCCGATAAGCTGGGCGTTTGTTTGGACACCTGCCATGTGAACGATGCCGGCTACGACATCATCCATGATCTGGACGGCGTACTCGACGAGTTCGATCGCGTGGTGGGTATCGATCGCTTGCATGCTGTACACATCAACGATTCGAAGAACCCTTGTGGCGCCCATAAAGATCGTCACGAGTGCATCGGCAAGGGATACCTTGGCAGCGAGGAATTTGGTGGCGGTATGCAGGTTATGCAGAATATTGTATCGAATGGCCGTTTGCGTTCACTGCCGTTTATTTTGGAGACTCCGAACGAACTTGCAGGTTATGCAGCTGAAATTAGACTATTAAGGTCATTGCAGCAGTAATGACTGTCATAAAGTAGAGTATTCCATTCACGTTATGGGTTTGTTTCAATCAGTTTTCTCATTGCAGATTCGTAATTCCGGGTGCATAATAGCCAACAGTTTTTGCAGACCTCTGAATCAAACGAGGTCACCGGAAGGAGACTGATTATGAAGCTCAAGAAGCTTGGCGCATTTGCCGCCACGGGTGCCATGGCGCTCGCCCTTGCTCTGACGGGCTGCGGCTCGTCCAACGCCACCTCTGGTTCTGATGCCGGTTCCAGCAGCTCTGACGACGCTAAGGTCGAGAAGGTCGACGGCTCCAAGGAGTACGCACTCGTCAAGGACGGCACGCTGACCGTCGGCACCTCTGCCGAGTACGCCCCGTTTGAGTACAAGGACGACAACGGCGATTATCAGGGCTTTGACCTTGAGCTTATCAAGGCTATCGGCGACAAGCTGGGCCTGGATGTCGAGTACGTCAACAATGACTTTGACACGCTGGTTCCGGGCGTCGCTTCGGGTGCCAAGTATGACGTCTCCATCGCGGCTATCACTGACACGCCCGAGCGTGAGAAGGAAGTCACTTTCTCCGATTCCTACTACATGGACGATCAGGCCATCGTGACCAAGGTCGATAACGCCGACATCACGGCCGACAACTACAGCGAGAAGCTCAACAACGCCGACGCTACCATCATCGTCCAGTCTGGCTCGACCGCCGAGGCCTTTGCCCAGGAGAACTTCCCCAAGGCCAAGATCGTCCCCTACAAGGATGCTACCGAGTGCTTCAGCGCCTTGCAGTCCGATAAGGGTGACGCCGTAGTCACCAACCGCTCCGTTGCCAGCCAGCTGACCGCCGAGCAGTTCAACACCTGCCAGACCATCAAGCAGATCAGCACCGGCGAGGAGTACGCCATCGCCATCAACCAGGGCAACACCAAGCTCAAGGACGACATCAACCAGGCCATCAAGGACCTGACCGATGACGGTACCGTTGACGCCCTCATGGCTAAGTACAACATCAAGTAAAATAGCTACTTGATTGTGCGCGGGCCCTTTCCGTTTTGCGGAGAGGGCCTTTGCGCTTCTCTTGACGGAGAGTGTTTCCGTCTCGTTTTGCCGGCAACTTCTACGATAGGAGCCACCTTGTCTCGACTGAACAAAGGGGCCGCGGAGCAGCGTTTTTCACTGCCCGCCTTGCTCCAAAAGCTAGCCTGCGTCATGGCCGTGGCGCTCGCGCTGGTGTGCGCGGGGGCATATGCGCCCACGACCGCCCAGGCGCTTGAGACCGCAAAGATTACCGCCCGACCCAACACCGGTTCGGGCAGCGCTGTGGTCGGCGGCACCGAGACGCGCATTACCTGGGAAGTTCAGGCCGATGCCGACGAGGAGCTGAGCGGTCTTTCTTTGACGTTTGTCGACGGCACGACGTTTGGTACCGATGACACGCGATTGACGATGCTCTCGGGCGAGGACCTCATGGATCGTACGCCCATGAAACCCACGTGCAAGGCTGACGGCCAGACGCTCAAGATCGATTTTGGCGAGACGGCGCCTGCCGGCGGCTTTTTCCGTGTCGAGGTTTACGGCGTGACCTTCCCCGTCGAGGGCGGCGATGAGGCCTTTAGCGGCACCTATACGCTCGCCGACGGGTCGACCAAGAAGATCTCCAAGATTCCGTCGGTGGAGATCAAGGGCGTGACGGCCTTCGATAACTTCTTGGCCGACCTTAAAGAGCAGCCGTGGGTCGAGGCCTGGAACTCCAATATGTTCCTGCGCCTGTTCCTGAGCCCGGTCATTTTGGTCCAGAGCCTGCCGATCGTCTTTAAGGGCTTCCTCATGTCGCTCTCGATCGTGCTCGTGGCGTTTCCGCTGGCAATTCCCTTCGGTTTTGCCCTGTCGCTCATGCGCATCTCCAAGTCGCGCATCCTGCGCTGCCTCGCCGGCATCTACGTGAATATCATTCGCGGTACGCCGGCGTTCCTGCAGATCTACATCGCGTTCTTCGGTCTGCCGTTGGCCGGCGTCAAGGTGGACGACTATGTCTTGGGCGTTATCGTCATGGCCATGAACTCGTCTGCGTACCTGTGCGAGATCTTCCGTGCCGGTATTCAATCAATCCCCAAGGGCCAAAACGAGGCTGCTCGCTCTCTGGGCATGAATGCCTTCCAGACGCTGCTCTACGTTATGATTCCGCAGACGTTCCGCAATGTTTTGCCTACGCTGACCAGCGAGTTTATCTTGCTTTACAAGGATACGTCGCTGCTTGCCGCCGTGGGTGTGGTCGAGATCGTCATGAACGCCCGTACCATCGTGGCCACGACGGGCTCCATTACACCGTACGTGGTTGCCGCTCTGTTCTATCTGGTCATCACCCTGCCGCTCGCTCGCTTGGTGAGCGGTCTTGAGGCAAGGCTTCTGGGCACGGCCGAGACCAAGAAGAAGCGTCCCGCCAAGAGCGCCGGACAGGTTGTCGCGACGCCCGCCGATCACATCGCCGGTCTGTAAGGAGGTCCTATCATGAGCGAAACCAATAACTCGAACGAGGTCGTCGTCAGTATCAAGAACCTCCAGAAGGCCTTTGGCGACAACGTGGTCCTGCGCGATATCGATCTGGATGTGCACAAGGGTGAGGTCGTTGTGGTCTTGGGCCCCTCGGGCTCGGGCAAGTCGACGATGCTTCGCTGCATCAACCGTCTGGAGCATCCCACGAGTGGCTCGATTGTCGTTGAGGGCGTGGACGTGTGCGCCAAGGGTGTCGACCTTAACAAGGTACGTACGCATCTGGGTATGGTGTTCCAGCAGTTCAATTTGTTCCCGCACCTCTCAGTCAAAAAGAACGTCATGCTCGCGCAGCAGAAGGTACTCAAGCGCAGCAAGGAAGAGGCCGAGAAGATTGCCGTCGAGGAGCTGACCAAGGTCGGTCTTGCCGAGCGTATCGACTTTATGCCGAGCCAGCTCTCGGGCGGCCAGCAGCAGCGCGTTGCCATCGCTCGCGCCCTGTCGATGAACCCGCACGTCATGCTCTTTGACGAGGCCACCTCGGCGCTCGACCCCGAGCTCGTGCGCGACGTCCTGGGCGTCATGCGCGACTTGGCGCGCGACGGCATGACCATGATCGTCGTGACGCACGAGATGGGCTTTGCCCGCGATGTCGCCGACCGCGTCGTCTTTATGGACGGCGGCGTCATTGTGGAAGAGGGTACGCCGAGTGAGGTCTTCGACCACCCCAAGAGCGAGCGCACCAAGGCGTTCTTGGGCAATATTTCGTAGCCGGCTGATGTAACTGCCGTTACAAAAGAGCGGGGCTGGACTTGAATCCAGCCCCGCTCTTTTGTAGGGATGGGGATGCGCTTTGATGCAGGCTCTCTTGGAGACCCCGGGCTCGTTACGCGAGCTCGGCTCCGAGGGCCTTGCAAGCGGTCTCGCCCTCGTCGTCGGGCGCGTCGTAGCAGATGGTGGAGTCCACGACGTTGACGCCGGTCTCGTCGGCGTCGGCCTTCCAGTTGTCCATCCACTCGCCTTCGGCCCACGAATAGGAGCCAAAGAGGACGACCTTCTTGTCGCCGAGAGTCTCCTTGACCTCGTCCCACATCGGCTGGAACTCATCGTACTCGAGTTCCTCGGAGCCCATGGCGGGACAGCCGAAGGCGAAGGCATCATATTCGGCGGCCTTGTCGGCAGAGAAGTCGGCGCAGGGGATGACCTCGGTCTCGGCACCCGCGGACGTGGCGCCTTCGGCGACGAGGTTTGCCATGGCCTCGGTGTTGCCCGTGCCGCTCCAGTAGACGACGGCGATCTTGCTCATGTTAAGTCCTTTCAGTTGTGCGGCAGTTGCCGCGGCTTCTATGTTCTATCGGGTTGCCTGGGCAAGTTGCGCCAAGCTGCAGCCCTGCTGATAGACAAAGGTGAGGTATTGAGTGCAGGCACGGTAGGCGTCAAACATCGCAAGCGCTTGCTCGACATTCGTGTAGACCTTCCAAGCTCCAAAGACCTTGTAGTTCTCGCCGCGCTGGACGATAAACTCGTGCACGTCGTCGTAGGGATATCCAAGGAAGTAGCCTATTTCGTGCGGAAACTCGCAGGTGCAGTCGTTGCTGCAGCTAGCTTGCTGGGGTAGTGCGCATCGAGTCTGGCTACAAGCGCATTCCGCGATGTTATTGCTCGCGAGCGTGATGCGTGATGCCAAATGTACAAGGCATGTCGAAAGGTCTCTCGTGTCGTAGCCTTCCGAGGCGAGCGCTGTTTGGGCGCGAGGGTCTGCGAAATAGGTGGCGAGGCTTTTGGCTCGGTACACGTACACGAGTGCTCCGCAGGGCCGCCAGACCAAAACACTCAGGTGGATGCCGAGCGGGTCAAGCTCGCGATTGCACTGGGCGATAACGTTGAGCAGGCGCGCGCGGCGTTCTGCGATGGTTTCGGTTGTGGTCGAGCCGTCCCCGTGGGCGTAGGTGCCTGGATAGGTAAAGAGCGATGCCGGCTTGATGCCCGCGAGCGTGGGAGAGCAGTTGCGCACGACTGCTGCCTGAAACGTTGGGATGTCTATGGTTCGAGTCACGGCGCTCCTTACGGATCTAAACTGTTAGCCTAGGAAAACTTATACACGAAAGTAAGCCATGGTCAACAAAAAAGTTTGAAGAGGGAAACTAATTGACCGAACAGACATGATTTTGGGTTAAGATGGGGACACCCCATGGGGGTATCTAGATAGTGCTACTTGAAAGGGGAGCGCATGAGTGACTTGCTCAACCCTGCGAATCTCATCGTGCTGGCCGTCATTGCCGTCGGCATGTTTTTTGGACTGCGTCGCATTGCCGCTTCGACACACGGGAAGAGTTGTTGCAGCGATGGTGCGAGCGGCAAGAAGGCCAAAAAGGTTGTTGTGGTGGATACCGATGCGTCACACTATCCCTATAGCGATGAGCTGCTCATCGGCGGCATGAGCTGTGACGGCTGCGCTCAGAACGTAGCCAATGCCCTCAATGCGCTGGATGGTGTGTGGGCTACGGTAACGTACGCGGACCACACAGCGCGTGTGCGCTCCAAGCGGCCGATCAATCGCGGTGTCCTTGAGACTGCCGTGAGAGATGCGGGTTACTACGTCATGACGCTGTAAGCGTCGCTCTGGGTGCGCTTCCTTGGCTAGGCTCGTCCGCGCAGCTCGATGTCTTGGATGTCGTCGAAGTCGATGGCGATGTCTCGGAGCTTGAGGAGCTTGAAGGCGGGGAGCGCCTCGTCGAGGATGCCGGTGCGGCTGCGATAGCCGTATGTATCGTAATAGGTGACACGAACCAAGTCGCTACGTTTGAGACCCTCGAGTTTTTTAGAGAGCACGAGGGCTTTTTCTTCCGTGAGCTCACGTCTTGGCTCGACGGTGATTTCCTGCTTGCGCACGAGTTCGTAGTATCCCGTGAGGGCGGCAAAGGGCATAAACTGCGCGGCACGGCCGGCACGGACGGCGCCGTTGGCGGTGAGCTTGGGGTCGGCGGATCGACGTCTTCCCTCGGGGTCCGCTAGACGTTCAAAAGGCGTCGGTGGCCGCATCGGCTGTTGTTGGGACTTAGGCACGATGTCCTCCTACCTGATCGTTGCGTTCGCGCGCGGTGGCGCCGGCGGTAAAGCTTAATCCCTTGACGAGCGCGTTCTTGCCGTACTTGTCTTTCACGGCCAGGACGGCGCGCGCCAGATCGCGCTCGCGCTCATCGGCCTCGATATCGCTGAACAGATCGATGGTGGCAAATTCCTCGGGCATGAGGTTGCCAAATCCCAGGTTGATGCGCTTGACCGGTCGTTTGGGATCGACCGTTTGTGCCCAAAGGTCATCGAAATACCCCATGATTTTCTTAAACGAATTAGTGCGCTCGGGCAGCTTTCGCGAGGCGTTGGAGTGCGCAAAGAGTGCGGCATAGCCACCACGCGGTTTGCCGCCATGCTCTCCCACAAAGATGCCATCGATTGCCTGCGCTTCGCGCACCAGGCGACGCCTTTCGTCATCGCGCTGGACGGGCTTGGGAGCACGGGGCGCGAGCTCGGAGCCGTCGGTCGCTGCGGGTTCGATGCCCGAGGTACTCGAGCGCAGGTGTCCGCAGCCGTCTATATACTGCGCCGTGCCGCTGGCGTTGAGCCGGCGTATGTCGGCGCGCTCGCTTGCATAGCCCACAAAGAGCGAGATGCTGTCGCACACCACGTGCTTGTCGATCAAATCCAGCACGGCGGCATCGACCATTTCGCGCAAGACGGTGTAGGCCTGCTCGTAGGCATAGCCCTTCGAGAGCACCTGCCCCGTGGTGGTCGAGGTCGCTTGCGGGCGATAGGCTTGGATATCGGCGATGGTCGTTGGCTCGCGCCCAAAGGCGTGGTCGATAAGATATTCGGCATTGACGCCGAGCTCATCGTAAAGCAGGTTTTCGTCGAGCGCGGCGACGCCCATCAGATCGTAGACGCCGTACTTTTCGAGGCGGGCTGCCACGCCGGGGCCGATGCCCCAGATATCGGTAATGGGGCGATGGGGCCAGATCTCCTTGCGGAAGGTCTCGTCGTCGAGTATGCCGATGCGGCTGGGTACGTGCTTGGCGGTAATGTCGAGCGCCACCTTGGCCTGAAATAGGTTGGGGCCGATCCCGACCGTTGCCGTGATGCCCGTGCGCGTGAGGACTTCGTCGCGTAACATGCAGGCGAACCCTTCCGCATCGGTGTGATAGAGGTCCAGATAGGGCGTCACGTCGATAAAGCATTCGTCGATGGAGTAGACGTGAATGTCTTGCGGACTCACGTATTCCAGATAGATACCGTAGATTTTCGCCGACACCTCCATGTAATGCTGCATGCGCGGTACGGCCGTGATGTAGTCGATGCCATCGGGAATTTCGAACAGACGGCAGCGATTACGTATCCCGAGGTCCTTCATGGCCTGTGTGATGGCGAGGCAGATGGTCGTGCGCCCGCGCGATTCGTCGGCAACGACCAGGTTGGTGGTGAGCGGATCGAGCCCACGGTCGACGCACTCGACGCTGGCATAAAACGTCTTGAGGTCGATGCAGATATAGGTGTGCTGCTCGTGCGCCATCCGTGTCCTTCCATCAAACACATGTTCTTATCGAATACATGTTCGATAATACCTGCTTGCGCGGACATCGTCAAAACCTGTCCCTCTTTGGCGGGTATGGTCGTGCGGTTGCATCGGGTTTTTTTTAACGCAGCTCTAAAGAGCGCGAAACAGCTCGGAAAACCTCGCTTCGTAGCATGAGTCTAACGATTGATACCGCCTATACGCACGGAAGGGTTGTGGGGATAATGGTCGACTATGGGTTTGGTATGCCGACGCGCTTGGTTGCGGATGGGGATGTGGCTCGCTGGTGCGGGCGATTGGTTGCCCACTATGGCGGCACCAAGGCACTGGTCGTGCTGGGAGGCGACAAGCACACGCGTGATGAGCTCGTTTCGGCGGCGCTGGGCTCGCTCGATCGCGCCCTGCTCGAGCGCGTGCTTTTCCGCTGCGGTTTGGTCGGGGGCGACGGGGGAGACGAGCTGATCGACGAAGCCGTGGCCCTGGCGACCGACGAAGGCGTGGACTTTGTCCTGGCGATCGGCGATGCCGATACGGCCGGCTTTGCGCGCGAGCTCGCCCGTCGTATGGCGGCGCTCGATGCCGGTGAGGACGGCTTTGTGCCTTATGGATGCATCGTCTCCGAGGGAAAAGTGCCCGCCGTTGTGGGTGTCGGCGAGGTTCCCGTTTTCGCCATTATCGCGCCCGAACTGCTGGAGGGCATTGGGTCTCCTCTGCGTGAGTTGCTCGGCAGCGTGTGCGCCGCGGCCTAATATTTACCATAAAGGGATAGGTTCTATTTGATTGGTAAAGCGTTTGACCTGCCAAAACAAACCTGTCCCTTTTTGGCCGGTCGCCGTTTGGGGGCCGATTGGCAACGCTCGCTGATTATGGTCTTGACCTGCGCTAGAATAGTGGCATCTGAATGTCCGGGCGCATGGAGGCGTGCGCCCGTATGCTGAGGAGGACTTTATGGCAACTGTTGCCGCACCCATCGACGCTACGTCGACTGCCGCTTGGAAGGCGCTCGAGGCCCATCAGGAGAAGCTCGAGGCCGAGGGCATCGACCTCAAGGCCTGGTTCGCCGCTGACGCCGACCGCGTGAATAAGTTGAGCTTTGACGCCGGCGACCTTCACTTCGACCTGTCCAAGAACCTGGTGACCGATGAGACCGTCAAGCTGCTGTGCGATCTTGCCCGCGAGGTGAAGCTCGAGGAGCGCCGCGACGCCATGTTCTCCGGCGAGCACATCAACACCACCGAGGACCGCGCCGTCCTGCATACCGCGCTGCGCCGTCCGGCAAGCGAGAAGGGCCAGCTTATCGTCGACGGCCAGGATGTCGTCGCCGACGTGCACGAGGTCCTCGATCGCATGTATGCCTTCGCCGAGCGCGTGCGCTCCGGTGAGTGGAAGGGCGTTACCGGCAAGAAGATCGAGCACCTGGTGTCTATCGGCATCGGCGGCTCCGATCTGGGCCCGGTCATGGCTTACGAGGCCCTGCGTCCCTATGCCGACGCTGGTATCGATTGCCGCTATATCTCCAACATCGACCCCAACGACCAGGCCGAGAAGCTCAAGGGGCTGGATCCCGAGACCACGCTCGTGATCATCGTCTCCAAGACCTTCACCACGCTCGAGACCCTCACCAACGCCCGCGAGGTCAAGACCTGGATGCTCGAGCAGCTCAAGGCTCAGGGCGCCATCGATGGCTCCGATGAGCAGAACGCCGAGGCCGTGGCCAAGCACTTTGTCGCCGTTTCCACCGCACTCGAGAAGGTCGAGGCCTTCGGCATCGACCCCGCTAACGCTTTTGGTTTCTGGAACTGGGTCGGCGGCCGCTACTCTGTCGACTCCGCCGTGGGCCTGTCGCTGATCGTCGTGCTCGGCCCCGAGCGCTTCCAGCAGTTCCTCGAGGGCTTCCACGCCATCGACGAGTACTTCTGCAACACGCCGCTCGAGAACAACGCCGTCGCGCTGATGGGCCTGCTCAACGTCTGGTACGTCAACTTCTTCGGTTCCAAGAGCCACGCCGTGCTGCCGTACTGCCAGTACCTGCACCGTTTCCCGGCCTACCTGCAGCAGCTCACCATGGAGTCCAACGGCAAGCACGTCCGCTGGGACGGCAGCGCTGTGACCTCCGATACCGGTGAGATCTTCTGGGGCGAGCCCGGCACCAACGGTCAGCACGCCTTCTACCAGCTGCTGCACCAGGGCACCGTGGTGGTTCCGGCCGACTTTATCGCTTTCGCCAACACCGCCAACCCCGCAACCGACAGCGGTCAGGACGTGCACGAGCTGTTCCTGGGCAACTTCTTGGCCCAGACCAAGGCGCTCGCCTTTGGTAAGACGGCCGATGAGGTTCGTGCCGAGGGCACGCCCGAGCAGATCGTCCCGGCCCGCTGCTTTGAGGGCAACCGTCCGACGACCTCGATCTTCGGCGACACGCTGACCCCGCTCGCACTCGGCGAGCTCATCGCCCTGTACGAGCACATCACGTTTGTCGAGGGCACGGTCTGGGGCATCGACTCCTACGACCAGTGGGGCGTCGAGCTGGGCAAGCAGCTTGCCAAGCAGATCACCCCGGCCTTCCACGACGACGCCGCCAAGGCCGAGCAGGACGCTTCGACCCAGGCGCTCATCGAGTTCTATCGCGCTCATCGCAAGTAGTTTTTACGGCCGAGTTGGCTTATGGCTGAAAGGGGCCCGTATCCGTTGGGATACGGGCCCCTTGCTATTTGGATAGGATGGAATGTATCGGGAGGCGCCTCGACGGGCATCGCAATCGTCGAAGGCGCGCCGTTCATGTTTGGGACAATATGACATTTTTCCCGTTGCAAACAGCGCCGCCGTGGGTGTTCTGTATGATGGCTCAGACAAGGTTGTTCAATGACAGGGAGGCATATATGGCAATCAAAGCCATCGCAATGGATATCGACGGTACGCTCACCAACGACCAAAAGGTCATCAGCCCGCGTACGTGCGAGAAGCTGCTCGCTGCGCAGGAGTCGGGCATTAAGCTCATCTTGGCTTCGGGTCGTCCTGCATGGGGGCTGCACGCCTTGGCGCAGGAGCTCGACCTTCAAAACCATGATGGTCTGCTAGTTGCCTTTAATGGCGCGCACGTGGTCGACGCTCAGACCGATGAGGTCCTTTTTGACCAGGCCATGCCGGCTGACGAGCTGCACCGTCTGATTGATCATCTGCGCAATTTCGACGTGATCCCTATGATTTCGCTCGGTCGCGATTTGCACGTCGAGGACTCGTACCATTGCATGATCACGCTGCCTGACGGCTTGCAGAAGAATATCGTCAAGTATGAGCGCGATGCGTGCGATCTTAAGATTCGCGAGGTCGAGAGCTTGCATGAGGTCGTGGACACTTATCCCGTGGACAAGCTGCTGACGGCGGGTGATCCGACCTACCTGCAGGCGCATTACGAGGAGATGTATGCGCCCTTTACCCAGACGCTTTCGGGCATGTTTACGGCCGACTGGTACTTTGAGTACACGGCGCCCGGTATCGACAAAGCCCGTGCGCTCGAGGGTGCCCTGCCCAAGCTCGGTATCGATGCCAGCGAGGTCGTCTCGTTTGGCGACGGCCAGAACGACAAGTCCATGATTGAGTGGGCCGGCACCGGTGTTGCCATGGGCAACGCCGTCGATGAGGTTAAGGCAGTTGCCCAGATGGTAACCGCCAATAACAACGAAGACGGTATTGCAGTGGCGCTGGATAAGCTGCTGGGTTAGAATCGCCGATTAATGCATGGTTTGGGCGCCTGCTTGCGGGCGCCCTTTTGTTAGGGAGGGTGCCGTGTCCGCATTTCCGTTCGACGCCGTTATCTTTGACATGGACGGTGTCATTGTCGATACCGAGTATTACTACCTGGGCGAGACTGCCGCGTTTGCCAAGGAGCTTGGGCTTAACCTGACTCAAGAGGAGTTGAATGGGCAAGTCGGTACCTCGCATCAGTTCTTCCTGCATATGCTGGGCGATTGGTTTGAGCGCGCCGGTAAGGGGCATTTCACTGGCGAGGAAGCGTTGGCCCGTTGGGACGAGTGGGCGCATAAGCGTCCGCGCGACTATCAGGCTTTGATTAACCCAGGCGCCGTGGATACGATTCGAGAGCTGCCACGCCGTGGCGTTCGCGTGGCGCTTGCCAGCTCGTCTCCCATGGATAGCATCGAGGAAGTGCTCAACGCGTGCGGGCTGTCGGATGCCTTTGAGTATGTGGTGAGCGGCGAGCAGTTTAAGGAGAGTAAGCCCGAGCCCGACATCTACCTGCATGCGCTGGACCTGCTGGGGCTGCCCGCGAATCGCTGCTGCTGCGTTGAGGATTCGGTGCCTGGCATCACTGCCGGCAAGCGCGCCGGTCTGACAGTCATCGCCAAGCGCGAGGAGCGCTTTGGCTTTAGTCAGGACGCCGCGGATAAGATTATCGATCAGCTGCCGGACCTGCTGGAACTCGCGTAAGAGCGCGTTAGTTGCGCGTTTTTCGGGTCCGATGAGTAAATACCCGACATTTTGGTGCGACACCTAGCATACTTTAAGCTAATGCTTAAGGACTTGTTGAATGCCCTTAAGCCCGTTTTAGACGTAATTGCGCTGGGAGAGGGTATATGCCACCGACTGAAGGGCTAACTGGCGGTAAAGCAGCGATACCGCTGTACCAACAGGTCATTGATATCATTAAAAACGAAATCAACTCCGGTGCCTACAAGGCAGGTGCGCGGATACCCAACGAATTCGAATTGGCTGAGAGCTATAAAGTTGGCCGCGTTACCGTGCGACGCGCTATTGAGGAGCTCGTCCAACAGGGCTATCTAACGAAGCGACAGGGGAAAGGCACGTTTGTCAATGCCCCCAAGCTCAAGCGCAAGATTCGCCAGAAGGATGACGTCCAGAGTTTTTCGGACGCATGCCGCGCTAACGGAATGGAACCGGGGGCGTGTGTCATTTCGAGAAAGATACTGCCGGCGGATTCCACCGAAGCACAGTTCTTTGGTGTTCCCGTTGGAACTGACTTGATTTGCGTTGAGCGCGTGCGTACTGCCGATGGCGTCCCTGTCATGCTTGAGAACAACATATACGTTTACGAGGACAACGCCTATCTATCAACGGCGCCTCTATCTAACCAATCCATTTTTGAGTTCGTGCGCAACCGGACGGGGCGGACGCCTGCGTTTACCGACCCGTGCACGCTCGAGATCGCGTGCGCATCGCCCGAGGTCGCTCGGTTGCTGGCGGTTCCCGTTGGCGAACCCTTGTTTTATATGGAAGCCTTCTTCTTTGATGAGCAGCGGCGGCCGTTTATCATCGGTCGTCAGCGGATCGTTGGGTCTCGCTACGTTTTTGACATCTAGGACATTGCGAATGGAGACGCCCGGTGGATCATCTCACCGGGCGTTTCCATACCGTTCACGGCGCAAACGCAACCGTTCAACCGCGTTGCGGCAATCAGTTTGAAATTATCTTGATGACGAGAAAAGCTGCTGGTAATCTATAGAACGTCATAGAACGTTTGCCTTGTGCAGACGTTGAAGCGAGATGCGATGCAGTCTCGAGTTCTTTGGAGGTATCTATGTCAGATACGAAGGCGAAGAAGACAAACAGACGTTTTAAGTTCAAATTACCGCATGTCTATACGATCATGTTCTTGCTGATCGTTGTCTTTGCGGTCCTGACTTGGATCGTTCCCTCTGGTCAGTATCAGCGCAAGACGATTTCGACAGCGGCGGGCGAGCGTGAAGTCGCCGTTGCTGGAACCTATGAACAGGTCGATAAGAACTACACCGATTCCGAGACCGGCGAGACCATCAATCTGGGTCAGGATATCTTCGCGGTCCTGCAAGCGCCCACTAAGGGCATCCAAGAGGCTGCCGACGTCGTTGCGTTCGTCTTATTGATTGGCGGATCGTTCGCAATCATCACCAAGACCAACGCTTTGAATGCCGGCATGAGCCGTGTGATTAAAAAGCTCAAGAACAAGGACATCCTCATCATTCCCATCACGATGACGTTGCTGTCCATTTGCGGCACTACGTTTGGTATGTCTGAGGAAGCCCTGCCGTTCTATGCCATCTTCATTCCCATCATGATGGGTATCGGTTATGACTCGATGACGGCATTCATCATCTGCTTCCTTGGTCCTAACCTGGGATATTGTGCTTCGACCATCGACCCGTTTAACGTCTTGATCGCACAGGGCATTATCGGCATCGAGGGCAATCCGCAACTGTGGCTGCGCGCCGTTTCTTGGGCCATCTTCACTGCCGTCGGTATCGCATGGGCCATGCGCTACGCCATGCGCGTCAAGAAAAACCCCGAGTCGTCCATTACGTACGAGGACGATAAGCTCAAGCGTATCGAGTTTTCCGTGACCGATGCCTCCATCGAGGAAGAGTTCACTATCCGTCAGAAGCTCGTGCTTATCGATTTTGCTTGCGGTATGGGCATTATCGTCTGGGGTCTTGTTACCCAGGGTTGGTACATGAATGAGATTTCCGCCGTGTTCCTTGGCATGGGCTTGCTTGCCGGTATCCTGGGCGGTCTTGACCAGCAGACGATTGCTGAGGAGTTCGTTAAAGGTCTCGCCGACTTTGCGTACGCCGCCATCGTTATTGGTATCGCTCGCGGTATTCTGGTCATCGCCGAGGGCGGCATGATCATCGACACCATTCTCCAGGCGCTCGCTACTGCGCTCGCCGGTGCACCCGCCGCCGTCTACACCACGTTTATGTATATCGTCCTTGGCCTGCTCTCTTTGCTGGTTCCCTCGAGTTCTGGCCTGGCGGCGCTCACCATGCCTGTTATGGGCCCCCTGACCGAGCTTATGGGCCTCAATCCCGAGGCAGCCGTTACCGCGCTCCAGTTTGCTAATCAGACCATCAACACCATCAGTCCCGTGGCGGGCATGACGGTCGCCGGCCTTGCCGTGGCAAAGATCTCGTTTGGCCAATGGTGGAAGACCATTTGGAAGTTCTTCATTTTCATGGTCGTCTTTGGCCTGATCGTAACGGCAATCTCTGGCATGCTTCCGGTGTAGGTGGTTGTGATGTCTGATCGTTTGACGGTCCTGACGTCTAAGAGCGTCTTTACCGGTACGGGGGACCTGCCGTTTGAAGGTTTCGTAGCGGTCCGTGGCAATCGAATTGAGGCTGTTGGCACCAAGTGTGAGGTAGCTTCGTATTTGACCCAAGCGGACGAGGTAGTTGACCTGGGCGACCGCACCGTCATGCCTGGCCTGATCGATGTGCATACCTTCTATACGGGCTGGGCGCTGCGGACGTTGGGGTCTGATCTGTCCGGCGTCGCCGATGCCAAAGAGGCCGTGTCGCTCTTGCGTGCATGGAAAGAAGATCATCCGGATTGCGCGGCGGCTTTTGGCCACAACCTACCCGAAACGCTGGCATCGGATGCCGAGAACGCAAATACGGCGGCTGTGTTTGACGATTGTTTTGGCGATATCCCTGTCGTCTGCTTTACACCGGGTGCGGAGACCTGCGTTCTCAATGCTGCCGCCAGTGCGCGATACGGCTTTACACCGCAGGCGTGCTATGCCGAGAAGATCTGGCGCATGATGAGCGATTTCCTCGCGCTGCCCGAGGTACGTGCGGGGTATTCGGACTACATGAGCATGCTTAACGAGCGCGGCGTTACCGCCATCAAGGAGATGGCGTTTGATGACTACTACGGCTTTGCCGACGAAATGGCTCGCCGTGAGGAATCTGGTGAGCTGACGGTTCGCGTCTCTATGATGTCGCAGCCGGTGGGCGCTGGTGCAAATCTGGCATATGCCCGCGAGGCACGAGAGCGCTTCCGGGGACCGTTCGTTCGTTTTTCTGGCTTCAACCGTATGACCGATCGCGGCGTATGGGCGGGGCTTGCCGAGATGATTGACCCCTATGAGGACACGGCCGATGCGGGAGCCGCCGGCAAGACGGTCGTCGAGGAGCCCGAGTGGGATCTGATTGAGAACGAGCTACGTGCAATTGATGCTGACGGCTTCCGATATTCCTTGCATTGCCAGGGAGATGGCGCCGTTCGTCGCACCGTGGCGCTCTATGCCTCGCTGCCTCGAGACGAACATGGACGGATGCTTCGCCGCCATGCGATTACCGATCTCGAGAACTCTGACCCGACCGATCTTATCGAGTTTGGCAAGTTAGGTGGAATTTGCGAGGTCTATCCGCAGATTCTGACGCTGGACCGGCGCGAGGATTGCCTATCGATGATGCGTCGACAAATTGGCGAGACGCGACTTTTACACAGCTGGAATCGCCGCGGCATGGAAGATTCCGGATGCACGGTGTGCTGTGGTACGGATTTGCCGCTGCTGATTCCGAGCCTGGGCGAGTCAATCTACAGCGCGTGCGGCGGATACTTCGACGATGGACTGCCCGTGAATGAGGCCAACGTGCTGACGCTTGTCGAGCTCTTGCGCGCTTGGACTGCCGGGGGCGCGTACGATCTGATGCGCGAAGACGAGCTGGGTACGCTTGAGGTTGGCAAGCTTGCCGATATCTGCGTGCTCGATCGGGATGTGTTCGACCTCGATTATCGCGACGCACGCGATCTTGCGGTTGATATGACGATGTCGGACGGACAAATCGTGTTCGATCGAAATAAGGAGGCATAAGGTGTCTGAATCCAAACCGACGCTGCGCCGCGAACAGATTGCGGGCATGAATATCCACTACATCATGTGGTCGCTCGATTACTTCCTTGACGCGCAGCAGCGTTTGGGCTTTGAGTCCATTGAGCTGTGGTGTGCGGAGCCGCATGTGACGCTCGACCACACGGGCTACTTTGAGGCTGAGGTCCTGGCGAAAAAGGCTGCAGACCGTGGGCTTAGGTATCGTACTCTGTGCCCCGAGAATGTTGTCTATCCTTGGCAATACTGCGCACGCAAGCCGCTGCATGAACAGCGCAGCCTGGCGTACTTTAAGCACGGCATTGAGCTTGCCGAGGTACTTGGGTGCGACCGTATGTCCGTCAACTCGGGCTGGGGCGACTGGGACGAGGATCGCGAGGAAGCCTGGAAGCGCAGCCGCGAGCACTTGTCCATTCTAGCGGAGTATGCCGGCGAGCACGGTCTGGTGCTTACGATGGAAAGCCTGCGTCCCGAGGAGAGCAACCTTGTGACGACGGTTTCCGATGCGAAGCGCATGATTGACGAGGTCGCGAGCCCGTACTTACAGCCCATGGTTGATACAACCGCGATGGGCGTTGCAGGCGAGACGCTCGAGGACTGGTTTGCCGCCTTTGGTGATGGGGCAATTCACGAGATGCACTTTATCGACGGTGACCCGTATGGCCATCTGGTGTGGGGCGATGGCAAGCACGATATGGACGCCTTCGTCGCCACGCTCAACGCCCATGGTTTTGACGGCATGCTGGGCCAGGAAATCACGGACGGTCGTTACTACGATGACCCGGCGGCGGCAGATGCCAAGAACATGGCCGCATTCGAGAAATATCTGATTGACTAAAACAACTATCGGCCACGCAGCCAATCTCATTGATTGCGGACCAAACAAGAAAGGAACTGGATATGAACGCACACGATCTGATCAAAGAGGCAATTGCCGAGAAGGGCAAGTTCGACAGCGTCTACTGGATTGCTTGCGGTGGCTCCATGATCGATTTGATCCCGGCTCATGAGCTTCTGCAGCGCGAGGCAACCACCTTCACTTCGTATATCTATACCGCGCGTGAATTCGACATTATGCGTCCGCGTCGTCTGGGCGAGAAGTCCCTGGTCATCGCTTGTAGCCACAGTGGCAACACCCCCGAGGTCGTCGAGGGCTGCGAGATTGCCCTTGCTGCCGGCGCTACGGTGATCGCCCAGACCGACAACGCTGGATCTAAGATCGACTCCGGCAAGTGGACCACGTGGGTCTACCCGTGGGGCGAGGGTGTGCCGCAGGCCGAGGTCCCCGCTGGTATTTCGCTGTCGCTTGCGGCAGAGCTGCTCGATCAGCAGGAGGGCTACGCCGATCTTGCCGATATGTATGCCGGTATCGCCGAGATGGATAAGATTCTTCCCCCGGCACGCGAGAAGGTAAATGCCGAGCTGGGCGATCGCTTTGCCAAGCTTTGCCAGGAGCACGAGTTCTTCTATATTCTGGGCAGCGGTCCCAACTTTAGCCAGACCTACGGTTTCGCTATCTGCTCTCTTATGGAGATGCAGTGGCAGCACTGCAGCTACATCCACTCTGCCGAGTACTTCCATGGCCCCTTCGAGGCTACTCAGGATGGCGTTTTTTACTTCCTGCAGATGGGCTCCAGCGAGTGCCGTGCTATGGACGAGCGCGCCCTGGCGTTCCTTAAGACGCATACCGATACGCTGATGGTGCTCGATGCCAAGGAGTACGGTATGGAAGCCGTGCCGGCGAGCGTCCGTGCCTATCTGGACCCGGTGCTGTTCTATGCCATGAACTGCGAGCTGCGTGCTGCACGCGGCAAGGTGTTTGATCACGATCCCGATTTCCGTCGCTATATGGGTGTTGTCGAGTACTAGAAGGGACAAAGGCCATGGCATTTAACGTTAACGCGCTCGGATTTGGCGACAACGTCGTCGATCGCTACGAGCATATCCATACCATGTATCCTGGCGGCAATGCGGTGAACTTCGCCGTTTATGCCAAGAAATGCGGTGCCGCACGCTCCGCATACATGGGCATTTTTGGCAATGACGCCGCTGCCGAGCATGTCATTGCAAGCCTCGAGGATGAGGGTATCGAGCTTGACAAGTGCGAGCAGATGATTGGCGAGAACGGAGCGGCTCGCGTCACCGTCGTTGACGGTGACCGTGTCTTCCTTGGCTCCAACGAGGGCGGTATCCGTGGCGATGCGCGCTATGTCCTCGATCGCTTTGACCTTTCGTACATGAAGCAGTTCGATGTGGTTCATTCGGGCAACTATTGCTTTACCGAGCGCGAGCTGCCCAAGCTGAAGGCTGCGGGCGTCACGGTCTCTTTTGACTTTTCGGACGACTCCACCGACGAGTACTACGAGCAGATTGCGCCCTACGTCGATTTCGCTTTCTTTAGTGCGGCGGATGCCGCGAGTGAGGACGAGATTCGCGAGCGTCTGGCATGGGTGAAGGGCTTGGGTCCGCGTTTTGTGTCGGCTACGGCGGGCGCCGAGGGCTGCATTGCTTACGACGGCGAGCGTTATTACCGCCAGCTGGCTAAACCGGTAACGGACATGAAGGACACCATGGGGGCGGGCGACTCGTTCCTCACCTCGTTTTTGATGTGCTATCTCGATTCCGCCAAGCGTGGTGAAGATGGCGCCGAGGCCATCGAGCGTGCGCTCGACTTTGCTGCCGGGTTTGCCTCGACCGTGTGCGGCATGGAAGGTTCTTGGGGCCACGGAGCACCAATCGTCGAATAGCTTAAGAAAGCGTACGGCGGTCTGGCTATGAGGCTTTGGACGGCCGATGCAAAACAATAAGCGAAACGCGAAAAGGGGGCTCGCCATGTGGTGGGTCCCCTTTTGAACATTGGAGAAGACCATGGGTATTAAAGCGTGCGCGGCTGGTTTTTGCTGTGCGGACGTCTATCAAAACATCGGCGTGTTCTATCCGACTGGTAATGGCATTGACTGGGGTATCCATCTTGCACGAATGGGAGTTTCGGTATCCGCCGTGTCGGTTGTCGGCAAGGACGAGTACGGAGACAAGATGAGAGAGGCGCTGGCCGCTGAGGGGTTCGATATCTCACATCTGCGGGTGGAGGATGGCGACACCTCGGTGATGCTCATGGCATTGAAAGACGGCGTCGATCGCGTGCATCTCGAGGCAATCGATGGTGTTATGGAGACATATCGACCGAATGAAGATGACCGGGCGTTTATCCTAGAGCATGACATCATTCATACCGACCTGTTTGGCAATTGTTTGGACCTCCTGCCCGAATGGCATGATGCGGGCAAGACGGTGGTTATGGACTTCTCGGTGTTCAGCCAGGATCCCGAATATGCCTGCGAGGCTCATTTTCCTTACGTAGACTATGCGTTTATGTCGTTTGAAGAGGACACTCCGGAGCTGCGTGATTGGGTACGTCACGTACAGAAGTTGGGGCCGCGGGTGGCAGTTGCCACGCTTGGCGAGAAGGGAAGCATTGCCTTTGACGGCGAACGCTTCTATGAGTGCGGGATCGTACCGGCGGAGAAGGTCGTTAACACCGTGGGCGCCGGTGACTCGTATATCGCCGGGTTTACCAAGGGCGTGATTGATGGCCTTGATATTCCGGCGTGTATGAAGGCGGGCGCCGAGCTTTCGTCCCGCGTCATCGGCTCTTTTGAGCCGTACTAGGGTCAAATGCTTGGAAAGGAGTGCGAAATGGTTATCGACATGTTGGTCCAGCCCATGCTCTACGGCGAGATCTATACGCCGGGTGATGAGCCTGATGGATTCGGTTTTTGGTCACGAGAATTTGGTATGGGGCATATGGGCCCCATGGATTGGGATGAGCTTCAAGTCGAGATGGACGTCTGCGATGTGCAGAAGAGCGTGCTCATGCCGCTCGATGTAACCACGGCATGCGGAGGGCATTTTGGCACCAATGACCAGATTGCCATGCTGGTTGCCGCGCATCCCGATCGTCTGTGGGGATTTGCGAGCGTAGATCCGCAGGTGAGCGGTGCCGCAGACGAATTGGGGCGCGCCTTTACCGAGTTGGGGGCAAAGGGGCTTTGCCTGCATCCGGCAAAGCAGGGTTTTGCTCCCGATGATGCCGTGGCCGAGCCGCTTTACGAGCTGTGCGAGCGCTATAACAAGCCGGTGGTTTTCCATGCCGGTATGTCTTGGGAGCCGGGCGCAGAGCTCTCGCGCAGTAATCCGCTTGTATTTGAGCACACAATCGCAACGCATCCAAATGTGCGTTTTAGTTTGACCCACTTTGGCTGGCCCTGGGTGCGCGAGACCGTGGCGATGCTGCTCAAGTATCCCAACTGCTACACGGACACCTCTATCACTTACATCGATTCGCCCGAGGAGATGATGCAGCGTCTTTTCACGGTCGATATGGGGCCGCTGTGGTATGAGCGCGCGCTATCGCATCAAGTGATGTTCGCCAGCAATACGCCGCGCTTCCGTGCGTTCAAACTCAAACGGGCGCTCGATACCGTGTCCATGCGCGATGATGCGCGAGAAAGGCTCTACTGGGGTAATGCCCTGCGTTTTCTTGAAGGGGATGAGTGAACATGGTGGCGCTCGAGACATTGAGCTATCTATCGACTGCTCCGGACCAGTTCATCGATATTACCGAAGACGTGCACGCTGCCATTGAACGCAGCTCGGTGACGAATGGCTTGGCAGCGATTATTTTGTCGCATACGACCTGTGGAATCGTGGTAAACGAGGGGCTGCCCTGCGTGGAGACGGATCTACTGGAGACGCTTGATCGCATCGCCCCGCTAGATGCCCCCTATGCGCATGCACACTTCCTGCCGAGCTATGGAGCCACCGGCAACAACTCCTGTGGGCATATCAAGAGCATGATTTGTGGAAACAGCTGCTTCTTTCCCGTCCAAGATGGCCACATCGTGTGTGGAGGTGCCCAGAACATCTATCTTGCGGAGTTTGACGGTCCGCAGAAGCGAAAAGTGTACGTCGAGGTGCTGGGGGAGTAACGTCCCCGCGATAACCCTATGAAGGAGCACGTCATGTCGTTTCTAACTTCGATGTTCAAGACCGAAAAGCCGGTTATCGGAATGCTGCACCTGCGTCCTCTGCCGGGCGATCCACTGTATTACCCGGGCGGAAGCGTGTCGCAGGTCGTGGAAGCCGCCAAGCGCGATCTCGAAGCGTTGCAACGGGGCGGTGTCGATGGCATTTTGATTACCAATGAGCTCTCGATGCCCTATGAGCAGCACGTTTCTCCCTCAACCCTTGCATCGATGGGCTATGTAATCGGGGCTCTGTCCCATGATTTGTCGACCCCTTGGGGAGCTGAAGCTATTTACGATGGTGATGCCACAATCGAGCTGTGCGCTGCCGTCGATGCGCAGTTCACGCGCTGCAATTTTTGCGGTGTCTGGGCCGGTGATCTCGGGCTGATTAACCGAGATTTCGCTCACACCATGCGTCGCAAGACGGCGCTGCGCCTGGACGACCTCAAGCTTTTTCACTTCATCACGAGCGAGGGGGAGGTTTATCTCAACGACCGCACGACTGCGGACATTGCCGATTCACTTCTCTTTAATTGCCTTCCAGATGCGATGGTCATCGGCGGTTCGGCTGCCGGTCGTGGTGCTTCGGGCGAGCTTGCCGATGAGGTCCGCGAGCGTGTTGGCGAAGTGCCTGTGGTATGTGGCACCGGTTGTCGCGAAAATACCGTGGCTGACGTATTTGCTCACTACGATGGCGCGTTTGTCGGCACCTGCTTAAAGCGCGACGGAAAGCTGGATGCCCCGGTTGATGTTGAGCGGGTAGTTCGTTTTATGGCTGCCGCTCGTACGGCGCGAGGGGAGTAGGCACCTATGGCGTTCTATCTGGGTATTGATATTGGGACAAGCGCCTCTAAAGGCGTTTTAATCGATGATCGATGCAACATCGTTTGCCAGGCCTCTTGTGGACACGAGACGGACAACCCGCGTGATGGATGGTACCAGCATGATGCGGAGGCAGTTTGGTGGGGAGATTTTTGCCGCTTGTCGCGCGAGCTGGTGGTGCGATCGGGGGTTAATGCGGCGCAGATTGGATGCGTGGGCCTTTCCGCATTGGGTTGCGACTGCGTACCGGTCGATACCGAGTGCAACGCGCTGGCGCCCGCGATCTTATATGGAGTCGATGCACGTTCGAAGCCGCAGATTGACGAGCTTCTTTCCGAATATGGGCCAGATCGCGCACGCGAGCTTTTCGGGCACGATCCCTGTTCGTCAGATATTGCTCCAAAGATCTTGTGGTTTAAGGAGAATATGCCCGAGGTGCACGAACGTGCCGCGAAGTTCCTGACGGCGTCATCGTTTCTGTGCGCGAAGTTGACGGGGCGTTTTACGGTGGACCGTTATTTGGCGGAGGATTTTCTTCCCCTATACGATCGCTACACTTGGAAGGTTGATGCTCGGGAATGTGATCGTTTCTGCCGGCCTGACCAGATGGCGGAGGTAATGTCGGCTACCGATATTGCCGGGGTGGTTACGCAGCGTGCGGCTGAGGCGACGGGGCTCGTGGCAGGGACACCTGTCTTGGTGGGAACGGGCGACTCTGGTGCCGAGGCCATTTCGACGGGTGTATTCCGTCCCGGCGATATGATGGTTCAGTTGGGGAGCACGGCGTATTTCATCTACTTAGCTGATCATATGGTCGATGATGCTCGCCTGTGGCCAGGGACGTTTATCATTCCCGGAACTTACGGGATCTGCGCGGGGACCAATACAGCGGGTGCACTCACATCGTGGCTGCGCCAAGAGCTGTATCGCGACGCCGTAGAGGCCGAGGGCCACGGTGGCCCCGATGCATATTCGGTTATGGCGCATGATGCCGCCGATGTGGCGCCGGGTGCCGATGGGCTCCTGTGTCTGCCGTACTTTGCGGGGGAGCGTACTCCGCTCAACGATTCCGAGGCGCGTGGCGTCTTCTTTGGCCTGACCGGAAGGCATACGCGAGCCCATATGGTTCGCGCCGCCTTGGAAGGCGTCGCGTATACCGTTGCATCCCATGTCGACATTATCGAGCGAGAGCATGGACTGCCAATTGGGCGCATTATGCTTGTCGGAGGTGGAACCAAGAATCCAATTTGGATGCAAGCTATCGCCGACGTATGCGGGCGCGAGGTCTCGGTTGCCAAGGTTACGGTGGGCGCATGCTTCGGTGATGCCATTATGGCAGCTCTCGCAGGTGGCGCCTATGCATCATGGGATGAACTCGCCCGAGTCCTTGGCGTTGCGCAAACAATCGTGCCCGATATGACTGCCCACGAGCTATATGCGTCGCGCCGTCATATCTTTGACGAATTGTATACACGCAACCGTGATCTCATGCACGAATTGGTGTAATGCCGCCGAACTGTACCGCCTTCCAATAGGGACTGCGTTGTGCGATTCGCATGTCCCTTGGCATTTTTGCCCACAGGGGTTAGCGAAGGTCAAAAACAGAGCGCGCATTTGCTAAAACTGCCGATTCGATGCGCTTTATGTCACATTTTTTGAGCGAGGCGATGCGTTCTGAGGTCCTTGTGAGCGATCTGATGAGCGATTGCGCGCTTGTTTCTGTGTTTGGCTCGGCCGGCGCATCGGTCTCGAGCAGTAGACGGTCGAGTGGAATCTGTCGTGCGTATTCGCGTCCTCGTTTAGATGCGAGCATCCGCTCGTTCACGGAAAAATAGCAGCCTGCGTTTCGCGCGCGGACGAACTCGTTCGAGGTACCGCTAAACCAGTGGAAGATGATGGCGGGGGAGTCGGGGCTTGGGGCGAGCAATTCATGTGACCCGAGGACGTCCAGCACGGTTCCTGTCGAACGAACGACGTGAATTGATATCACGCGCCCGGCAAGAGGGTGCTGCACGAGTGTATCGCAGAGCCGGTCAAATGCCTGTACTTGTAGCGGCTCGCTTCCGGCAAAACGAGCGGAAAAGTCGAGCCCGACCTCGCCGATCAAGCGTTCTTGTGCAGCGACTTCGCAAAGCAGATTGATTTCAGCGTTGCCACATCGTCCGTCGGCGAGCCACCAGGGATGGAGGCCGATGCCGGCAAAGATATTTGAACGGCCGCAGGCGCGCTTCTTGGCGCGTGCAAAGTCGTGCGGATCGACGCCGCAGTCAAATAGAATCAGGCCCAGCGCCGTTGCCTCATCGGCAACGGCGTCCGGGTGAGCCATTAAATCAAGATGGCAGTGTGCATCAAATAACCGGGGCTCCATCTCGGCGCGCTCCGCTAGTCTAGGCGCTGGCCATCGGAGCGTACGCGTTCGGTGCCGCGCCCACTGATCTGGCGGATAACCTCGCCGGCAATCATCTGACCCATGATGGGCGGCATAAAACTGGCAGTTCCCAGCTCGGTGCGCTCGTGGATGTTGGAAGGGTCGCGGGGCTGTGTCTTAACCGATTCCTCGCAGCTAAACAGTACATGTAGGCTCTTGATTCCGCGCTTCTTACATTCTTTGCGCATAATGCGGCTCATGGGGTCACGTACCGTATCGAAGATGTTGGCAAAGCGCAGGCACTCGGGATGGAGCTTGTTGGCCCCGCCCATGGAACTAACCAAACGAATGCCGTGGTCCTGAGCATATTTGGCAATGGTGAGCTTGGCCGAGATGGTGTCGATGGCGTCGACGACGTAGTCGAGCTTGCCGCCCGTCTGCTCCAAAACGCTCGCGAAGAAATCATCGATGTTGTCGCTCAGCAGGTATTCGGTACGTTTGATAACGGTGGCGGCAGGATTGATATCGTGGATCATGGCTTCCATAACATCGACCTTGCGCTTGCCGATGGTGCTGTGAAAGGCGATGGCCTGGCGATTGATATTGCTGGGCGCGATGATGTCCTTGTCCAGAATTACAAAATGACCAATGCCGCCGCGGGCGAGTGCCTCGCAGCAGTTGGAGCCCACACCTCCGCAGCCGAGTACCAGCACCGTGGCATCGGCGAGCTTGTCGAGTGCCTCGCGGCCCATGATGATCTCGAGCTTGGCATCGCGCGTCTCGTTGGGAGTTGCGGCTGTGGTTTCGGTCATAGACATCCTCCGATGGGGAAGCGAATCGTGTTTTAGCTATCGCCATTATAGGTATTATCGCGATTCCATTTGAGCCCTAGGGGCTTGTTGAAATGAGGCAGTGATTCGCATAAGATGAAGCAGATGGCACCCGTTGCAGCGGGTTGGCCAACTCCCAAACACGTTTGTAGCGTGAGAAGTGGCCGTCTTCGCATTACGCGGGGGCGGCTATTTCATTCGACCTCCAATGTGGATGCCGAGCTCCACAGCCGCGATTACAAGCAACAACAACGTCAGGACATCGTTAATACTCATAGTCCATCTCCTTCTTGGGAAGAGGGAGCTGGCCCATCTGCTTCTGGACCCATTGTATCTAAAAACGAACGAATGTTCTATACATAACATTGCTATTAGATAATTAGACAAACATCTAAATATCGAGTATAGTGTGCACGTCGCGAGAGATAGCGAGAGGAGGTTCTATGCCGGGAGAGGGTTTTAAGGCGCTGGCCGATCCTACGCGGCGGCGCATTTTGGAACTGCTGCGCGAGGGCAATTGCACGGCGGGGGAGCTTGCCAAGCATTTCGATATCAGTAAGCCGTCGCTGAGCCATCACTTGGCGACGCTTAAAAACGCCGGGTTGGTGACCGACGAGCGCCATGGCCAAAACATCGTATACAGCTTAAACACCACCGTCATGCAGGATTTAATTGGCTGGTTTATGGGTATTACAAACAATGAAGGTGATAAGGATGAATAACGAAAACAAGGGCATTCACCCCACAGGGGTATCGTCGCGCGTGTGGATTGCGCTGGTCGCTCTGTGCGTCGCCAATGTCGTAGCGCACCTCATGGTGATGCCGAGCCTGCCTGCGCAGATTCCCACGCACTGGGGCGCGAACGGCGCTGTCGACGGTTGGGGTCCTAGCTGGATGGCCTCCGCGCTCGGCGTGCTGCCTCTGGCGCTTCTCGCAATGTTCTGCGTGGTGCCGCGCATCGATCCCAAAGGTGAGGCATATCGAACCTCGGGTAAGTTCTATCAGGGCTTCGTAATTGCCTTCACCTTGTTCATGTGCGCCATAAGCTGGCTGGGAGAGCTTACGGTCTGGGGCGTGGTGCCGGCGGCCGGTTCGGTCAACGTGCTGATTTCCGGTGCTGCCGGTTTGCTGTTCATTGGTGTGGGTAACTACTTGCCGCGTGTGAAGCAGAACTATACGCTCGGTATCAAGACGCCCTGGGCGCTTGCCGATCCCGAGAACTGGCGCCGTACGCAGCGTTTTGGCGGTGCCTGCTTTATGGTGCTGGGTATTGGCCTGATTGTGATGGGCGTGGCGGGTAGCGTGCTTTCGAGTGAAGTCGTCGCCGCGGTGATTGCGGTGCTGGCGTTTGGTTCAGCTGGCGCTGCCTACGTCTATTCGTATCTGCTGTGGCGCAAATCGCAGCGAGCCGTTCGCTAAGGTTGCGGAAAACTAGCGTACGCAGTTCATAGTGTGTTCCGGGGGACTTTTCCCAGGTAGTATTAGGGGGTGTGGGCAACCATGCCCCTTTTTCGTTAAATTTCAGAGCTGGTTACCTCATTTCGTTTCCACTAAAACGAAAACAAGAATAGGGAAACAGCAGGTAGAAAGGATAAAACAGGCAAATGGCGGAGTTTATCTACCAGATGTATCAGGCTCGTAAGGCCCATGGCGACAAGGTGATTCTTGACGACGTGACCCTGAGCTTCTACCCCGGTGCCAAGATCGGTGTCGTGGGTCCTAACGGCATGGGTAAGTCGACCCTGCTCAAGATCATGGCTGGCATCGAGGAGGTCTCCAACGGCGATGCCAGGCTCACCCCCGGCTACACCGTGGGCATCCTGCAGCAGGAGCCGCCGCTCGACGACGACAAGACCGTCATCGAGAACGTGCGCATGGCATTTGGCGGCATGATCGCCAAGGTCGATCGCTTCAACAAGATCGGCGAGGAGATGTGCGACCCGGACTGTGACATGGACGCCCTCATGGCCGAGATGGGAAAGCTCCAGGACGAGATTGATACCGCCGACGGCTGGGATATCGATTCCAAGCTCGGCCAGGCCATGGACGCCCTGCAGCTGCCCGATTCCGACATGCCGGTCAACGTGCTTTCCGGCGGCGAGCGCCGTCGCGTGGCCCTGTGCAAGCTGCTGCTCGAGGCTCCCGACCTGCTGCTGCTCGACGAGCCCACGAACCACCTGGACGCCGAGTCGATCCTGTGGCTCGAGCACTTCCTGCACAACTACCAGGGCGCGGTGCTTGCCGTCACACACGATCGCTACTTCCTGGATAACGTTGCCGAGTGGATCTGCGAGGTCGACCGCGGTCACCTTTATCCCTACAAGGGCAACTACTCCACGTATCTGGAGACCAAGGCCGCCCGTATCGAGGCGCAGGGCAACCGCGACGCCAAGCTCGCCAAGCGCATGGAGGCCGAGCTCGAGTGGGTACGCAGCTCACCCAAGGCCCGTCAGGCCAAGAACAAGGCCCGCCTGGCTCGCTACGAGGAGATGGAGGCCGAGGCCCGCGCAAGCCAGAAGCTCGACTGGACCGACATCCGTATCCCTGTGGGCCCGCGTCTGGGCAACAAGGTGCTCGAGGCCCATCATCTGCACAAGGAGTTCGATGGCCGCGTGCTCATCGATGACCTTTCGTTCACCCTGCCGCGCAACGGCATCGTGGGCGTTATCGGCCCCAACGGCGTGGGCAAGACTACGCTCTTCAAGACCATCGTGGGCCTGGAGCCGCTGACTTCGGGCGAGCTCGAGGTGGGCGAGACCGTCAAGATTTCTTACGTCGACCAGAACCGTTCTGGCATCGACCCCGACAAGAACCTGTGGGAGGTCGTCTCGGACGGCCTGGACCACATGATGGTCGGCGAGACCGAGGTTCCGAGCCGCGCTTATGTGGCGAGCTTTGGCTTTAAGGGCCAGGACCAGCAGAAGCGCGCTGGCGTACTCTCCGGTGGCGAGCGCAACCGTCTGAACCTGGCGCTCACGCTCAAGCAGGGCGGCAACCTGCTGCTCCTCGACGAGCCCACGAACGATCTCGACGTCGAGACGCTGTCCTCACTCGAGGCGGCGCTGCTCGAGTTCCCGGGCTGCTCGGTGGTTATTAGCCACGACCGTATGTTCCTGGACCGCGTCGCCACGCACATTCTGGCGTGGGAGGGCACCGACGAGAATCCGGGCAACTGGTATTGGTTCGAGGGCAACTTCGAGGCCTATCAGGCCAACCGCATCGAGCGCCTGGGCGAGGACGCAGCCCAGCCGCATCGTATTCACCGCAAGCTGACGCGTGACTAGTTTTGTTACGCGGTTTTTCCAAACCGCGTAACGAGTTGACGCTGCAAACGCCCCTAGGCGGCAATCTGACGTTCAATCGTCGGTCGCGTACCAAAGTACGCTTCCCTCCTCTTTCACGTCACCTTGCTCGCTTAGGGGCGTTTTCGCTGACTTTTGCTCAACCTGAGAGAATAAAAATGCGGTGAACGTTTTTGTGACGTTCGCCGCGTTTTGCTATTCGTTGGATTCTTCAACCTTGTCGATGGTCCAGGTGGCTCCGAGGCCTCCGGTGGTGTTGCGGCGGATGCGCACGGCAACCTCGCGACGCTCGCCGGCCTGCGTGTAGCGCAGGGGGAAGCTTGCGCGGTTTCGCGCGGCCTCGATGGTGCCGCGTTCGCGGGCGATCCAGTAGTACTCGCCGACGATGCCGAGCGTGTCGGCGCCGTAGGGGAGATAGGTCGACAACTGGTGCAGAAGCGGGCCGGGGCAGAAGACCTCGGTTGCGAAATCGACGGGGAAGTCCTCGGGGATGGTCGGTGCTGCGGGTGCGGGGGTTGGGGCCGCTGCGGGTGCCGAAGCCGGTGCGGATGCAGGTATTTGGTCGCAAGCAGCGGCGGGCATGGATTCGATGACGGGTGCGGGCTCCGGCGTTACTTCCGGCTTGATCTCGGAATCTGCGGGCTTCACGGTGACGGGCGCGTCTGCAACTGCGGTTTCAACCTCAACCTGCGTCGCGTTCTCATTCTCGACGCTCGACTTTACCTCGATGGGTGTGGATGCCATGGTGGTGATGCCGGCGTTTGCGTTCTCGGGGTCATAGACGACCGTGAGTGAGATGGCGGGCTGCGGTGTCTCGGGCTCCGGCGCCGACTCGGTAGCGTCTTGATCGGCGGGCTCGTCAGACTGATTGCCCTGGGCCTCGTCGCCAAAGACATCGCTGTTTTGGAACGCAGGCGTCTCGGGTTGGCCGGCGGTTTCTTCGGTTGTCGACTTGGGGGTCTCGTTGAGCTCCGCAGCGGCTTCCTGCTCTGACATGGCTTTGGGATCGGTCGTGGCGGCGATTTCGGTTTCGGCTTCTGCTGTTACCTCAATAGCGACTTCGATCTCTGTCTCGGGCTCGGGTTCCGGAGCGACTTCGGCCACGGGCTCGGGATGCTTAACGTGCTTGGGACGTACGGCCTTGAGGTCCTTCTCGCCGCGCTTTTTCTTTTTGTAGGACTGCTTGGCGCCCTTGGCTGCCTTGGGCTTGTCCTCGCCTTTGGCAAGGGCGGTATCCCAGGCCTCGTTGGCGATGACGGTGGCATACAGGCGACCGCCCTTAAAGACGGTCAGCTTAATGCAGTCGTCGAGTTCCTCGAGCAACTCGCGCGTGGACTCGAAGCCCAGGTCATAAGCGGCCATGTCGCCGGCGGCGAGCGCCTCCTCGACCTGCGTCATAAACGTTTGCTTACCGCACCCAATCGCGTCGCGCAGCAGGCGATACAGATAGATGTGGTTGCCCAGCGATAGCGTGGGCTTAACTATTGTCTTGCTCATGGCAAATCTCCTCTTTACACACCAAAGCATCTTACCATCGCACAGGGCTTGCCATCTCGTCGCCCAAGGCAAACGGGCGCGAACCGCTATCGATTCGCGCCCGTTGTACAGGTTGCCTATCTGGGGATGCAGTGCCTAGTTGCCCGATGTCGTGCCTTGGCTTGAACTGTCAGATGTCATGCCCGATGTGGTGCCACTCGAATTGCTGTTGCTGCTGTTTGCTGTGCCCGTTCCCGACGTGGTGTCGCTCGTCTGGTCGCCCGTGCTCGGTTGAGAGCCGTCAGTCGTTTGGCTTGAGTCGGTCGTGCCGGATTGCGTACCGCTGTTGGCCGTAGAGGAATCGGTGCCCTGCGATTGGTTTTGGGTGTTCGAGGACGAATTGGCAGAGGCAGAACTGTCTTGCGTGTCGTCCGTCTGTGCCTGCTGATCCTGCGACTGGGTGTTGCCATTTGCATCGCTCTCGGTCGTGCGCGACGACAGGATTGGCTCGGGACGCTCGCCCAGACCCTCACCGGCAGTGGTGATAAGGATGGCGCCGGCGCAGGCGATGACCGCGACGATGGCGATGGCGATCGAGAAGACGATGACCTTCTTTTGCGTCTGGCTGCGCTCTGCTGCCGCCTTGGCGCGCAGGCTGTCGGGGGCGACGCGCGCCGTGGTCGCGCGCCCCGCAATTTGGCGCATCTCCTGCGTAGTTGCGGCGCCACCTAGGTGCTCCTCGACATCGGGTTCAACGGGCTCGTAGGCGCCGGCAGGGTAGTCGACAGCGGCATGCGTGCCCTTGATTGCTTCGGCGCTGGCAGAGATAAAGTGGCGGTAGACCTGCGAGGACACAACGGTGATGACCGAGCTCACGGCGGCGCCAATTACTGAACCAGCGATACCAATCTTGGAGGCAAGCGCGACGCTCGTGGCGGCAGCTGCGGCGCCGGCGATGATTTGGGGAATGGAGATATCGTCGAACAGGCCCTTTTTGGGCGCGATAGCCATGGTCTGTCCGATGGAATGGTTCTCGTGCACGCCGTTGTTGAGCGATGCCGGCGTCATGACGCGCGTGCGCGGCGCGTCGGTGTACTTGGTTGTCATACGGGGTCCTCCCGGTTCGTTTAGTGCTGCGACAGGTTGTTCAGCCCTCAGGGTACCCAGTCGGTGTGAACCGGAGATGGATTCGCCCGCAACACCATCAACTCACCAAAGCGCGAAACTTCTTCTCAGGCTGATCGAATGAAGACGGGGCGAATCGTTCGGATGTCGAAAGGAAGGTTGACCGGATTTGAAATCCCGTGGAATAATCGGGCTCGCGGCGCTGTTGCTTGCGCCGGGTAGGGAGCGTCATGAAAATCCTTAAGCGGATCAACAACAATACGGTTATCTGCGTAAACGCCAAGGGCCGTGAACTCGTGGCAATTGGCCGCGGTATCGGGTTTCCCAATGGCCCCGATGAGGTCACACTCGATAAGATCGAGCGAACCTTCTACGGTGTCGACTCGCGCTACCTAGCGCTGCTCGACGAGATCGATCCTCAGGTGATGGAGTTCTCCGCCCAGATTGCCGATATCGCTCGCTCCAACATCTCGCGCGAGCTCTCGGCAAACCTTCCCTTTACCATGGCTGACCATATCGCCTTTGCCATCAAACGCTGCCGCGAGCATATGTTTGTGCAGATGCCGCTCTCCTATGATGTGCAGCAGATGTACCCCATTGAGTACAAGATCGCCAAGTTCGCGATCGAGGGCATCAATCGCGGCTTCAACGTCAAGATGCCGCGGGGGGAGGCGAGCGGTATCGCACTCTGTATCGTCAACAGCGTGGTCGCCTCGTCTTCAAAGGCCAAATCCAATACGGTGCGTAAGGACGAGGTGATGCTCGAGAGCTTCACCAAGATTATCGAATCCGAGCTGGGAGTTTGCGTGGACCGCGACGGCTTTGACTTTTGCCGTTATGCCACGCACGTGCGCTACCTGTTAGAACGCGTGCAGACAGGAGAGCCCCTTAACACGGAGAACGGCGCGCTTTACGGACCGCTCTGCGAGCAGCATCCCGACGTGGCCGTGTGCGTCGACCGCATGGCCGCGCTTATCGAAGAGCGCTTTGACGCCGGGCTCGCCGATGAAGAGAAGGTCTACCTGATGCTCCACGTCAATCGCGTCTGCGCGGGATCTAGGTCCTAATCGACCGCTCGCCGCTGAAGTTTGACCGTTGGCCGGTTTCGACTTTCGTAAAAGCAACTGTTGGATGTAGTTTCATAGTCACATAAGGTGTTATTCGAGAAGAGCCTCGAAGCATGACGTAGACAGTTCCCTGTCCGCTTTGTGCTTTGGGGCTCTTCTGTTTTTGTCTTCTTCTTGCTTTTCTCGATTTGCCTCGTGTCAGGCCTGCCGTAATCGGTTCTTCGCGTGTGCGCAAACGGGAAGACAGAAAAGCAAGGGAGTTCAGCTATGACTGACAATAAGAAAATCGCCGCGGACGTGCTCGAGGCCGTCGGTGGCAAGGAGAACGTGACGTTTGTTGCGCACTGTATGACGCGCCTGCGTTTTAACCTCAAAGATATCGATGCCCCCGATATCAAAGAAGTGAAGAAGATTGGCGGTGTGTTGGGTGCTCAAATCTCCGGAGGGCAGTTCCAGGTAATCGTGGGCCAAAACGTGCCCAAGGTTTATGACGAGCTCTGCAAGATCGGCGGCTTTGCCAAGCAGGACGCCATCGACGAGAACCTTGATGCTCCTAAGCAGAAGCTCACACCTAAGGTTATTGGCAATAACATCCTCAACTACCTGTCAAGCTCCATGGTGCCTATGATCCCCGTCCTAATGTGTGCTGGCCTGTTCAAGACCGTAGCGGTGGTGCTGGGACCTACGATGGCGGGCGTGCTGTCCGACACAAGCGACCTTTATGTTCTGATGAACATGGTTTATGACGCAGCGTTCTATTTTATCCCCATCTACCTTGGCTATAATGCGGCTAAGAACATTGGCGTAACGCCTGTCCTCGGTGCCTTTATGGGCGGCATTCTTATCGACCCGACCATGATTCAGCTTGCGACCGATGGAGCTCAGTTCTCCGTTTATGGCATTCCCTGCGTCGCCGCAAACTACACAAAGACGGTCCTTCCCATTCTTCTGTCCGTGTGGGCGATGAGTTATATCGAGCGCTTCTTCCGCAAATATGTGCCAGATACCCTTTCAACGGTTTTCGCGCCTTTCCTTACCATGGTCGTCGCTGTTCCTGTGTCTCTCTGCGCTCTCGCCCCTGTTGGTTCATGGGCCGGTAATGCCCTCGCCGCCGGTTTTGAGTTCCTTGGTACTTCCGGTGGTATCGCCGCCATCCTCGGAGGAGGTATTCTGGCGGGTCTTTGGTGCCCAATGATTATTACCGGCATGCATGTGGCGGTTGCGATGATTGCCATCGCTAACTATATGACTGTGGGAACCGACAGCTTTGTTTTGGTTGCGACGGGCGTTAGCCTTTGGGCGACCTTCGGCTGCGAGGTGGCGACTTGGCTCAAGCTGTGCGATAAAGACGAGAAGAGCATGGCATTCGGCTATTTGGTTGCAAACATTGTCGGAGGCGTCGGCGAGCCTTTCATCTACGGCATGATGCTGCGCTATCGCCGCGTGTTTGTCTGGAAGATTATCGGATCCTTTGTTGCCGGTGCGCTTGCAATCGCTCTCGGAGCCACGGTTTATACTGCCGGCGCGGCATCTAACTTCTTGGAGTTCCTCGCGTTTGCGGGCGGCGGGACCCAGAATCTCATCAACTTTGGAATCGCTGCTGGTGCAGGCTTCCTTGTGAGCGCCTTGGGCACGTATTTCCTGGGCTTTACGGCGGATGAGCTCGAGAATGGTCCCGTTTCCGAGCGTTAAGTTTTCTACGGCCTGCGTGTGGCAGGACGCATTGGAAGGGCGTCCATGACGCCCTTCTCTTTTTGTATTTCTATTTCCGATGTTTGGGCGGCGTGTGCCGCGAAGAGTTGGAGTTGGAATGAACATAGAGTTTGGAATCTCGAAGATTGACGTAACACCCCAGTCTCCTTGCCGCATGGGCGGCTACAACAGAAAAGGTGCCTGGACGGATGTTCTTGATCCTATTGAGGTCAACGCTAGCGCTGTCTGTGTTGATCTTGTCCCGTTTATTCTTATCGAGCTCGATTCAATAATGGTGTCGAAAGATTTTTCCCTTTCGGTCAAGAACGCCGTATCGTCAAAAACGGGCATCGATTCGAGCAATATCGTCGTCGCATGCATTCATACCCATTCTGCACCATGCTATTTTAAGCTTGCCTACGAGGACACGTTACCTGAAACCGAATTGACGAGTGATTTGATTGGCTTGGCTACCGAGGCGGCGGTATCTGCATGGGCGTCCAGGTCGAAGGCGACCGTATCGATGGAGATGTTAGGCATCGAGGGACTGTACGGGAATCGAAATGTTCAGGGCGGTCCGGCCGATAAACAGGTAAGTATTTTCTCGTTTGAGGACGCTCAAGGCGGTCGCCCAATTGGAAAAATGCTGTTCATGTCCGCTCATCCTACCATCCTTAATGGGAAAAGCGCCGTCCTCTCTGCTGATTTGATTGGGCATGTCAGGCAGCGTTTGGAGAGGAAATATGGCTGTCCTGTACTTTGCGTCAACGGAACGTGCGGGGATGTGTCGACGCGTTTCTATCGGCAAGGGGAGGGAGTTGCCGAACTCGAGCGTACGGCTAACGAACTTTGCGCTCAAATTGAATCCAAGCGTGAGCGCGCGGCACTCAGAGTTGATACTCCGCGTTGGGGCTCTATCAGCATGAAGAGTGTCTACGATGCAAAAACAGATCCGGATTGGATCGAGATGACCAATCGGATAGAGGCTATGGATGCGAGCCCGATGCGAGACTTTCTCCTTAAGCGGCAACAGCTTAAGCTCTCGATGGGGAAAATCGAGCTTGAGCTTCCGAGCCAGTTTGCGGTAATTGGTAACTGCATTTTTATCACGATGCCATGCGATACGTGTAGCACATTAGGCTTGGATTTTAAGAGGGCGTTTAGCCAATACAACGTCTTTGTTATCGGCTATGCGAACACGTACTGCAACTACCTTGTGCCTCAGGAAGACTACGGCAAGTATTTTGAAACCTACAACTCGCGAACGCCGCGCGGGGTTGCCGAGGCGTTCGTTGCGCGAATCATTCAGGCGGTCGGTGCCGCGCTATAGCAGGCGCTATAGACCATCGTGGTAGATGAACCGGTCAGGATTATACGGAGCATGTATTGTGTCAATCATTGAACCTCTCATCCAACAAGTCCTTATCATGTTTTTGCTCATGGGAATGGGCTACGCTCTAAACCGCTTGGGCATATTGAGCGAGCAGGCTGCAATAGAATTCGGAAAGTTGCTCATCAACCTTGTGATTCCCGCAATCATTCTCAAATCATTTTGGATTGAGTATTCGTTTCAGAGGATGTATGAGTTGGGAATGACCTTAATGCTGTCGGCGGCGATGTTGTTGCTCGCTTGCGTTGTTGCCCGCCTGTTGTTCAGGGGCCGTCCCATCGACATTTTTGCTGCGGCATTCTCGAATGCTGGATTTGTGGGAATACCCCTTGTTGAAGCGGCGCTTGGAAAAGATGCCGTGTTTTTCATCACGTGCATGATCGCTCTTCTCAATGCCATGCAATGGACATACGGGCAGTATCTGCTGTCGGGGTCTAAAAAATGTATGAGTCCTAAAGCGATCCTGACAAGTCCAATGGTCATGGCTTTATTGGGCGGTTTCTTGATTTTTATCCTTCGTGTCCCAACGGTCCCTCTGGCACAGTCAGTGCTTTCGTATATCTCGGGGCTCAACACTCCGCTAGCAATGATGACTCTCGGTATCTATCTTGCCCAGTCTGATTTGATGGCGCTCCTGAGGGCGAAAAGCTTGTTTGCCGTCTCATCGGTCAGGCTGCTTGTCATTCCGATTCTTTCGCTCCTGTTCCTATGTCTCTTTCCATGTGATAGGTCAATTAAGATGGCGCTGCTGATTGCGGCTGCGACCCCCACCGGCGCGAATGTAGCTATCTTTGCCCAGCAGCATAATAAGGACTATCGATATGCATGTGGAACAGTCTGTGTTACCACCCTTCTGTCTATGTTCACTATGCCAGCGATAGTGTCCTTGTCTCAGCTAGTGTTCTAGGCGCTATGCCACGCACCTGCGGATGAACGCTTCGTGGCGGTCGATTATGGCCGGGCCCAACAATCCGGACCGCCGTCGATCGTGCTGGCAACAGATGCCATCAACTCATCAAGGGGGCTTGCTATCATTGGTGCACTAGCTTGATGCTAAACTGAATTAATGATTGCGAGGTGGTTTACGTGATGTACCCGTATATGACATTCGAAGATGGTACCGAGGTCATTCATTCTGACCTGATCACAGATGGCGATATCGAAAAGGTCATCGTGCATTTTGAACGACCGACGGCAGAGGGTTTCGACTCCGCTCGTTGCGAGCTGCCTTCTTACAATTGGACCATGTGGGAGGGGCGTTTTACCGACGAGGAGAAGCGAGGTTTTGAGACTTTTCTGAGCAATAACGCCCATCTGCTGTATCGCTACGCCGCAAACGGAGGAGCTAAAGTTGCCTAGCCTTTTTCTTATTGGCGGCTATCGGGTCTTCTTTTGGTCCAATGAAGCGGGCGAGCCAATCCATGTCCATGTTTGCAAGGGGGCGCCTTCAGATAACTCGGCCAAAATCTGGCTGACTCGAAGAGGTGGCTGCATTGTCGCTAATAACAAAGCGAAGATCCCCCGGAGCACGCTTGATGACCTCTGTGAAATCATCGCCGCTCAGCATGAATTGATTTGCTCTAAATGGAAGGCATTTTTCCTTGTGGACGAGATCTCGTTCTACTGCTAAACGTCATCCCGGCTTCTCTTTTCCAATTTTAATCATGAGCTTGTCCCATCTGTGCTGATTGAACTTGACAGTACAATGGAGGCGGACTATATCGCCGCCGCTCGTTGCGGCTAACGGATGTGCTGGAGCTCGCATGAACGATTTTCTAAACGGTCAAGTTGAGAACGACGGTTTTTTGCGCGTGGCAGCGGCCTCGCCCAAGATTCGCGTGGCCGATGTCGAGGGCAATGCCGAGGTTGCGCTGGCGGCTGTTCGCGAGGCTGCCGAGCGCGGCATTCGTGCGCTCGTGCTGCCCGAGCTTAACCTGACTGGTTATACCGCGGCTGATCTATTCCATAACCGCACACTGCTGCATGCCTGCGAGGCGGCGCTTGAGTTTATCCTCGATGAAACCCGCGAGCTGCCGATTGTCTTTACCGTCGGCCTTCCCGTTGCGGTGGCCGAAAACATCTACAACTGCGCGGCCGTGTGCTGTGCGGGCGAGCTTTTGGGCCTTACGGCTAAGAAGTATCTGCCCAACTATGGCGAGTTCTACGAGCGCCGCTGGTTTGCCCCGGCGCCTGCCGATCCCGTGTGGGTTGAATTTGCCGGTCAGGGTCCGGTGCCGCTTGGCTCGGGGCTTGTCTACCGCTGCTGTGATGAGGGCGCCGAGGACCTGGTGCTGGGCGTTGAGGTCTGTGAGGACCTGTGGGTGCCGGCGCCCCCTTCGACCGAGATGGCGCTTGCCGGTGCGACGGTGATTCTCAACCCGTCGGCCTCGGACGAGATTATCGGTAAGGCAGATTACCGCCGCAGCCTTATCTCTAACCAAAGCGCGCGCCTGTACTGTGCCTATGCCTACGCGGATGCGAGTGAGGGCGAGTCCACGACCGACATGGTCTTTGCGGGCGAGAACCTTATCTACGAAAACGGCTCCAAGCTTGCCGCGACCAGGCTTCTCACCTGTGACATGGCCATCGCCGACGTCGATCTTGACCGTCTGGTTGCCGAGCGCCGTCGCTCGACGACGTGGACACGCGCCGACGATGCGCCGGAGGCCACGACTGTTGAGTTTTCGTTTGAGGGCGTGTTGGCCGAAGAACCCGTCCTGCGCGATGCCTGCGATATCGACCGCGTTTTCCCGCGTGCACCTTTTGTGCCGGCCGACCATGGCGACCTGGCCGAGCGTTGTGAGACCATCCTTGACCTGCAGACTGCCGGCCTCAAGACCCGCCTTGCCCATACGGGTACCAAGGCGGCTGTCATCGGTCTTTCGGGCGGCCTGGACTCCACGTTGGCACTGCTTGTGACCGTGCGTGCCTTCGATGCACTGGGGCTGCCACGCACCGGTATCACGGCCGTGTCCATGCCCGGCTTTGGCACGACGCATCGCACCAAGTCGAATGCCGAGTCGCTCGCTCGCGACCTTGGCGTGAGCTTCCGCGAGGTTTCGATCCACGCGGCCGTGGAGCAGCACTTCAAGGACATTGAGCACGATCCGGCCGTGCAGGACGTGACCTACGAGAACAGCCAGGCCCGCGAGCGCACGCAGATTCTGATGGATCTGGCCAATCAGGCTGGCGGCTTTGTCATCGGCACGGGCGACCTGTCGGAGCTGGCACTCGGCTGGGCTACCTATAACGGTGACCACATGAGCATGTATGCCGTCAACGCGAGCGTGCCCAAGACGCTTGTGCGCCATCTGGTGCGCTATGCGGCTGATGTCTTTGGCGGGCGTATTGCCGAGACGCTGCTCGACATCCTCGATACGCCGGTGTCCCCCGAGCTTCTGCCGCCCACGGGCGACGGCGAGATTGCGCAGAAGACCGAGGATTTGGTGGGTCCGTACGAGCTGCACGACTACTTCCTCTATTACCTGCTGCGTTTTGGCTTTGAGCCAGGCAAGATTTACCGCATGGCGCTCAAGAGCTTCGAGGGCGTCTACGACGCCAAGACCATCCACACGTGGTTGCGTACGTTCTATCGTCGCTTCTTTGCCCAGCAGTTTAAGCGCAGCTGCCTGCCCGATGGTCCCAAGGTTGGTTCGGTGACGCTCAGTCCGCGCGGCGATTGGCGCATGCCGAGCGACGCCAGCTCGCGTTTGTGGCTCGCACAGATCGATGCGCTCAATCCGATGGACTAAGGTTGCCAAATTGAACCAAAACAGCGGGTGCAAGCGTTACACTTTTGCAATCTGATGGCCCGTATCGCGCGACGCTCTTGTCGGAGCGCCGCGTTTTTCATATCGAAAGGTGGCACCATGCAGGCATCGCAGCGTCTCGACCGCTTTGGCGCGGAGGTCTTCGCCTCGCTCAACAACAAACTGCTTGCGCTGAAGGCTCAGGGTAAGACCATTTACAACATGAGCGTGGGCACGCCCGACTTTAAGCCGTACGACCATGTGATCGAGGCGCTCACGCAAGCGGCGCAAGATCCCGAGATGTGGAAGTATGCCCTGCGCGACCTGCCCGAACTCAAGCAGGCCGTGTGCGATTACTATGAGCGTCGCTTTGGCGTTTTGGGCATTACGCCGTCTATGGTGCAGTCGTGCAACGGCACGCAGGAGGGCGTGGGCCATTTGGGCCTGGCCCTGCTCGATCCGGGTGACTCCATCCTGGTTCCCGATCCGTGCTACCCGGTCTTTGAGGCGGGCGCCAAGATCGCCGATGCCAAGCTCGAGTACTATCCGCTGGTTGCCGAGCATAATTACCTGCCCTATGTGGCGGGTATCGATCCCGAGGTGGCCGATCGCGCCAAGTATATGATCGTGTCGCTGCCCGCGAACCCGGTGGGCTCGGTGGGCACGCCCGAGGTCTATGAGGAGATTATCGCTTTCGCCCGCGAGCACGACCTGCTCATCGTCCACGACAATGCGTACTCCGATATCGTGTTCGACGGCGAGCCGGGCGGAAGCTTTTTGCAGTATCCCGGCGCGCTCGAGGTGGGCGTGGAGTTCTTCTCGCTTTCCAAGTCGTTTAACGTTACCGGTGCGCGTATCGGCTTTTTGGTCGGCCGCGAGGACGTGGTCTCTGCCTTTGCCAAGCTGCGCGGTCAGATCGACTTTGGTATGTTCTTCCCGATCCAGAAGGCTGCTATCGCCTGCCTGAACGGTCCGCGCGATGAGGTCGAGGCGCAGCGTCTGAAGTACCAGGAGCGCCGCGACGCCCTGTGCGACGGTCTTGAGGGCCTGGGCTGGGAGCGTCCCAACGCGCATGGCTCTATGTTTGTGTGGGCCAAGCTTCCCGGTGGTCGCACCGATTCCATGGCGTTTTGCGAGGAGCTCATGGAGAAGGCCGGCGTTGTGGTGACGCCTGGCGCGAGCTTTGGTCCTTCGGGCGAGGGACACGTGCGCATGGCGCTGGTCCTGCCGCCCGATCAGATTGCTTTGGCTGTCGAGGCCATTCGCGAGGCGGGCCTGTATTAGAAAGCTATTTCGCCCCGTCAATAGCTCGAAACCGATTTCGTGCAGTTATTTTACGAATTCTGCAAACAATTTCGGTAAACGGTCGATTTTTGGCTGCGAATAGGAGCATAATCAAAGTCCCGATTGGATGTATTGGGATTACGGCAAGCCGCTCGGGTCGTTCCCGGGCGGCTTGCTTGTGGAGAGAGAGATGGGAGTTTCTAATGGTTAACGAGAAGAAGGTCGCTATTGTCGGCTGCGGTTTCGTCGGTTCGTCTTCGGCGTTTGCGCTGATGCAGAGTGGTCTGTTCTCCGAGATGGTCCTCATCGACGTGGACAAGAACCGCGCCGAGGGTGAGGCTCTGGATATCGCGCACGGCATGACGTTTGCCGAGCCGATGAAGATCTACGCCGGCGATTATTCCGATGTCGCCGACGCCGCCATGATCGTCGTCACCGCTGGCGCTGCCCAGAAGCCCGGTGAGACCCGCTTGGACCTGGTTAACAAGAACGTCAACATCTTTAAGTCCATTATCCCCGAGATTAAGAAGTCTGGCTTCGACGGCATTCTGCTCATCGTCTCCAACCCGGTCGATGTTCTGACCTACGCCGCCATCAAGTTGTCCGGCCTGCCCGAGGGTCACGTCATCGGTTCCGGCACCGTGCTCGACACCGGCCGCCTGCAGCAGATGCTCGGCGCCCACGTCGAGGTCGACCCGCGCGATGTCCAGGCCTACGTCATGGGCGAGCACGGTGACTCCGAGTTTGTCGCTTGGTCCAGCGCTCAGGTTGCCGGCGTTCCGCTGAACACCTTCTGCGAGCTTCACGGTCATCTGGAGCATGAGGCTGCCGAGAAGCGCATCGCCGAGGACGTCAAGAACTCCGCTTACACCATCATCGAGAAGAAGCACGCCACCTACTATGGCGTCGCCATGGCCGTCAAGCGTATCTGCACCGCCGTCATGCGCGATGAGCAGACCGTTCTGCCTGTCTCCTCGCTTATGGTGGGCGAGTACGGCCTGTCCGATCTTGCCATCTCCATGCCGACCGTCGTTGGCCGCGACGGCGTTGTCTGCCGCGTCCCCGTGCCGCTGAACGATGACGAGCAGCATGAGCTCACCGCCTCCGCCAAGGCCCTCAAGGACATTATCGACAGCGTCGACTTCTCCTGCTAAATCAAGCTCTTTTGGGCAACAGGCTACAATGAAAGGCGTCCGGGCCACACGGTCCGGGCGCCTTTTTGGTGCAAAGTAACCCTACCCCAATGCGCCATAGTTGATGGGAGAGTCATGTCGGATTCACCTAACTTTTTGACCTATGTCCAGACGGCGTTTGATCCGTTTGAGGAACGGTCGTTCTGCGCGGTGGATAGCCTGGTCTTTGCGTGGCTGTCCTATTTGCGTTTGCCGGGTGATATGGCGGAGCTGACGAACTGGCAGGGCCTTGACGTACGCGAGCTGCTTCGTGCCGAGTGCTACCGGGACATGATTGGCGACCTGTGGGATCCAGAGGGGAGCAGGGCCTTGTTGGAGGCCGTGGCAGCAAGCCCTCGCTATCGCGGCGTGCACGTTTGCGGCTATCGTACCGTGAGTGATGCCGAGACGACGGAGCAGTTTGCGGCTATGACGTTCCGATTTCCGGCGGGGTTTAGCTATCTTTCCTTCCGGGGGACCGACAGTACGATTGTGGGCTGGAAAGAGGACTTTAACATGGCGTTCCGGTGTCCTGTGCCGGCCCAGGAATCCGCGGCGCGTTATGTGGACGAGGCGGCGGATGCGATTGACGGGCCGCTTTTGTGCGGAGGTCATTCCAAGGGTGGAAACCTTGCGGTGTACGGTGCGGCGATGTGCTCCGATGTTGCCCGTGAGCGAATCGAACGGGTGTATTCCCATGATGGTCCGGGCTTCGTCGAGGAGTTTCTGAACGGCAACGCCTTTGCCGATCTTTCCGGTCAAATCGACAAGACGCTACCTCGGTCGTCGATCTTTGGCATGATGTTCGAGACGCAGGAGGACTATGCCATCGTTGAGAGCACCGAGTTCAGCCTGCTGCAGCATAATCCCTTTAGCTGGGTGGTTGATGGTCGCGACTTCGCGTACTGTGAGCGCCTGTCCGCCGGTGCTCGATACGTTGACGACTCCATTCGCGAGATGCTGCTTGCAGTGTCACCTAGCGAGCGCGAGCGTTTTGTAGATGCGTTGTTCTCCGTGTTTGAGGCTACGGGTGCTGAGCGGTTTGCGGATATCGCTGGGAATCTGCGCGAGAGCCTGCCCGTGATGCTCCAGGCTGCGCAAGGCTTTGACGAGGATACGCGACGCTTTGTCTCGCAGACCATCGTGGCAATTCTTAAATGCGCACTGCTGCCCAAACGACCCCAGATCGACATGCCCGCTGCCGGCAAGAGTTTGGCAGAACAGCTCGAGGCTTGGCAGTCCGAGCTCCTGCGCTAACCATTGGTGCAAAGCAGCCTGTCCCCGATGCACCAAGCTTCGATGCGCCTGGGGCGGGCTCGACCGCTATACTGGTTCGTGCCGAAATCGATCTAGAACGGAATGCCGTATATGAAAATCAATCACGCGATTCTGCATATCTTGGACTTTGACTCTGCCGTCAATGTCATGAGCCAGCGCGAGCTCGATATCGAGAGCCGTACCGTGCGCAACTTTGTGACCACGCATCTGCGCCGCGCACGAACCTCGACCGACAATAAGCGCGCCACATTTGCCGAGAACTCTGCGTTTGGCGGCGAGCTCAAGGGCTATTTCTTTGGCGAGCGCGAGTTCGTAGACCTGTCGCAGCAGATTGCGGAGTTTATCTCCTCCGAGCTCACCAAAGCCGAGAAAGCCGAGTCCACCGATGTGCTCGTGGCCGACTTTGACGACGACGAGGATGCCCGCTGGTTTGCCGTGATGCTGCTGGGCTCCAAACAGGCCTTTATGCACGAGGTGGGCCGCGAGGAGGGCGAGGTACGCAACGACATCGCGCGCCACTATGCTATCTTGCCGAATCCTTCCCAAAAGGTGCCAAGCTATGCCATCGTGCGCGCGAGCACCATGGAGATCGGCTATGTGGACAAGAAGCGCAAGATTGCCGGCGAAGACCGTATGCTCATTCCCGACGGTCTGCTGCAGTGCGATACGGGCGTGTCGGGCAAGGAGGTCATCGACACCGTGACGCGCGTGGTCGAGGAAGTCGCCGAGGAGCACGGTGCCAATACAGCCGTAGCGCTCGCTAAGGTTAAGGCTGCCGTTGCCGAGAAGGTTGAGGACGATGAGGAGCTGCCGCCCTGGGATATCGTCGATGAGGTCTTTGAGGACGAGCCGGTCATCAAGGAGAGTGTACGTGCGGCGCTGACCGAAGAGAAGGTGCCCGAGCGTGTGCCCGTGGAGCGCAAGCAGGTCGAGCGTGCGGCCGTGCGCAACCACAAGATTCGTACCGATACGGGCATCGAGATCAGCTTTCCGGCCGAGATGGGCTCGAACTCCGAGTACATCGAGTTCGTCAACGAGCCCAACGGCCTCATTTCCATCGAACTCAAAAACATCGGCAGCATCGAGAATCGATAAACTGCGCTTGGACGCTGCAGAAAAACAAAGGCCGGAGCCCATTGGGACTTCGGCCTTTTTGCTTGGAGCTGAATTGAGTTGCAGACTGAGCATACGTCAGCGAAAACGCCCCTAGGCGAGCAAGGTGACGTGAAAGAGGAGGGAAGCGTACTTCGGTACGCGACCGACGATTGAACGTCAGATTGCCGCCTAGGGGCGTTTGCAGCGTCGACTAGTTACGCGGTTTGGTAAAACCGCGTAACCCTACAGTTGACGTAAGCCCTCTTCGAGACCGGTCTTGCTGTCGGTCTTCTCGTCGCGCATCTTGATGACGCGGGCGGGGACACCGGCCACGACGGCGCCGGCGGGGACGTCCTCGACGCACACGGCGCCGGCGGCAACGACAGCGCCCTTGCCCACGCACACGCCTTCCAGGACCACGGCGTTGGCGCCGATCATGACATCGTCCTCGATGATGACGGGCGTGGCGCTGGCGGGCTCCACGACGCCTGCCAGCACGGTACCAGCGCCGATGTGGCAGTTCTTACCCACGGTGGCGCGGCCGCCCAGCACGGCGCCCATATCGATCATGGAGCCTTCGCCAATGACGGAGCCGATGTTGATGATGGCACCCATCATGATGACGGCGCGATCGCCGATCTCGACGCGGTCACGGATGATCGCGCCCGGCTCGATGCGGGCGTTGATGCCCTTAAGGTCGAGCATGGGCACGGCGGAGTTGCGGCAATCGTTCTCCACATCGTAGTAATCGATGGAATCGGCATTGGCATCAAGGATGGTTTTGAGCTCATCCCAGTCACCAAAGACGGTCTTGCCACGACGACCGCCGTAGACGTGCGCATTGCTCCACTGGACCTTCATGCCCGGCTTCTCGCGCACGTACAGCTTGACGGGCGTTTTCTTGGGCGCGGTGGCGATGTAGTTGATAATCTCCTGTGCATCCATCTCGGCTGCATTGCTCATTTGCTGTCTCTCCTTTGGGTGGATCCGGTTGATACCTGGTTAGGCAAACATGACCTGGTCGAACGTATAGAAGCCGTGCTCGCGGGTGACGAGCTTCTGCGCGGCTGCCAGGGCGCCGTTGACGAAGATCTGACGGCTTGTGGCGCGATGCGTGAGCGTGACTTCCTCGTCCTGGCCAAAGAAGCTCACCTCGTGCACGCCGGCGACGGTGCCGCCGCGCAGCGAGTGCATGCCGATCTCCTTGGGGTCGCGCGCTCCGCACATGCCCTCGCGGCCATAGACGGGGTGGTAGCCTGCCTCGGGCTCGGTTTCGACGACGGCATCGAGCAGCAATTTGGCAGTGCCGCTGGGGGCATCGACCTTTTGGTTATGGTGCGTCTCGACGATTTCGCAGTCAAAGCCGGGCAGCTCGCGTGTGGCCTGTGCTACCAGATGACGCAGGGCTGCGATACCGATGGAGTAATTGCCGGAGTGCATGACGCGGGCGTTCTGACCCAGCTCGCGCAGGCGATCCATCTGCTCGGGTGTGTAGCCTGTAGTGCCCGAGACCAACGCCGCGCCCGTGCACTCGACATAGGCGACGACGGCATCGAAGGTCACGACGTTCGAGAAGTCGATGATGACGTCGGCGGCCGGGGCGCTCTCGAGCTCGGACAGATCAAAACCGATCTGGGCCACGATATCAAAAACGGGCTGCCCGGCGGCGTCGATAATGCCTTCGGCGGTGGTGCGGATGAGCGAGCCCATGCGGCCCGTTCCCATAATGACGGTCTTAATCAAGCAGACCAGCTCCCTTCAGAGCATCGGTAAGTGCGGCACGTGTGTCGTTGGCCATGGGGCACAGCGGCATACGGTAGTTTGCCTCGATCATGCCCATCTGAGCGAGCGCTTCCTTAACGGGGATGGGGTTGACCTCGCTAAAGAGGGCATTGATGAGCGGCTGGCCGGCAATCTGGATATCGCGGGCGCGCGCTACGTCGCCGTCCAGATAGGCGCGGCACATGTCATGCACGAGTTGCGGCTGAACATCGGCCCACACGCTGATGGTGCCCGAGGCGCCCAGGCTCATGAGCGGAACGGTGAGTGCGTCCTCGCCCGAGTACATGCGGAAGTCATCGGACAGCAGGTGGGCGATCTTGGCTGCGTAGGCGACGTTGCCCGAGGCCTCCTTGATGCCCATGATGTTGGGGTGCGCGGCCAAGCGCTCCACGTTGTGCACGCTGATGCCGCAGCCGCAGCGGCCGGGGATGTTGTACAGGATGCAGGGGATGTCCACGGCGTCGGCCACGGTCTTAAAGTGCCGGTAGATGCCCTCTTCGTTGGACTTGTTGTAGTAGGGGGTAATGAGCAGCAGGCCGTCGGCGCCCAGTCCCTGATAGGTGAGCGACTTGGTGAGCATGGTCTGCGTGGAGTTGGAGCCCGAGCCGGCGATGACGGGGACGCGGCCTGCAACCTGCTTGACCACCGCGGCGACAACGGAGTTGTCCTCGTCGTCGGTCATCGTGGCGCTCTCGCCGGTGGTGCCCAGGGTGAGGATGGCGTCGGTGCCATTTTGCAGGTGGAAATCGATAAGGCGCTCGAGCGCGTCAAAGTCGACACTGCCGTCCTTTTTAAACGGCGTGACAAGGGCGACGATTGAACCCTCGAGATTGCGGATGTCCATGTTCTTCTCCTTCGCTTCCGCGATCTGGATGCGTTTGTTCCACTGAGCGGCGACGGCCAGGCGCTCGTCCTGAGCGCGACGACGAGCACTTTCGGCGCGCGACTTTGCCAGCAGCTCGCGGCCGCACGGCAGCACGTCGAGCGTGGCAAAGTAGTCGCCCGGGCGCTCGGCGCGACGAATGAGATCTGCCGAGCCGTCGGGGCGCAGCAGGACCTCGGCGGAGCGCAGACGGCCGTTGTAGTTGTAGCCCATGGAGTAGCCATGCGCGCCGGTATCGTGGACCACGAGTACATCACCCATGTCGATCTGCGGCAGCTCACGGTCGATGGCGAACTTATCGTTGTTCTCGCACAGATTGCCCGTGATGTCGTAGGTGTCCGTAACGGGCGCTGCAGTCTTGTCGGCGCCACCTGGCTGACCCACCACCGTAATGTGGTGGTAGGCGCCATACATGGCAGGGCGAATCAGATCGACGGCGCTTGCATCGACACCGATATAGTTCTTGTAGATCTGCTTCTCATGGATGGCCTTGGTCACCAGGCAGCCGTAGGGGCCCATCATAAAGCGGCCCATCTCGGTGCAGATGGCCACATCGCCCATGCCGGCAGGAACCAGGATCTCGTCGTATGCCGCGTGCACCCCCTCGCCGATGGCGTGAATGTCGTTGGCCTGCTGCTCGGGCAGATAGGGGATGCCGATGCCGCCGGACAGATTGATGAAGGCGACGTGTGCGCCGGTCTCGCGCTCCAGGCGCACGGCAAGCTCAAAGAGGATGCGCGCAAGCTTGGGGTAGTAGTCGTTGGTGACGGTGTTGCTGGCAAGGAATGCGTGGATACCAAAGTCCTCGGCACCCTTGGCCTTGAGCGTGCGGAAGGCCTCGAAGAGCTGCTCGGTGGTCATGCCGTACTTGGAGTCGCCGGGGTTATCCATGATGCCATTGGAGAGCTGGAACAGGCCACCCGGATTAAAGCGGCAGCTGACCGTCTTGGGGATGGGCCCCGCAACGTGCTCAAAGAACTCGATGTGGCTGATGTCGTCAAAGTTGACGATGGCCCCCAGCTTGTCGGCGAGCTCAAAGTCGGCAGCCGGCGTGTCGTTGGACGAGAACATGATGTCGTGTCCCGTGATGCCCAGTGAGCGGGCGATCATGAGCTCGGTATAGCTCGAGCAATCGCAGCCGCAGCCGTATTCGTTGAGAATGGAGATGAGCGCCGGGTTGGGGTTGGCCTTGACGGCAAAGTATTCCTTAAAGCCCGGGTTCCATGCAAAGGCGTCGCGCACTTCTTGCATGTTGCGGCGGATGCCCGCCTCGTCGTATAGATGAAACGGCGTGGGGAACTGCTCGACGATATGCTCGAGCGTCTCCTTGTCCACAAACGGCTGCTTGGCCTCATATGCCTCGTTGGGAGTCAATGACATATCCCGTAAACCTCGCTATCCAGACGGCGCTACCTGCGCATCGAATCCACATAGCGTGGACCCAATGTCCGGATAGCGCTCCCGCATTGCTGCAGACAGTCCTGCGGGTGTTTCCCGCAGGCCCACCAGGCTGTTCGTGCCCGAAAAACCCAGTTCGGCGGGTTTCGCCTCCCCGCGGGGTCAAAGCCTGCCGGCTCGCCCGCGGCTCTTCGTGCCCGCGCCTCTATCAAGTGGTAACGACCCTACCACGTTGCACTTTACCAAACAAGAGTATTCGTATATAACGTTTAAAAAATGCAGGGATATGCTGGAAATAAGGGTGTAGCAATCTTGCGGCACAATAGATAGCAGCCGACGCGCACCTACGAAAGGAACCAATATGGCCGAGCTCCAAGAACTCCGTCGCTACCGCCGCGACTTGCACAGGATCCCGGAGCTCGACTTCGATCTTCCGCAGACGATCGCCTATATCGAGGGCGTGTTGGCACCGCTCACCTGCGATGTGACCCATCCGTGCCCCGGCTGCGTCTGCGCTTTCTTCGACGCTGGCGTTGGCGCCGCGCATGCCACGGCGATTCGCGCCGATATGGATGCGCTGCCCATTGCCGAGGCAACGGGGGCAGCGTTCGCTTCGACCCATCCCGGCAAGATGCATGCTTGCGGGCACGATGGACACATGGCCATGGCGCTTTCGGCGGCAACCTTTGTCGACCGTACGATCCGTGAGCAGCCGGGCGCCATTAAGCGCAATGTGCTCTTTGTGTTTCAGCCGGCCGAGGAGACGACTGGTGGTGCCAAGACGGTGTGCGAGAGCGGCGTGTTCGAGCGCTACGGGGTGGATCGCATCTTCGGCTTCCACGTGTGGCCCGATCTGCCCGCCGGCACGTTGGCGAGCTGCTCCGGTCCGTTGCTGGCGCGTTCGAGTGAGACACACATTCATATCCATGGCACGAGCATCCATATCGCTAAGACCTATGGCGTTCCGGTCGAGGAGTCGCACGATGCGGCGCTGGCGGCTGCCAAGTTCTTGGTTTCCGAGCGCGAGCTCATGGACGAGTTGGGTGTCGACGAGCCCTGCATTGGTAAGTTCGGCCTGCTGCAGGCCGGCACCGTCTGCAATGCGGTGGCGGGGGAGGCCCATGTTGCCGGCAGCCTACGTGTGTTTACGGACGACATGTTCGACCGCGCGCGCGAGGGCGTGCGCCGCGTGCTGGACGATGCCTGCGTCGCAACGGGCTGCACATATGACCTCGATTTTGCCGAGGGCTATCCGCCGGTCGATAACGATCCCGAGCTGTTCGCCCACATTGCGCCTGTCTTGTCCGAGCTGCAACTCGTGGATGAGCCTTTGCTGATTGCCGAGGACTTCGCTTTCTATCAGCGCCATCTGCCAGGCGTGTTCTTCCTCCTGGGTACGGGCGTGCCGGAGGGACAAGATAATCCGATCGATTCGGATGGCTGTCCCGCCTATGCCACGAGCGCCCTTCACACTGATACCATGCTCTTTGACGAGGAAATCCTACTCAAAGGCCTCGATGTCTACAAACGATTGCTTGGCTTGGAGTGACGATGGAACGACGCCGACAGTCTGCCGTATATAGTCCGGGTGGATGCGGATGCGGTTTGCTGCTGCTTCCGGTCATCGCTGTGAGCATTGGCGTGATGTTTGTGTTTGCTGGGCTGGCTGCGGCGGCACTCGTACTGTTTATCACCGCCATCGGCGTGACGGTCTGGCTGTGCCGTTCTCGCGAGCGGCGCCGCGCCGACGGTAAGACCAATGTCGGCTGGGTCGTCTTCCTGATCATTGCGTACCTATTGAGCATCAGCTACCTGGTGTTCTTTGTCCTAATGATGATCAGTGCCTTTACCGGGAAATCCGTCACGGTGGGTTGATGCGCTGCCAGCAGACGGTCACGCAAAGTGCGTTTGCTCGGCGTCTGGATAGCTGCATTGGCCGTTTACCGCAACCTTAGCCCTCAGCTAATGAATTCAAGTTCAATCCTTTCTACGATGTGCTGTGTGCCGGCACGGTAGCCGGATCGTAGGAAGGATGAATAATGGCAAAAGAGGGAAAGAAGCCGATCGGCAAGATTGTCCTAGGCGTCATCGTGGTGCTGGTTATCGTCGGTGCCGTGGGTTCTATGGGTGGCAATTCAACCGATTCGTCTGCGAGCGATTCGGCAAAACCTGTCGAGGCGACACAGCAGGCTGAGGAGCAAAAAGAACCGCAAGAACCGTATACCATTGCTGATGAGGCTGAAGACACCTCCAATCAGTTTGCCTATAAGATCACGGGCACGCTGACCAATAACACGGACAAGGAAAAGAGCTGCATTCAGATTGAGTATGTTCTGTATGATGCCGATGGCAACCAGGTTGGAACGGCTCTTGCAAACACCAATCATCTGAAGGCGGGCGGCTCCTGGAAGTTCGAGGCGCTGGGTACGGTGTCTCCCGACCAGGTTGCTAGCTGGGAGCGTTCGGACGTAAGCGGTTTCTAGCATGTTGCATGCACTGGGGGAGGTGAAGTCGTATGCCCGATAAAAAGCTGACTGAGGAGTTGCTCAATGAGCTTCTCGATGCGCCGAACATCGATGGCTATATCAGGGAGCACGACTTTGCCGCCCCGTCGCTTTCGGACTACCTGAAGCAGCTGCTGCAGGAAAAGGGCTTGGAGCGCTCGCGCGTGGTTCGTATGGCCGATCTCAATGAGACCTTTGGCTATCAGATCTTTACCGGTGCGCGTCACCCGAGTCGCAATAAGGTGCTGCAGATTGCCTTTGCGATGGCGCTGACGCTCAAGGAGACCAACCGTGCGCTGACGGCTGCCGGGGTAAGCGTCCTTAACTGCAAGGATCGCCGTGATGCGATTATCATCTTTTGCATCGATCGCGGGTGTAGCCTCCAAAAGGTTAACGAGGAGCTGTATCGCTTTGGTGAGGAGACGGTGAGTTAGCGGCTGATATCTGAGCCGGCGGGGCTGCCGAACAACGATGCAAGCGAACGGGGCGCGGATGCCATGGGGTGTCTGCGCCCTGCGCTATGATGGAGGCTATGGATACTCAGACCACAACATATTCCGATGACGAGCTGACCGCAGCGCTTGCCGAGCACCTGGCGTCGCTCGGTCGCGACGACAGCTATCGCGTGGAGCGTGTACTTAAGCGCTCGTCCGTTGAAACAACCGAGCTCGTGTACTTTGAAGGAACCGGCGGTGGTTCGCTCGGCCCCTTTGTCCGTAAACGCATCGATGCTTCGGCTCAAATCGGCGGGGCATACGAGCGTCTGTTTGCCTCTCAGCGGGCAGGCAGGCGTTTTGAGCACCTGCCCAGAATCGTCGATTGTCGTCGTGTGGGCGACGAGCTCAACGTGGTTATGGAATACATCGAAGGGGAGACGCTCGGGGCGCTGGTGGACCGTCTGGGAGCCACCCCCGATTATGCACGTGAATTGTATCCTGCCCTATGCGATGCCGTGGGCGAGCTCCACGCCGGTTTTGCAATGGCGGGGGAGACGTCGGCGCCGGTGATCCATCGCGACCTCAAGCCGTCGAATATCATCGTGACGGGTGCCAACTATACGTCTGATGACGGCCTGACGTTTTCGTCGCTGGTGATTATCGACTTGGGGATTGCGCGCGTATGGCGCGATGGTGCCGATGCCGACACCGTCAAGTTTGGCACGCGGCCCTATGCGCCGCCCGAGCAGTATGGGTTTGGGCAGACGAGCGTGCGCAGCGACGTCTACGCACTTGGCGCCCTGTTGTTCTTCTGCTTGACGGGAGTCGACCCTAAACCAGGGCTCGACATGCGCGAGCAATGCGAGGCGCGTGGCATTCCCACTCCACTTGCCGATGCCGTCTGCATGTCGATGGCGCTCGACCCGGCCAAGCGTTTTGCGAGTGCGGAGGCATTGGGACGGGCGACGCGCGCGGCATACGATCTGAGCCGCCCCGTGCGGCCTCCTGCGCCTGCGCCTGTCCGTACTCCGGCCTCGGAGACGGTGTTGATGCTCCAAGGGCTCCAGAACCCCGCAGGGCTTCCTAGGCCTGCCGCCTCCGCTGCATGCGGTCTGCTCTCTCGCGTTCCGGAGTCTCTGGGGCGCATTTGGAATACGCTTGTCTGCTTCTCCCTACTTGTGTTCTTTGCCGGAAGTCACTTTGCCGTCTTTCACCCCACGGGAGCAAACCAAAGCTACCCGACGTGGTTTCTCATAATCGAGTATTTTTTCTTTGTTGATGGCCTTATGGTGCTTATGCATTTTGTGCTGCTCGATAAGCGCCGTCTTCGTCGGCGATTCGCACTGCTCGACAGCTATCGCGGCAAGAAACTCGCGAAACTCTGGCTCAAGGCATTGGGTGTGCTGCTCCTATGCATGATCGTCATAGTCGCGGTTGCCAATGCGACCGGCGTCGTCGATACCTCCGCTACCTAAAAGAAAAGGGCCCCATTGGGGCCCTTTGCAGTTGCGCTTAGATGCGGTTCATCTGAGCGGCGACTTTGTTGTACCAGTCCTGCCACGTGGGCGGGCAGTACTTTTTGGCCGCTGCCGGGGTAAGGGTGGAGCCGTAGTTGGCGCCCAGATAGGCAACGTGAGCGGAGATGCCCTCGCTCCAGCTGCCAAAGCTGCGCCAACCGCCGCCACGGGCACTCCAGCCCCAGGCGTTGTAAGAATTGGCGCAATAAGCACCCTTGGTGCTCTCGATGCAGGCGATGGCGGGGGACCAACGGGGGTCGACACCGGTATTCCAAGCGGCGACGGCAAAGTTATAGCCCTGGCCTGCCATGGGGGAGCCGGCGAGATAATTGTCGATGCGGCTCGTCCACTCATTGATGAACGAATCGTAATCGGAGCTACCGGTATTGGCGTTGTTCACCGTGGTGTCGATGGTGGTGTTGGTGTTGGTGGCCTGGCTGCTGGAATTGCTGCCGCTTACGCCCTCGCCCGAGAGCTTCTCGGCGGCGGCGGCCTTATCGGCCTCAAGCTTGGCAAGCTCGGCGGCATTTTCCTGCTCGGCTTTTGCCTGCGCCTCGCTGCGGAGCTGCTGGGCCTGAGCCAACGCATCCTCGGCGTTTTTCTGCTCTGCCTCAAGCTGAGACTTGGCCTGCTGGAGCTCAGCCTTGTTCTGCTCGAGTTCGGTTTGCATGTTATTGAGCTGTTCGATCTCGTCGACGCTCGAGCTCGTGATCTGGTTGGTGTATTTGCAGGTCGTGATGAACTCACCCAGGCTCTGCGCATTGACCAGGAAGCTCACGATGGGATTGGTGCCTTTCTGATACTTGTACAGATCGCGCATGGCGGAGCTTGCCTTGGCCTGCTGCTCGGGAAGCTTAGCCTCGATTTCCTCGATGCTTGCCTCATTGGAGTCAATCTGCTTTTGCAGGTCATCGAGTTTGGTGCGGGCGTCGTTGTAGGCGCTCGTGGCGGCTTCGATCTTCTGCTGCGCTGCGGAAAGCTGGTCCTGCGTTGCCTGCGAGGCGGCATACGCCGCAACGGGGGAGAGCATCGGCGTGGCCGTCAGCGCAACGGCGAGCGCGGCGCTCGTGATGATACGAGCCGGCTTCGACGCAATGAGCGCTGCGGCGCGATGATTCGAATGCTGCATCCAGTCCCTCTGCAATCAATCGTAGGTTATGGTTCGAACGGTATTCTACTACTGCTTTCGACCTCAACTTGAACCTTAAAGGTTCCAAAGGGTCAAGTTGAACTTGAGGCTTTGGCTTTGACCTGCAGTTATGATGAATTGTTGAGAAACCATAGAGTTCAACTTTAACGTTACGGGGGCCTGTCCGAGAGGGTTTTTGTTTATCAAAAGTCGCCTCACGTGGGGAAAGATGCAATCGTGGGCAAGAAATGAGACTTGACGACGTGGATGCCCGGCATGGGCGGCGGAGGAGCAGGCAAACTGCTTCGCCTTGTTTGCCATAGATACGGTGGAGCTTTGGGCGCCGGCGGCTTGGCACGCTAGAATAAATCAGTTGCGCAAAGACCGCCCGTTGTGTGGGCAGTTCATGATAGGAAGTTTCCATGGCATTGCAGTTTACAGAGCGCGAGTTCATTCCCGTGCTGCTCGGTGGCGACATCAACGCCTATTCGGTGGCGCGCGCCTTCTACGAGGAGTACCAGGTCAAGAGCCTGGTCTTTGGCAAGTACCAGACGGGTCCCGCGTACCGCAGCCAGATTATCGACTACACGCCCAACGTGGATATCGATACCATGCCCGTGATGCTCAGGACCGTCAACGGCATTGCCCAAGCGCATGCCGATAAGACGATTGTCCTTGTGGGCTGTGGCGATAACTATGTTGCCCTCGTGGCTCAGGCCAAGGATGCCCATGAGTTGGCGGATAACATCGTCGCGCCTTACGCTCCCTATAGCATGCTTGAGCAGTGTCAGAAGAAGGAGATCTTCTACGAGCTGTGCGAGAAGCATGGCGTGCCCTATCCGCATACCTTTACCTTCACCATGGCGATGCTGAACGCCCAAGGCGAGGCGCCTGCCGAAGTGCTCGACCAGATCGATTTTCCCTACCCGATGATTCTGAAGCCTTCTGACGGCATCATGTGGTGGCAGCACGAGTTCGAGGGCCAGAAAAAGGCCTATGAGATTGCCGACCGTGCCGAGTTGGAACAGGTCATTCGCGACTCGTATGCCAGCGGCTACACCGACGACCTGATCTTGCAGGATCGCGTGCCCGGCAATGACGAGTACATGCGCGTGCTCACCAGTTATTCCGACCGCAACGGCAAGGTGCGCATGATGTGCCTGGGTCACGTGCTGCTCGAGGAGCATCAGCCTCACGGTGTCGGCAACCACGCCTGTATCATCACCGAGCCCAATGACGAGCTCATGGGCGGCGTGCGCAAGTTGCTCGAGGACCTTCACTTTGTGGGCTATTCCAACTTTGACGTTAAGTACGACGAGCGCGACGGCTCGTTTAAGTTCTTCGATTTCAACACGCGCCAAGGTCGCAGCAACTACTACGTCACTAACAGCGGCTTTAACGTTGCCAAGTATGTGGTGGACGAGTATGTGTTCAACCGCCCGTTTGAGCCGGAGTTTGTGACGGCGCAGGACGAGGCGCTGTGGATGGTCGTCCCCATGGGCGTCGTCGACAAGTACGTCAAGGATCCCGAGCTGCGCGCTAAGGTGCATCGCCTGGACAAGGAAGGCAAGGGCGCCGACCCTTCGTTTATGAAGGGCGACTTTGTCTTTAACCGCTGGCTGCGCATGTGGCACACCAAGCTGCGCCACTTTAAGCTGTTCAAGACGTATTACAAGTAGATGAGTGCGGCGCCCGTCCGGTTTACATCGGGCGGGCGCGGGTATGATACGCGCAATTGCGCAAGCGTCACCAAGGAGGCGGCGATGGAAAAGCTGGGAGTTATCGGCGGCATGGGCGCCGAGGCCACGTCGTATTACTACGACCAGGTAGTGCGTCATACGGCTGCTGCCTGCGATCAGGATCATATCGACATGGTGGTGCTCTCCAAGTCGACCATGCCCGACCGCACGCTGGCCATTAAGACTGGCGAGCACGCCAAGCTGCTGGCGACCATGAAAGAGTGTGCCCAGGCACTCGAGTCGCTGGGCTGTGCGCACATTGCCATTCCCTGCAACACGTCACACTACTTCTACGACCAGATCCAGTCGTTTACGAAGGTGCCGATTATCCACATGCCGCGTGAGTCGGTGCGCTATGCCCTTGCGGGTGCGGTGATGGGGGAGTGCGAGTTCGACCCCAACCTGAGTATGCCGGCCGAGCCGGTGCGCAAGATTGGCATCATGGGCACCGACGGAACCGTGGGCGCGGGCGTCTACGGCCGCGAATGCGAGGCTGCGGGTGTGGAGGTCGTCTATCCCGGCGAGAAACGTCAGAACGATGTGATGTCGCTTATCTACGATGATGTGAAAGCCGGACGTGAGCCCGATATGGATAAGTTCGACCGTGTGATGTGGGAGTTCGCCCGTAGCGGCTGCGACCGTGTCATTCTGGCCTGCACCGAGCTATCGGTGCTGCAGAAGTATCGAGAGATGCCCGAGATCACCCTCGATGCTATGGATGTCCTGGTGCGCGAATCCATCATCCGCAGCGGCGCCCCCTACCGCCTCTAGCTTCCGACCTGTCAAAAAAGGACAGGTTAATTTTGGTAGGTTTTATCTGGTGAAACAGTAAAGGCCTCGGCTCGTTTGGTGCGAGCCGAGGCCTTTTGCGTTGGGCGGTTGCTGCCGGTGGCGAACTAGAACAGGAAGCCGATGGCGATGAGGGCGATGCTGACGATGAGCACGGCGATGTCCAGGCCCTTGATGGGGTAGCGCTTGTACGAGCTGGCGCGTGTACGCAGATAGAAGCCGCGCTGTTCTGCCGCCAAGGCTGTGGCATCGGTCTTGCCCACGCTCGAGATGAGCAGTGGCACGCACAGTGGCAGCATGAGCTTAAGCTTCTTGATGGGGTTCTTGGTGTCGTACTCGACGCCGCGTGCGGTCTGCGCTTCCATGATGGCGTTCATCTCCTGACCAAACACCGGCACAAAGCGTAGCGCCGTGGTAAAGGTGAAGGCATAGCGATACGGCACGTGCAGCACCTCGACGCAGGCGTTGGCAAGGTCGTTGAGCTTGGTCACCATGAGCATGAGGATGAGTGGTAACGCCACGCCCAGCAGGCGCAGGCAGGCCTTCGATCCCGTGATGAGGCCCGTGTCGGTGATAAAGCCCCACACCACGTTGCCATCGCGCATAAAGGCTAGCTGGAGCACCAGCATGATAAGCGCGAGCGGAATCAGCAACTTGAGCAACGAGAACAGACGGTCGACGACGCCGGCATAGGCACCCAGCGCAAGGGTGAGTGCCAAAAAGCCCAGCAGCGCCACGTAGGTGTCGGACAAGAAGATGCCGACGATGATGGCGGCGGCGAGGCCCAGTTTGACGACGGGGTTCAAACGATGCAGTAGCGTATCGCCCGGCATGTAGTCGATGACGTTAACCACGGTGGACCATCTCCTTGGTAATTCGAACGACATCGGTGACCTCGCTCACCTGCGCAAAAGCGGGCGAGACGGAAGGTGCCAGACGGCGCGAGAGTTCAATAACCTGGGGAGGCTCCACGTAGGCACGCCGCATGAGATCGATGTTCGAGAATAGCTCGTGCGTGCGGCCGCGGTCGAGGATGCGACCGTCGGCCATTACCACAATGCGCTCGGCAAAGTCGGAAACGACTTCCATGTCGTGACAGACCATAATCACGGCGCAGCCGCGCTCGGCCATGGTGCGCACCGTTTCCATGACGGTCATGCACTCGCGGTAATCAAGGCCGCTCGTGGGCTCGTCGAGCACGACGATCTTGGGCTCAACAACTACGACGGAGGCAAGCGCCACCATTTGTCGCTGGCCGCGCGAAAGCGAGAAAGGTGCCTCATCGGCAGGCAGGCCAAAGCGGTCGATAACGAGTCGAGCGCGACGCAGAGCCTCGGCACGGTCGATGCCGGCAAGCTCCAGGCCAAAAGCGACCTCGTCGAGTACGGTATCCTTGCAGATCTGGCGGTCGGGGTTTTGGAAGAGGGTTGCGACTTCGCGGGCGATGCGGCTCGTGGGAACGGCTGCGGTGTCCAGCCCCGTAACGCGCACGCTGCCCGAGGCGGGCTTAAGCAGGCCTGTGAGCAGCTTGGTGAGCGTGGTCTTGCCGGCACCGTTCTGGCCGACGATGCCCACGAGCTCGCCGGGATAGAGGGTCAGGTTGAGGTCGTGTACGGCGGCGCCGCCATTGGGATAGGCAAACTCAACGTGATCGAAGGTGAGCACGGGCTCGGCGTCCTTGGCGTGCGGGCGCAACGACGGTGCATGCGGGGAGCCGGCGGGCGCCTGGGCTTCGCTGGCCGCGTGTGCGGGGTCGACAATGCCCGAAATCAGGCGCTCGGCCTCATCGACATCCAAGCAAGGGGTACCGCTTACCAGGCCATCGGCCTCGAGGCTATTGAAGATACGCGTGACGCGAGGGCAGTCGACGCCGATGGCACGGAGCTCGTCGGTATGCCCGAAAACCTCGTGTGGCTCGCCCTGCAGCGCGATTTCGCCATGGTTGAGCACGAGCACGCGGTTGCAGTACTCCGAGAGCAGGGCGACCTTTTGCTCAACGACGACGATGGTGATTCCAAGTGTGCGGTTTGCCTCACGCAGCGTCTCGAAGACCAACGTGGAGCTGGCGGGGTCGAGTGCCGCGGTGGGCTCGTCGAGAACCAAGACGCGCGGACGCATGGCGAGGATGGCGGCGATGGCTACCTTTTGCTTCTGTCCGCCCGAAAGGGTGGCGATCTCGCGGTCGCGCAGGTCGCTGATGCCGACGGTCTCGAGCGTTTCGCTCACGCGCTGCTCGATCTGGTCGTGGGGAACGCCAAAGTTCTCGAGGCCAAAGAGCATCTCGTCCTCGACGACCGAGGCGACCATCTGCGTGTCGATATCCTGCAGCACGCTGCCGACGATTTGCGACACGTCGGTGAGCGAGGCTTCGCAGGTGTCGTGGCCGTCCACGGTGACGGAGCCAAAAAAGGTGCCGGTGTAGTGGTGAGGCACGGCGCCCGAGAGGCAGGCGGCAAGTGTGGACTTGCCGGCGCCCGAAGGACCGATAATGCCGATGAAATCGCCCTGATGCACATTAAACGACACGTGGGCGAGCGCGGGCTCGGGTGCGCTGCCATATGAGAACGAGACGTCATCGACGCTGATGATCGTTTCCATGAATACCTTTCATAGTCGTTGGGGACGTTCTTACATGACTAGTCGTTAAAGAACGTCCCCAAGAGCTAGTTGTTTGGGACAGTCTTTGCTGGTGGAGCGTCGGGATGGCTCGTAAAGCCGAGCAGGTTAGTTGAGCTTCAGGGCCTTCTGAATGGGCAGATAGAGGGCGCCGACCAGGATGGCGTTAAAGACGGCGGTCATGGCGACGACGGGCAGCATGGCTGCGGCGAGCTCGCCCACCACGCCGAGCATGGCCATTTTGATAACCATGAAGATGACGCCCGAGACGAAGGTGGTCACGAACGTTGCGACAACGGCGACGGCGGGCTTGACCTGACCGCCCTTAGCAGCGGCGTTGACAATGGCGGCCATGAGCATGGCGGCGATACCCTCGGCGGCAAAATCGACAAACGGCGAGGTGGTGGTGATCTGGATCACGGCGGCCGAGATGAGGCCGATGACGAGCGCCTGGCCAATGTTGGGGCGAATGACCAGGATGGTGAGGCAGAAGGCCGAGATGATGAACTCGGGGCTGATCATGCCGCCCGAGATGCCCGAGATGGCCTTGCCGACGGTGAAGTTGAGGATGAAGCCGGCGGCAAGCAGGATGGCGAGCAGGACAAGGGCACGGATATCGAGCTTACCGCGGTCGGCGGTCTGGACGGTACGGGGCTGGGCGGCGGTGGTGTTCTGAGACATGGTGAAAGTCCTTTCAAAAAGGGGAGTGCAAGAAAAAACGGAGGCGCGTGATGCGAATGCGATCGGGCTCGAGATAGAAAAAGGCCCCCGGTCGAAACCGGAGGCCTTCCAATCACCTAGAGCGCAAAAACAGGCGTGAGGGACTCACCGTCGACCGATCGTATTCGCATCACGCCACCACCAGTTGTTGAGAGACGTCATCGCGTTCTTCATGTCGGTGGCTCCTTTCGTGATGCCATGGCGCGGTAGCACCTGATTGCTGTTGCGCTGCACTATAGCACAGTGCAATATGCGCGGGGAAATCTTTTTTGAAAAGATTTCAGGCGGGTTTCCCGCCGGTGTTTCCCGCCGGTCAAATGACGGACAAGGAGGGCAAGACTGCTCGCGCTGTCTTGCCCTCCTTTAGAACGTGAGAGTCTTAGGCCTTCTTGCGACGATAGATCACGTAGGCGCAGACACAGATGATGACGACGGCGCCAACGGCCATGGCGGCCATGTTGTTGCCCTCGGACTTCTCCTCGGTGACCTCTTTCTCTTCGGCCTCGGGCTCGGCCACGTCCTCATCGGAAAGGGCCTCGTCGGCGTAGGTGATGGACTCGACCAGGCAGTCGTTGTCAGCATCGTAGTCACTCGGGACGAACTCCTCGGAGAAATCGCCCTCCTGGAGGTAGTCGCGCATCTCCTCGAGCATGGCCTTGCACTTAACATAGGTGTTCTTGGTTGCAGCCTTGCCGGCCTTGTTGGCCAGGGCGGTGCGGGCTTCGGTGCCTTCTTCGGCCTGCATGGCCTCGTCGACGGTCAGGTTCTGCTCGATGAGTTCCTTCTGCAGGGCGTCGAGATAGGCGCGGACGCCGGCGGCGCAGTGGTCGCGGTTCTCATAGGCGAGCGTGTTGATGTCCATGAGGACGTAGTTGATGGAGTTCTTGGGCTCCTCGTTGTTCACGACGTCTTCCTCTTCGCAGTGATCGAAGGAGACATCCTGATCGCTGAAGTAGGGGCTGACCTCGGTGAGCAGTGCGGAATAGAGGGGGATGGCGACGGAGAACTCGGCGTTGGATAGCATCTCCCACTGGATGGTCGCGATCTCGGGGTCCATGCCGTGACGGATCTGGAAGGTGTGGATTTCGGTGTTGCGGTTGGAGCCGATGGCATAGGCGCCGTCGGTGTTGGCGTTGAGGCCGGCGACATTCTCGCCGCGAGCGGCGAAGGAACGAATCATCTCAAAGGTGTTCCAGTCGGACTTGCCGGGCGTAAAGAACAGCGGCTGCATTTCGTGGACCAGGGCGCCGGTCGTCGCGCGAGCGTCTTCGCGCTCGTCCTTGACGATCTCGTAGTCGGTGCCCTCAGCAAGCGGAGCCATGAAGTAATCGCGGCCCTGGATATAGCGCGACCACTGGTGCATGCCGGCCTCGCCAATCTCCTCGCCGTAGGTCTTGGCGACGTCGAACTTGCCGTCGGTGTACTCGGCAAAGCCCTTCTCCTTAGGCATAGACTCGATGCCCTCGGAGTGGAGGCAGTTCTCGGTGTCGTCGAGGTCGACGTCATAGGTGAGGTTGCCGATGTTGGGGTTGAGCGAGGCGATATCGTCAGTGAGCCTCATGGCGATCCACTGATGGCCGGAAAGCGCTGCAAACAACCAGGTCTCGTTGTTGTCGGCAATGATGATCTGGTCGTTGGAGCAGACGCCCTGCTCGTCAATCAGGCTGCCGAGGAGCTCGACACCCTCGCGGGCCGTGGCACTCTCGCCCAGAATGACGCTGGCGTAGTTGTATTCGCCAATGCCAGTCTCCTCGGTGATGGGGTCGGCCTCTTCGGCCTTCTCGTTATAGGAGGTGCTCAACGTGGCAGAGCAGGAGACGCCCTTCTCGTTGATGCCTGCCTCGGAATATGCGTCGTAGCGATCTTCCCACTGCGAGGGGTTGTCGCGAACGAAGGTGTAGCGGTAGGTTGCGCCCTTGGACTTGTACTCAAAACCGGACTCGACCGAGGTGTACTCGTTGCCGTCCTTGTGTGCGGGCTCAATGCCAAAGTGCTTGATGTAGCGCGGACCGAAGTCCTCGGAACGGCCGTAGTACGTGTTGCCGTCTGCCGTGAGCTTGCTGCCCATGTAGATCTGGGTGCAGGCGAGTGCCGAAGTCGGCATGGCCATGATAGCCGCTGCTCCAAACGCAAGGCCGCAGCCGAGCTTCTTGAGCGTGTTGACAGGATGAGTAAACCTCATAATCCCTCCCAACTGTTGAAACCCCGCGAAACCGTACGGAGTTTCAGCTAATAAATACATCTACTAGCCTAAAGGAAGTGTAAAGAGTATTCACTCGACAACAGCCTTTGCTCGATGAGCGTGAAGAAATATACGATGAACGGATAATAATACTCATTTTATGGCTTTAGTTAAATAAAGGCACCCTGCATTTACTGTAGCTGAATAAAGCATTAGACGGCGGTCAAAAAGAAAACTCTCCCGCTGTTTAGGATTTGCATAAACAGCGGGAGAGTCGATAACTGGATGAATATCATACCAATGTGGATTTACTTCTTTCGGCGGTGAATCACGTTGATGGCGTAACCGACGAGCATGGCCAAGACGATGACAATAAAGCCGATCAGGGGATTGTCGTTCATAGGGTCCTCCTATTTTCCGAGCGGGGAGAATTCGTCGACGATGAGGTCGAGGCATTGCGGAAGCGCGCGGGCTCCAAAGACGCCCGAATTGCTGGAGATAATCTCGCCATCGAACTGCATGCCCAGTGACGGGGTGCAGGTGATCTTGGCTTCCTTGGTCTGGATGATCTTGAACTGTGGGCGCCCGAGTACCTTACCGGCGGGGTCAAGCGCAGCGGTGATCACAGTAGGCAGCAGCTGAACGGTGCGCACGGGTTCGATGACCGCAATATCGACCATGCCATCGTTCATGCGGCAGTCGGGGAACAGGTTGATGTCGTTTTGAATGACCGAGGTATTGCCCGCCATGCAGCAGATGCCGTCGAGCTCCTCGACAATGCCGTCGTGCTCAATGGTAAAGTGCGCCACCGTGGGGTTGGGCGTGGCGAGAGCGGAGAGGAAGTAGGCGATCTCGCCGATGTCGTTTTTGGTGGGAGCGGCCTTCATCATGATCTCGGCGTCGAAGCCCGAGCCGGCGATGATGATAAAGCCGTGGCGCTTCTCTCTGCCGTTCTCGTCGAGCCAAAAGAGCTCGCCCATGTCCACTTTGACCGTGCGACCGGCGCGGCAAGCCTTGGCAAGCGCCGCCGCCTCAGGGGCATTGCCGATGTTGTTGAAGAACAGGCAGGCCGTGCCGGAGGGGAAGACGAGCGTGGGGACGCCGCATCCGCGCATCTGGTCGAGCACGTTGGAGACGGTGCCGTCGCCGCCCGAAATCACCACGCGATCAAACTCGCGCACGTCTGCCACGGCGTCCTCGGGTTCCATGCCATCGCCGATAAAACGCATCACGACCTCGTCGCCGCCCTGCGCGAGGGCGTGCGTGAATGCGTAGATTTCATCTGAGCTGGGGCCCGATGCCGGGTTGTGGATGATAAGGCAGCGCATACTTACGTTCCCGTTCTGTGACTAACCGAGTATAGTTGTAAGACAATGCCGTTATCCTACCCGTGTTTTTCGGGCCTAACCTTATTCGATGGGTTGATATGTACATTTCCACACATCAGGCTCTACTCGACTTTTGCCAGCGCGCCCGTGAGTTTGACGCGATTGCCGTCGATACCGAGTTTTTGCGCGAGCGCACGTTCCATCCGCGCCTGTGTTTGGTTCAGATTGCCACCCCTGCCGAGAGCGTCGCGGTCGACCCTCTGGTGATCGACGACCTGTCGCCGCTGGCCGAGCTTATGGCCGACGAGAGCGTGACCAAAGTCTTCCACGCCTGCTCGCAGGATATGGAGGTTATGCTCCATACCGTGGGCGTGCTGCCGCGTCCGATTTTTGACACGCAGGTGGCCGCCGCCTTTTTGGGCGAACGCCAGCAGATTTCCTACGGCGCGCTCGTGCAGACGTTTTGCGGCGTCTCGCTGCCCAAGACCGAGTCGCTGACCGACTGGTCGCGTCGCCCGCTGACCGACAAACAGATCGAGTACGCGATCGATGACGTCAAGTACCTGATCGTCGCCTATACCGAGATGATGAGCCGCCTGCGCGAGCTGGGCCGCGTGGACTGGGTGCTCGACGAGCTGCGCCCGCTGGCTGACGAGTCGCACTATCGCGCCGATCGCCACGAGGCGTTCCGTAAGGTCAAACGCATCAATTCGTGCAGCCGTCACCAGTTGGGCATCGCGCGCGAGCTCGCCGCCTGGCGCGAGGACCGCGCCGAGCGCCGTAACATCCCGCGCAAGTGGGTCATGTCCGACGACACGCTGCTTGCGCTCGTTAAGCGCAATCCCGTGCGCGTTGAGGAGTTCCGTAGCATTCGCGGTACCGACCAGTTGGGGGAGCGCGATGTGGACGGCGCGCTCATGGCCATCAAGCGCGGCGCGAGCTGCCCGCACGATCGCCTGCCGCTCATGGTGCGCGGGCACCGTCAGATCTCGCCGGAGCTGGAGAGCGTGACGGACCTGATGTATGCGCTCATCCGCCTGGTTGCCGAACGCTCGGGAGTGGCGACCTCGGTTATTGCCTCGCGCGATGACCTGGCCGACTACATTGAGCATCCCGAGCAGAGCCCCCTGCGTGAAGGCTGGCGTTTTGAGCTTGTGGGTTCGCGCCTGGACGATCTGCTTTCCGGCAATATGGGGCTCACCGTGAAGGACGGAAAGATTGAGTTGTTATAGGTATATAGTTACGCGGTTTTACCAAACCGCGTAACAGCTCGACGCTGCAAACGGCCGAGAGCGAGCAATCTGACGTTCAATCGTCGCTCGCGTACCAAAGTACGCGTCGCTTCTCTTTCACGTCACCTTGCTCGCTCTCGGCCGTTTTCGCTGACATTGCCAAAACATCGATGTTGATTTGCCTGCTGGGCGAGTGGGTAGAATGCCTCCAACGTGTAACTCGATTCGGAGGAATTCGCATGCCCTATTACTATGGATACGGCTTTGGTATCGACCCGCTGTACCTGCTGGTTGTTCTTGTCTGCACGGTGCTTGGCCTTGCCGCGCAGAGCTATATCAATTCGACGTACAAGACGTGGTCCAAGGTTCGCTCGGACGGCGACACGGGCGCCACGGTCGCTCGCCGCATGCTCGACGCCAACGGCTGCAATGCCGTGGGTATCAAGGGCGTCGCTGGTGAGCTTACCGACCACTACAACCCGCAGGACAACAATCTGTATCTGTCGGATTCCAACCGTTCGGGCGGCTCGGTCGCAAGCGTTGCTGTCGCTTGTCACGAGGCAGGCCATGCCGCGCAGCGTCAAAGCGGCTATGCCATGATGAAGGTACGCACCGCCCTCGTGCCGGTCGTCAACTTTACCCAGAACACTTGGACCATCGTGCTGCTCATGGGCCTGTTTATGAACATCGCGGGACTCACGACCCTCGCACTGATCTTCTTCTCGTTTAGCGTGCTGTTCCAACTGGTTACGCTACCGGTCGAGATTGATGCTAGCCGGCGCGCCGTGGCGTATATTGAGCAGTCGGGTATGAGCTCCAAGCAGGTCAACGGTGCCAAGAAGGTGCTGACGGCCGCCGCGCTTACCTATGTGGCTGCGGCGTTCACCTCGATTATTCAGCTGCTCTATCTTATGGCTCGCTACAACAGAAACTCCAACCGATAACAAATTGGGTCGCTGGGCGCCGCGGGAATTTGTGTCCCCGCGGCGCTGTACTATGTGTTGGACTTGAATTTGCGCAGGGCCAGAGCCTTTGTGCACGATGACGAAAGGAGGCTGCGTGGCAGGCTGGAATCTAACCGGCAATAGCGTTTCCGCCGAGTTCGACGGTTCGGACGAGCAAGAGCGTAAAGAGCTCAGCGTGAGCCAGGCGGTAGAGATCGCCGCCGGTGCGCTCGATGCTATTCCGCAACTGACCGTCCTGGGCGAGGTCACGGGTTTCCGTGGTCCCAATGCCCGAAGCGGCCACTGCTACTTCCAGATTAAAGACGACTCGGCCGCCGTCGACTGCATCATCTGGAAGGGCGCCTATCTCAAGCGTACCTTCGATCTGCGTGACGGCATGCAGGTGAGCTTTAAGGGCAGCTTCAATCTCTATAAGGCCACGGGCCGCATGAGCTTTGTCGCTCGCTCGTTTTCGCTGGCGGGGGAGGGTCTGCTGCGTCAACAGGTGGCGCAGTTGGCCGAAAAGCTACGCCGCGAGGGACTGATGGACGAGTCCCGCAAACGCCGCATCCCGGTGTTTTGCTCACGCGTGGCGGTCGTCACCTCGCTTTCCGGTGCGGTAATCGACGACGTCAAGCGTACGCTGCGCCGTCGCAACCCGCTCGTCGAGCTTGTCTGCGTGGGCGCCAAGGTTCAAGGCGAGGGTGCGCCGGCCGAGCTCATTGATGGCTTGCGCCGCGCCGCTTCCATTACGCCGGCGCCCGACTGTATTTTGCTGGTGCGCGGCGGCGGCTCCTTTGAGGACCTCATGACCTTTAATGACGAGGAGCTTGCCCGCGCGGTGGCGGCTTGTCCTGTGCCCGTGGTGACCGGCATTGGCCATGAGCCCGATACCTCGATTTGCGACATGGTGAGCGACCGACGCGCCTCCACGCCCACGGCGGCGGCAGAATCGGTGGCGCCGGCTATGACGGAGTTGGCCGATGTGCTCGAGGCGCGCCATCAGCGTCTGGGTGCCGCGATGGCATCGATGATTGGGTCGGCCCAGGTCGACCTGGAGATGCTCGATCAGCGCGGTCGCCGTGCCTGGGATACCTATACGGCTCGCTTGGGTGATGCGCTCGATGCCGCTGCGTGTCGCCCGTGCCTCAACGACCCCACATTTATGGTCGAGCGTCGCGAATCGGAGCTTGCGCTGACTGCCGATCGCCTGTCGGGCGCCATAGTACGCTCGGTCGGGACATTCCGCTCCAACTTTGAGCGCTTGCCCGAGCGTCTGATTACAAGCACCTCGGGGCTCGATGGTAAGCGCCATGCGCTCACGCTTGCGAGTTCCCGCCTAGAGCATCAAGGGCGCACGATGCTCAGCAAGCCAGCGTCCGACCTGAGCCGTGCGGCAGCGTCGCTCGATGCCCTGTCGCCGCTCAAAGTGCTTGCTCGCGGCTATTCCATCGCGTACAGCGATGATGGTGTGGCTACGAGTGCCAAGACCTTTAAGCCTGGCGACGCCATTCGCGTGCGCATGGCAGACGGCAACGTGGCAGCAACGGTCGATACGGTCGAGTAGACCGCGTTTCGCAGTGATAGACCCTTAGGAAAGGAAACAGATATGGCAGAGAAGACCCCGGTCGAGCAGCTTACGTACAAGCAGGCCTCGCAGGAGCTGGAGCTCATCATCCGCAGCCTGGAGTCGGGCGATATGGAGCTTGAGGAGTCGCTCGAGAGCTACACCCGCGGCGTCGAGCTCCTCAAAAGCCTGCGCACCCGCCTGTCCGATGCCGAGCAGAAGGTCTCGGTGCTCCTTAAGGACGTCGACGGCAACGATGTGCTCGCCGACGGCGAGGCCGCCAACACCGATGATAACCTTTCGTTCTAAGCATCTCGACCAAATATAATTACCTTGGTCTGTAAGAAAGGAACCAGCTATGTGCGATTGCATCTTCTGTAAAATTGCCAACCACGAGATCCCCTCGACCGTTGTCTATGAGGACGACCAGGTCATCGCCTTCGACGACCTCAACCCGCAGGCGCCGGTCCACACGCTCGTGATCCCTAAGAAGCACTACAGCGACATCGCCGACAACGTACCCGCCGAGACCATGGGCGCCATAGCTCACGCCATCCAGGAGGTCGCCAAGGCCAAGGGTCTGGAGGACGGTTTCCGCGTCATCTCCAACAAGGGCGTCAACGCCGGCCAGACCGTCATGCACTTCCACATGCACGTCCTCGGCGGCAAAAACCTGGGCGAGAACCTCATCTGAGGGCGCTTGGCCCGTCGACTTGGCTGCCTTTGGAGTAATCTATGCAGCTTTCTCAACTCGAATACCTTCAAGCGGTAGCGAACTATGGCGGCGTGCGCAAAGCAGCCCGCGCCGTTCATGTGAGTCCGCAGGCCGTTTCGTCGGCAATCAAAAAGCTGGAATCTGAGTATCAGATTGTTTTGCTCGACCGATCGGCGGGGGAGGCTGTTTTGTCTCCGGCGGGCAGAGAATTTGCGCGTCGTGCGCGCGTGATCCTGGCACAAGTCGACGATCTCAAAAAGTACGCTCAATCGAGGGGCGACGGCGTTTCGCCCGATGGCCACTTTCGTCTTTACGCCCCCTGCCTTCATGGGCGGGGGCGCCTTTTTGCCGAAAGCTGGTATGACTCGTTTGAACGCTCGCACCCTCAGATTCACCTTGATGTGTGGCATCAGCCAACGGCTACATGCTTTGAATCACTTGTGCTTGGCATTTCGGATGCGGCTATCTCATTCGAGGAACCACGGGACAGCGTCCTTTCTTCAAAATATTTGGGTGAAAAGGAGCTCAAGGTTCTTTCATGCCCAGCGGGTCATCAATCTGTGGGCGCCATGACCATTCGCGAGTTACTGGGCGGCAGGCTCGCTGTTCCCATTAATTTGTCGCCCTGTCTCAATGCAATCAATCAATGTCCCGAAGCCCAGCTCGTCAATTTTCGCTTCCGTGATGTTGAATACGGAAACAGGGCGCAGACTGAGTTTCTTCAAGCCGGGGGATTGATATTGAGTTTTTCTGGCTCTTCTCTCGCATCAGATGTATTGGAAGTGAGCGAGTGCTCCATTGAAGGTTCGCGTGACGTAGCCTTGCCCATCTACTTTTGCTATCGACAAAATGCCTGGACTGATCGACACCAGACGGTTTTTCTGCACCTATTGCGTCATCTTGCTTCGTGAGATTAATTGGCTTCGAGGCATCAAGTGATTATTGACGCCTTGTAACACATAGCTGACAGCTTTGCCCTCATGCTTTTCCAAGATTCCGATTTAGATTGCTGACTCTTGGAGGGTGGAGCATGAAAAACCGTACGGTTTTGCTTTATATGACGTTCGTTTTTCTGTCGAACTTCAGCACCATTTTGTATTTTCTGACGGTTTACCTTGAATTTGTCGGATTCTCGATGGTGGCGATTTCTAGCATGATGATTGCATACCAAGTGAGCAAGTTCATCCTTGAAGTTCCCACTGGCTATATTGCTGATAGGTTTGGACGAAAGACAAGTGGTCTCGTTGGCGTCGTGGGAATGCTTGGATACTATGTCGCCCTGCTTCTCGTCCGTTCTCCTCTGCTTTTAATCGGTGCGTTCGCTCTCAAGGGTTTTGCCGTTGCATGTGTGAGCGGATCTATAGAAGCGATTTACATTGACAGCGTCTCTCAGGACCAGCTCGTAAGACTTAATGTCGTTGAGCGATTTGTTTTCTATGCCTCTTATGCCATCTCCGCTTGCGTGGGCGGTTTCATTTCGTCCGTCGGTGCATATCTCATTGGTCTTTCGGCAGATATCATCGCAATGGTGTTGACGTTGGTTGTCGTTGTCTGCATTCCTGAAATGCGAAGAGGGGGCACTGCGACGACACCTGAACATGGGATTAGCCCGAAGATGATCGGTGCCGCTATTGCGGGTAATGGCATTCTTCGTTCAGCGTTCATCATGGACTGTTCTCAGGCATTTGCTTTTGTCGCCCTGGAAGACTTTTTCTCACTGCTGCTTGCGGGTCGCGGAATGAATGCCGTCGCTTCGGGTGTGACCATTGCGGTCCAGCTCCTTGCCTCGGCCTCCATGGGACTTATTGTGCCCTGTGCGATTGCTCATGTCGACAAGGGCCGCTTTGCGCGTATTTGCGGCATCGTGCGCCTTTTCCTGACAGCTTTGTTTTTGATTCCCCTTACTCCGGCTAATTTGCTGCCCGTGTTCTATGTGCTGCAGACGGTTGCGTACTCGTTATTTGCTCCAATTAAATACTCAATTTTTCAAAAGGCAGCCGATTCTTCGATGCGCTGTTCACTGATTTCGGTTCAAAGCCAGATGGTGGCGGTGGGTGCCGTTCTTTTCTATCTGCTCAACGCTGTGTTGAGTAGCGTTGCGGGCATTCGAGTCGTATTGCTTGTCGCGCTCGGGATTTCTTCCCTTGTGTATATCCCCGCGCTATTTCGTCTTACACGCCAAAGGTCATGAGTATTTGGGCACCGATAACTTATATATCAACGCAATAAACCCGAGCGCGAGGGCGTTTGGGTTTATTATTGAAGCGTATGTAACCTGGCGGCGCCACACCGCCTGTTAGTAGGGAGACACATGAACGTTCTGGTCGTCAACGCAGGATCTTCGACCCTTAAGTATCAGGTCATCGATACCAAGTCCCACAAGGTGTCCGCAAAGGGCTCCTGCGAGCGCGTCTGTTTTACCGGCGGCACCTTCACCCACGCTGCCAACGGCTCCAAGAAGGTGACCGAGAACATCGAGTTCCCCGACCACAAGGTCGCCATCGAGGTCGTCCTGAAGGACCTCGAGGCCAACGGCGTCAAGATCGAGGGTATCGGCCACCGTATCGTTCAGGGCGGTTGGTACTTCGGTGATTCCTCCCTCGTCGACGAGGACGTCCTCGCCAAGATCCGCGAGGTTGCTCCGCTCGCCCCGCTGCACAATAACCCCGAGGCCAACGTTATCGAGTACTGCCTGGAGCAGTATCCCGACCTGCCCAACGTCACGGTCTATGACACCGCTTTCCACTTCAACATGCCCGAGGTCGCCAAGACTTACGCTCTGCCCAAGGATGTTTGCGACAAGCTGCACATTCGTAAGTACGGCGCCCACGGCACCAGCTACCGCTACATCTCCAAGAAGGTCGCCGAGATGACCAACGGCGGGGCCCGCAAGGTCGTCGTGTGCCACATCGGTTCCGGTGCCTCCCTGTGCGCCATCGAGGACGGCAAGTGCATGGACACCACCATGGGTCTCACCCCGCTTGACGGCGTCATGATGGGCACCCGCTGTGGCTCCATCGACCCGGCTACCGTGTGCTACCTGCAGCGCGAGGGCGGCTACACCTTCGACGAGGTTGACGAGATGATGAACAAGAAGTCCGGCCTTTTGGCTGTGACCGGTGGCAAGACCAACGACTGCCGCAATGTCGAGGAGCTCGCTGCCGCTGGCGACCCCGAGGCTCAGCTCGCCTTCGATATGTTCGTCTACAAGATTGCCGCCAAGGCTGCCGAGATGGCCACTTCTATGTGCGGTATGGACACCCTGGTCTTTACCGCCGGCATCGGCGAGCACGCTCCGGCCGTCCGCGCCGGCGTTGCCGACCGCCTGGCCTTTATGGGCGTCAAGATGGATCATGCCCGCAACGCCCTGCGTGGTGACGGCGCTTGGTGCCTGTCTGCCAAGGATTCCAAGGTCAAGATTTTCGTCATCCCCACGGACGAGGAGTTCATGATCGCTTCCGACGTCGAGCGCATCGTCAACGGCAAGTAATTGCAAGAGGGGAGGGGCTGGACGACCGAGCGCCGTTCAGCCCCTCTTTCGTCTCGTTGAGCGATATGCCTGATAGCTATTTATCAAGTTGTGATAACTTCTTATTAACATGCGGCCGCCTTAAGGGGTCTGCGCCGACCGTATCGCACTGCAAAGGAGTCTCATGAACGTACTTGTTGTCAACGCCGGCAGCTCGAGCCTTAAATATCAGCTTTTGGATACCGATACCCGCGAGGTTTTCGCCAAGGGCAACTGCGAGCGTATCGGCTCGGACATGGGCATCTTTGGCCACTCCGAGAACGGTGGTGCCAAGCAGACCGAGGAGATTCCTTTTCCCGATCATCGCTGCGCCATTGCGCGCGTGCTCGAGGAGCTCGAGAAGACCGACTTTACGATCGATGGCATTGGGCATCGTATCGTTCAGGGTGGCTGGTACTTTGATGATTCCGCGGTCGTCGACGACGAGGTCATGGCTAAGATTCTCGAGGTGGCACCGCTTGCCCCGCTGCACAACTACGGCGAGGCAGCGGCAATCGAGTATTGTCGCGAGAAGTATCCGGAGCTGCCCAACGTGGCTGTCTTCGATACTTCGTTTCACATGACTATGCCCGAGGTTGCGTACACCTACGCCCTGCCCAAGGACGTGTGCGACAAGTATCACGTGCGCAAGTACGGCGCCCACGGCACAAGCCACCGCTATGAGTGGATGATGGCCAAGGAGATCCTGGGCTCGCGCTGCCACCGCCTGCTCTCGTGCCATTTGGGCAACGGCGCCTCGCTTGCCGCCATCGAGGACGGTGTATGCCGCGATACCACGATGGGCCTCACGCCGCTCGACGGCCTGATGATGGGCACCCGTTGTGGTTCCATTGACCCGGCTACCGTGTGCTACCTGCAGCGCGAGGGCGGCTACAGCTATCAGGAAGTCGATGACATGATGAACAAGCAGTCTGGTCTGCTTGCCATCTCGGGCATCTCCAACGACGCCCGTGACATCCGTACGCGCGCCTCCGAGGGCGACGAGCGCTGCCTGCTCGCCTTCGATATGTTCGCCTACAAGGCCATGCAGCAGGCCGGCTCCATGATCGCTTCAATGGCGGGCGTGGACACTATTACCTTTACCGCCGGCATCGGCGAGAATGACTGGTCGATCCGCAAGGCTTTCTGCGACTGCTTCGAGTGGCTGGGCGTGCGCATCGACAACAACAAGAACCGCGAGGCCGTGGGCAACGGTCCGCAGGTCATCAGCGCCGCCGGCTCTTCCGTCACGGTCATGGTCATCCCCACCGACGAGGAATACATGATCGCCCACGACGTCGAGCGCCTGACCGCGAACAACTAGCGCTCATTTGCAATTAAACGAAAGGCCTCCAGAGCAAACGGCTTCGGAGGCCTTTTTGTTGTCAGGGGGACGGCGGCCGCACTCCGCCTTTCGGATCCAAAGTGATCGATCCCAAACGCATGTGCTCTCAGCAACAGGACCCATTCATTCAGATCCTCAGCCCCAGCTCGTAGCCAAGCCGCCGTCCACTCCAGATGCTCTGAATGCTTCGTAGCAGTAGAAGGCCGTACGGGCTAACCCCTGAAAACATTCCGCACTGATATTGTCTGTATTGAAGACGTCGATGATGCGCCCGTATACCATTGACGTCGACACCATCAG
>NZ_JAQLFP010000040.1 GCF_028207065.1 Collinsella aerofaciens
CCCGTTCTGCTCCTTCGGAGCTACGAACGGGGGCGCTTCTGGTCTGCGGAGTGTTTTCAAAAACCAAGCCCGGTCCCGGCCTGCGGTAACGTTGCTGGCGGTTCTTGGGCATCGCTTGCTGGCGGGGTTCCTTGTCTGAGTTGGACTTGGTTGGCGGGGCTACTGGTCCCGGTCGCTGTCCCGTCCCAGCATCGCCCTCAGCTTCTCAAAGCTTTCCTCGCTCAGGCAGTGCTCCATGTGGCAGCCCTCTTGCGACGCGACCTCAGCCGAAACACCCGCATCCTCCAGCAGCCCCACGAAAAAGCAGTGACGCTCCCACATTTGGCGAGCGACCTCCAGCCCTCGCTCTGTCAGATGAACATCTCGTTTGCCCATTTCGACATAGCCGTTGCTTTCCAGCGTCGCCATGGCCTTGGAAACGCTCGCCTTGGTTACGCCGAGATACTCCGCAACGTCGATCGAGCGCACGATGACCTGACGTTCCGATAGAACGTAGATCGATTCGAGATAGTCTTCTCCGGATTCACGTAGGGCCATGGGCCGCCTTTCGCGATGATTGCTAGTTAGCCTTTGGATACTTTCCACGGCTAACTTTACCGCAAAAGTTGCCCATGTCTTACTACTTTGTCTAAAAGTTAGCCGTGTTTCACAAAACGTGCGGGACGAAAACAAAATGGGGACGCCCCGCAAGGAGTGTCCCCAGGTGCCAGGTGCCGGCCCGCAGTTACATCAATCCAAAGTGCTTCGCGGCGTTGCAGATGCCGTCGTCGTCCACGGCGGTCGTCACGTAGGTCGCTGCAGCCTTCACCGTGTCCTGCGCGTTGCCCATGGCCACGCTCGTGCCCACGGCGGAAAACATCGACAGGTCGTTCTCGCCATCGCCAAAGGCAATCGCCTCGCTCGCATCGATGCCCAGGCGCTCCAGCGTCGCCGCCACGCCCAGGTCCTTACCGCCGTTGGCAGGGATAATGTCGCAGAACAAATCACACCAGCGCGTAGTGAGAGAATGCGCCACCGCATCGGTCACGATATGCTCGTCGGCCGGGTCCACAAAGGCGCAGAACTGGTAGACCGGTGCGTCAAAGGCGTGCTCAAACGGCTCCTCGTGGTAGACAATCCCCGCGTTGCTTCCGGCCGTCACCACGCGCTCGGACAGGCGGTTCACAAACGAGTTCTCGCCCTGCATGCACAGCGAGTCGTAGCGCCCCTGCGCCACCTGGTCCACAATCACCGCGACGTCGTCCGGATCGATCGGGCAGCTGCGGTAAACGCCCTCGGCATCAAAACAGTGCTGGCCCGAAAGCGTAATGTACGCATCCCAACCCAAGTCGAGCAGCCAATCGGACATCTGGTAGGTCGGGCGACCCGTGGCGATCACGCACGCAATCCCCTGCTCGTGAAAACTGTCGAGCACCTGCCGCGCCGACGCCGGGATCCGGTGCGTCTTAAAGCTCAGCAGCGTGCCGTCGATATCGAAAAACGCAGCCTTGATCATCCTCGTCTACTCCTCGCCCTCGAGCTTCTCGCTCGCCTCGAGCCACGCCATCTCCAACTCGTCCATGGCGGCGTGGGCCTCGTCGATCTTTGCCTGCTGCTCGCCGAGCGCGGTGTAGTTGGTCGGATCGACCTGGGCCATGGCGGCCTCGGCCTCCTCCACGCGGGCGCGCTGCGTCTCCATCTTGCGCTCGAGCGAGCTCACCTCACGGCGAAGCTTTTGACGTTCGGCGTTGGAAAGGCCGTTGGGCTGACCGCTCGACTTGGGCTTTTCGGCCGCAGCCGCCGCGGCACCGGTGTCGAACGTGCCGGTCTTGGCGCTCGGCGCGCCCACGGGCTCGCCCTCGGCCGTGGCGTTGCACAGGCGCAGGTACTGGTCGACGCCGCCGGGCATATGCGTAAGATGGCCATCGAGCAGTGCCCACTGCTGGTCGGTCACGCGCTCCATGAGGAAACGGTCGTGCGTCACCAGAATCAGCGTGCCGGGCCAGCCGTCGAGCAGATCCTCGACAATCGCGAGCATGTCGGTATCCAGGTCGTTGCCGGGCTCGTCCAGGATGAGTACGTTGGGCTCGTCCAGGATCGTCAGCAGCAGAGACAGGCGACGGCGCTGGCCGCCCGAAAGATCGCCGATGCGGCTCCAGAGCTGCTGCGTCGTAAAGCCCAGACGCTCGCAGAGCTTCTCGGGCGAAGTCTCCTTGCCGTCGATGACGTAGTACTTCTTATAGTGGCTGAGCACCTCGCGGATCGTGTCGCCCATGTAGGGCTCGAGCTCCTCGAGCTGCTGCGACAGCACGCCAAAGCGCACCGTCTGGCCGATCTTCACGCGGCCGCGCAGGGGCGCGATCTTGCCCTGAATCACGTCGAGTAGCGTCGACTTGCCGGCACCGTTCTCACCCAAAAGACCATAGCGGTCGCCCGCACCGATGAGCCAGGTCACGTCGGAGAGCACCTGCTTGGGCGCGCCGTCGGTATCCGTATAGCCGGCGTCCACGTCGACCACGTCGATAACCTGCTTGCCCAGGCGGCTCACGGCCAGGCGCTTGAGCTCCAGCTCGTCACGCACGGGCGGCACGTCGGCAATCAGCTCGCGGGCGGCCTCCACGCGAAACTTAGGCTTGGTGGAACGGGCCTGGGCGCCGCGGCTCAGCCACGCGAGCTCCTTGCGCGCCATGTTGCGACGGCGCTCCTCGGTGACGGCGGCCATGCGGTCGCGCTCCACGCGCTGCAGGATGTAGGCCGAGTAACCACCCTCGAAGGGGTCGACCTGGCCGTCGTGGACCTCCCACATGCTGGTGCAGACCTCGTCCAAGAACCAGCGGTCGTGCGTGACCACGAGCATCGCGCCCTGACCGCGCTGCCAGCGGGCCTTTAAGTGACGCGCGAGCCAGTTGATGGTGCGCATGTCCAGGTGGTTGGTGGGCTCGTCGAGCATGAGCACGTCGTAGTCGCCGATCAACAGGCGCGCGAGGTCCACACGACGGCGCTGGCCGCCCGAAAGCTCGCCCACCGTGCCCTCCCAGGGCACATCGCTAATGAGGCCGGCGAGGATCTGGCGTGTGCGGGGGCTCGACGCCCACTCGTACTCGGGCATGTCGCCCACGACGGCATGATGCACGGTATCGGTGTCGACAAGCTGGTCCTTTTGGCCGAGCAGACCGATCGTCGTGCCGCGGCGGTGCGTCACGCGGCCATCGTCGGGCTCCAGCGTGCCGGCGAGCACGCTCAGCAGCGTCGACTTGCCGTCGCCGTTTTTACCGACAATACCAATGCGGTCGCCCTCGCCCACGCCGAGCGTCACGCTATCGAAAATATGCTTGGTGGGAAACTCTAGGCTGATGGAATCGCATCCCAAAAGAATCGCCATATGCCCTGCTCCTTCGTAGAAATTCAACGTTGTCCATGATAGCAGCGAGCCCCACCCCAAACCACCACGAAGGTGCCTGTCCCCTTTGTGGTGGTCGATTCGGTCGCAGAGTAAAAAGGCGGGCCATCTCGCAAAAGAGATGACCCGCCTCTCCAATCAGTCCCGTGGCGACCGTGGCCGCCGCGGGCCTCAAGCATGTCCCGGACTAGGAGAACATGCCGGTGAGGTAATCATTCAGCCGCTTATCCTTGGGCCGTTGGAAAATCTCGTCGGTCTCGTCGTACTCGACCATATCGCCCATGTAGAAGAACGCCGTGCGGTTGGACACGCGCGACGCCTGTTCCATGTTGTGCGTCACGATGACGATGGCGCGGTCGGCAACGATCGATGACATCAGGTCCTCAATCGCCAGCGTCGAGATGGGGTCGAGCGCCGAGCAGGGCTCGTCAAACAGGATCACGTCGGGGTTGAGCGCCAGCGTGCGCGCAATGCACAGACGTTGCTGCTGACCGCCCGAAAGCGCGTAGGCGCTCTTGTCGAGCTTGTCCTTGACCTCGTCCCACAGCGCCGCGCCGCGTAGGCTCTCCTCGACCATGCGATCGAGCTCGTCACGGTCGGTGATGCCGTGGCGCTTGGGCGCAAACGTGATGTTGTCGCGAATAGACTTGCGGAAGGGGTTGGGCTGCTGGAACACCATGCCAATGGAGCGACGCAGCTCGTAGGTGTTCTCGGTCCTGGTGTTCACGTTGCGCCCGCGGTAGTTGATCTCGCCCTCCACGCGGCAGCCGCGAATCTCGCGATTCATCAGGTTGAGGCTGCGCAAGAAGGTCGACTTACCGCAGCCCGAAGGCCCGATGAGCGCTGTGATCTCACCCTTGTGGAAGTCGAGCGACGTGTTGTGCAGCGCATGGTGGTCGCCATAGTACACATTGACGTCCTTGGTGGAGAGCGCGACCTCGTCGCTCACGGCCTTGCCGCTCACGCGAACGCGCTTCTCGCTCTCCCCCACGCTCGACAAAAAGTCCTGGGTCTCGGACGTGACTACCTCGGTTGCGGGCGTTGCATTTATCTCGCTCATTCGGCCGTCATCCTCCTTGCCAGTTGCTTGCCCACGATACGGGCGACTACGTTAAACAGCAGCACGCAAATCATCAGCAGCGCCGCGGTGCCCCAAACGATCTGCTGTGCCTCGGGGCTCCCCTCGCCGTAAATCTTGTAGATGTGCACGGCGAGCGACTCACCGGGGCGGAACACGTTCCAGGCGCAGGTGGGACTCGACAGGTTAAAGCTCAAGAAGTTCAGGCGCACCGGCGAGCTCATGCCCGAGGTAAAGAGCAGCGCCGCGGCCTCGCCAAACACGCGGCCGGCCGAAAGCACGATGCCGGTCACGATGGCAGGCATGGCCTCGGGGATCAGGATGTGCAGCGTGGCCTCCCAGCGGGTAAGGCCCATGGCCAGGCACGCATCGCGCTGGGCCTGCGGCACGTCCTCGAGCGCCTGCTGAATCACGCGCACCAGAATGGGGATGTTGAACATGGTGAGCGCGACGGCGCCGGAGATGATGGAGTACTTCCAGCCCAGCTGCACCGAGAACACCAGAAAGCCGAACATGCCGACGACGATGGACGGCAGCGAGGACAGTGTCTCGATGGCGGTGGAGGCGATGTCGCGGATAGGGCCGTTCGGCGCGTACTCAACCAGAAAGACCGCTCCGCCCAGACTGATGGGCACCGAGATGACCAGAGTGATCAGCAGCAGGTAGAACGAGTCGAATAGCTGGTAGAGCACGCCGCCTTGGGTTCCGTTGGCGCGCGCGGGCTGCGTGAGAAACCCCGGCTGGAACAGCATCGAGACGCCCTCGAACAGGATATAGGCCACCATGGAGATGACGATGAGCATGACGATGGCGACGATTGCCGTCAGCACGCCCGTGGCGATGCGGTCCTGCCTTTGGACCCGCCCGAGTCTCGTCTCGTCGATATGGATGCGCGTGCTAGCCACGAGCCTTCGCCCCCTTGCGGCCGATAAGGTGGATGATCAGGATGAAGATGAGGCTCATGCCCATCAGCAGCAGACCGAGCGCCCACAGAACATCGTCCTGGGCCGAGCCCTCGGCATAGACTGCCATAGACGTGGTGAGCGTGGTGGTGATGGTGGACGCCGGCGACAGCAGCGACGTCGGCATGGCCTCGATGCCGCCGATAACCATGCGCACAGCGAGCGTTTCGCCAAAGGCGCGGGTCATACCGAGGATGACCGCGGTCATGAGCGACGGCATGGCAGACTTGAGTACCACGTGCCAGATGGTCTGCCAGCGGGTATAGCCCAGAGCAAGCGAACCCTGACGGTAGCTGTCGGGCACGGCGCGCAGGCCATCGACCGAAAGGGTGGTCATCGTCGGCAGGATCATGACGGCCAGCACGATGGCGCCAGGCAGGATGCCCAGGCCCGTACTCACGTGGAAAACGCTCTTCATAAGGCCGACGACCACGTGAAAACCGATCAGGCCAAAGACGACCGAGGGAATACCGGTCAAAAGCTCAATGAGCGGCTGAAAGACCTTGGAACCAAACTTAGGGCTAATCTCGACCGCAAAGATGGCAGAGCCGATGGCGATGGGCAGCGCGATGAGCGCGGAGAGCACCATGACCGCAAACGAGGTGACGATCAGAGGCAGGGCGCCGGTGTAAGGCAGACCGTTTTCGGCTGTGTTGGCCAGGTCCCACTTGGTGCCGGTGAAGAACTCGACGACCGAAACGCCATCCTTGAAAAAAGCCGAGAGGCCCTTTTGGGCGACCATAAAGATGAGCGCGGCAACGACAAGCGTCACGAGCGCTACGCACGCGCCCGTGACGCCCAGGCCCACGTTCTCAAGGTCGCGCTTTGGCAGCTGTTTTGCCATTGCAAACCTTTCCGGGGCGATTACTTATTTAGCAGAGACCTTGCCGCTGGCGTCCTTGACGACCTTCATGGCAGAGACAGGGATAAAGCCCTGCTCCTCGACAAGCTTGCCCTGGACGTCGTCGGAAAGCATAAAGTCCAGGAAGGCCTTGGTGGCCTCGTCGGCGTCCTTGGCGCAGTACATGTGCTCGGTCGCCCAGATCTTGAAGGAGTCGTCGGTGACGTTCTTGCTCTTGGGCTCGACACCCTCGACCTTGACGGCGTTGAACTTGGAATCGTCAAAGTGCGAGAAGTCGAGGTAGGAAATGGCGTTGTCGGTACTGGCCATCTGGGTCTGGACGTCGCCGGACTTGTCGAGCTCGGCGTCGCCCTTAAAGTCGACGGCCTCGTCGCCAAAGACGGCGGCCTCGAAGGTGGCGCGGGTACCGGAGCCGGCCTTGCGGTTGAGGACAACGATCTTGGCGTCGTCGCCGCCGACCTCCTTCCAGTTGGTGATCTGGCCGGAGAAGATGCCCTTGAGCTGCTCGAGGGACAAATCGTCGACCGTCACGTTCTTAGAGACGACGGGGCCCATGCCCACAACGGCGACCTCGTGGTCGACGAGGTTCTTGACCTGGTCGGCCTCGAGCTTGGTCTCGGCGAAGACGTCGGAGTTACCAATGGTGACGGTGCCGGCGGCGACAGCGGTCAGACCCTTGCCCGAACCGTTGCCCGAGCCGGAGACGGAGACGTCGGGGTTGGCGTCCATGAACTTCTCGGCAGCAGCCTCGACGAGAGCCTGGAACGAGGAGGCGCCGTCGTAGGTCACCTCGCCGGAGACGGACTCGGCAGCAGCGGCGCTACCCTTGTCGGCGGCGTCGGATGCGCCGGAGCCGCCGCAACCAACGAGGCCGAGACCGACGATGCTGGCGAGACCACCAGCGAGGCCGAGGAACTGACGACGAGAATAAGCCTGATCGAGCATGATCTTCCTTTCATACATGCGAATCGCGGGCACCCTGCCCGCTTTGCTGTTTGGAAAGATACGGCCTCGATCGGGCGACGACCGCCTTATCTGCGGTTTCTTACGGTCATTTGATAGACCCTTACCGCAAGCTCTGCCCAGCCTTTACAAACGGATAACAATCCAGCGCCGAACATGGCGCACCTTTTACACCAAAGGAACGTCCCCAATGACTACCCCACCGCAACAGAAAAAGCCCGGGCCGAAGCACCGGGCTCGTAATGCAAGTTTGTATCCAAGCAGGATATAGGGGTTTCCCAGGTGCCCGAGATTGCCCCGAAAGAGGAGCGCCGCGTACTTTGGTACGCAAGCGACGGTTTGAGGGGCAAGGTCGGGTGCCTGGGGAAGCCCTACAGCTCAAGTTCGTTGAGGCGCAGGATGGCCACGATATAAATCTTGAGCGCCTGCTTGAGCTGCTCCTCGTTGGCGCACTCGTTGGGGCCGTGCATCTGGCCGCCCCATGCGGGCAGCTCCAGGCCGGTCTCCTCGGGGCCAAACGAGACGGCGCGGGCAAAGTTGCGCGCGTACGTGCCGCCGCCCATGGCAAAGGGCTCGGCATGCTTGCCCGTAAACTCGTTATAGGTATCGATAAGCGCCTTCACGGCCGGATCGTCGGCAGACACCGAGAACGGCACCTTTGCATGACCCACGCGACACGTCACGTCAAAGCGCCCCACGAGCGGCTCGAGCTGCTCGCGAATGGTATCAGCGCTCGTGCTATCGGGGAAACGCACGTCAATGACCTGCTCAATATGGCCATCCACCACACGGATGACGCCGGGGTTGCAGGTGAGCGGGCCAAACGCCAGGCTCGTCGCATCGATGCCCAGGCCGCGGCCATAGGCATCCGCGTGCACAAAGGCCAGGAATTTGACAAACTCGTGCTCGGCGGGCGTCAGCAGGCGCTCGCCGCGGGCACCAAACGCGTCCTCGGCCTCGCGCAGATACGCCACAATCAGGCCGACGGCGTTGATAGTGCCCTCGGGCATCGAAGCATGGCCACCGATACCGTGGGCGAAAATCTGCGCATGCCCGTTATCGAGCGCTGTAATCTCCAGTCGGTCGGCGTTCTCAACCGGTGCCGGCAGCTCGTCGGCAGCAATCGCAAGCTCGCAGATAGACTGCGAAGGAATGGCGTTGCTCGCCTCGGCACCGCTCCAGGACACAATGCGCCCGCCGTCGATCTTGGAGCTCACAAACGTCGCTCCAAACTGACCCTTCTCGGCATTGCAGACCGGGAACTCGGCATCGGGCGTAAACAGAAAGTCGGGGTTCGCGTGGTTCTCCAGATAATGGTGGACGTCGGACATACTCACCTCCTCATCGCAGCCCAACAGCGCGCGGAAGGTATAGCGCGGGGTAATACCGTGCTTGAGCAGATAGGCGCCGGCGTAGAGCGACAGCACGGCTGGACCCTTGTCGTCGATAACGCCGCGACCGAGCAGCCAGCCCTCGCGACGCTCCATCGCAAACGGGTCGGTGTTCCAGCCAGGGCCGGCGGGCACCACGTCCACGTGGCAGATGGTCGCGAGCTGCTTATCGCCGCGACCCGGGATATCGGCAATGCCCACGTAACCCTCGTCGTCACTTGTCTGGTAGCCGAGCTTCTGCGCGATGCCGAGCGCGCAGTCGAGCGCGTCACGAACCGGACGGCCAAACGGTGCGCCGGGCTCCGCATTGGCAGAAACCGCCACGGACGGATAGCTCACCAGCCGCTCGATATCGGCGACGACATCTTCCCAGACCTCGTCGACATACTCGGTAACGCTCTGCTCCACCTGATTCATGGACGACCTCCTTAGCAATGAGCGACGGGTACGCCCGCCCCTCATATCACGTCATTAGATAGCGAAAAGTTTAGCAAGCTCGGCCACCGAATGCACCACTGCATCGGCACCCGCCGCCTCGTGCTCGCCCGGCGCCGCTGCGCCCGAATAGATGCCAATGCACGGCACGCCCATCGCGTGCGCGCCCTCCACGTCGTTAAAGCGGTCGCCGATCATCACGGCCTCGTCGGCCGTCGCGCCAAGCGCCGACAGGGCGTCGCGAACCGAATCGGCCTTGGTCTCGCGCCCCTGCGGCGGATTCATGCCAACCACCGCCTCAAACTGAGAAAGCACCAGCTCACGCACCATGTCGATGCACTTTGCCTCCATGCGCGACGTCGCCACGGCCACACGCTTGCCCTGGGCGGCCAGCCCGTCGAGCAGCTCGGGGATCCCATCGAACACGGGGTACTCTTCCGGACCCAGCTCGTCAAAAAAGGCGCGGTACTCATCGGCCACCACCAGCGACTCCTCGCGTGAGAAGCCGTAAAAGTCGTGGAAGCTCTTCCACAGCGGAGGCCCGATCATACGGCGCAAGTCACCCATCTGCGCCTCCGTAAACCCACGCGCAGCCAGCGTCTTGCGCGTCGAGGTCATCACCGCCCGACCCGTATCGGCCACCGTGCCGTCAAAATCGAACAACACGACCGGCCGTTTGCCTATCTCCAGCGCCTCCATCGGCATCCCTCTTCCCCAGTTGACGATTTCCACACCGACACTTCAAACTGTTGACTATTCAACAATTTAACCTAGCAATGTAGAGCAACTCCACTATACTTGTCGCACTTTGCTCTCAGAAGGCCGCGCCGTCGCGCCCCAACGAAAGGTGCAATTATGTCTTTTGCCATCATAACCGACTCCACGTCGGACATCTCCCCCGCCCGTGCCCAAGAGCTCGGCATTTACGTGATTCCACTGCATGTGATTATCGAGGGCGAGGACCTGCTCGACCAGGTGCAGATTACCGCCCAAGAGTACGTCGCCCGCATGGCCGGCTCCGAGCAGCTGCCGCACACCTCGCAGCCGAGTGCCGGCGAGTTCAAGGCACTCTTTGACCGCGTGCGTGCTGACGGCCACGGCAGCGCGATCTTTATCTCGCTGTGCAGCGAATGGTCCGCCTGCTATTCCAACGCATGCCTGGTCGCCGAGACCCACGAGCTCGACGTTCGCTGCATCGATTCGCGCACTGGCTCGGGCGCCGAGGGCCTGCTGGTGGAGTATGCGCGGGCCATGCGCGAAGATGGCCGCAGCCTGGACGAAACCGAGGCGCAGATCCGCGCGACGCTGCCCGACGCCCACCTGCTGCTGATTCCCCGCACGCTCGAGAACCTCGTTAAGAACGGCCGCGCGCCCAAGCTCGCCGGCCAGCTCACGCATATGCTCAACATTCGCCTGGCCGTTTCGCCGGAGTGGCAGTCGGGCGAGATCAAGGCGATCAAAAAGGGCCGCGGCGCCAAGCGCATCGTCGCCAACACCATGGCAGATTGCCTCGCGTTTTTGGACGAGCACCCGGGCTCAAGCGTGCGCGTGCTCACGACCGGCGCCGCCGAGGAGCAGGAACTTGTCAACGAGGCGCTCGCGGGCCAGGACTACGTAGACGCCGGCACCGGCCCCATCGGCTGCACCATCGCCACCCACGTAGGCGTCGATGCCATCGCCATCAGCTACTGCCCCCGCTACCAGCCAACTCACTAGGGACGCCCACATCAGTTGCGGTGGAATAGGGACTGTTTTTGGCTTATCAGCCGCAAATCAATCCCTATTCCACCGCAACTTGGAAATCGGCGATCGGGTCAGCGGACCCTGAAACAGCTCCTGATGAGTGCCCATTCTCACCAGCCTAATCACTGGGTTAGTCTTATGGGGAAGATAAAGAACGACCACATCGACCAAGCCATCGGATAGGTGGAAATCGATGTGGCCGTTGTAGTTTCCGCCCGGGTTTGAGAGCTCGTGGGCGCCATACTCCGCCGGAAGTAACCCATGAGCCACAAGCTCTGCAACCGCCGCTTTAAACTCACTTTTTAGCTGCGGATGCATGCGCATCGTTCGTTTGTAGTCCATCTTAAATTGAGCCTCGACTTTAATCTCAAACATCGCTAGCCCTCATCGAGGAACGATATAAGCTCATCAGCGTTATTGAATGACGGGCTGTCGTCTGGCAGAATCCCCAACTCATGAGCCTCGGCAATCACCATGGCGCGCCTCGTCGCCTCGTTGGGCACCTCCGCCCTTCCTACAATCTCAAAAGGAATCTTTCGCTGATTTACAAGCTGCCGAACGGCAAGATTGAGATAGGAATTGAGGCTGAGGCCGACCGAATCCAAGAACTCAGTCGCCTGCTCCTTGAGCCCCTCTTCGATGCGAACCGTCGTAGGCTTAACCGTTGCAGTAGACATACGCGACCTCCTAGCCCTCGTCTTTTGCATCAGTATACCCAGTTTAGATGGCAGACTGATGTTAAATAGCATCAATCTGCCGTTCTCATTACTACAACGACAGGCACCTCGCCCTACATCAGCCCGCTGAGCGCAATGTCGACGGCTTCGTTGAGGTTATCGGTAATGTGTACCAGATCCGGATCAAGCGGACTGATCATACCGGCGTCCATCACCGGACCGTTAAGCCAGTCGAATAGGCCCTGCCAGTACTCGCTGCCTACCAGCACAAGCGGCATACGCTTGACCTTGTGCGTTTGCACCAGCGTGAGCACCTCGAACATCTCGTCGAGCGTGCCAAACCCGCCGGGAAACACAATAGCGCCCGAGCTGTATTTGACGAACATGGTCTTGCGCACAAAGAAGTAGCGGAAGTCCATACCGAGGTTCACGTATTTGTTGAGCCCCTGCTCGTGCGGCAGCTCAATGCCCAAACCAACTGACTTGCCGTTGACGCTCGCCGCTCCCCTGTTGGCCGCCTCCATGATGCCGGGGCCGCCACCGGTGATAACCGCCACGCCGCGCTGGGCAATCTTACGGCCGACCGTGCGCGCCGCTTTGTAGAGCGGATCGGTCTTGGGCGTACGGGCACTACCGAAGATGGTCACCGCAGGCCCTAACTCGGCAAGTGCGCCAAAGCCATCGACAAACTCGGCCTGGATGCGCAGTACGCGCCACGGATCGGCATGCAACCAGTCGGTCGACTCCTCGGGCGCCAGCAGGTTGGCGTAGGTGTTGTCCTTAGGAATCATGGGGCCGCGCATGACCACGGGACCACGGCGGTACGTCTCGTCGTAGGCAGGCTCGCCCTCGACGTTCTCATTCTTAATCATGGGGCACTCCTATCGAAAATAGAAGCGGGCGGGGTTGACGCCATGCGTCAAACACCCGCCCGAACATCAACTATTCGGTATGGTACCCACGATGCATCATGCGCTTGCAAGGCATCGGTCAGCGGTCGCGCAGCCGGCGTCCGCGAATGCGACGAGCGGCTGCCGCTCAGCCTTTGCCGTTGCCCACGCTCTGCAAGCGTGTCTGTCGCCCTTAGTAGTCCACCGCCGCAGGGCTGTTCATCCAGTCGCTCACAAACGCGCCGTAGCGGCCCTCGATAATGGCCTGGCGGGCACGCTGCATAAGGTTGAGCAGGTAGTAGATGTTATGCATCGAAAGCAGGATGCCGCCGAGCATCTCCTTCTGCGTGACCATGTGACGGATGAGCGCGCGGCTGTAGCCGCCCGTGCACACCGGACAGGTGCAGGTGGGGTCGATGGGGCCGTCATCGTGCGCAAAGCGCGCGTTGCGGAAGTTGAGGCGACCCTCGCTGGAGAACGCCGTGCCCATACGGCCGGTGCGCGTCGGCAGCACGCAGTCGAACATGTCAATGCCCACGCCAACGCCGCGCACGAGCGTGGTAGGGTTGCCGACGCCCATGAGGTAGCGCGGCTTGTGCTTAGGCATGTACTCGGAAACCAGCGGCGCCAGCGTCTCGAACATAGTCTCGTGGTCCTCGCCCACCGAGTAGCCGCCGATGCCGTAACCGGGGAAGTCGCCGCACTCCTCCAGATGGCGCAGCGAGCGCAGGCGCAGATCCAGATGCATGCCACCCTGGACGATGCCAAAGAGCGCCTGGTCATCGCGGGTGTGAGCCTTGTAGCAGCGCTCGGCCCACATACTCGACAGCTCAACGGCGCGCTCAACGTAGGCGCGCGTGGCGGGATAGCCCGGGCATTGGTCGAGCTGCATGCAGATGTCGGAACCGAGCTTCATGGCGATTTCCATGTTGTCCTCGGGCGTCCAGAACACATGGCGGCCGTCGTAGTCGTTGACGATAAAGCGCACGCCCTCGTCGGTGAGCTTGACGGCGTCGTTATGGCTGAACACCTGGAAGCCGCCCGAGTCGGTAAGAATGGGGCCATGCCAGTTCATAAACTTGTGCAGTCCGCCCAGCTCGGCGATGGTGTCCTCGCCGGGACGCATGGACAGGTGGTAGGTGTTGGCGAGCACGATCTGCGCACCGAGCTGCTTAACGGTCTCGGTGGGGATGCCCTTGACGTTTGCCTTGGTGCCCACGGGCATAAAGATCGGCGTCTCGATGTCGCCGTGCGGGGTGTGCAGCACGCCGGCGCGCGCGTGCGTCGTCGGGTCCTCGGCGATCAAGTCGAATTTAAAAAGGCTCTGGTCCATAAACTGGAACTCCTTGGTTGCGGTTCATACGCAAACCATTATACGGGCAACCCGCAAGAAGCACCGACTCGACAGAAACTAGTGCAAAGGAAACCTGCCCCCTGCACCAATGCACCAGGATAAAAATGATCCGTTTTCCTCCGTCCCCAACGGATCATTTCCGACAGACACTATGACCCAATCCGAGGGCACTAAAAAGATAGGAGCCCCCGCTCGTGACCGCGGGTCGGGGCTGCGA
>NZ_JAQLFP010000041.1 GCF_028207065.1 Collinsella aerofaciens
CGGCCTCGCGCTTTGATGAGGCCGGCCCCCTTTGGAGCGTTATGCATGTATGGTGGCAGCGTGTTTATTGCGATGCGGCCACCGCGGCGTTTCCGCAGATAAAACCTGCCAAAATAAACATCCCTAAATGGTAGGTTTTAGTGCTTGCCGTTGGAGGAAGCGGCGCCGTTGACGTGGTCGCGGGCATAGATCACGCCGTGGACGATGGCCAGGCCGGCGGCGTCGGCGGCGCGGGCGCAGGTGTCCTGGAAGTCCTCGGCCTCGCGGGCGCGCAGCTGCTTGAGCACGTAGTCTGCCACGGCCATCTTGCCGGGAGGGTTGCCGATGCCGGTGCGGATGCGGCTAAAGTCGCGGCTGCCCATCTTGTCGATGATGGAGCGCAGGCCGTTGTGACCGGCATGGCCTCCGCCCACCTTAACACGCACGTCGCCGGCGGGAATATCGAGCTCGTCGTGGATGACGAGCAGCTCCTCGGCCTTGATCTTGTACTCGCGGCAGAGCTTGGAGATGGGGCCGCCCGAGGTATTCATGTACGACTGCGGCTTGACCAGTACAATCTGGCGCTTACCGCCCTCTTCCTCGGGATCGTTGATGTTGATGAGCGCGACCTCGGCGCCTGCCTGGTTTTTCCAGTACGTGACGCCGGCCTGACGGGCCAACTTGTCGATTGCCTTAAAGCCAGCGTTGTGGCGGGTCTCGGCATATTCCTCGCCAGGGTTGCCAAGTCCGGCAACCATGCGAATCTTAAGCGGCTGTGCAGCTGCCATGTTCATCCTTTCGTTGATTTGTCGTCTGCTATGGTGAGCGACCCTGTTGCCGCTGTCAAATGGAGGGCAATTGAGGTTGTTTGGGGGCGTTTGGACAGCCGTCGAAATCCAAGGTGGACAGTTAGTTCAGATACGTATAAGTTCCGAGGACTTGAAGTGCTCAATTCAATGCTGGTACGTTGTTTTGGAGCTTTAGTTAGTCCATATGGCGCTGTTTTGAAGTCTATCCTGCCTTCAAATAGGGCGAATGGTATAGAGATAACTGCAAAACAGCCTAATTCAATGTGTCCATTTATACGTATTTGAACTAACCGTCCAGCCCTGTTCGACGGCGCGCGGGTGATTCGCCGTTTAGACCGGCGCAAGGCCGATTCCGGCCCGCAGGGCGTTGAGCCAAGCGGCCTGACGCTTGCGATAGCCCTTGATGCGATATCGGAATCGGACTCCCGCGAGTCGATGCATCGTTTGGGCGAAGGCTTCGAGTGCAACAAGGTCTTTCATTTGGTCGCGATTGATAACCAGGACGTGGATGCCCATTGCCTTGAGGCCATTATTTCGATTGCCATCGTGGATGCGAGCGTTTTGAAGCTCATGTCCAATTCCGTTGTATTCGTTGTCGACTCTGGCTGCCGGGCAATATAGGTCGCAGATGGCATAAGGGATGCCGGAGGACATGTTGACCGCAAGGGTGTCGAAATCGACACGGTAGTTGAGCAGCAGGCCTCCCATGGGCAAGCCGCAACACCCGAATCCGCCAAAGCGCATGGGTGCGCCCAGGACGGCGAACATCAATGATTCCGCTGGGGATGCGGATCCGGCCCGGGCGAGTTTGACAGCCGTACGAAACGAGGCGTAGGAACTGCTTTTGGCAAACCGTGCGACTGCCTCGAGCTCTTCGATGGTTGTGGCGGGTTCGCATTTGTAGTGTGCCTGTTCGTAGCGGGTTTCGGCTTGCTTTTCGGGTGTCGGTTGGTCGCCCTGGCAATCGAGGTCGTCCATCGCTTCGAAGCTGTTGGCCTTGGGCCACGTGTCGTCATAGGCGATGGGGTAAGTTGCCTCGGGCGGAAGTGAGTAGGTTCCGAGCAGCTCCATGAGAAGCATCAAGGTTTTGGCAACTGATTCATTTTTGGAACAAAGCATGGCTGTCATGGCAGGAGACGTTGCGTAGATGTCGGCCTCGACGTGCATAATTGCACCTTCAGGAAGCGGAGCGGAGAGAATATGCTGAAGAAGTCGCTTGTCGGGGCGTCTGTTGTCTTCGTTTGAAACGAGAAGATCGAGCAGTTCGGAATCATCTTCATTCCAGGCGTCGAGTATCGAAAGTGCGCCAAAGTCTATCGCGTCATCGTTGGGAATACAGCTAGCCAAGGCATGTGCTTGCTGTTCGCTATCAACGAAGTCCCAGGGTAGGGCAGAGTACGCCCGTCGTGCGCGACGAATTGCGCGAAGGGCGGAGAAATGTGAAATCACGGTCGTCATAGCTATAACGTACTAAGTTGGCGGCAGAATGCGACCGCCATACCGTTCTTTTCGCTTAGCGGGGCGCTGCGCGCCATGAACGGCTGGGTGTTATGAAATCGGTGGAATCGGTTGAGGGGATTGCAGGAAATTGAGCTCTGCCGCGAAGGTTGACGATAGCTACTGGGCAGTTAGTTCAGATACGTATAAGGCGGCGGGCGTTCGAGGGCGATTTGAGGATAAATATGCAGCGGTTGTACTCGAAAACGATGAGCTTTGGACGGCATGGCATCCGCCGGGGAACTCAGAAGGCTCCGAATGGTCCTTTGGAGCTTTAAAAAATACGTATCTGAACTAATTGTCCAGGGCGGGTTGGCGAGGGATAGAAAAAGGGTCGGAAGCGAGCTTCCGACCCTTTAAAAGCATCAAAGATGATGCGATGCGCGTTGGATTACAGCGCGAAGTCGCCGCCGACGAGCGTGGAGACGGGCTCCTCGTGGTAAACGGCGGAGATGGCCTGAGCGAACTCCTCGGCGACCGAGATGGTCTTGATCTTGCCGCCGACCTCGACGGGAATGGCGTCGGTGACGACGCACTCGACGATGGGGGCGTCGTTCAGACGCTCGATGGCCGGACCGGAGAAGATGCCGTGGGTGGCGCAGACGTAGATGTCGCCGGCGCCCATAGCCTTGAGCTCCTTGACGTTGGCGCACAGGGTGCCAGCGGTGTCGATCATGTCGTCGTTGATGATGCAGGTCTTGCCCTTGATGTCACCGATGATGCCCATGACCTCGGCGGCGTTGTGGCGCGGACGGCCCTTGTGGGCGATGGCCAGGTCGCAGCCGAGCATGTCGGACAGCTTCTTGGCGGCCTTGGCACGACCCACGTCGGGGGAGACGACAACCAGGTTGTCGGTGTCGAAGTGCATGTCGTTGTAGTACTGGCCAAATAGCGGCAGTGCGGACAGGTGGTTAACCGGGATATCGAAGAAGCCCTGGATCTGGCCCTGGTGCAGGTCGAGGGTGATGATGCGGTTGACGCCGGCACGCTCGAGCAGGTTGGCGACGAGGCGGGCGGTGATGGGCTCGCGCGGGCCGGCCTTGCGGTCCTGGCGGGCATAGCCGTAGTGGGTGATAACGGCGGTGATGGAGCGGGCGGATGCGCGCTTGGCAGCGTCGGTGGCGATGAGCAGCTCCATGAGCATGTCGTTGACATTGCCGCCGGCCACGGACTGAATCAGGAAGACGTCGGCGCCGCGGACGGTCTCGTCGTAGCGGGCGTAAATCTCACCATTGGCGAACTGCTTTAGCGTAAGGCCCGAAAGCTCGACCCCAAGGTACTCAGCAATCTTCTGAGCGAGGGGACGGTTGGAGGAACCGGAATACACGCGGATGGACTTGCGCATATTCTCCGACTTCTCGGGATCATTAATCGGCATTACCCTTCTCCTTTATACATCGAATGCCATATAGATGCCTTGTTGCATTGTAACCGCGCGGCGGGGTTTATCGGGTCCTGATAACGTCTTTACCGCCAACGGACACGAACCGACCACTCATCCGGTTGCGCAGGTCACGATAGAAAAAGGAGCCGCCCCCATGGAACAGCTCCTTTTGTGCTTGGTAAAACGTTATACCTCGTCGTCCTCGTGCAGACGGCGGCGATAATCGGCGGCCCAGCCCTCAATATTTACCTGACGGGCGCGGCCCAGGCCGAGTGCGTCAGCCGGGACCGGATCGGTGATGACGGAGCCGGCGGCCACGAGCGCGCCGTCGCCGATCTGGGCGGGTGCGACCATCATGGTGTCGGAGCCAATGAAGGCGTCCTTGCCGATGACGGTCTTGTGCTTGTGGACGCCGTCGTAGTTGCAGGTGATGGAGCCCGCGCCCACGTTGACGCCGGAGCCCATGGTGGTGTCGCCGATGTAGGACAGGTGCGGCACCTTGGAGCCCTCGCCGATCGTGGACTTCTTGATCTCCACGTGCGTGCCGGCCTTGGAGCCGTCGAGCATGTGGGTGCCCGGGCGCAGGTAGGCGCGCGGGCCGCAGTCGACGCCGTTCTCGATGACGGCCTCGATGGCGATGGTCTCATCGATGGTGCAGCCGCTGCCGACGGTGGTGTCGGTGAGGCGGCTGTTGGGGCCGAGCTGGCACTCCTCGCCCACGGTGACGTGGCCGATCAGATGCGTCTGCGGCCACACGACGGTGTCGCGGCCGATGGTGGCATCAGGGCCGATCCAGGCCTGCGTGGGGTCGATGAAGGTAACGCCCTCGGCCATCCAGTGCTCGTTGATGCGGTCGCGCGCGATGGCGGTAAGCTGCGCGAGCTGGATACGGCTGTTGACGCCCAGACCGTCGCGGTAGTCGTCGCAGTGGAAGATGGAGACTGCCTGGCCGTGACCTTTGATGATCTCGAGCATGTCGGGCAGGTAGTACTCGGATTGCGCGTTGTCGTTGCCGATCTCGTTAATGTGGGCGGCGAGCTGCGCGCCGTCAAAGGCGTAGCAGCCGGCGTTGCACTCCAGCAGCGTGGCGGCCTGCTCGGGCGTGCAGTCCTTCTGCTCGATGATGCGCTCGATCTGACCATCAGCGCCCAGCTTGATGCGGCCGTAGCCAAAAGGATCGGGCGGGGTCATGGTCATGACGGTGCAGGCGAGCTCGCCGGTGGCGACGGTTTGCGCGAACTTGGCGACGGTGTCGGAGGTGATGAGCGGCAGGTCGCCGTTGAGCACCACGACGGGGCCTTGCGTGATGCCACAGGCCTCGAGCGCGACCTTCACGGCGTGACCGGTGCCCAGACGCTCGGTCTGCTCGACGCACTCGACCTTGGTGGCGCTGTTGGCGTAGGCGCCGTCGATGAGGGTGCGCATCTCGTCGGCGTGGCTGCCGATGACAACCACGACGCGGCTGCAGCCGGCCTTGATGGTAGCGTCGACGATCCACTGGACCATGGGCTTACCCAGGATCTTGTGCGAAACCTTGCAGTGGTTCGACTTCATGCGGGTGCCCTCGCCGGCAGCGAGGATAATTGCGGTTGCGTCCATGTGATCTCCTGTTACGTTATAGAGACGTGTGTTTGGAAACGATACACGGCGCAATATGATACCGCAGGCATATGACGAGCGCGTAACGATTGGTTTGTGGCGGTTGAGGCTTGCGCCGCCGGCGTGGCGTTTGCACTGCGTGCGTGCGGCGTTGGCGGTGCTGCGGAGCTGTTGTTTGAGCGAGGGAACGGGGATGCCCGTGGATAACATACGAGAGGAGTTTGGCGGCGAGCCCGTCGCGGCATTCTCGATGTCGCATCCGGCTGTGCCGGCACTCTATATAGTGCTGACGCTGGGGCTCACTATGTTCTCGATGCAGCCGGTACTGATTGCGCTGTCACTTGCGGGCGGGCTGGCGTATGGATTTGCGACGCGTGGGGCTGCCCGCACGCTGGGCGCGCTCCGCTGGCAGCTGCCGGTGATTTTGATCGTCGCGGTGCTCAATCCGCTGTTTAGCGCCTCGGGCTCGACGGAGCTGTTCCGTATTGGCATGCGCGCGGTGTATCTGGAGAGCATGGTATACGGCCTGTGCATGGGCGGGCTGTTTGTGGCGAGCGTGCTGTGGTTTGAGGCCGCGGCGTCGATGCTCGAATACGACAAGGTGCTCGCGCTGCTGGGCAATGCCGCACCGGTGATTGCGCTCATGATCTCGATGTGCATGCGGCTTATCCCGCAGTTTTTGCGCCGCGGCCGCACGGTACTGGCGGTGCAAGATGCGATTGACGTGCCGGGCCGCGCGCCGGCCGACCCCGTGCGCTCGCGCCTGCGGGCGTCGAGCGTGTTGATGGGCTGGGGCATGGAAGATTCGCTGGAGCGTGCGGACGCGATGCGCTCGCGCGGGTGGGGTGCCGCGACGCGTCGTACGACGTATGCGCGGTATCGACTGGGGCGCAGCGACGTTGCCGCGCTGGCCGGGCTCGCACTGTTTGGTGCTGCCGCGGTGGCAGTGGCGTGGACCGCGACGACGCAGTATTCGTTTTATCCGCAGCTCTCGGTGCCGGCGCCGTGGCCGGGCTATGTCGTGTACGCTGCCTGGATGGTGCTGCCTTGCGCGTTTCATGCGATTGATGAGAAGAGGTTCGGCTGATGGCTCGGTTGGATAGGGGCCCGGTGTCGGGCACGGCGTGCGGCCCGGATATGCCGGCGATTGAGGTGCGGAGCCTGAGCTTTGCCTACCCCGGGGCTGATGCTGCGGTGCTCGAGGGGCTCGACTGGTCTGTTCCCCAAGGTGCATTTGCGCTGCTTGTCGGTGGTACCGGGTCGGGTAAGTCAACGCTGCTCTCGCTGCTCAAGCCCGAGATTTCGCCGACGGGCGAATGCGCTGGCGAGCTGCGCGTGCTGGGCGAGAGCGTTGCCGACATGAACGTTCGGGCGTCCGCGGAGCGCGTGGGCTATGTGTTTCAGGACCCCGAGAACCAGATCGTGTGCGAGGCCGTGTGGCACGAGATGGCGTTTGGCCTGGAAAATCTGGGTATGTCGCGCGACGAGATGCGCCGTCGCGTAGCCGAGACCAGCTATTTCTTTGGGCTGGAGGATTGGCTCCACCGCGATACCGATACGCTTTCGGGCGGACGCAAGCAGCTGCTATCGTTGGCGGCCGTGCTGGCCTTGCGCCCGCGCGTGCTGCTGCTCGACGAGCCCACGTCCCAGCTCGATCCTGTTGCCGAGAAAAATTTTCTGCACGCGCTGTTTCGCGTGAACCGCGAGCTGGGTTGCACGGTTGTTGTGGCAACGCACCAGCCGCGCCCGATGCTCGAATATGCGACGTGCGCGTATCGGATTGAGGGCGGCCGCGTGCGCGAGGTGGCCGACATTGCCTCCTTGGGGCATCGCGAAGAGCTGTTTTCTGGCGAGGTGCCAGGGTGGGGTGGCTCGCGGCGTGCAAAAAACGGAATTTTCAGCATCGCTGGTGACCAGCAGGGCTCTTTGGACCCGCACGCGGACGTTGCGGGTGCAAAAAAGGGACCGAAAACAGACAAATCGGCTAAATTTGAGGCGCAAATCCTGCCGCAGGACGACTCGGGGGCGTCATCGCGCGCCGGTGGATGCAGAATATTCCCAAAAATGTACGCTGGCTCGGCCACCACCTTGACAGGAAGCTGGTTTCGCTACGATCGGGCGTCCGGCTGGGTGCTGCGCGGACTCGATGTGGCGTTTTCGACTGGCGCGGTGCATGCGATTGTGGGCGGAAACGGCTGCGGCAAGTCGACGATGCTCTCGGTGCTGGCCAAAACGGTCAAGTTGCAGCGTGGTCGCATGGTGCGTGGAGCGGCCTCGGCTGCGCTGCTGCCGCAGAACCCCAAGGCCCTGCTGGTTGCCGAGACAGTGCGCGACGAGCTGATGGAATGGGCCTCGACCTGCGGATATGACGAGGACGCGGCCCAGGAGCGCGCGGCGCAGCTGGGATTGGACGGCCTGGATGCGCGCCATCCGTACGATCTTTCGGGCGGTCAGCGTCAGCTGCTCGCGTTGGCAAAGCTGCTGTTGATTGGTCCGGAGCTGTTGCTGCTCGACGAGCCCACGAAGGGGCTGGACCTGACGAGCCGCCGCATTATCGCCCGCGCTCTGTGCGAGCATGCGCAAGCCGGCGGCACCGTCATCATGGCCACGCACGACCTGGACTTCGCCGAGCAGGTTGCCGACGACGTTGCCATGATGTTCGACGGCGAAATTGCCTGCATGGAGCCGCCGGCCGACTTCTTTGCCGACAACGTGTTTTATAGGGCGTGATGGGATGACGGATTATCGCGTCGCGCGCCTGCTCGCAAAACTGGAGATCCCGCTGCTGCTGGCGGTGCCAGCCGTGATGGCTGCGGCGTTGCTGGCGGGCGTTGAGCAGGCGGCACTCGCCATGCTTGTCGTGGTGGCGTTGGTGCTTGCGCTGTTCTTTGCAGGCTACGAGGCGTCGCGACCGGGCCTGCGCCAGATTATGCCAACGCTGGTTCTGGCGGCGTTGGCCGCGGCGGGGCGCATTCTGTTTGGCCCCATTCCCGACTTTAAACCGGTGAGCGCCATCGCCATTATCGCGGGGGCGACGCTTGGTTGCCGCAATGGTTTTATGGTTGGCGCGCTGGCGGCGCTGACCAGCAATTTCTTTTTTGGACAGGGCATGTGGACGCCGTGGCAGATGTATGCCTGGGGGCTCGTGGGATACGTTGGCGGTGCGCTGGCGCATGCCGGCGCTTTTGATCGCGCCGATGGCACCGTGCGTATGCCGGCGCTGTTGATCTACGGCTTTGCTTCGGGTTTGCTGTACGGCGTTGTGATCAACGCGTATGACATCATTGGGTTTGTACAGCCGCTCACGTGGGCGGGTGCCATGGCGCGTCTTGCCACCGCCGTACCGTTCGATATCACGCACGGCCTTGCGACCTGCGTGTTTTTGGTCGCCCTGTACAAGCCTTGGTGTCGCCGCATCAACCGAGTCGTCGTGAAATACGGGCTGTAGGGCATTTCGCGTTCCCTCACGAACTTGCGGTGGAATAGTTCTCGTTTTTGGCTATTTGCTGCCCAAACAGGAACTATTCCACCGCAACTTATAGGGGGAGAGGGGTCACATGATCCGTTCTCCTCCGTCCCCAGGGGATCAGTTGGGGCTAGAGCTCTAGCGTGAGGGTGACGGGGCAGTGGTCGCTGCCGAAGATGTCGCCACGGATACCGGTGTCGCGAACGTTGGCGGCGATTGAATCACTTACCAGGAAGTAATCGATGCGCCAGCCTGCGTTGTTCTTGCGGGCATTAAAGCGGTAACTCCACCAGCTGTAGACGCCCTCGACGTCGGGGTTTGCCGTGCGCCAGGTATCGGTAAAGCCGGCGTCGAGTAGCTCGGTAAACTTGCCGCGCTCTTCGTCCGAAAAGCCGGCGTTGCCGCGGTTGGATTTGGGGTTCTTAAGGTCGATCTCCTCGTGCGCCACGTTAAAGTCGCCGCAGGTTACGACGGGCTTGCCGGTCTCGCGTTCAAGCGCGCTCAAAAAGTCGCGATAGGCATCGTCCCAAGCCATGCGTACATCGATGCGCGCGAGCTCATTTTGGGCGTTAGGCGTGTAGACATCCACAAACCAAAACTTGTCGAACTCGAGCGCGCAGATGCGGCCCTCGGTTGCGGCCTGGGCAACGAGCTCGGCAGCCTCGCCTTCGTCGGCGTAGGGTAGCAGTGCGTCGGCGTGCAGCACGCGCAGCGGTTTCTGGCGGCTAAAGACCGCAGTGCCCGAATAGCCTTTACGCTCGGCGTAGCTCCAGGTTTGGTGATAGCCGGGCAGGTCAATATCGACCTGGCCCTCCTGCAGCTTGGTCTCTTGCAGCGCCAAGATATCGACGTCGAGTTCTTGCGCGATCTGGATAAAGCTCGGGTCCTTTTTGAGCACGGCGCGCAGGCCGTTGACGTTCCACGAGGCGAAAGTGTAAGTCTGAGGCATGGTGTCCTTTCGACGGGGTTGGCAGGCTTAAGATTAGCGCAACAGGGGCGGGGTGGGCTCCGCGCATGCTGACTTAAAGGTCGCATGCTGGGACATCGCCCGACGCCGCCCGATCAACAAGGACGGAGGGCTCATATGACGCAGGCAATATCGGACCCCAGGCAGGCGTCCGCCGCGCTGGCGGATCTGTTTGACACCCACAAGCGCGTGGTGTTCTTTGGTGGCGCTGGTGTTTCCACGGCAAGCGGCATTCCCGATTTTCGCAGCGTTGACGGCCTGTATCACCAGCAGTTTGCCTACCCGCCCGAGACCATGCTCTCGCACAGCTTTTACGAGACGCATCCGGCGGAGTTCTTCGACTTTTACCGCACCAAGATGATCGCGCTTAACGCTAAGCCCAACCGCTGTCACACCAAGCTCGCCGAGCTGGAGCGAGCTGGCAAGCTCGATGTCGTGGTGACGCAAAACATCGACGGCTTGCATCAGATGGCGGGCTCGCAGCGCGTGTTTGAGTTGCACGGATCGGTCCATCGCAACATTTGCCAGTCGTGCGGAGCGGTCTATAGCGCCGAGTGGATTTGCTCGCGCGAGCACGAGGACGCCGCGGGCGTGCCCGTGTGCCCCGCGTGCGGTGGTCGCATCAAGCCCGATGTGGTGCTCTACGAAGAACCGCTCGACGAGCATGTGTTGACCGGTGCCGTTGCCGCCATCGCCGCGGCCGATGCCCTCATTGTAGGCGGGACCTCGCTCGTGGTGTATCCGGCGGCGGGCCTTACACGCTACTTTACCGGCGATACGCTGGCCATTTGCAATCTTGCCCCCACCGATCAGGATGCAAATGCCGACCTGCTGATTTCTTGCGACATCGCGGCCGCGTTTGCGTTCTAGCCCGCGTGCGCGGATACAATAGAAAGACTGATTGCAAAGCGACCACGCCGCCAGCGCCCGAGCGCGGCGGCGTGGGCATTTTAGGAGGATGTTCATGGCGAACGACAGCAAGACATGGCGGTGCGGAAAGTACGAGCTCAGCTTTGACCGTCCGCGCATCATGGGCGTCCTCAACGTGACGCCCGATTCGTTTAGCGACGGCGGGGAGCACTTCGACCCGGATGCCGCCATCGAGTACGGCCTGGCGATGCTCGACGCCGGCGCCGACATCATCGACGTGGGCGGCGAGTCCACGCGCCCCGGATTTACCCCGGTCAATCCCGATGAGGAGGCTCGCCGCGTGCTGCCCGTGGTGCGCGCGCTGGCCAAAGAGGGCGCCATCGTCTCGATCGACACGCGCCACGTGGCGGTTGCTAAGGCGGCCGTGCGCTGCGGCGCCTCGATCGTCAACGACGTGACCGGCTTCACCGACCCCAAGATGGTCGAGTTTGTTAAGACGAGCACCTGCGGCGTCATCGTGATGCATGCCGGCGAGGTCGCCGCGCCTACCCGCACGCACGCAACGGTACAGCTCGATACCTCGGCGGCGGCGTTTGTTGCCGAGAAGGCGCGCGAGGCGGCTGCCGAGGCCGCGCGTGAGGCTGAGAAGCCGGCTCGCCGCCGTCGCGGCAAGTTACTGGGCGAGCCTAAGCCGGAGGCCAAGCTTCCGGGCGGCGTGGTGCAGCCCTCGTTGCCGTTTGGCGATCCGGAGCCCGCGACCGAGCCTGCAAGCGAGCAGGAGACGCCGGCCGCCGAGCAGGCTGCTGCCGCCGAGACCGTCGCGCCCGCGCCCGAGGCCACCGAGGCCGCATCGGAGTCCAATGACCGCCTGGCCGCCATGATGCGCCGCAGCGCCCGCCGCGAGGAGGCCTACGTGCCCACCTCGCAGCTCCGCCGCTTCACCCTGCCCGATTCGGCGCCCATCATGCGCCGCGTCATGGGCTTTCTGTCCGACCAGGCCCGCGCGCTCATCCACGCCGGCGTGTCGCGCGACCGCATCTGCATCGATCCTGGCCCGGGCTTTGGTAAGTCGGCTAACGAGGACATCGTCATCCAGCGCGAGACTGCCAAGATGGCGTCACTGGGCTATCCGCTCATGTGCGCTGTATCGCGCAAGCGCTTTGTGGGCGCCGTCTCGGGCGTGACCGAGGCCGCCGAGCGCGATGCCGCTACGTTTGGCGTGTGCCTGGGCGCCATCCAGGCCGGCGCCAACATCGTGCGCGTGCACGACGCCGCGGGCTTTGCGCAGTTCCTGAACGGCTACTGGGCGGTTGCCAAGCCGCAGCCGCGCCGCGCGTTTGTGGCCGTGGGATCCAACTTGGGGCATCGCTGCGACAACATCCGCGCCGCACGCGACATGATCGCCGAGATTCCACTTACCTGCGTGTCCAACTCCTCCAAGATCTACGAGAGCGAGCCGGCCTACGAGACGCGCCAGGACGCGTTTGCCAACGCCGTCATCGAGATCAAGACCGAGTTGGCGCCGCTGGTGCTGCTCGACGAGCTCATGAAGATCGAGGCCGAGCTGGGCCGCGACCGCTCCAAAAAGGCCAAGGCCAACGGTCCGCGCACCATCGACCTGGACCTGCTGTGGATGGACGGCGAGACCCACGGCGGCAAAAAGCTGCGCCTGCCGCATCCGCTGATCGGCGAGCGCGACTTTGTGCTGGTGCCGCTCGAGGATCTGATGCACGACCCGGCGCGGTTCTTCCGCTACAACGGCGTCGAGGTCAAGGAGCCCGAGGATCGCGTGGGCCATATCGTGGGTGAATTGGGGCGTATGTAGATGATCGAGATGAACGCTGTAGTCGCTGCCACTGAGCTCGACGCGGCGCGTGACGCGGGTCGCGAGGGCGTGTCCGCGGGCTGGTGCGCGTGGAGCGTGGGCGATGCTTCGCTGACGTTTTCGCTGGTCGTGCGTCCGGATGTGAACATGCATGCCTTCCACGGCCTGCCGTTTGTGGCCGCGATGGGCATGATGGACGCGCTCGTGGGCACGGCTTCGACGCCGGGGTTGGGCCTTGCCGGCAAGGTGGGCATTGAGTGGCCGAGCAATATCGTGTGCGGTGCGCCTGCGTTTGAGACGTCGCTCGCGCGTGTTGCCGTGAACGGCGGTGCCGGTGCTGCGGGCATGTTTGCCGCGGTGACGGTTGATATTGAACGTGCGGCGCTGGGCGAGCTTGGGGTGGATATGGCCGACGAGGTGCTGGTCGAGGCATTGGCCACCGCCGTGCTGACCCGCGTGGACACCTGGGCGGTTGCCGCCAACACACCACAGGGCGCTGCCGGCCCGCTGGCTCCGGTGCTGGGTGAGTACTTCGATATGGTGCCGCTGCTGGGTCGTCAGGTTGCGGCGGTGTCGCCCAACGGTTTGCCGCTTGCGGTCGGTGTGTTTGCGGGCCTGGACATCTGGGGCCGCGCGACCATCAAGACCAATGCCGGCGAGCAGGAGTTTCCGCCCGAGGCCGTACGGATTCGCGGACTGTAACGCGAGGCGCCCGCGCTCAAAGATAGCGATGACAACAAGACCCTCCTCGGCTGTTGAACTGCGTCCCAAATCTTGGACGCCCTAAATAGCGACTAGGCCGCGAGGGCCTGATTCCGGAACTCCTCCGGGGT
>NZ_JAQLFP010000042.1 GCF_028207065.1 Collinsella aerofaciens
CCTGGATGGTATTCCAGGCGGCCTTCGCCGTTTGTTCGCTGGTTGTCGCACGCGTGGAAGCGCGTTCTCGACGAGGTGCTTGCCGCTAGTGGCATCCGCAGCCTTCGTGCCCGTCATGGTCGTGGTGACCGTGGCAGCCGCAGGACTCGCCATGCTCGTGGATGTGCTCGTGATCATGTCCATGGCAGTCGCAGGTGGCCTCGCCGTTCTGTGCGAGCGTGCCGGCAATGAGGGCCTCGACGCAGGCATCGCAGCTGCCCTGGGCGCCCGCATAGACCGTGATGCCGGCTTGGGCAAGCGCGTTGATAGCGCCGCCGCCGATACCGCCGCAAATGAGCGTGTCAACGCCACCGTTGGCAAGCAGGCCCGCCAAGGCGCCGTGGCCGGTGCCGCCGGTGCCTACGACCTGCTCGTTGAGCACCTTGCCATCCTGGATGTCGTAGATCTTGAACTGCTCGCTGCGGCCAAAGTGCATAAAGATGTTGCCGTTGTCGTACGTCGTTGCCACCCTCATGGTGCCGACCTCCTTTGCTGGCCATGCGGCCGTCGTCGTGGCGATGGGGGAGTACGCGATATTGCCGCCCGCGATGACGAGCGCTCGTCCGTTGACCAGCGCTTCGGCCACCTTGCGATGCGCGCGGCTGCAAATGGCCGCCACCGTTGCGCGGGCGATGCCCATCTGCTGGGCGACCGCCTCTTGGTTGAGACCTTCCAGGTCGCACAGGCGCAGCACCTCAAGCTCGTCGACGGTCATGTCGATGGCATCACCGCTGGCCAGGCCATCGGGGGTAAAGCCGCGGTATTCGGGGATGATCCCGACGCGGCGCAGTTTTTCGCGTCTTCCAGCCATACGCTCTCCAAATCTGACATATGTCAACAATAGAATAGCGAACGTGCGGATTTGCGCAAGGAATTTCTGGCATATGTCAGAAAATGAGGGCTTATGTTTGGGCTGTGGGGCCGCGTGCGCCTGGGCTACAATAAATCTCGCTTATAGGCGACTGACAGGAGGGTCAATGAGCAAAGCTGATCAGCAGTTTGTAACCATGTGCCGCGATATCTTGGATCATGGCACCACCACCGAGGGCCAAAAGGTCCGTCCGGTGTGGGAGGACGGCACCCCTGCCTATACCATTAAAAACTTTGGTGTCACGGCGCGCTATGATCTGCGCGAGGAGTTCCCCGCGCTCACCCTGCGTCGTACGGCGCTTAAGTCTGCCATGGACGAGATTCTGTGGATCTATCAAAAGAAGTCCAATAACGTGCATGATCTCAACAGCCATATCTGGGATGAGTGGGCCGATGAGACCGGTTCCATCGGTAAAGCCTACGGCTATCAGATTGGTCAGAAGAGCCATTACGCCGAGGGCGACTTCGACCAGATGGACCGTGTGCTGTACGACCTTAAGCACACGCCGTATAGTCGCCGCATTATGACCAATACGTACGTGTTTAGCGATCTGTCCGAGATGCACCTTTATCCGTGCGCCTATAGCGTGACCTATAACGTGACGCAGCGTCCTCAGGACGACAAGCCGACGCTCAACATGATTCTCAACCAGCGCAGCCAGGACATTTTGGCCGCGAACAACTGGAACGTGTGCCAGTACGCCATTTTGCTGATGATGGTCGCGCAGTCGGTCGATATGATTCCCGGTGAGCTGCTGCACGTGATCGCCGACGCCCATATCTATGATCGTCATGTCGATATCGTCCGCGAGCTTATCGAGCGTCCGCAGTTTGCGGCACCCAAGGTAACGCTCAACCCCGATGTGCATGACTTCTATGCGTTTACGACCGATGACCTGATCGTCGAGGGCTATGAGCACGGCCCGCAGGTCAAGAACATTCCCATTGCGGTGTAGGTGACGCGCATGACGTGTAAGCTTTCTGCCATCGTCGCCGTGTGTGACGATTGGGGCATTGGGTGCGAGGGCGACATGGTGGTGTCCAATCGCGCCGATATGCGCCATTTTGTGGCCTGCACCAAGGGCTGCCCGGTTATCATGGGACGCAAGAACCTGCTGAGTTTTCCCGGCGGGCGTCCGCTCAAGAACCGCCGCAATATCGTGCTCACCCGCGACGAGAGCTTTGCCCCCGAGGGCGTCGACGTGGTGCATAGTATCGACGAGGCGCTCGCCGCGGTTGCCGATGAGCCCGTTGCCTGGGTGATCGGTGGCGGCGATGTCTATCGGCATTTTTTGCCGTATTGCGTCGAGGCCGAGGTCACGCATAACCACTGCGTCCATGTCGTGGATACGTACTTTCCCGATTTGGAAGCCGATCCTGCGTGGGAGATTGCGCAGCGTAGCGGGGTCGCGACGATTGCCGCCGGTGAGGGTGACGAGGGCGTCGATTATGAGTTCGTGACGTATCGTCGCATCGAGGCGTAAATCGTCTGGCGTGAACGGTATCATCGGGTTGATTGAATGCATGGGGCGGCGCTTAGCGTCGCCTCGTTTGGTATAGATGTGCTGTAAAGAAGGGTGCGGGCTGGCTGCTATGACTGATGCCGTTGAGGTTCTGCGAATTGATTCGCTCGAGGACGAGCGGCTCGATGCCTACGTGCGACTGACCGAGCGTGAGCTTCGCTGCGTGCTGGAGCCGCAGAAGGGCATTTTTATCGCTGAGAGTGCCAAGGTCATCGAGCGTGCGGTTCGCGCCGGATATGAGCCGGTGAGCTTTCTTCTGGGCGAGCGCTGGCTCGACCAGATGATGCCGCTGTTTGACCAGCTTGTCGTGCGCGAGGGAGCGGGTCCGGTTCCCGTGTTCGTGGCCTCCATGGAGCTCATGGAGCAGTTGACGGGCTTTAACGTGACGCGCGGCGCGCTGGCGGCGTTCCGTCGCCCGCGTCAGATTCCGGTTGATGAGTTCTTGGGCGGCGTTGTCGAGGCGGCGGGGGGTCGTCCGGTGCGCGTGTGCGTGCTTGAGGGTATTGTCGATCACACCAATGTTGGCGCGATTTTCCGCTCGGCTGCCGCATTGAACGTTGACGGTATTTTGGTCAGCCCGACGTGCTGCGATCCACTGTATCGTCGCTCGGCCCGCGTGAGCATGGGCACCGTGTTTCAGGTGCCGTGGACGCGCATTGGCAGCGAGGCTCGTGTGTGGCCGCATGATGGTCTGAGCGCGTTGCACGATGCCGGTTTTTCGTGTGCCGCTATGGCGTTGACGGACGACTCTGTTTCGCTTGATGATCCTGTACTGCGGAAGATTGATCGCTTGGCGATTTTTATGGGCACCGAGGGTGCCGGCTTGGGCGCCAAGACCATTGCCGGCTGTGACCACGCGGTGCGCATTCCGATGGCGCACGGGGTCGATTCGCTCAACGTGGCCGCGGCGAGCGCCGTCGCCTTTTGGCAGCTGTGCCCGCACGTGAGCAATGAGTATCACTACCAGCCGGGTTTGTATCACTAGGCAGATATTTTGCGCTGGGCTCTGATTCGGGGTGTTTCGGTCGACGCCGGTCGGTGCTAAGCTGGTATTTGCTTTGGTCTTAAATTGCCGTTTTGTTGTTTAACATACGTTGGCGGGGAGGGCGTGTGGCTAAGAAATCTACGGCTATCGATGTAACGCAGGGTGTCATTTGGCAACAGCTGCTGTCGCTGTGCGTTCCCATCTTTTTTAGTTCGTTTTTTCAGCAGGCCTACACGCTTATCGGTACGTATATCGTTGGCCAGTTTGGCGGCAAGCTCGCGCTGGGTGGCATTCAAGCCACGATGGTGCTCACCGAGCTCTGCATTGGCTTTTGCGTTGGCGTCGGCGCCGGCTGCGCGGTCATTACCGGTCAGTATTTTGGCCAGCACGATGATGAGCGACTGAGTCGTTCGGTCCATACAGCCATGACGCTCGCGCTGGTGGGCGGTATCGCTTTCTCGATTCTTGGCATAGTGTTCGTTGAGCCCATGCTGGTGCTTATGAACACGCCGCATGAACTATTGGCCGAGGGCGTGGCCTATGCTCGCTGTTATTTTGCCGCGATGGTTGCGGCACTGCTGCTTAATATGGGAACCGCACTGCTGCGTGCCGTGGGCGACACGCGCGGCCCCGCCGTGATCATTGCCTCTGGCTGCCTGGTTAACGTGGTGCTGGATATCATTTTTGTCGCTGTGTTGCATATGGAGGCGCTGGGCTGCGGCATCGCGGTGGCGCTGACCATTTGCTCCAATGCAACGATGATCGTGTTGCGCATGATGCGCGCTCCGGGTGCATGGCGTCTTTCGCTGTCTAAGCTCGGTATCGATCGCGGTATTTGCAAGAGTATGATCTCGTGTGGTCTGCCACTCGGTTTTCAATCGGCTGCCTATTCGATCTCGAACGTGCTGATCCAGGTATCGGTTAATTCGTTTGGCGCCGATGTCACGACTGCTTGGGGTCTATCTGGGCGCCTGGATGGCATTATCTGGATGGTGACCGAGGCGCTCGGCGTATCGATCACTACGTTCTCGGCGCAGAACTTTGGCGCGCGCAACTACGAGCGCATGCGCAAGGGCTACCATACGTCGCTCGTGCTGTCGTTTATGCTCATTGGTGGCCTGTCTGCCGTGCTGCTGGTGTTCTCGGGCCCGCTGTCGCGTTTGTTTGTCGACGATGCTTCGATTTCGGCGTACACCACGACTATCCTCCATTTCATTGCGCCGTTCTATGCGATTTTCTCGATTATCGAGAACGCCTCGGGTTCCATCCGCGGCGCCGGCGTGAGTTTGCAGCCTATGATGCTCACCATCTTTGGCACCGTTGTCTTGAGGGTGATCTGGGTGTTTGCGATCATGCCCTTCGATCCGTCGCTCGAGCATCTACTGCTGGTTTACCCCGTAACCTGGCTCATCACCGCAACCATGTTCACCATCTACCATCACAGCGGCAACTGGCTAGGTCGCGCCACCGCCTAGCTCATCCGTCAGATACCCCTGATAAGTTGCGGTGAAATAGTTCCTGAAAAGCCCTTGCGGACCGTCAAACAAGTACTATTCCACCGCAACTTCCTTATGAGCTGTAGGTGTTGGCGGAAAACGAATCAATTAGTATTCGATGCCTTGGCGGGCTAGGAGGCCTTCGTCGAAGTAGTGTTTGATGGGACGTATTTCGGTGACTAAGTCCGCGAGGTCGGCCAACGGCAGCAGCCCGCGGCCGGTGAGCACGAGTTCCGTGGTGGCGGGCTTTATCGCGATCAGCGCTTCGACATCCTCGCGTGTCACGAAGCCGCGGCGCATGGCCTCGCCGAGTTCGTCCAAAATCAGAACGTCGACCTGTGATATCTGCTCGCATGCGAGCTCCATGATCTGTGCGGCGCAAGCCTCGGGCGTGTCGCGGTCAGCTTGTACGATGCGCAGCCCCAGGCGCGGCGCGGCATCGTGTTCGGCGCAGTGCAGTTTCTTGGCAAACTGCAGCCTAAGAACGTCGAGCCCGTAGCCCGTCGCGCGCAGCGCGAGCCCCAGCGCAGCCGTCGTCTTGCCCTTGCCGTCGCCTGTATAGATTTGAACCTTGCCGACTTACAGTGATGCCATCTCTGTCCTTTCGTGCCCGGCGTCGGTTTATCGCCGTCCGGGTTGGGTATTCTAGAAAGCATTATCAACCCCAGTAGATGGAGTTCAAGCAGATGGAGATGGATGACAACAAACGTAGACGGAATATGATTCTCTACGTGCTCATCGCCTTCGTCGTCTACCTCGTGCTCTCGACCGTTCTGTTCCCCAACATCGGTCACACGCAGCAGATTACGAAGACCGATTACTCGACGTTTGTCAAAGCGCTCGATAAGAAGAGCGTCGACAAGGTCGAGTACAACACGGACGATTACTCGATTTATTACACCAAGAAGGGCGAGGACGAGAACATCGCCTACAAGACGACCGGTGTGCCGAATGACGCGGGCTTTACCGATCGCGTGCTTGAGTCTGGCGCTTCGCTGGAGTCGGTCGTTCCCGATAAAAACTCGGGTTTGATGACCTACTACCTGCTCACACTCATTCTTCCCATGGCGATTTTCTTCCTCATCGGTTGGTGGCTCAACCGCCGCATGAAGAAGGCTATGGGCGATGACGGCCCGTCGATGAACTTTGGCGGCGGCGGTTTTGGCGGCGGCGGACTGGGTAAGTCCGGCGCGCGCGTGATCGCCTCCAAGGACGTGGGCGTGACCTTTAAGGACGTCGCCGGTCAGGAAGAGGCCAAGGAGTCTCTCAAGGAGGTCGTCGACTTTCTGGAGAAGCCGCAGCGCTACGAGGAGATCGGCGCCAAGCTGCCGCGTGGTGCTCTCCTTGTTGGCCCTCCGGGTACCGGTAAGACCCTGCTTGCCAAGGCTGTTGCCGGCGAGGCCGGTGTTCCGTTCTTTAGCATTTCGGGCTCTGAGTTCGTTGAGATGTTTGTCGGTCGCGGCGCTGCTAAGGTTCGTGACCTGTTTAAGCAGGCCAAGGAAAAGGCACCGTGTATCGTCTTTATCGATGAGATCGATACCATCGGTAAGAAGCGCGATGGCGGCGGCTTTAGCGGCAACGACGAGCGCGAGCAGACGCTCAATCAGTTGCTGACCGAGATGGATGGCTTCGATAACCATAAGGGTATCGTTGTCCTTGCCGCAACCAACCGCCCCGACAGTCTCGATCCCGCTCTACTGCGCCCCGGTCGTTTTGACCGCCGCATCCCCGTCGAGCTGCCCGATCTGACCGGCCGCAAGAACATCCTCGAGCTGCATGCCAAGAGCGTGAAGACCGAGCCGCCGATCGACCTGACCGCGATTGCCCGCGCCACGCCCGGTGCCTCGGGCGCCGACCTGGCCAATATCATCAACGAGGGTGCCCTGCGCGCCGTTCGCGAGGGTCGCAAGCGTGCAACCCAGGACGACTTCGAGGAGTCGGTGGAGGTCGTCATTGCCGGCCAACAGCGTAAGTCCACGGTGCTGTCCGACCACGAGAAGCAGGTCGTTTCTTATCACGAGATCGGCCATGCCATCGTTGCCGCTCGCCAGAAGGGCTCTGCGCCGGTCACGAAGATCACCATCGTGCCGCGCACGAGCGGTGCTCTTGGTTATACCATGCAGGTCGAGGAGGACGAGCGCTTCCTGACGACGCGCCAGGAGGTCTTGGACAAGCTCGCTGTCTATTGCGGTGGCCGCGCAGCCGAGGAGCTCATCTTTGGCGAGATGACGACCGGCGCCGCCAACGACATCGAGCAGGCCACCAAGCTCGCCCGTAATATGGTGACGCGCTTTGGTATGTCCGACGAGTTTGGCATGATGGCGCTCGGTACCGTGCAGAACGCGTATCTCAATCAGGACACGTCGCTCACCTGCGCCCCCGGTACGGCCGAGCGCGTGGACGCGATTGTCGCCAAGCTGATCGAGGATGCGCACGACCGCGCTTTGCAGATTCTGAAGGAGAACAAGTTTAAGCTCCACGAGCTGGCTCGTTATCTGTATAAGAAGGAGACCATCACGGGCGAGGAGTTCATGAACCTCCTCACGCGCGAGAATCCGCTGATGCCCAAGCAGCAGTAAAGCCGCGGCCGAGCCAGTAAACGCCGACGCCCCATTTGAGCAGCTTTCTCAAATGGGGCGTTTTGCTTGAGAGGGATGGAAATGAAGATCGTGGTGAGCGCCTGCTTGATGGGCGAGAGCTGCAAGTATAACGGGCTCGACAACTACCATCGCGAGTTGGTCGAGGCCTGCGAGCGTACAGGGACCGAGGTCCTCTTGGTGTGCCCTGAGGTCTTTGGGGGCCTGCCCACGCCGCGCAAGCCGTCCGAGATTGTGAACGGAGAGGTTCGTACCTGCGAGGGCATATCGGTCGATCGCGAATTTCGCCTGGGTGCCCAACGAGCGCTCGATATGTGCGAGCAGGCGGGCGGGCCGGAAGAGATCGCCGCGTGCATCCTGCAGGACCGTAGTCCCTCGTGCGGCGCGGGTCGCATCTACGACGGAACATTCAGCGGCACCCTTACGGCGGGCAACGGCGTCTTCGTTGATTTACTGCTCCGCCACGGTTATCGCGTGATCCCGGCTAGCGAGTTCGACCCCAGCATGCTGGAGCAATAAAAAACCACCACAAAGGTGCTGCTCCCTTGTGGTGGTTTTGGCCTGGGTCTAGAGCGTGTGGCCGTAGGCGTTGGCGGCCTTGATGGCGGCGGCGAATTTTTCGTCGGTGAAGGGCTCCGGGTTGCCTTGCTTCCACTCGTTGGTGGCGTGTGCGTGCTCGCACAGGGCAGGGATATCGGTCTCGGAAAGCCCGACCTGCTCAAGCGTCACGGGCAGGCCCATCTGCTTGTTAAAGGCAGCATAGCGCTCAAGGTTCTCGGTGTCGCCCGTGTAGGCGAACAACACGAGCACGCCCAGGCTCACGACCTCGCCGTGCAGGTAGGAGCCCTCACGCGGAATGCTGCAGGTAGCGTTGTAGAACGCGTGCGCCACGCTCGAGTTGTAGTAGTAATCGTTCTGGTTGGTCAGGTTGGAGACGTAGCCCGTGTTGACCACGATGTCGAGCGCGATCTGCTTGACGGCTTCGGTCGACTGGTCCTGGCGCACGTCCTCAAGACCCTGGACGCCAAAGGTAAACAGCGGCTCGGAGCAGGTGTGTGCGAGCGCCAGGCCAAGACCGGCGGTGTGCTCCAGGTTGCCGGCGCTCGTGGCGTACTCGACCTCGGGCTGCTTAGACAGGGCATCACCCACGCCGGCCCAGAAGTACTCCGCCGGTGCCTCGGCGATGATCTTGGGGTTGATGAAGATGTGCGCGGGGCGATTGGGGTACGAATAGCCCTCGAGCGAGCCGTCGTCGTTGTACACAACGGCAATGGCGGTCGCGGCGGAGCAGTTGGAACAGATCGTCGGTACCGTAAAGACGATCTTCTTGAGCTCGATGGCCGCTGTCTTTACGGTGTCGAGCGCCTTGCCGCCGCCGCATGCGATGAGCACTTCGGCCTCTTGGCAGGCGGGGGAGTTCACAACCTTGGCGATATTGGCACGCGTGCTGTTGGAGCCGTAGACGCGCGTCTCCAAAATCTCGACGTCGGTGCCCTCCAGTGCCGCTTCGATACCGGGAAGTGCCGCGGCCAGTGCTCGTTTGCCACCGATGATTGCGACCTTGGTCGCCCCGTACTCGGCCAGCGCGCCGGGCAGCTCGGCAAAGCAGTCCTCGCCGACGGTATAGTCGCTCATTCCAATCGTGCGCATAGGAGCCTTCTTTCGCTAGATAAAGTGCTTTCAGGTATTTTGCTCCAAGTGAGTGCTTGCGGCAGCGAGAAATTTCTAAAGTATGAAACCAGTGTTGAGGGTTTTTCGCCGGCGCGGAACGTGCTAGCATACTCCGCATAAGCGTTGATGGGGACGAGTAGTCGGCCATCCGCATGCTACAGAGAGCGGGGAGTGCTGAGAGCCCGCGCATGCGACCGATGAAAATCACCCCGGAGCTGCGGTCCCAACGGACGTGCCGCGCAGGCACGTCTTAGTAGACATCGCCGAGATGGTCGTCGATACAGGCCAGCCGAGTAACGGATGCGAGCGCGCGAATACGCGGGCGAGGGCATCTAAGCTGGGTGGTTAAGCGAAGAGCTTTTACGGGCAGTTTGCCCGTTTTGTGGCGCTTCGTCCCAGCTTGTAGGGACGGGCGCTTTTTTGGTGCCCAGAGGGCGTGCGCGCCCACGACATGAAAGGGGTACCGTGGCAAACGAGTACAAGCAGACGATGAATCTGCCCAAGACCGGTTTTCCCATGCGTGCCGGTCTTTCCAAGTCCGAGCCTAAGCGACTCAAGGACTGGCAGGACAACAAGGTCTACGAGCAGGTTCTGAAGAAGAACGAGGGTCACAAGAAGTTCGTGCTGCACGACGGCCCTCCGTACGCCAACGGCCCGATCCACATCGGCCACGCCATGAATAAGATCTCCAAGGACATGATCAACCGCTACTGGATGATGCAGGGCTATGAGGTTCCCTACGTCCCCGGTTGGGACTGCCATGGCCAGCCGATCGAGCACAAGGTCGAGGAGAAGCTCGGCACCGAGAAGTTCAACCAGACCTCCACGGCTAAGATCCGCGAGCTCTGCAACAAGTTCGCTGTCGAGAACATCGAGCTGCAGAAGGCCGGTTTCCGTCGCCTGGGCGTGCTCGGCGACTGGGACAACCCGTATCTGACGCTCTATCACCAGCATGACGCCGCCGACATCGAGGTCTTCAAGGCCATGTTCGACAAGGGCATGATCTATCGCGGTCACAAGCCCGTCCACTGGTGCAAGCACTGCCACACCGCCCTCGCCGAGGCCGAGATCGAGTACTCCGACGAGACGAGCCCTTCCATCTTCGTGCGCTTCGAGATGACCTCCAAGCCCGCCGGCCTTGAGAACTTCGATGGCCCGGTCGACTTTATCATCTGGACGACCACGCCGTGGACCATCCCCTCTGACCAGGCCGTTTCCCTCAAGCCCGGCGCCGCCTACGTCGCCGTTGAGCACGACGGCCGTGCCGAGGTTATGCTCGAGGACCTGGCTCCTAAGTGCTGTGAGGAGTTTGGCTGGGAGTACACCCCGGTTATGGTCGACGGCAAGCCCTATGTGGTTCCCGCCGAGACCTTCCACCACATCCACTACAAGCAGCCGATTTTTGACGGTGTCGAGGGCGTGGCGCTGCTGGCCGATTACGTCGGTGTCGATGACGGTACCGGTATCGTCCACAACTCGCCCGGCCACGGCGTCGACGACTATTTTGCCTGCCTCAAGGAGGGCATCACCGACGTCTGCATGCCGGTCGATGACGACGGCAAGTTCTACACCGGTGAGGAGTTTGGCACCGGTGGCCCCTTCAGCGGTATGGATACCGATGAGGCCAACCCGCACATCATCGAGTTCCTGCGCGAGCGCGGCACCCTGGTCCTCGAGAAGAAGATCACGCACAGCTATCCGCACTGCTGGCGCTGTAAGCACCCTGTGCTTTTCCGTGCTACCGACCAGTGGTTTGTCTCGATGGACAAGACCGGTTTGCGCGAGCAGGCCGGCAAGGAGGTCCGTGAGAACGTCAAGTGGTATCCGGCTCACGCCGCCAACCGCATTGGCGCCATGGTCGAGCAGCGTCCTGACTGGTGCATCAGCCGTCAGCGCAACTGGGGTGTGCCTATCCCCAGCTACACCTGCGCCGACTGCGGCGAGAAGGTTATGAACGACGCCACGCTCGACGCCGTCATCAAGCTCTTCCACGAGAAGGGCTCCGACGCCTGGTTCACCGACGCTCCCGAGAGCTACCTGGGCGAGGCCTGCGTCTGCCCCAAGTGCGGCGGCCATCACCTCAAGGCCGATAAGGACATCCTCGACGTGTGGTGGGATTCCGGTGTCTCCTGGAAGGCCGTCTGCGAGTATCGCCCCGAGCTGGAGTATCCGGCGGACGTGTATCTCGAGGGCTCCGACCAGCACCGCGGTTGGTTCCAGAGCTCGCTGCTCACCTCGGTGGGTGCCAACGGCCACGCTCCGTACAAGGCTGTCGTCTCGCAGGGCTTCACGCTCGACGGCCAGGGCCGCAAGATGTCCAAGTCGCTCGGCAACGTCATCGACCCCAACAAGGTCTGCGACGAGATGGGCGCCGATATTATCCGCCTGTGGGTTGCTTCCGTTGACACCAGCTCCGACGTGTCCATCGACCACGAGATTCTTGCCCGTACGTCCGATGCCTACCGTCGTTTCCGCAACACGCTGCGCTTCCTGCTCTCCGAGCTCGAGGGTCAGTTTGAGCCCGAGACCGACGGCGTCGCCTTTGCCGACCTGCTGCCGCTTGACAAGCTCATGGTTGCCCGTCTGACCCAGGTCCAGGCCGAGGTCGACGACGCTTACTCTTGCTACGAGTTCCCGCGCGCCTACCGTGCGCTTTACGACTTCGTGGTTACCGAGCTTTCAAACGTGTACCTCGACGCCCTGAAGGATCGTCTGTACTGCGACAAGCCCGGTTCGCTCGAGCGCCGCAGTGCCCAGACCGTGCTGGCCGAGCTCTTCTCGATGCTCATGCGCGATCTGCAGCCGATTCTGTCCTACACCGTCGACGAGGCCATGGCCTATGCGCCCGCCGGCTGCGTCGACCACCAGAAGTACGCCGCGCTGCTCGATTGGTACAAGTCGCCCATCACGGTTGACGAGGCCAATGAGTTTGAGGGTGTGCTCGAGGCTTCACTCGAGCTTCGTAGCGCCGTGACCAAGGCCCTTGAGGATGCCCGCTCCGTCGGCACCTTCACCAAGAGCCAGCAGGTCCGTGTCAAGGCGGTCGTTCCCGCCGAGATGTATGCGCTGCTGACCGGCGATAAGGCCGTTGACCTGGCCGAGTTCTACATCGTCTCCGATGTTGAGCTGACCCAGGGCGAGGAGCTCTCCGTTGCCATCGAGGCAGCCGAGGGCGAGTGCTGCGATCGTTGCTGGAACTACCGCACCACCGTCGGCGAGTACAACGGCCACGCACATATTTGCAAGAGGTGTGCGGACGCACTCTAGTTACGCGGTTTTACCAAACCGCGTAACCGGTTGACGCTGCAAACCCGCCAGAGCGGCAATCTGCCTTTCAACTTCGGCGGCATGACCAAAAGGTCAATGCCGCCTCGTTTCAAGGCACCTTGCTCGCTCTGGCGGGTTTTCGCTCATATGACCCAATCCGCTGTCA
>NZ_JAQLFP010000043.1 GCF_028207065.1 Collinsella aerofaciens
GTTTATCGCGAGTTCCGCACGAACAGGAGGCCACTTAATGTGGCCTCCGTCGTGAGCAGGACTGTAGAGCAGGAAACCTAAGCCGGTGTCCCCGCTCTCCCGGGGCCGGCGGAATTTAGTTATTCAGCATGCGGTCGAAGCTTCCCGAGTCGCCATCCCGATAGTCGGCGGTCATCAGAATCTCCTGCGGAATGCGCCCGCCCTCGCGCAGCACATTGCGGAACTGCACACGCGTGACCATGGGCAGATCCTTGATCGTCGCCGCCAAGTTCTGCGGCACGCCCTGGTTGGCAGCCGCGGGCTCGCACTCTCCGCCGGCCTTCACGCGACGCTTGTGCTCGGCGAGCATGGCGCGGTACATGCCGGCATGCAGGCGAATCTCAACCACATTGGCATTGCGAGCCTGCTCGACGATGCGCGCGCCCTCGCGGTCGATATCGCCCACGTAGTAGAGGTAGTTAAAGCGATAGCCGATCTCGGCCAGATAATCGTCCAGGGCATGCGAGACGCTCGCCTTGCATCCGCCGCCAAAAATCACGCCGCCCACCTTGATGCCAAAGAGCTTGGCGTGCTTGCGGCCACGCAGCAGCTTGACGATCTCGTCGTAGGTATCCAGGTTCTCAACCATAATGAACGGCTTGTCGGCGCCCAGCGTAAAGAAACCCGTAAAGTGCACGGGGCGGTTGGGGGCGACCTTGATCGCCTGCATGCTGATGCCCTTTTCGGTCATGCGCCTTATCAGGCGCTCACCGTGCTTGCCGTCAAAGGCCTTCTCATCGTTAAAAATCTGGTAGGCACGCTGGCGGCGCGAGGCAACCGGCGTATCGGCACCTCGGTTTTGCTCGATCCAAGCCTGGATGATTGCGATTTCCTCGGCAATCTTGCGGTTGGACATCTCGTTGTGCTGAGTGCGCTGCGGAGCCTTTTTGCCGTCCTTGCCCTCGACCTTTACGATCTGTGTCTGCTGCTCCTTGATCTTAGAGAGCGCCGTAGGCGTAGGGACAACCTTGAGCAGCTGCCTGCCTAAAACGCGGGCAAGGGCGAACGCCGATACCTCACCGCGAACGGCCGACTTGGGCTGCTGGACAGCAGTACCTGCTGCGGAAGACTCCGGCTTCTTCTGAGACTTGCGTTTAGAATCGCCTTGGGAATTGCGCTCGCGCTTCGGCATAGACGCCTGCTTCTGCGGGCGATCGGACTTGCTCTCCTTCGCCGGCTGACGCTTAGGCTGCCCCGAAGAAACCTCGGCCTTCGCACCCTCGTCCTGCGGCGTGGTCTTCTCGGACGCAGTCTCGGCATGGGAACTGCGGCCGCCACGGTGACGACGACGGCGAGGCCTGCTCGACGCGCTCTGCTCCGTCCGCTCGTCAGTAGGCTGCTGGCCCTTGGCCTCGGCAGCAACCTCAAGCTGCGGCTCAACAGGCTTCTGCTCGCGAGCCACCGGCTCAACGGCCTTCTCGTCCTGGGTGGTCGAAACCGACTCGCCCTTCTCCTGACGCCTTACGGGATACGCGCGCCTCGCAAAACCACGTCCGGGACGACATGAGCCCGGGGCCTTCTTGGCAGACTCCTCAACATCGTCTGCGGCCTCGGAAAGCTCTTCAACCTCATGCGCGACATCCTGCTGCGCAGCCTTAAAGTGGGCACCACGGCGACGCTGGAGCTCCTGGGCCTCCACGGGCTTTTGCTCCTTCGCGGGCCTCTGCGACTCGGCAGCAACCTCGTTCTCAACAGCCTCGGCATCCGTCTCACCCTTTTGAGCAACGGCACGACGGAAGCGCTCCTGCTGGGCGCGGCGCTGCGCATCGCGCTTGCCACCCCCGCCAAAACCGCCGCGTCCTGCCTTGGCCGTAAAGGCACGCACGACGTTCTCATCGAGCAACTCATCGGTATCGACATGCTCACGCGGAGCAGCTTCTTCCACAGCAGGCACGTCAGCGGAATCCTCGACGACAAAATCTTCGACGGACTCGGCAGGCTGCTCCTGGGCATCGCGGATCTCGACATTGATGGTATAGAACGCCGGGCGCCCGTTAATGCCGCTGCCCTCGATCTTGGTCACGATATTTGCCGCGATAAGCTCATCGCGCATCGCCTTGGTGTCGCATTCCTTATCGACGGAGCGGAAAATCTGCGCCAGCGCGCTCGACTTGATCTTGAGCGCCTTGCGGCAGAGCAGGTCGTAGGCAACCAGCTTGGCGCGCTCGGCAGAAAGCGATGTCTGGCTGCTCAGACGCTCAGCCAGGGCATCGACATTGTTTTGATTATCGGAATATACCGTCTTGGCCACGGGGCCCCTTTCATATGCACACATATACGTCCATATGGTACAACGCACGAGCCTATCCACGCAAAACATCTGCGAGAACGCCCTTGCACCACCTGTTCTCACAAGAAAAAAGACCGGGTCCGCTTGATTGCGGACCCGGTCTTTCCGAGTCAAATAGATGGGAGATTCAACCCGTCCGACCGACTAGGCCTTAGCGGCCTCGGCGTCGGCAGGAGCCTCAGCGGCAGCGGCGCGACCGTACTCAGCCTTGCCCATCTCGGACCACTCGGGCTCCTCGTCGGGCATGGAGCCGGCCTCCTTGCCGAAGAACTCCTTGAGACAGTTGACGGCAACGATGAGGCCCAGGACCATCAGCAGGACGGCGAAAACGAGCTGCAGGCCCTTGGTGGCGGCGACGGAGACGGCGGCCGTGGTGGCGGTAGCCGGGATGGTGCCGAAGAAGCCGTAGGCCTGGACGGCGGTCATGCAGCCCATGGCGCTCTGGACCAGCGAGGTGAAGGTGCAGCAGAGCAGGAAGGCGACGGGCACGTAGAGCATCCAGCCCTTGCGGCCGGTGCACTTGCAGAACACGGCGAGGGTGATCATGGTCATACCGCCGAGCAGCTGGTTGGAAGCACCAAAGAGCGGCCAGATGTTGGCATAGCCACCAAAGGCAAGGGCGAGACCGGGAAGCAGGGTGACGACCGTGGCGAACCAGGGGTTGCCGAGAACCTTCATGTAGCCGGCCTTGGACTCGATGGCCAGGGCGTCGTTGGTCTGGGCAAAGAACTCGGAGAACGAGGTGCGGGCGATGCGGGCGACGGCGTCGAGCGAGGTCAGGGCCAGAGCGGAAACGTTCATGGTCATAAAGACGGTAGCGAGCGTACCGTCAACACCGAAGGCCTGCATACCGCGGGAGATGCCAGCGGCGAAGATCTGGAACGGGGTGGAAGCGACACCGGCGTTGAGGGCGCCAGTACCGGCGGTGTTCATATCGGAGAACATGATGCCGGCGACGATGATGGCAAGGATGCCGACGAAGGACTCGACGATCATGGCGCCATAACCGACCTTGACGGCGTCCTGCTCCTTCTCGACCTGCTTAGAAGAGGTGCCGGAAGAAACGAGGCTGTGGAAACCGGAGAGAGCACCACAAGCGACGGAGACAAACAGGACCGGGAACATCATGCCGGAGGCAGTGGAGAAGCCGGTGAAGACCGGAGCGGTGATAGTGGCCTGGCCGTTAACGCCCAGGACGACGATGCCGAGGACAGCGCAGGCGATCATGACGATCATCATGATGGAAGTGAGGTAGTCACGCGGGGTCTTGAGCATCTGGATGGGCATAGCGCCAGCGAAGACCAGGTAGACCATGACGACGGCGAACCACTGGAACTTATCCAGGTAGACCGGGAACTGCATACCGACGGCGAACATGAGAACCATGAGGACCACGCCGGTGACGAACTCGGCGGCACCGGTGAGGTTGAACTTCTTCTGGGCCCAACCAAAGGCGATAGCGACGAAGGTGAACAGGATGGAGATGGTGCCAGCGCAGCCAGCGGCATAGGACTTGGTGAAGTCGATGGCACCGGTAGCGGCGCCAGAAGCGTCAACGGCCGGGGTGAACATGAACGTCTTGCAGACCATGTCGGTGAAGGCGGCGATGACGATGATGCAGAACAGCCAGCAGAACAGCAGGAACAGGCGACGGCCGGTCTTGCCGATGTACTTCTCGATGAGCTGAGCGAGCGACTTGCCGTTGTTCTTCATCGAAGCGTACAGAGCACCAAAGTCGTGGACGGCGCCAAAGAAGATGCCGCCGACGAGGACCCAGAGCACGACGGGCAGCCAGCCAAAGGCCATGGCGACGATCGTACCCGTGACAGGGCCAGCACCGCAGATCGAGCTGAACTGATGCGAGAACGCGGTAAAGGCGGAGACGGGCGAGAAGCTCTTGCCGTCCTTCATGCGCTTGGCCGGCGTGAGGGCCTCTTTGTCAACGCCCCACTTGTTGGCCAGCCAGCGGCCGTAGCCCAGATAGCCGCAGGCGAGCACCGCCGCGGCCACAACCATGAGCAAAACTCCGTTCATTACATTTCCTCCTCTAAAAAGAGCTTCCTAGACATAAAAAATGAGGGCCGTCGGTTGCGCTCGACGGCCCTCATCTTCATCAGCCGCCCGTTATCGTACGGGCTAGCTGTATGTGCTAACCCGCATCAGATAATTACTACGCTGATAATGTTTAGCTGATGCGTGAACATGTCTAAGAAATCCTCTTCAATCATGATGTGAACGATCCGTGCGTGTTCACATCCCCCAGTGGTTGAAAAGGAGTATGAAACTTTAGTTACCTAAAGTCAACGCAAATTTGTAATGGATTTTCAACTTTTTTGAATTTCTCGTTATAAAACGCCACTGACCTCGGACTTTACCCAACAAAAGTTTTTGCATGGGAGATACCCCTCGGGAGCCGCGGGAGCCGGGCGGCGCATATGAACTTTCCTGCTCTACAGTCCTGCGCAAGACGGAAAGCACATTAAGTGCTTTCCTTTGCGTGCGGAACTCGCGATAAAGTTCATATGCGCCGCCCGGCTCCCGCGGCTCTCAGGGGCTCCCATCCCAAATGCGGAGCAAAGCTCCGCACACCATCTTTTTCTTTCAGCTAAAGCACGCCGGAAATTCGACGCAGCTGGCTAACCTTGCCGGACGTTGTCGACGCCAAACCAGCTCAGAAGCTATATCGATACAGAAAGGTCCCCGGACGGAGGGGCCGGATATAAGGTTTATCGCGAGTTCCGCACGCAAAGAAGGCCACTTAATGTGGCCTTCGTCTTGCGCAGGACTGTAGAGCAGGAAACCTTATATCCGGCCCCTCCGTCCGGGGACCGCGCCGTACCAGCTACAACGTCATGTTTGGATCGGCGTCGACGTCGAACGGCGAGATTTCTCCTCGGTCGAATTTACGGCGGGCAACCTCTGCGATCATGGCGGCGTTGTCGGTGCACGCCGAAAGCGGTGGCACCGTTACGCGGATCCCCTGACGCCCAAGCTTCTTGATCATCATCTCGCGCAGATGCGGATTAGCCGAGACGCCGCCGCCGATGCAGTATTCCTTGCATCCGGTGGCATGCAGGGCGTTTTTGGCCTTCTTGTACTGAACGTCAAAGACGGCTGCCTCAAACGAAGCCGCCAGATCGGGCAGGTGAATCGTGCGCCCGGCCTTGGTCTCCTGCTCGATGTAGAGCGTCACCGCCGTCTTGAGGCCCGAAAGCGAGAAGCGATAGTCCCCCCTGCTGTTAAGCGCACGGGGGAAATCGATCGCCTTGGGGTTGCCCGTCTCGGCAAGCTTGGAGATGATAGGGCCTCCGGGATAGCCAAGGCCCAGTGCCTTTGCCACCTTGTCGAAGGCTTCGCCCACGGCGTCGTCGAGCGTCTCGCCAAGCACTTCATAGTCGCCCCATGCCTTTACGTGCACGAGCATGGTGTGCCCGCCCGAAACGAGCGTAAAGATAAACGGGGGCTTGAGGTCGGGCTGCGCCAACAGGTTGGCAAACAGGTGGCCCTCCAGATGATTGACGCACACCAGCGGTTTGCCGGCAGCATACGCAAAGCCCTTGGCGAAGGCGACGCCCACTACCAGAGCACCCACCAGGCCCGGACCCTGCGTCACGCCAACAGCGGCGAGTTCGCTCGGCGCGATGGCTCCACCCTCAAGACCAAGCGATGCTGCGGCATCCTCGAGCGCCGCATCCACGACACTCACAATCACCTCAACGTGTTTGCGCGAGGCGATCTCGGGCACCACGCCGCCAAAACGGGCATGGAAATCGATCTGCGTCGACACCTGGTTGGCCAGCATATTGCCATCCGCATCGATAATCGCCACCGCCGTCTCGTCGCAGGAACTCTCGATGGCAAGCACTAGGCGGCGGCGCTCAATTTCGGCACGCTCCCCCTCGGAGCGCCTAGGCGCAGGCAGCGGCCATACGCGCTGCTCTGCCGCCGTCGGCTCGGGCGAGGCATTGTCGACCGGAAGCACCAGGGGCAGCGGAGCCGTCATGACGATGGCATCCTTGCCGGCACCATAATAGCCGCGGCGCCATCCTGCCTCGGTAAAGCCCAGAGCGTTATAAAGCGCGATCGCTCCCTTGTTGTCGTCCTCGACCTCGAGCGAAGCCGTGGTGCAGCCGAGCATCTGGGCATCATAGCTCACATGCGACAGCAGCTTGCGGGCAATGCCCTCACGGCGATGTGCCGGGTCGACGGCGACATCCAGAATCTGCACATCACCGTCCACGACCATACCGCCGGCAAGGCCCAGCAGCTTGCCGTCGTCGTGTGCCACCCACCAACTACGCGGCGCAGCGACGTCCTCGCCCAGTTCGGACAGGAACATGCCCGGCGTCCACGCCTCGTGTCCGGCACCTTCAAAGCAGGCAGCCTCTAGCGCGCTCGCGCCCTCGGCATCCGCCGCGCCCATAGGACGGAACTGCAGATGACGACCGGCGAGCTCATCGGCAACGCCCGTAATTTCGCTCTGTGCACTCTCAGCAAGACCAAGACGCTTGCGCTCGTTTTCCTCGGCATCCGAAAGGCGCGTGTAAATCGGCAGGACGCGAGCCGGATCGCCGTCACCCGCAGCGTGCGCGAGCAGCAAGCCCTCGCCCGAAGGCCACCACAGGTCGCGCTCCACGCAGCGGGCGGTCTCGTCCTCACCCAGCAGCTTGCCATAGCGCACGAGACCGTCACCGGTCAGCTGAACCTGGTCCCAGTCCGCTGCTCGGCGCCACTCATCGAGCGCCACGGCGGCCTTGACCACGTGTTCGCGCTCAAATTGACGCTCGGGGCCCTCATCGACCAGCATATACAGCGCCGGATATACCTCACCGCGCATAGCATCGGCCAAGATACCAAGCTTGCCGCGCACGCCAGCCTTCCACGCCGTCCAAGCGCAAGCGTCGAGCGTCGACACGCCCAGCAGCGGAGCATTGGCACCGCGCGCGAGGCCCTTGGCAGTGGAGATGCCGATGCGCACACCCGTAAACGACCCCGGGCCGCGGCCGACCACGTAGCAACCAACATCGCTGCGATCCAGACCGGCTTGAGCCAGCATGCCATCAACGGTATTCACGAGCTCAACGTTGGCGTGACGGCGACACATGTGGTCGCCACTCACGAGCTTCGTCTCGCCCGTCTGCCCATCAATCCAGCTTGCCGCGCAGGCAAGCATGTCGGTCGAGGTATCGAGCGCCACCACCAGCGCGTTGTCGTTATGCAAGCTCATCTTGTACAGCCTTATCAATCAAATGGGAAAGCTCCATTGCGCGGTCACCGTGCGCCTCGAGCGTTATCGTTCGCACATCACTGTCGCCCTCATCACGCTTGAGCGTCACCGAAAGATACTCATCCGTCAGCTCGTCTTGGAATTGTTCGCCCCATTCCAGCAGGCAAGCACCCTCATAGCCCAGTACATCGAAAATGCCCGTATCCTCGAGCTCGTAGGCATGCTCCAGGCGGTATAGATCAAAGTGAAACAGCGGAATACGACCTTGATCGTGGACGGCCATGAGCGCAAACGTAGGGCTCGTAACCATATGCCCATCGCCCAGCCCGCGCGAGACGCCCTTGGTAAAGTGAGTTTTGCCCACTCCCAGGCCACCGGTCAGGATGAGCACATCGCCGTCCTCAAGGCACGGTGCAATTAGCTCGCCAAAGTACTCCGTATCGGCAGCGCAAGTCGTTTTGTAAGTACCTACCCCCAGGCGCTCCAGGGACATACATGCTCCTTATTATTCCGAGGCGTCCTCTGGCGCGGGATGTCGCTCCAGATAGTCGCCCAGCATCTTAAAGTCTTCCTCCAGCAGCTCCTGCCACGCTGGATTGCGTAGCGCTGCTGCCGGATGGAACGTGGGCATCACCACAAAGTGCCCCATCTGATGGAACCTGCCGCGCAGCTTGGTAATGCCGATCTCGGTCTTGAGCACAAAGTGCGTTGCGGGGTTGCCGAGCGTCACGATGATATCGGGCCAGATGCTTCGAATCTGCTCGCGCAAAAACGGTGAGCAAGCCAGCACTTCCTCGGGGCGCGGATTGCGGTTTCCCGGCGGGCGGCACTTAAGCACGTTGGCAATGTAGACGTCTTCGCGTTTGAGCCCCGCCAGCGACAAAATGCCGTTGAGGTCCTCGCCTGCCGCCCCCACAAAGGGCTCGCCCTGCAAATCCTCATTACGGCCCGGCGCCTCGCCAATAAACATCACGCGGGCGCTGGGGTTTCCCACGCCAAACACGATGTTGTGACGCGACTGGTAAAGCTGGCAAAGGTGACAATCGCCCAGAACGGCCTCGATCTCCTCGAGTGCGACCTCACGCGGCGCCTGATGGCTATGGCCGGGAATGTGCATGACGCCCATAGCGACTCCTACACGTAGACCTTGTCGAGACGCATGCCAAAGCCGCAGGCGACCTCGTAGTTAATCGTTCCGCGCAGTCGGGCCATCTCGTCCATAGTGATCTCGGCGTCGCCATCGCGGCCGACAATGATCATCTCGTCACCATACTCGGCCTCGGGAATCTCATGCGCCGGGTTGGACTGAATGGCGACCATAAACTGGTCCATGCAGATATTGCCCACCTGACGCACACGCTCGCCGCGATACAGCACGTCCATACGATTGGAAAGCGTACGCGAAAGGCCATCGGCATAACCGATCGGAAGGGTGCAGATCTGAACGCGCGTGCGCGGTACGCGGTAGGTAAAGCCGTAGCCCACGCCCTCGCCCATCGCAGGATGCGCCACGCGCGTCACACGCGCGTGGACGCTCATGACGGGATCAAGCTGCATCACGCGACCACTCAGCTCACATGGCTGCAGACCATACAAACCGATGCCGGCACGAATCATGTCAAAGTGCATTGAAGAATCGAGCATCGAGGACGGCGTATTGGCACAATGCACGATACCGCATTCAAAACCTGCGTCCTTAATGGCCTGAACGGCCTCGGTAAAACGCTGGCACTGCAGCTTGTAGTCCCAACCCGAAGGTTCATCGGCCGTGGCAAAGTGCGTAAATACGCCGTCGCACTGGATGCCGCGATGGAAACTGATGCCGCGTACAAAGTCGAGCACCTGTGTGTAGTGAACACCGATACGATTCATGCCCGTCTCGATGGCAAGATGGTACTTGCCCACCTTGCCCGCCGCGACGGCGCATTCGCCATACGCAAGAGCAAAATCGGACGTATAGACCGAGGGCATGATATCGAATTCGAGCAATGCAGGAATAGCCTCGATAGGCGGCTCACTTAGAATCAGGACGGGCTTAGTAATCCCGCCCTGACGGAGCCCAACGCCCTCGTTAACCGTCGCCACGGCAAACATGTCGGCACCGGCCGAATACATGATCTTGGCACACTCAACAGCTCCATGACCATAAGCATCGGCCTTGACCACGCAGCACAGGCGCTGACGCGGATTCAACAAGTTCTTATAGGCCCTCGTGTTGCGACGGAGCGCCCCGCGGTCGATCTCGACCCAGGACCAGCGCGTCAAATCGGCTTTATTCATGATTAGTCATCCGACCCTTCGTCCATGATTCCCAGATCTTCGAGCGCATCCTTTGCCGCCAGCTCCATGGCAGGACCGATCAAGTCGATAAGATCGGTCGCGATGACGCTCTTCTCACCATACTCCGTCGCCGCGGCAAAACCGGCGTAGCTGTGAAGTGCGACGGCGTACGAATACAGCAACTCCCAACGATCCATCTCGTCGCGCATGGTGGCAAGCGTGCCGGCCAAAATACCCGCGAGAACATCACCCGAACCGGCAGTTGCCAGAGAAGCCGGACCCGAGAGCGGCAGCAGCACACGCTCAACGCCACAGATAGCCGTCGTCGGCCCCTTGGCAATGACCACCAGATTGTCGGAGCCTGCAGCCCAGACAACCTTCTGCGCGGCCGCAATCGCGGTACCAAGGTCGTTCACCTCGTCACCGGCAACCAGGCGCGAAAGCTCACGATAGTGCGGCGTCATAACCAACGGCTGCTCGCGGCGATACATCTCGGGGTTACTATCAATACCGTCAATGGCAATCTTAGCAAGGCAGTTGAGTGCATCGGCGTCCAAAATTAGCGGTACATCAAGCTCGAGCAAGCCCGAAACCACCTGCATAGCGCCGGCAGACGTCGTCATACCGGGACCGCACAGCACGCAGCTGTACTTCTTTGCGATCTCGCACACCGTCATGCGCGCAGCGGCGCCAAAGGAGCCGCGGGAATCAGACGGAATAGCAAAGACCGGAATCGAAGGAAGTGCCATGCGAATGAGATTGGCGCAGGCGTCAGGAGCCGCGACTGCCACGTAACCAGCACCCGCGCGAGCTGCAGACTTGGCCGCCATAATGGCAGCACCAGGATATTGCGCAGATCCGGCGACAATAAGCACGGAGCCACGGGAATACTTATCGATATTCGATGGTAGCGGAGCAAAGTAATCAACTAAGTCACCGGGCTCGACAATCTCGGCGGCGTGGTCGACATCATCGATGACCTCGTCAAGACGGTCGTAAAGATTGCCGCAGATCAAATCGCCAGCATACTCAGGACCATCAGCGCTATACAGACCAATCTTGGGCGCAATCATCGTCACCGTGCGCTCGGCACGAATGCAGTCGTCATCAACAACGCCCGTCTCTGCATTCAGGCCCGAGGGGACATCAATGGATACGACACAATCGGCGCATTCATTGACCGTAGGAATCCAAATGGAGAACGGCGCACGCAGATTCCCGTGGAAACCGGTACCAAAAATGGCATCGACAACAACATCGGCCTTATCGATCAAAACCTCGAGTTCATCACGCGAGGGGCCGACGCAAACGTGCACATCGCGGCCGGCAGTACGACGAGCAACATGACGTGCCAGAGCAGCAGGAATCTCATCCGGTTCAACCGGAGAAACGATATCCACGTCCACACCCTTATGGCTCAGGATATCGGCGGCAACCCAACCGTCGCCGCCATTATTACCAAAACCGACCAAAACGAGAACCCGATCGGGATTGAGCTTCAAGACCTCGTTAGCGGCAAACTCACCCGCTAGCTCCATAAGCTCGGCCTTCGAAGTCCCTTCGCGTTCGATGATATCCTCGAGACGAACGACTTCTTCGGTACTCAAAACCGGTTTCATCTATGCTCCTAGCGTATCTTGCGAAGCATCGCCCAGGTGCTCCGTCAATGCTGAATTCTGCAGCTGCTCGAGCTCATCTAATACAGAGCGAGCCTCTTTAAATGTCTGCGCAACGCGTTTCTTGGTGCTCACCTTTTCATCTTTTGGCTTAGGCCGAGCATCTTCGGTAATCGCGATGGCATTCGCAACGGCCAAGTCTCCCGTAAGCGTAATGGAAAGAGCGACCTCAACAACGCCCAGTTCTTGAGCGATCTCGAGAGCACGGCCCGAAAGCAGCGCCTTCGGTTTGCCGAGTTTATCACGCGTTACCGAAACATCCTTGCGACCCACGCCTTGACTAAAACCCGTGCCGAGAGCTTTAAGCACCGCCTCGCGCGAAGCAAAGCGGCTCGCATAGTGAGCAGCGGGACGCGATGATGCATCGCAATACGCACGCTCTTCTTCGGTAAACACACGCCGAGCAAACGACGGCGTCTTTTCAAGAATTGATTTCATGCGGGAAATCTCGACGATATCAACGCCGATACCAGCTTCAGCCATGTTCACCTCCATATCGCACAGACTAAGTTATTGTAGCCCGTTCGCAGAAGATGCGACAAACGAGGGTTATAAAACACAGCTACTATGTGAGACAAATTGCCCGAGATACAAAAAAGGGGGAGGCCGCGAGGCCTCC